>NZ_SPMX01000128.1 GCF_012940005.1 Candidatus Accumulibacter contiguus | reverse complement strand
GATGGAGAAAAAGCCTACGGCAGCCCACCATGCCCCTGTTTGCCCAGGTTGATCCAGAGAAAACGACGGTGTTCGCTCAAGGAGTTCCTTGATCGGGGAAAACTGCGTGGAAACCATCCTTTCCAAACAGTCGAGATTCACGTCAACCAGCCGGGCAACCAAATCCAAATGGAGGTCGGAGGGTACATTGAAGATAGCGAACGAATTGTGTGCGGACATGATTTGCTCCCTGCGGCACGATCAAGGCTCATTGCCTCGTAGGGAGAGTTTGCCTGTGGGTAGCTGTCGCCCCAATAACGGGAGGATTACAATTCGGTCACTGTTTCGTCAGCGTGTTGTCGTGCCGATCGCAGAGAGTATTACTTCTTACGTCTGGGCGCTTAGCCCCAGAAGGACTTGTTGCCTCAGCCTCTCGAATCCGCTGCAGAAACTTGCCACTGTGGGTCATCGGGGCAGTTCAGTTTGTCAGCGACAATCCGACGCACATAAGCCAGCGCGGATGCCTTGCCCCGCGTAAGCCGCAACAAAACCGCCTTTGCCAAATCGAAGGCATCGCGATGATGGTCTCTCAATCCAGTGGTGAGCACCACAAGAATGGCAATCGCAACCTCAAACGGTCGCATTGAGTCATCTTTTTTGGGCAATTTTTCCCTTTATAGTGCTTTGTTCGCACCATCCGCTATTGGATGCCAACCTTCCGCTGCTCAGCCCGTACATAGGCGGTGACGAGGGCGACGTCGTCCGGCGTTACCCCTTTCACCGGGGCCATGTCGCCGAATTTCCAGTGATGGGCCCGCACACCGTTGGCCACGGCCAACTGGAATGCCGCATCGGCATGATGTGACGGCTCATAAATCTTGTGCAGCAGGGGCGGCCCCCTTTTCCGATCCCTTCAAGTCGCCGCCATGACAGCCCGCACAGTGGTTGGCGAACAGCGCCTTGCCCATGCCGGGATTGGGCATTAGGCCGGGGCCGGGTTTGGGAATGCTCCAGCCTTGAGCCAGGGCTAGGCTTGGCAGCATCGCCACAAGAAGCGATGCAGGAATCCAAAACAAGCTTGTGCCTCATTGCTCCATTCCCCGTTTGATTCGCCACTGCTTGACCAAAGCGTAGATGGCTGGGATGACCGCGAGCGTCAGCACCGTCGACGAGATCATCCCGCCGACCATCGGCGCCGCAATGCGGCTCATGACTTCGGAGCCTGTCCCCGTGCCCCACATGATTGGCAGCAGGCCCGCCATGATTGCCACCACCGTCATCATTTTCGGGCGAACCCGTTCCACGGCGCCTTCCATGATGGCCTCGTAGAGATCGTGCAGCGTTGGGGCCTGATTATCCGTCCGACGTTTGGCTTTCAACGCTTCCCAAGCATGATCGAGATAAATCAGCATGATCACCCCGGTTTCCGTCGCGACCCCGGCCAAGGCGATGAAGCCCACGGCGACGGCGACCGACAGGTTGTAGCCGAGCCACCACATCAGCCAGACGCCGCCGACCAGCGCAAAAGGCACCGAGAGCATGACGATCAGCGTTTCGGTGAGGCGCTTGAAGTTGAGGTAGAGCAGCAGGAAGATCGACAGCAGCGTCACCGGGATGACGATTTTCATCTTCTCGATAGCCCGTTCCATGTACTCGAACTGGCCGCTCCAGGTGACGTAGTAGCCGGGCGGGAAGCTGACCTGTTCGGCGACCGCCTTCTTGGCGTCGGCGACGTAGCTGCCGATGTCGCGGTCGCGGATGTCGACGAAGATATAGGCTGAGAGCAGCGCGTTCTCGGTGCGGATCGACGGCGCGCCTTG
>NZ_SPMX01000127.1 GCF_012940005.1 Candidatus Accumulibacter contiguus | reverse complement strand
GGGGCTACGGAGAACGTGAAGCGAGAGTTCGCCTATACGCTCCTCAATCGTCTCGTTGGCATCAAGGCCATGGAGGCGCGGAAGATCCTCTACCTTCCGCCGCCAGCAAATCCACACGGCACGTCCGAGCAGACCGAGGTGATCACGCCGGTTCTGGGTCAGGCGCGCTCCCGCTATCTGCGCGACTACCGGGCAGCGGGCGGCAGCAAGTACAAATACGACGATGGCGCCGAGGAAAATCTCCTCCGCGACGGCCTGACCTCTGCCTTCCGGTACATCACACAGGAAATCCGTGTCCTCTTTGATCCCGACCACGAGTACGCGTGTGTGTGGCCGACACACGCGACCCTGGCGAGGGTCCTCAAGATGATCAACGAGGATCTGCCCGAGGACGCCTATCGCGCTCAGGACTTTCTCGGCTGGGTGTACCAGTTTTTCAACCGCGACGAGAAGAAGCGCGTTCGCGATGAGAACAAGGGCACGCCGCGCTCCTCCTATGAACTAGCGGTCATCAACCAGTTCTACACGCCGTCCTGGGTTGTCAAGGTCCTTGTCGATAATACGCTCGGCCGGTTATGGCTTCAGATGCATCCAGGCTCGGCGCTCGCTCCCACAGAACCGCCGCCACTGCCGGACGAAAGGATCTCGGACCAGCCGGTTGCCGACTATCTGGTTCCACGCACTGGCGAGCGTATTCGGTACCAACGACTAGGCGAGGATGGCCAGGTCGCGACGTTCAAGCGCGCCCGGGACATCACGCTCCTCGACCCGGCCTGCGGAACCATGCACTTTGGGCAGTATGCCTTCGGTCTGTTCCACCGCATGTACCTCGACGAGATCGAACATGCTGGCCAACCGGGGTGGCCTGCGGGAACCGTCGATCCGTGAGCCCCGCGATACTCCCGGCGGCTATCCTCGAAAACAACCTGTTTGG
>NZ_SPMX01000126.1 GCF_012940005.1 Candidatus Accumulibacter contiguus | reverse complement strand
ATCACGTCGCTGTACCAGATCGCGCCGGCCGAAGCGGCGACGAAACTGCGCCTCTCCTCGGGCAGGCTGGCCGAGCCGGTCATGCGGGAAAGACCGTGTTGCTGGAGCAGACGGTGGATCGTCGATCGCGACAGACTCCCGCGAGCGACGGTTCCAGCGGTTTCGAGCAACTGCCGGATCTGGCGAATCGAGCGCCGGGGATTATCCCGCTTGGCTGCCAGAATCGCGGCCTGGATGGCCTCGGAAAGCTTCGATTGCCCGCGGTCGGCGCGCGCCTTCGGCATCAGGCCATCAAGGCCTTGGGCTCGGTAGGTGTAGTACCACCCTTGAATCGTCTTCTCGCCCAGATGGCGCCGACGGGTGCCGGGAATGGCGTACTCCCGTTCGGCCAGCTCACGGATGATCTGCTGCAGTTCTCCTCGCTCCAGCCGCTCTCGGCTGACCAGCGGACCCAGGACGGACAGGCGAAACAAGGCTTTCGGGTCGATCGGTTTCATGCGGACTCCTTTGGGTGAATGGGAGTCGTGATGAGAACAGAACGGCCACGTTATGACCACGGCAAACTGTGTGGGGGCCCCGCCCGGGCGCCCCCACTGTCCGCCACTCGTTCGGGGTCAGGTCATCAAGGGACGCTCAGCTCGTGATCAAGGATGGCCATGGCCCGCGCCAGACCCAGGCTTGCGAACACTTGGCGCCAGAGAGCGTCGAATCCTGCCGCCCGTCCGAGTTCGGCAAAGCGGGCGCGCAGATGAAACTCGAAGAGATCACTGCGCGCCTTCAACCACTGCCACCAGCGATCGACGGTGCGCTCGTCAGGTCCGCCGTAGTCCGCGCGATGGCCTGCCGAGCATCCTTTCAATCGTGGTTTCAGGGCCTCTTGCTGCACCGACCAGTCATACCAGCGCCGCGGTGCGATGC
>NZ_SPMX01000125.1 GCF_012940005.1 Candidatus Accumulibacter contiguus | reverse complement strand
ATTCTCGGTTGTCCATTCGCAGAAGGATGCTCCGGGCGAGGCAGTCCACCAGAGAGTCTTGATTCGGTCAATTGGACCTCAATTTCAGATTCCGACTCAATTTCTTCCTGCGATCGTCCGTTAATCAATGCAAGACCTTCTGCTCTCTGGAGGAATGACGTGATCTACGCGTGCACCAACGATACTGATCTCGATGAACTCATCGGGACTCAATACTGGGAAGGCCAGCGGCTGTCGTTCCATTACGGCCCGCTCGTTCAGGCCATGAAAGCGGGCGAAGAGTTGGTCCTGGAGAACAGTGCCGCGTTGTCGGCTTTCATGCTCGCGAAGGTTCGCCTGATGCTCGGCGCCATGATTATCGAGGACACCTCAGAAGAGATCTACCCCCACGATGGTTTTCGGCTGACGCTCGGGTAAGGTCGGCTGGATCTGCTGTTCGAGCAAGCCACCGGTCTCGAGAAGCGCTGCTTGCAGGCGCTGGATGCCCGCGAGGATCCAGACGCCGAAAGAAGCCGGGAGCCTGCTCTCCGGTTACGGGTTTGCCGGTGCGGCGATGCAATTGTCCGCGATTGGTATGGTATCGACGGCAACGGCAACGGGTTAGACAGCGAGGAGTCGCCCCCACGGCAAGGATCCAGCGGTCGTGCCGACGCCGACGAGCTTGAATTGTCATGCTCCGTGGAAGACTTGCTCCAACA
>NZ_SPMX01000124.1 GCF_012940005.1 Candidatus Accumulibacter contiguus | reverse complement strand
GTCTTTGCTAGCCTCGCCAGCGTGCGTCCCGGCTTTCTCGCCCGCAGCGTGTTCGTCCTTGCCCTGGTGCTCACCTGGCTTCTCGGCAGGGGCGTGCGGCTCTTCGGCGCTGTTCATTGCCGTGCCGGCCTTGGCGGTGGTGGCCGGAGATTCGGTCTTGCCACAGCCGCCGAGAATCAGGGCGGAGAAGCCGAGCGCGAGAAGTGCCGCCCGCTGCGCTGGAAGTACGTGGAATAGCTTGTTCATGAATGATCTTCCAATGGATACGTTTTCAGGTGATGGGTGCCGTGTGCGACTCGGTGATGGCTCATCACGAGCTCTTCGGCTACCGATGCCAGCCCGCTGCCTGCTCGAGTTCGATGCGCACCAGGGCCAGATCGATCATCGCCTCCAGTACTTCGCGGCGGGTATCCAGAACTTGCCGGGTTGCCAGCAGGAGTTGAGCGAGGCTGATCTCACCAGCCCGGTAGGCTGCTACGGACAGACGCTTGTTCTCGTTCAGGCGTTGCAGGACAACTTGATCGAGCTGCTTTACCCGACCACGCAGGCTTTCCCGCTTCTGCCACAGAGTCAGGACCGTTGCGCGCGCGTCCCGACCGGCCATCTCGCGCTCGATCTGGGCTTTACTCACGTCGGTGACCGCTCTGCCGATGCCGGTGGCGTTGCGCCGAAACAGTGGCAGGGGTAGGGAAACGGAAACGCCGGTGACCTGCTCGCGTGCATCGCTTGGTCCTTCACGGGCCGTGAAAACGCCGACAGTCACGTCCGGGTATGCCGCGGCACGCTCCAAACCCAGTCGACTGCGAGCGGCCTGCTCCTGGTACTCCAGCGCACGCAATTTCGGCCGGTCAGCGGCTGTGGTCAGCAGCTCGTCCAGGGTGTATGGCGTGGCCACTTCGGAGGCCAGCGTCCCTCGTACTTCCGGCAGCGCTTCGGCCGGCAATTGCAGTGTGGCGGCGAGATCTGCGCGGGCCTGGATGAGCTGCTCGCGCGCCGCCTGCAGCTGATTGTCGGCGCGGCCGAGCTCAACCTCCGCGAGATTGCTGTCGAGCTTGGTATCCTCGCCCGCCGCAAAGCGTTTTCTTGCCGCTCCAGCAGCATCCCTGATCAAGCTGACCAGTTCAGCCTCGGTCGTGGCACGCGTCTGCAGGCCCAATACCTGGACGAACTTCTGCTCGACCTCGGCGAGGACCCGCCGGCGAGTCTCTTCGATGCTTTCCTTGAGTGCGGCCAGATCCTGCTCAGCCGCGCTGCGACGATAGCCGTGCTGACCTGCGATCTCCAGGGTCTGGGAAAGATCGGCACCCCACTCCCGCAGGGTGTCATTTCCCTGGCCCGGGAGAGGAACCTTGCGGCGGGCCTGTTCGGCGGCTAGTTGCGGGTTGTTCCAGAGCAGGCCACGGGTGTCATCGAGTTGCCCCTCGGTGGCGGCCAGTTCGGCTTGCGCTGCCCGAAGTTGGGGGTTGGCCGCTTCGGCAAGCTGCAAGGCCGCTGCCAAGGTCAGGGGTGGCTCGGCAGCCAGCGCCGTCGACGTGACGGCCGCCAGGATCAGCGTTGCGATGAAGTGGGCCACACGCCCACGATGAATATCTGAATGCATGTCTCGTCGAAATCTCCGTTTGATACCCGCGCATGCAGGCGGCAAGGCAACCAGATAGTTGGCCTTGGCTTTGTCAGTTGTTTCCGCGGGAGGAACGCTGAAATCCTGTAGTGGCGGACGTTTGCCGCCGACTTGCG
>NZ_SPMX01000123.1 GCF_012940005.1 Candidatus Accumulibacter contiguus | reverse complement strand
ACGCGTAGCAGCCGGCCGCGGCGACATCGTCGGCCGTGATTCCGTAGCGGGACAAATCGCGGAGGTAGGACGTGTTGAACTGCATCGCCCCTACGTCATGCGTGCCGTTACTGTTGCGCACCCATTGACCAGGTTTCCCCGCTTCTTTCTCGGCCACGGCCAGGATGATGTTCGCGGGTACCTCGTACTTTACGGCCGCTGAAATCGAGCACACGACGCGCTCTTGAAGCTGTGGCGGCAGATCGACAAAAGGCATTACTCTTCCCTTTTGCTGGTTCTTGCTGTGATTACAGAAGGCGCCGCTGCGCCTCCTCTGCCGCGATTCGGGCGTTGTACTCGGCCTGTGCTCGGTCATAGTCATTGGCTTCGACCCAGTACCCGCCCCTTTCTGGCGTCCCTACGTAGCGCGGCTGCGTGCCGGAAAAGTCGGTGTAGGCGTGGCCGGTATAGACCGCGCAATAGCCAGGCATCTGGTTGCCGATGAGCACCGTCTCGCTGTCCCAGTTCCATGAAAGAAGCGTCACGTTCAGCGCCGCCGCGTCGCAGCGGCCGGCGCCGTTCGCCATCGCGTTGACCAGCAGACTCATTTCAGGGGTTTGGTTGGCCACCGGACACAGCTTCAGGAAGTTGCCCCGCGCGCGGATGGTGTCGCTCAGTTTCCGGTGCGAAATGCTGAAATATCGGTGCAGCGACGGCGAGCACTCGCCGGGGCGAGTGCCGGTCGATAGGCACAGGATGGCTTCGCACGCGAGACGGGTATCGCCAGTCAGTGCCTCGTCGGCGCTGGCCGGGGCCTGGATTGACGCTGCCGCGGCCAACGCGACCGAAGCGAGAAGAAGCTTGGGTTTCATGTGTAACGCCCTTTTCGTGATGGCGAGTGAGTGTCGCGGTCGCGGAATGCGGAGACTTCCGAGTCGGCGTCCACCGACGTGTCGCTGGCTCCTGACAGGCTGTT
>NZ_SPMX01000122.1 GCF_012940005.1 Candidatus Accumulibacter contiguus | reverse complement strand
CCTATTCGGCCCGACCGGCTCCGGCAAGTCGACCCACCTCGGCATCCTCGCTGCGCAGCTTCGCCGCTACGCCGGCATGTCGATCTTTGCCTTCGACAAGGGCATGGCGATGTATCCGCTCGCTGCCGCCATCCGCGCCCAGACCCAGGGTCGCAGCGGCCGGCACTTCACGGTGGCGGCCGACGACGATCAGTTGGCCTTCTGCCCGCTGCAGTTCCTCGAAACCAAGGGCGACCGCGCCTGGGCGATGGAGTGGATCGACACCCTCCTCGCCTTGAACGACCTGCACACCACGCCGGCGCAGCGCAACGAGATCGGCCATGCGATCCTCAGTCTGCACGCCAGCGGCGGCCGCACCCTGTCGGAATTCTCGGTCACCATCCAGGACGAAGCGATCCGCGACGCGATCCGTCAATACACCGTTGATGGTGCCATGGGGCACCTGCTGGACGCCGAAGAAGACGGCTTGTCGTTCTCCGATTTCACCGTCTTCGAAATCGACGAATTGATGAACCTCGGCGAGAAGTACGCGCTGCCGGTACTGCTCTATCTCTTCCGACGCATCGAGCGCGCCCTGCACGGCCAGCCGGCCGTGATCATGCTCGACGAGCGTGGTTGATGCTCGGGCACCCGGCCTTCCGAGCCAAGATCCGCGAATGGCTCAAGACCTTGCGCAAGGCCAACTGTCTGGTGCTGATGGCCACACAAAGCCTCTCCGATGCCGCCAACTCGGGCATTCTGGATGTGATCGTCGAATCGACCGCGACCAAGATTTTCCTGCCCAACCTTTATGCCCGCGACGAGGACACGGCCGCCCTCTACCGCCGCATGGGCCTCAACGCGCGGCAGATCGAGATTCTGGCGACAGCTATTCCCAAGCGTCAGTACTACTACGTCTCGGAGAACGGTCGTCGCCTGTACGACCTCGCCCTCGGCCCCCTGGCGCTCGCCTTCGTCGGCGCCTCCGACAAGGAGTCGCTGGCCACCATCCAGCACCTGGAAAGCAAGTTGGGCGATGGCTGGGTGCACGAGTGGCTGGCCGGGCGGGGATTGACGCTGGACACCTATGGAGTGACCACATGAACTTCGCAGACCAGATCAAGCGCCTGATCGGCCGGAAGCCCGCAGCCGACGCCGATCGCCAAAGCGCAAAAGAACCGACGACCTGGGGGTTCCGCCAGGGCGAAGGCGAGAACCCCTACCTGGCTGCTCGCCGGACCTGGAACGAGCATGTC
>NZ_SPMX01000121.1 GCF_012940005.1 Candidatus Accumulibacter contiguus | reverse complement strand
GGCGCTGCATCAAGTGGAGCTTGCGTCTTTGCGTATAGTAAGGGTGGCTCGGCTCGTAACCCATCGAGCGCATGAGCAGATCAAGCCACTGTTCGCGGGTAAAGCGCCGGCGTACCTCGATGAAGCGGTCGATGTTGCGCGAGGAAAGCTGGATAGGACGGATGGCATCGACAAAGAATGGGCGGTTTTGCCCCTTGAAGACGAACGAGTCGTCGTAGCGCAGGGTGATCTCCGCCCAAACGCCGCCCATCAGCAGGCGGTCGTGTGTGCGCACCTCGCTCTCGTCAATGTTGATGAAGTCGAGGTCCAGGTTGGAGAGACGACCCCAGTACTTGTCGTGCGTCTCGACGAGCCGAACCGAGATCTTGTCGATGATCTCGTAGGTTGAGTGCTGTTTGATGGCGGACTTCACCGCCTCGCGTTCGTCTGGTTTCACGTACTTCGACGCGAGCGTCTCGCGCACGAACTGAAGGCCCTCACGAATGGTTTCCTCGTCAGTCGAGGCGCAGTACTTGCCGAGTAGAAACTCGATGACAAAAGCCGGGACGCCGAAAGCGCTGCGCATTCGCCGTAGCAAGTCCTTGCGTACTACCAGACCCGGAAAAACCTCGGCGGCCAGCTTGTCCAGTTCGTCGAGTTCGAATGATTGGTCGCTCATGCCCGCCTCACATGTCTCTCCCCACCGTCAGCTTGATGCCGCCCGGCGGGAATTGTTCAAGGGTCTCGACATCCCGGATGTCGAGTTCGAGCAACTCGCCGGCCTGAAAGCGCGCCGCAGTGTGGAAGAACGCGGTCACGCTCTGTTCCTGCCCTTGCCCTTCAAGGCGCACTTCCTTGGGCTTGCCGGCGACAACGGAAACGATCTTGCCGTCGCCCTGCCGACGCACCACATCCAGCGAGAGCGTGCGACCCGTCTCGGAAAACAACGGCATCTGAGCAGCCGTGGCGGCGGTAGTCACCACGGGGCGCAAGATGACTTTCACCGCGGTCCGTTGCAACTCGTAAGTCGGCAGGACGACCTCCACACCCACTCGCTTCTCCTGTGCGGCAGGCCCGCGGGAAACAAGGTGCGGGATGATCAGTTCCTGGACGCTGGCGCCACCGTGTGAGAAGGACTTCTCGGCCTTGAAGAA
>NZ_SPMX01000120.1 GCF_012940005.1 Candidatus Accumulibacter contiguus | reverse complement strand
CCAGAAGCGCCACGATCGTGCAACAGCCGACAGGTATGATGTGCTTGACGTGCATGGTGGTTGTCCTCCTGTCAGCGGTTCAGTTCGAGCCAGTTCTTGGGGCTGCTGGTCGTGTTGATTCGGCTCTCTGTCGAAGTGGCATGCGCAGCCGCCTGCTGGGCCTCCCTGTCGGCTTCCACCTGCATGCGCGTTGCCAACGCGTTTTGCTGGGCGATCAACAGCCCGCGAATCTGCAGGAGCTGGTTCGCCTGCTGGCTGGCGAGCTGGTTTGCGTAGCTGATCGCCTGCATCTGGCCAGTCGCGCCCTGCGCACTCCCCTGCAGGCGCTGCAATGTCCTGGCATCCGCTTCCAGGGCGGCCTGTTGCTTGTCCAGACCCCTGAACAGTGCATCATTGGCCCTCTTCTGTGCTTCGGAGCCGAAGCGCTGGTTCTCCTTGATCGCGGCCCACTCCGCCGCCGTGCAACCGCCTTGCCTGAAGCAGGGCGAACCGCGGTAATAGGACGCATCCTGGAACTTGCCGAGGTACGCGTCGATGCTCCCCAGGTTGGTCTTGTAGTAATTCAACGTGTCGATCGCACTGCGCAGCTGGTTCATCGTGCTGGTGGCCGCGTCCCAGACATAGGCTGCTGGCGCCAGCGTGTTCTGCAGCATGTTTTCGTACTGCTGCAGTTGCGTCTGGTACTGCTGAATCTGCTTCAGCGTCTGGGCGACCGCTTCGATGGAACTGATGACGGTCTGCGAGAGGTTCGCGGTGTCGATGACCGGGATGCCTGCTGCATGCGCTGGTGTCGTCGCCGCCGGGCCGGCGAACACGGCCAGAAACAGGGCCCGAAGCACGGTGCCTGTGGCAGTTAGCTTTGTGGCGGTTGGTTTGCTGGTCAAGACTTTCATGCTCACTGCTCCTTGGCGTCAGTAGTCAAACGATTGGTACGGCTTGGAAAACG
>NZ_SPMX01000012.1 GCF_012940005.1 Candidatus Accumulibacter contiguus | reverse complement strand
CCCAGGAGTGTCGCGGCGACAGCATCACCGGCCCGCCCAGCCCCCCTCTGCGCGGGCCGTTTCTATTGGTGAGTCCGCTACGGCAGCCGCGGCATTACTTGCCGCCGCCGGCAGTCTGGTCCAAGCGCCACCCACACCGTACAATGGGGGCAACGCATTTCCTTACCGAACATCACCACAAGGACTTCGATGAGCAGCAACCCTCAACCCTTTTCCAGTCTGCGCCTGACGGCACCCGCGTCCGGCTTCTTCGGCAGACTGATCACGATCGCTGCTGGCACGCTCTTGCTGGTCGCCGCCTTGATGTTCTCGCTGCTGGCGCTGACCGTATTGCTGACCGCTGGACTGCTGGTCTTTGCCTACCTGAAGTGGAAAACCCGCCACCTGCGCAGGCATCTAGACGAACAACCGCGCGAACAGGCGCAGCCAGCACCGAGCGGATGCGTGATCGATGGCGAAATCATTGGAGACGCCGAATATGAGGCGCGAACATCAACCGGCAACTCGCCAACAAGCGTTCTTCGGGCGCCCGACAACCGCCGCTCCAGACCAAGGGTTGAACCTTGAACCTTGCCCCTTGATCCCCACCATGAAACCTACCCACTTCGCCCTTTTCCTGACCCTGCTCAGCGCTGCTGCTGCTGCCCAGGTGCCTGCCGAACGTTTCAGCGCGTGCCTGGCGACGCTGCGTGCCGAGTCCCCCGCGAAAGGCATCGCGATCGCCTCCTACGATCGCTTGACCAGCGGCCTGACGCCGGACCTGAGTGTGCTCGAATTTCTCGAATACCAACCCGAGTTCCGGACACCGATCTGGGATTATCTGGCCGCTCTGGTCGACGATGAACGGGTTGCCGATGCACTGGCAATGCGCGAGAAATGGGCCGGCACGCTGGCTGCTGCGGCCGAACGCTACCAGGTCGATGGGGACACGGTGATCGCCGTCTGGGGCGTCGAAAGCAACTTTGGGCGAAACTTCGGCAAGCGCCCGCTGCTCACCTCGCTCGGCACACTCGCCTGCTTCGGGCGCCGGCAGGCCTATTTTCGGGGCGAGTTTCTCAGCACGCTGAAAATTCTCGACAGCGGCGACATCGCGCAAGATCGCCTGGTCGGCTCCTGGGCCGGAGCTTTTGGCCATACCCAGTTCATGCCCTCGACCTTCCTGCGGCTGGCCGTCGATGGCGACGGAGACGGCAAGCGAGACCTCATGGACAGTGTCCCCGATGCGCTCGCGTCGACCGCCAACTTCCTGCACAAGGCTGGCTGGCGCAAGGGCGAGCCCTGGGGTTATGAGGTCGTGTTGCCGGCCGCTTTCGACACCGGGGTATCCGGACGCAGCAACAAGCGGCCGCTGTCGTTCTGGATCGGGCACGGTGTCCGCCGTGCCGACGGGCAGCCGATCGCCACCTCGGACGCCGCTGCCGGACTGCTCCTGCCGGCTGGTCCGCGCGGACCGGCTTTCCTGGTGTTCCGCAACTTCGACGCGATCTACGGCTACAATGCTGCCGAAAGCTACGCTCTGGCGATTGCCCATCTCGCCGACCGGATCAAGGGTGGCAAGGCTTTCGCCACCCCCTGGCCGACCGATGACCCCGGCCTGTCGCGGAGCGAACGCCGTGAGCTGCAAACGCTGCTCGCTGGCCGTGGTTACCCGATCGGCGAAATCGACGGCATGATTGGCGCCAATTCCAGGCAGGCGATCCAGGCCGAACAGAAGCGCCTCGGCATGACCGTCGACGGCCGTCCCGGGCAGAAGCTGTTGACCACCCTGCGGGCCGCGCCGGCAGGCCGCTAACGGTCATGGCGATTTGAGACACCCCCGATCATGAAAGTCATGACCGTTTCCCTCTCCCCCGAACCCTCCCCCGCGAGGGGGAGGGGAGATTCGTGAGTCGCATACGCGACTTTCACATTAACGGTCATGGCGATTTGAGACATCCCGGATGATGAAAGCGCCCGCACCGGATGCCGTCACCCCGAATGAAGGGGAAATCTGCATCGATGCCTCGCAATTGCGTCCGGGGGTGCACGTCCGTCTGCCGGTGCCCTGGGTCGAACACCAGTTCATGTTCAACTCCTTTGTCATTGCGGATGAAGAACAGGCGCGGCTGATCGCGGCGATGAAGCTGCCGCAACTGTTCTGCGACCCGACGCGTTGCAAGGTGCCACCGCTGCTGCGACAGGAGCAGCAGCCGGGCGCCGATCCCGAGGCTGCCGCCGAGAAAGACCGTCTGGCGGCGCTGGCGGCGCGGCGCATGGCCGAGAAGCGTGCGCGTGCGCAAGTCATGAGCGAACTCAGGGAACGCCTCGACAAGGCACAGCAACACTACCTCGGCGCCGCCAGGGAAGTCAGTGGCGCCATCCAGGGCTTCCTGCTCCATCCCCGCGAGGCGGTCGAACGGGTCGCCAGGGTCAGCAAGGACACCACCACGGCGCTACTCGCCGATCCCGACAGCGCGATCGTGCTGATTGCCGAAAAAGCGCACGATGACGGTCATGCGGCACACTCGCTGTCGGTCATGACCCTGGCGCTACTGCTCGGCAAACAGGCAAAAATCCCGGAACAGGCCCTGCACTCGCTCGGCATCGGTGCCCTGCTGCACGACATCGGCAAGCTCGCGATCAAGGCCTCGATTCTGCGCAACAACGAGCGCAACCGGCACGAGGAACAGATCTATCAGTCGCATTGCCGTGCCGGCTACGACGCGGCAATGCGTGCCGGCAACCTGACGCCGCCCTTGCTCGAAGCCATCCTGCACCATCACGAGCGTTACGACGGTAGCGGCTTTCCGGATCGCCTGAACGGCAACGCAATTCCCCTGTCAGCACGGCTGGTGGCGATTGCCAACCGCTTCGACAATCTCGTCAGCCCGATCGACCCGCGGCGGGCGCTGTCCCCTTCCGAAGCCTTGTCGACGATGTGGACACGCGAGCAGAAGGCCTTTGATGCGGCCTTGCTGCAACTCTTCGTGCGGGCGATGGGTGTCTATCCTCCGGGATCGATCGTGCAGCTCAGCGACGGCCGCATCGGCGCCATCGTCGGCTCGGCGCCCGCCGGCAAGCCGCTCTCGCCGAAGGTCATGATCTACGCCCCCGAGGTACCGCGTCGCCAGTCAATCATCATCGATCTGGCGAGCGACGACGAACTCAAGGTCGACCGCCCCTTGCGCCTGCAGGAGCGCCCGCCCGAGGAACTCGATTACCTGCTGCCGCGCCGCAAGATCAACTGGTCCTACATGGCGCAACGGCCGTGATCCGATAGGCGCTGCACATCGGCCAGGGGTCATTATTTGTGGGTCGCTGATGTGATTGCCACGTGAATGATCGCCGGCCAGACGAGTCCAACTGGTCTATAGTTGCGCCTGCCGTGCACCACCCGGGTGACGGCATTTTGCAGAGGAGGGCGTGATTTGTCTTCAGCTCCGGGTGAAGCGACCCTGCAGGAGGGCGAGATCTGCATCGATGCATCACAACTGCGTCCGGGTGTGCACGTCCGTCTGCCGGTGTCGTGGGTCAAGCACCAGTTCATGTTCAGTTCTTTTGTCATCGAGAATGAAGAGCAGGCGCGCCTGATCGCCGCGATGAAACTGCCGCAACTGTTCTGCGACCCGGCGCGCTGCAAGGTTCCGCCACGGCCGCTCCAGGAAGCCGTGACACCGCCCGACCACGATGCGGACCAGGCCGCCCAGTCGGAACGGGATGCCCTGGCAGCACTGGAAGCGGCTCGCATGGACGCCAGACGTGAACGTGAGCGGATGATGGAGGGACTCCGGCAACGGCTGCTCAAGGCTGGACAGCATTACCGTGGAGCCGCGGCGACGGTGAGCAGCGCCATCCGGGGCTTCAGTACCAACCCCCAACAGTCGGTCAAGGATTTCAACCGAATCTGTGAGGAATCGACCACGGCGCTACTGACCGACCCGGACAGCGCTTTCGTACTGGTGATCGAGAAGGGGCAGGACGACGGACAAGCCGCGCATGCCTTATCGGTGATGACCCTTTCCTTGTTGCTCGGCAAGCAGGCAGGGCTGCCCGAGCAGGCGTTGCGCGTACTCGGTAGCGCTGCGCTTCTCCATGACATTGGCAAGCGATTGATGAGTCCATCGATCCTGCGCAACCCCGCGCGCAACCGCCATGAGGAGGCGCTCTTCCAGACCCACTGCCGCGGTGGCTACGACGAGGCCTTGCGGACCTGCAGCCTGTCGCATGCGATCCTGGAGACCATCCTGTCCCATCACGAACGCTGCGATGGCAGTGGTTTTCCCGACCACCTCAAGGGCAACGCGATCCCTCTGACGGCGCGGCTGGTTGGAATTGCCGACCGTTTCGATACGCTGGTCAATCCGGTCGACCCACGCCTGGCCATCGGTCCTTCCGAGGCCTTGTCGACGATGTGGTCCAGGGAGCAGAAAGGCTTCGATAGAGGTCTGCTGCAACTCTTCGTGCGCGCGATGGGGGTCTATCCACCCGGCTCCATCGTACAGCTCAGCGATGGTCAGATCGGCGCAGTCGTGGGCTCGGCCCCCGTCAGCAAGCCGCTCTCCCCCAAGGTGATGATCTATGCGCCCGAGGCGCCTCGCCATCAGGCGATCATCGCCGATCTCGCAGCACAAGAAGTGGTGACCATCGAGCGTATGCTGCGCCTGCAGGAACGCTCCATTGAGGAACTCAACTATCTGCTGCCACACCGCAAGGTGAACTGGTCCTGTCCGGCATAGTGACTGATCATGGCTGACCTGCACGGACATGCTGACCGTTAGCGGTCTCTCCAAGCGTCACCCCAGGGCCAGCCGGCCGCTGTTCAGTGCGCTCGCTTTCCACATCGCGGCAGGCGAGATCGTGGCCCTGGTCGGCGAATCGGGCGTGGGCAAGAGCACGCTGCTGAACTGCATCGCCGGCCTGGAAAGCGCCGACCGCGGCGCGATTTGCATCGGCCCGCAGGCGCTGGACATCGTCCGGCTCGATGAAACTGCGCGGGCGGCGCTGCGGGCACAGCACATCGGCTTCGTCTTCCAGGCGTTTCATGTGTTGCCGACGCTGAATGTGGCCCAGAACATCAGCGTGCCGCTGCTGCTCTGCGGCGTGCCGGCCGGCGAACACGCGTCACGCACGCAGGTGCTGCTCGAACGCGTCGGACTCGCCGGTTTCGGCGAACGCTGGCCGGCGTCGCTGTCGGGCGGCGAGCTGCAGCGGGTGGCGATTGCGCGCGCGCTGGTGCACCAGCCGGCGCTGATCCTGGCCGACGAGCCGACCGGCAACCTCGATCCGCGCACCGCCGGCGAGGTGCTTTCGCTGCTGCTCGAAAGAGTCCGCGAGCAGCAGACCAGCGCGCTGATCGTCACCCATTCGCAGCCGCTTGCGCAGTGCTGCGACCGCATCCTGGCGCTGACGCCGGACGGCCTGCAATGACCACTCTGGCCTGGTGGCTGATTTGCGCACAGTTCCGCACACGCCGCGCGGCGACGCTGTTGTCGATGCTGGCGATCGCCCTCGGGGTCGCGCTCGGCTACGCGATCCATTTGATCAACGACGCCGCACTGGCCGATTTTGCACGCGCCATGCAGACCGTGCAGGGCGACCCGGATGCGCTGCTGGCCGCCCGCGACAGTGCCGGCAGTGTTCCCCTGGAAAGCATCAACGACATCGCCCGCGACCCGGCGGTGCTGGTCATCGCGCCGGTGATCGAAACGCGCGTGCGCATCGAACCGGCGCGCACACCGGTGCGGCTGATCGGCCTCGACGTGTTCAGCGCCGCAGCGGTGATGCCAAAGCTGCTGCCACGCCAGAGCGATCGCGTCGCCGGCAACCTCTTCGACGGCGGCGTCTATGTTTCACCGGCGCTGCTCGGCCAGCTCGGGCTGTCGGCCGGTGCGGCGGTGACGCTGCGGCGCGGTGATCAGCACTGGGCCACCACGATTGCCGGCGACCTGCCGGGCACCGGACCCGACGACCTGTTGCTGGTCGCCGACATCGCCTGGGTGCAGGAACACTTCGGACCAGCAAATGCCGTCAGCGAGGGTCGCGTACGCCTAGCGCCTGCGACCGACCCGGCGAGCTGGCGGGCAGCGTTGGCGGGGCAGCTGCCGGCCGGCCTGCTGCTGCGTGCACCCGACGACGAAAGCGCGCGCGTCTCCAACCTGTCGCGCGCTTACCGCGTCAACCTCAACGTGCTGGCGCTGGTTGCCCTGCTGACCGGTGCCTTCCTGGTCTTTGCGACGCAACTGACAGCGGTCGCGCAGCGCTCGACGCAGTTCGCGCTGCTCGGCGTACTCGGTCTCTCACCGCGCATGCGCCTCCTGCAGGTCCTGCTCGAAGGGCTCGCGATCGGCGTACCGGGCGCGCTGCTCGGCTTGGCTCTCGGCTACGTGCTGGCGCTGGCCTTCACGCAACTACTCGGTGGCGACCTCGGCGGCGGTTATTTCGCGGGCAGCGCGCCGCGGATCGTTCCGCAAATGCTGCCCGCGTTGATCTTCCTGGCGCTTGGCTGCGTGGCCAGCCTCGCCGGCGCGCTCTACCCGGCGTACCTGAACCGCGAGCAGCCGCTGGCGCAGGCCCTGAAAATCGGTTTCGCACAACGTCCGCCGGCCGGCGATGCGCAGCGTGTCAGGCGGTTGCTCCCGGTATTGCTGGCGCTGGCTGCGCTCGTCCTGACGCAGTTGCCAGCAATCTTCGACCTGCCACTCGCCGGTTATACGGCCATTGCCCTGGTTCTGGTGATCGGCATCGCCAGCGCACCGCTACTCACGCAGAACGTGTTTGGCGGGTTCGCCCGGCGAAGTTTGCCGGCGCCGCAACGGATCGCCATCCAGAATGTCGCGCAGGCGCCGCTGATGGCGCAGGTGGCGGCGAGCGGTCTGATCGTCAGCTTCGCCCTGACCGCCAGCATGGTGATCATGGTGTCGAGCTTTCGCGTCGCCGTGGACCATTGGCTCGACGAGGTGTTGCCGGCACCGCTGTATCTGCGCAGCAAGTCCACGCCCTTGCCGCAGGAGTTGCTCGCAGCGCTGACCCGGCCCGAGGTGCCATTTGCCCGTGTCGAGCAGAGCGCGCAGGCTTCGCTGACCATCGACCCGCAGCGGCCGAACGTCGCACTGCTGGTACGCGAGATCGAGCGTAGCCATCCGGAAGCGCGCCTGCCGTTCACCGGGCCGGTGCTTGCGCCGCCGGCAGGCGACATCGCCGTGGTCTGGATCAGCGAAGCGCTGCACGAGATCTACCGCATCGCGCCCGGTCAGACCTTGCGCCTGCCGCTGCTCGGACGCGCCATCGAGGTCTTCGTCGGCGGCGTCTGGCGCGACTATTCCCGGCAGTTCGGCGCGATTGCGATCAGCCGCGACGATTACCAGCGCCTGGGCGGCGATTTCCAGCCCACCGACCTCGCGTTGTGGCCGCGGCCCGGCCAGGAAGCCGCTGCCACTGCCTGGCTCGCGCCCTACACCGGTCAGTACGGACTCGAAGTGGCCGACGCTGCCGAGATTCGCCGGCTGAGCCTGTCGATATTCGACAAGAGCTTTGCCGTGACCTACGCGCTCGAAGCCGCAGCGATGCTGATCGGACTGTTCGGGCTGGCGGTGACCCTCGCCGCCAGTGTCTGCTTGCGCGCCCGCGAACTGGCAACGCTCGGCGCGCTCGGTTTCAGCCGCCGCATGCTGAGTCGCGCGGTGATGCTCGAAGGCGCGCTGATCGCCGCCGTCGGCCTCTTCATCGGACTCGCCTGCGGTATCGCGATCGGTACCATCCTGACGCAGGTCATCAACCCGCAGGCTTTCCATTGGCGAATGTCGCTGCACATTCCCTGGCCGGCCCTGCTGGCCGGCGCCGGGTCGACACTGGTCGCGGCCGTGCTTGCCAGCCACTATGCAGCGCGCCAGGCGACGCGGCTACCGGTGGCGCAGGTTCTGGCCAGCGCCCAGTAAGCACCGCCGATGCGCCGCCGCAGCTTCCTGGCCACTCCCTTGCTGTTGCCGCTGCTGGCGCGCGCCGCGGCAGTGGAAACACCGGTCGCCTACCCGCCGGTGACGCCCGGACGCCTGCTCGAATTTCCGCGTGACCACGGCGCGCATCCGGATTTCCGGACCGAATGGTGGTACGTGACCGGCGCGCTGGATTCGCCCAGGCCCGACACCGGTTTTCAGCTCACCTTCTTTCGCAGCCGGACAGGCCGCGCCGAAACACTGCGCTCGCCGCTGGCCGCGCGCCAGATTCTCTTTGCGCACGCGGCGCTGACCATCCCCGGCGAGCGGCTGTGGCACGCCGAACGCGCCGCGCGCGCCGATCTCGGCGCCGGCTTTTCGAGTCTCGACTGCGACGTCTCGATCGGCGCCTGGCGCATGTTTCGGCAGCAGCGCAGCGCGGGCGAAGTGTTCCGACTGCAGATGCAGAGCCCGCAGTTCTCGTACGACCTGACCCTGACGCCTTCGCAGCCGCTGCTGCTGCAGGGCGAGAACGGTTATTCACGCAAGGGCCAAGGGCCGGAGTCGGCGAGCTACTACGTGAGCTGGCCGCAGTTGCAGGTCGCCGGGGAACTGGTGCAGGACGGTCGACGGCAGTCAGTCAGCGGTCGCGCCTGGTTCGATCACGAGTGGTCGACCGCTTACCTCGGTGATGGCGCAGTCGGCTGGGACTGGCTGGGAATCAACCTCGCCGACGGTGGCGCGCTGATGGCCTTTCGCATGCGCGATGCACAGGGACAGACGCGTTTCGCGCATGCCACCTGGCGCGACGCCGCCGGCCACCTGCGCCAGTTCGGGTCGGACGCCGTCAGCTTCACGCCGCTACGCCGCTGGTCGTCGCCGCGCAGCGGCGCCAGTTATCCGGTGCAGTTGGAAATCCGTTTCGGCGAGCACACCCTGCGGACGCTGCCGGTGCTCGACGATCAGGAACTGTCCACCAGCCGGCCGGTGCCGGTGGTGTATTGGGAGGGGCTGGTCAAGGTCGAAGGCAGCCTCAGCGGTCGCGGCTACCTGGAAATGACCGGCTACGCCGGCAGATTGCAGATGTAAGGGAAACTCGCAGTCCGTGCGAGGTTCCCGGACGACCCCGGATCCTGGCCTGCCATCCGTCGTTGCGCACCAGGTCACCGTTCCCGCCAGCGCGGCAGGCGAAGTCAGGCCGCTCAACCGGTCACGGATCGATCGGGTCCCGTACCCACTGCGCGCCGTCACCGACACAGTGAACCTGCGTCTTTCGACGATCAGCATCCCTGCGGCAGGAACGGGGCGCGCAGCCGGCAGGCCATCCGCCTCCGCCCAGTCGCCAGCTATGCGCTCAGTCAGCGTGCAGTACCGGTGGCAATCGAAATTCCATCATGGTCTCCTCCTGGCGCTCGGCCGCAATCTGCCCAAGGGGCACTTCAACGCCCAGGTCGGCCACGGCCCGCTCCAGGGGCAGAGAATAACCATAGCAGCAGACCCTGCGACCCCGGAAAAATCGTGAGCTTAAGACGTCGACAAGCACAGCCGTAAATGCACATTGAGCATTTTTATCTGTTAAAATATGCAAATTTTGCATATAAATGATTCCGCCTATGGCGATTACCACCATTGCCGAACTGGTTCGGGCCGCACGAAATGGTCGTAGCCAGAAAGAATTCGCCCATGAGCTGGGCGTCCTGCAGTCCTCCATCAGTCGTTACGAGAGCGGAAAGGCAAGCCCTCCGGCGCCGGTGATAGAGCACTGCATGCGGATGGTACATTCGGGCAGCAGTGAGCCCATTCCGACAGCCGATGAACTCGCCAACAAGGTGCGGACAGCACTTGCCGATACGAGTCTCGGTCAGGTCCGCCTCCTGATCTCGAAGCTCATTGACACCCTGACAGGTGAATATGCCCAGGTTTGCGCGACGACCGCCGCATCGACCATGAAAGACAGGAAATGATGCAGAATCCGATTCCGGTTGTAGATCTCTTGTGGTTGATGGTCGCGGTGACAGCATCAGGCCCCAGGACTTCATCATCGAAGCCGAGAATTTTGGCGTTCCACAGATGCGCCACAGGGTCATTCTTTTCGGGGTACGGCGCGATCTGTCATGGCTGGATCATGACGTGCTGTCGCCGGCGATGACCGGCAGGGTGTCGGTGTGGCAGGCGATTTCTGGTTTGCCACTTTTGCGCAGCCGTCTGTCGAGGGAGCCGGATTCCTTCGAGTCGTGGTTCCAGGTGATCAGGGAAGCCCCCCGCAGCCTCAAGGGGTGGAGGAGCAAGACCAGAGAAAAGATCGAAGAGTTGATGCGCGAAGCGGCGACGAGAGCCGCAGCACACCAGTCGACTGGCGACAGATTCGTGGCGGGTGACATGAACACTGTAAGGCTTCAGGCGCTCCTATTGAAGGAAAGATATGGCATTGCCTGACGGTCTCTACGACCAGCTGCTCACCCAAACGCTTTGGAATCTCGTCTCCCGGACGACAACGGATGACGGCCGCACCCTCAAGCCCCTGACGGCGGAGGAAGCCCCCGGGCGCCTGGCCGATGCGATTGCTTCCCAGTTGACCCGAATCCTCGATGACCTGAAAGGCGAGGGTGCGGAGAAGCTGCAGCATCAGCTTGACCTGGTCAATTCCGTCCTCGTTGGCCTGCGTCATCGCCTTGGGAATGATGCTGAGGGTGCGGACACCCTCCTCTCTCCACCCCGACTCCTGCAGGCTATCCACCGGCAGTCGTCAAGCCCGGTGATGCCGGAGACCGGCCTGGCTTCGCCTTGGCTCTTCACGGCCGGTAAAGGCTCACCCTCGCTGCTGACCGAATTGCGCCGCGAACTGGCAGCCTGCGATCACGTTGACATCCTGGTCAGCTTCATCACCCACTCCGGGGTGCGCAAGCTGCTTGACATCCTCAAATCCGTGACCGCAGTGAGCGCCGATGGCCAGCCGCGAACGCGCCTGCGCGTCCTGACGACCACCTACACAGGTGCCACGGAAATCCTGGCCCTGGATGAGCTGGCCGACCTGCCGGGTTGCGAGATTCGCGTTTCGCTCGACGGCCGCCGGACCCGGCTGCATGCCAAGGCCTGGCTGTTCCGGCGCCAGACCGGCTTTGGTTCGGCCTACGTAGGCAGCGCCAACTTGTCAGGGGCCGCGCTGATGGGCGGGCTAGAGTGGACGGTGAAATTCACCGAGCGTGGTCAGCCGGATTTGTTTGAACGTGCCAGTGCGCACTTCGAGATGCTCTGGGAAGACAACGAATTCCAGGGCTACGACCCCGCCAACCCGGCACACCGGACCGCCCTCGGGGAGGCGCTCAAACGGGAGTCGGGAGAAGACATCGTTGCCCGGCCCACCTATTTTGACCTTGAGCCGAAAGCCTATCAGCAGGAAATGCTCGATCAGCTGCAAGTTGAACGGAATCACGATCGCCGGCGTAATCTTGTCGTCGCCGCCACCGGCACCGGTAAGACCGTCGTGGCCGCCTTCGACTATAAGCGTCTCTGCATGCAGGAGGGTGGGCAGCCGCGATTGCTGTTCGTGGCCCATCGGGAGGAGATATTGAAGCAGGCGCTGCGGACCTATCGTGAAGTGCTGCGCGACCATTCCTTTGGCGAGCTGCTTACCGGAGGCACCCAACCACAAAGATTCGATCACGTCTTTGCCACCATCGACAGCGTAGTGGCGCGCGATGTGGCGACACGCCACGGCACCGACCACTGGTACGTCGTGGTGGTGGATGAGTGCCACCGCCTGGCGGCCGATCGTTTCGAGGCCTTGGTGACCACCGTTCGGCCGCACATTCTCCTTGGCCTGACAGCGACTCCCGAACGCAGTGACGGCAAGCCGATCCTGGGTTATTTCAACAACCGGCCGGATGGCTCGCCCGCCGTCGAACTCCGACTCTGGCACGCCCTCGACCAACAGTTGCTGAGCCCTTTCGAGTATTACGCCTGCGACGACGATACCGACTTCTCTGAAGTGCCCTGGCAGCAGCCCGGGGAACTGGTCGCCATCGACAGCTTGGTCACTGGCAACGAAGTGCGCGCTCGGCTGGTGCTCAACGAATGGCGCCGTTTGGCGGGTGACCCGGCCCGCGGCCGCGCCCTGGTGTTCTGTGTCTCCGTGGCTCATGCGCAATACATGACCGAAAGACTGAAACAGGCCGGCATCAAGACGCTATGCGTGGTGGGCGACACCTCTCAGGAGGAAAGGCGGAGGGCACCGGAAATGCTGGCCCGGGGAGAGGTTACTGCGCTTGTGACCTGTGATCTCTATAACGAAGGTGTCGATCTGCCGCTGGTCGATACCCTGCTCCTTCTTCGACCCACGCAAAGCCCGGTGCTGTTCCAGCAGCAGATCGGCCGCGGCCTGCGTCTGGCCAGGGGAAAGGAAAGCTGCCTGGTTCTCGATTTCGTCGGTCGCCATCGGGAAGAATTCCGCTTCGACCGCCTGTTGTCCACCATCACCGGACTTTCGCGCAGCCAGTTGATCGAGGCGGTGGACAAAGGTTTCGGCACCTTGCCACCGGGTTGCCACATCCATCTGCAACGTCAGACCCGCGAACAGGTTTTGCGCAGTCTGAGAAAGCTGGTGCAGCAGAACTGGCGTCGACTGCGTACCGAGCTGCAGACCTACGCAGCCCTGCGCGGGCGAAACAACATCCGCCTGGCAAACTTTCTACGCGAACAGGCCATCGACCTGGGTGACATCTACCGTGACAACGGTCGGTCCGGCTGGACCAACCTTAAGCGCGATGCCGGCCTGCTGGGGACGCCGCCGGGAGACGAGGACGACTATTTCGGTCGCCGCTTCGGCGACTTGCTGCACATGGATGATCCGGCACGCACCGACCTGTTGCTCAAGGTCGACGAATCCACTGCGCCCTACCATCCGCAGGAGGAAGGGGAACGCCTTCTGCTCCAGATGCTAGCCTATCAGGTGGACGCGCAGCATCCCCAAACCGGCAGCGGCGAGGATTTTCTGGGACGACTGCAGCTTCACCCGGACCATCGCGCCGAGCTTGCGGAGATCGGAGAGGTCCTGCAGGCAAGAAGCACGTTGCAGCAGCAGGCCATTCCGGGTCTGGAGGATGTTCCCCTCTGCCTTCATGGTGCCTACGGCATCCGCGAAATCCTCACCGCCACAGGCTGGTTGACCGCCAACCGGCGCACACCTTTTCAGGCTGGCGTCCTGCCTCTCCACGAGCGCAAGGTCGAGTTGCTTTTCGTGACCCTCGACAAACGCGAGGGATATCACGAACACATCGCCTACCGCGACTTCGCCATCAGCCCCGGGCGCTTCCACTGGCAATCGCAGAATTCGGCGGGGCCGGATACCCCGGTGGGCCGCCGCTATCTGGAGAGTCCCGGCAACGGCTGGAGCTTCCAGCTTTTCGTTCGCACAGCAAAAGGGAAGCCCTATCGTGCATGTGGCCCGGTTACGCTGGAGCGTGCCGAGGGCGAAAAGCCCATGAGCATCTACTGGCAGCTGGCAGTACATCTGCCGAACCAGTTATTCCGGGAATTCTGTATCCTGCGGGGCGAATAGCCGCGGACGCGATCACACTCTTTAGTTTGCCAATTTTGTTGGCATCGCCGTCATTGAGGCCGAAGCGCGTTCGCAACACTTCGGCATCCTTGGGAGGCAAACTGGCCAGCTGCCGACCCAGCACCTCGCGCAGGGCACACTGCATTGCCTATCCCTCGGGTTTCGGAGTTGCGGTAGGTCGAGCGTAATGGAAACAGGCGGTCGTTCCGCTTTCGGTAGTCACACTACAGCCGGCAGGTGGCTGTCGGTGATAGCGGGAAAGGCAGCCGCGGATTACGAATGATTTCTGCCCAGCGTCAGGTTTCGCTCGATCACCGGAGAAGCGAGCCCGGGTCCTCCCCCCGTCGAGTGCGCGCATGGGCGCACCAAGCAAGAAGCCCGCCATTCGGCGGGCTTCTTGCTTCACAAACGGTCATGACTTTGCAAGACACCACCGATGATGAAAGTCATGACCGTTTCCCCTCACTCCCGACCCCTCTCACGCGAGTCGAGAGGGGAGTTCGAGAGTCGCTCACGACTTTCATGGTAATGCTTGCCACGACGCGAGGCTCACTCGAATTCGATGATCACCTGATCGACCGACAGACTCTCACCGGGTGCGGCGACGACCTTCTTGACCTTGCAATCGAGTTCGGCCTTGAGGACGTTTTCCATCTTCATTGCCTCGATGACGGCCAGCTTCTCGCCGGCGCTAACCTGCTGTCCGGCGGTCACCGAGACCTCGCGCAGCAGGCCCGGCATCGGCGAGAGCAGGAACTTCGAGAGGTCCGGCGGCAGCTTCTTGGGCATCAAGGCCAGCATGCGGGCGGCGTTGGCGGTCATCACCGTGGCCTTGACCTGCTTGCCGAAGTGCACTACGCGATACAGGAGACCAATGCGCTCGAGCTGCAGGCAGATCGGTGTACCGTTGCAGGTGCCGCGAAAAACGAGTTCGCCGAACTTCCAGTCGGAAACGAGATCGTAGCGATCGACACCATGCGTCACCGAGTAGCCGCCAGGGATCGGCGTGACGACCACCGGGTAGTCCTTGCCCTCCATCTGGACGACCCACTCACTGCCGACCTTGCGCTGATGGCCCGGCATCTGGCCGCTGACCTGCACCGCGCGATCGATATAGCGACGACGGCCGAAGGCAGCCAGTGCGGCGAGCAGCCCCGGATCGTCGTGCACCACGTCGGCGGCAACGAAGCCTTCCGGATATTCTTCGGCAAGGAAGGCGGTGGTGAACACCCCCGACAGGAAGCGCGGATTCTGCATCAGCGCCGCCTGGAACGGAATGTTGGAATCAATGCCGCGAATCACGAAAGCATTCAGTGCGTCGCGCATCCGGCTGACTGCCTGGTCACGGGTCGCACCGTGGCAGATCAGCTTGGCGATCATCGAGTCGTAGTACATCGAAATCTCGCCGCCTTCGAAGACGCCGGTATCGACGCGGACCTGTCCTTCGGCGGTTTCCGGTGGCCGATACTTGACCAGGCGACCCACCGAGGGCAGGAAGCCGCGGAAGGGATCCTCGGCATTGATCCGACATTCGATCGCCCAGCCGTTGGGCTTGATGTCCTCCTGCCGGAATGGCAGGGGTTCGCCGGCGGCGACGCGGATCATCAGTTCGACGAGATCGACGCCGGTGATCATTTCGGTGACCGGATGTTCGACCTGCAGGCGGGTGTTCATTTCCAGGAAGTAGAACGACTTGTCCGAGCCGACGACGAACTCGACGGTGCCTGCGCTCTGGTAGTTGACGGCCTTGGCGAGTGCCACCGCTTGCTCGCCCATCGCCTTGCGGATCGTGTCGTCGATGAATGGCGAGGGGGCTTCCTCGAGAACCTTCTGGTGCCGCCGCTGAATCGAGCATTCGCGCTCGAGCAGATAGACGGTGTTGCCGAAGGAATCGGCGATGACCTGGATCTCGATGTGGTGCGGGCCTTCAACGAATTTCTCGATGAACACGCGATCGTCGCCGAAGCTGTTACGGGCCTCGTTGCGGCAGGCCTCGAAGCCCTCGAAGGCCTCCTTGTCGTTGAAGGCGACGCGCAGACCCTTGCCGCCACCACCGGCAGACGCCTTGATCATCACCGGGTAGCCGATTCCCTTGGCGATTTCGACGGCCTGCGCCGAGTCGACGATCTCGGCATTGTAGCCGGGGATGGTATTGACTTTGGCTTCCATCGCCAGCTTCTTGGAAGCGATCTTGTCGCCCATCGCGGCCACCGAATAGTGCTTCGGGCCGATGAATATGACGCCGTTGTCTTCGAGGCGGCGCGAGAACTCTTCATTCTCGGAGAGGAAGCCGTAGCCGGGGTGTACCGCCTCGGCGCCGGTGGCCTTGCAGGCGTCGATGATCTTGTCGATCACCAGGTACGACTCCTTGGAGGCTGCGGGGCCGATACATACCGCTTCATCGGCCATCAGTACGTGCATCGAGTCCTTGTCGGCCTCGGAATAGACCGCGACCGTCTTGATGCCCATTTTCTTGGCGGTCTTCATGACCCGGCAGGCGATCTCGCCGCGGTTGGCGATCAGAATTTTCTTGAACATCTCTATTTCTCCCCGTCGATCAAAGCGGAATGTTGCCGTGCTTGCGCCACGGGTTTTCCAGCTGCTTGTTGCGCAACATTGCCAGAGAGCGGCAAATGCGCTTGCGGGTCTCGTTGGGCATGATCACATCGTCGATGAAGCCGCGTGCGCCGGCGACAAAGGGATTGGCGAACTTGGCCTTGTACTCGGCCTCGCGCGCTGCCAGTTTGGCCGGGTCGCCCTTCTCCTCGCGGAAGATGATCTCGACTGCACCTTTCGGTCCCATCACCGCGATTTCGGCAGATGGCCAGGCGAAGTTGACGTCGCCGCGCAGGTGCTTCGACGCCATCACGTCATAGGCGCCGCCATAGGCCTTGCGGGTGATCACGGTGATCTTCGGCACCGTACATTCGGCGTAGGCGTAGAGCAGCTTGGCGCCATGCTTGATGATGCCACCGTATTCCTGCGCGGTGCCGGGCATGAAGCCGGGGACATCGACGAAGGTCACCACCGGGATGTTGAAGGCATCGCAATAACGGACGAAGCGCGCCGCCTTGATCGAACTCTTGATATCCAGGCAGCCGGCGAGGACCAGCGGCTGGTTGGCGACGATACCGACGGTGGAGCCGTCCATGCGCGCGAAGCCGATGACGATGTTTTTGGCGTATTCGCGCTGCAGTTCAAAGAAGTCGCCATCATCGGCGATCTTGATGATCAGTTCCTTGATGTTGTACGGCTTGTTAGGGTTGTCCGGGACCAGCGTATCGAGCGAGAAGTCGAGACGGTCGGCCGGATCCTGCGACGGCAGACGCGGCGGCTTCTCGCGGTTGTTCGACGGCAGGAAACTGATGAACCGGCGAATCATCATCAAGGCTTCGACATCGTTCTCGAAAGCCAGATCGGCGACGCCGGATTTGGTCGTATGCGTGATCGCGCCGCCGAGTTCTTCGGAGGTGACGTCTTCGTGCGTCACTGTCTTGACCACTTCCGGGCCGGTGACGAACATGTACGACGAATCCTTGACCATGAAGATGAAGTCGGTCATCGACGGGCTATACACCGCACCACCCGCGCACGGTCCCATGATCAGCGAGATCTGTGGCACGACGCCCGAGGCGAGGACGTTGCGCTGGAAGACGTCGGCGTAACCGGCGAGCGAAGCCACGCCTTCCTGGATGCGGGCACCGCCCGAGTCGTTGAGGCCGATCACCGGCGCTCCGACCTTGATCGCGTGGTCCATGACCTTGCAGATCTTCTCGGCATGCGCTTCCGACAGCGAGCCGCCGAAAACGGTGAAATCCTGCGAGAACACGAACATCAGGCGGCCGTTGATGGTGCCGCAGCCGATCACCACCCCGTCGCCGGGTACCGACTGCGCGGCCATGCCGAAGTCGTTGCAGCGGTGCTCCTTGAACATGTCCCACTCTTCGAACGAGCCACTATCGAGCAGAAGCTCGATGCGTTCGCGGGCAGCCAGTTTGCCCTTGCTGTGCTGGCTGTCGATACGCTTCTGGCCACCACCCAGACAGGCCGCCGCGCGCTTTTCTGCAAGCTGGCGAATGATGTCGTGCATATGCTCTACTCCCTAACGGTCGCGTCAATCAGAACTACTCAAACAAGTCGGAGGATCTCGGTATTTTTGCAATCAGTGCTTTAGATACGCCAGCAGACGTGACGCTGCTGCGCCGGGCGTCGTGCGCCCTTCGGCGACGTCGCTCAACAATTCCGGCAGCGCCGAGCGCACTGCCGGATGGGAACGGAAATAGCGGCGCAGGCCGGAATCGATCAGGCTCCACATCCAGTCGACGGCCTGCCGGCGGCGTTTTTCTTCGAATTCGCCGGTAGCGGTCAGGGTGCTCTGGTAGCGCTCGATTTCGGCCCAGAATTCGGCGATGCCGCGTTTTGCAAGCGCGCTGACGGTCAGCACCGGTGGACGCCAGTTGGGGCTGGCGCTGCGCAGCATGGTCAGCGCTGCTCTCATCTGCCCGCGCGCGAATGCGGCGGCGCGTTCATCGATGTCGGCCTTGTTGAAGACGATCAGGTCGGCGATCTCGACGATTCCCTTCTTGATCGCCTGCAGGTCGTCGCCGGCGTTGGGCAATTGCAGCAGGACGAACACATCGACCATACCGGCGACCGTCGTCTCGGATTGTCCGACGCCGACCGTTTCGACAATGATGACGTCGAAACCGGCCGCTTCGCAAACCAGCATCGCTTCACGCGTCTTGTCAGCGACGCCACCCAACGAACCCGAGGAAGGGCTGGGCCGGATGAACGCTTCGTCGCGCTGGCAGAGCAACTCCATGCGAGTCTTGTCACCGAGGATCGAACCGCCGGAAACCGACGACGATGGATCAACGGCGAGAACGGCAACGCGCTTGCCGGCTTCGATCAGATGAACGCCCAGCGATTCGATGAAGGTCGATTTGCCGGCCCCTGGCGAGCCCGAGATGCCGACCCGAATCGTTCTTCCCGTGTGCGGCAGCAGCGCTGCCAACACCTGTCGCGCACGTCGATGGTGATCATGGTGCGTCGACTCGACGAGGGTGATGGTTTTGGCCAGCGCCCGCCGGCGACCGGCAAGAACGCCATCGACGAGGTGCTGGTCGGCAGCCGTGAGGCTGCCGGCGGACGCGCTGGACATGTCCATGACCTTTGCAGATGGTGGCGCCGTTCAGGCAGTTACTTGCGCGCGGGCCTTGCGGATTTCCGCGAGAACGGTCATCGCCGAGTCCTCGATGCGGGTACCGGGACCGAAGATGGCCTTGGCGCCGGCGGCAAACAGGAAGTCATAATCCTGCGGCGGTATGACGCCGCCAGCAAAGACGATGATGTCGTCGGCGCCCTGATCCTTGAGGGCCTGCACCAGCGCCGGCAACAGTGTCTTGTGCCCGGCGGCGAGTGAGGAGACGCCAATGGCGTGCACGTCATTCTCGATCGCCAGACGGGCAGCTTCTTCCGGGGTCTGGAAAAGCGGGCCGACGTCGATGTCGAAGCCGAGGTCGGCAAAAGCGGTGGCTACCACCTTGGCGCCCCGGTCGTGGCCGTCCTGGCCGAGCTTGGCAATCATGATCCGCGGCCGCCGGCCTTCTTCATCGTTGAACTTGGCGATTTCGGCCTTCAGCGTTTCCCAACTCGCCATGCCCTCGACGACTGCGCCATAGACTCCCGAGACGGTCTGCTGCGTGGCGCGGAAACGGCCAAAGATTTTTTCCATCGCGTCCGAGACCTCCCCAACCGTCGCGCGCAGGCGCATCGCCTTGACCGCGAAGTCGAGCAGGTTGCCTTCACCGGTTTCGGCGCAGCGCGTCAGATCGGCGAGCGCGGCGTTGACCTGGTCGGAATCACGGTTTGCGCGCACCGTCTTCAGGCGCGCGATCTGTGAGTCTCGGACGGCGTTGTTGTCGATGTCGCGAATGTCGATCATGTCTTCCTTGGCGAGCTTGTACTTGTTCACACCGACGATCACGTCCTTGCCGGAATCGATGCGTGCCTGCTTGTCGGCCGCGCAGCCCTCGATCTTCATCTTCGCCCAGCCGGATTCGACGGCATGCGTCATGCCGCCCATACTTTCTACCTCTTCGATGATCTTCCAGGCTTCGTCGACCAGATCCTGCGTCAGCTTCTCCATCATGTACGAACCGGCCCAGGGATCGATGACGTTGGTGATGTGCGTCTCTTCCTGGATGACCAGTTGCGTATTGCGCGCGATGCGCGACGAGAATTCGGTCGGCAGGGCGATCGCCTCATCCAGCGCGTTGGTGTGCAGCGACTGGGTGCCGCCGAAAACCGCCGCCATCGCCTCGATGGTGGTGCGCACGACGTTGTTGTAGGGATCCTGTTCGGTCAGCGACCAGCCGGAGGTCTGGCAGTGGGTGCGCAACATCATTGATTTCGGGCTCTTCGGTGAAAACTCCTGCATGATCTTCCACCAGAGCAGGCGAGCGGCGCGTAGCTTGGCCACTTCGAGATAGAAGTTCATCCCGATGGCGAAAAAAGAACGACAGGCGGCCGGCAAAGAAGTCGACGTCGAGGCCGGAGGCAATCGCCGTTTTCACGTACTCGCGGCCGTCAGCCAGCGTGAACGCGAGTTCGAGCGCCTGTGTGGCGCCGGCTTCCTGCATGTGATAACCCGAAATCGAGATCGAGTTGAACTTCGGCATGTGGTTTGCGGTGTAGCCGATGATGTCGGCGATGATTTTCATCGACGGCTTCGGCGGGTAGATGTAGGTGTTGCGAACCATGAACTCCTTGAGGATGTCGTTCTGGATAGTCCCCGAGAGTTTGTCCTGCGGCACACCCTGCTCTTCGGCGGCAACGATGTAACCGGCGAGAATCGGCAGCACGGCGCCATTCATGGTCATCGACACCGAGATCTTTTCGAGCGGGATGCCGTCGAACAGGATCTTCATGTCCTCGACCGAATCGATCGCCACTCCGGCCTTGCCGACATCACCTGTGACGCGCGGATGATCGGAGTCGTAACCGCGGTGCGTCGCCAGATCGAAAGCCACCGAAACCCCCTGGCCGCCGGCGGCCAGCGCCTTGCGGTAGAAAGCGTTCGACGCTTCGGCGGTGGAGAAGCCGGCGTACTGGCGAATGGTCCACGGACGCACGGCATACATCGTTGCCTGCGGGCCGCGCACGAAAGGGGCCAAGCCGGGCAGCGTGTCGGTGTATTCCAGACCTTCGATATCGGCCTTGGTATATAGCGGCTTGACGACGATTCCTTCGGGTGTCACCCAGTTCAGTGCGTCAACATTCCCTCCGGGCGCCGACTTGGCGGCTGCCTTTTTCCAGGCATCAAGATTTGCAGAATCACTTTTTGCAGCATTGTTCGCGTTGGACATGACGGAACCTTTCGAGAAATCTGTGGATTGAGGCGGTTCTTCCGCCTGACGATGCACAAGCCATGGCGCTCAGGGGAGTCGCGCTGCACAGGCTATTTTAACGCTTGACACCCCGCTCCGCGAATAATACTGTATCCATAATTATGAAAGCAAGGTCCCTTGGGGGACCTGAACAAGGCTGCGAAAAAAAGATCGATGGTTGCGAGTCGTATAGCCCAGACTGCCCTCTACCAGGAAGTTGCTGAAAGACTGAGGCAGCGCATCTTTGCGCACGAACTGCCGCCGGGAACACGCATCGACGAGCAGTTGCTGACGGTCGATTACGGCATCAGTCGAACCCCCTTGCGCGAAGCACTGAAGGTTCTGGCTGCAGAAGGGCTGGTGACGCTGAAGCCACGCCGTGGTTGTTTCGTGACCGAAATATCGGAGCAGGATCTGGACGAGATTTTCCCCTTGATGGCGATGCTCGAAGGGCGTTGCGCACTCGAAGCGACCAGGCGCGCGCAGCCCGAGCAGATCGCCAGGCTTGAAACCATCCATCGACAGCTCGAACGCTTCGCCGCCAGCAATCAGATCGAGCGCTTCTTCGTGGCGAATCAGGAGTTTCACGCACGCATCCAGCAGCTTTCCGGAAACCGCTGGCTACAACAGGTGATCCAGGATCTGCGCAAGGTGCTCAAGCTGACGCGCCTTTTTTCGTTGAGCATCGATGGTCGTCTGCAGCAGTCGCTGGCGGAACATACTGCCATTCTCGAGGCCATCAAGGCCGGTGACGCGACGCGGGCGCAGAACCTGATGCACGATCACATTCTGTCCGGACGGCAGGCGCTGGCCAGGAACCCCGTTCATCAGGAGTTGGTGGCATGACCGGCAGCATTCTCTGCGCGCGCGCGGACGCCGTCGCGACCGTCACCTTGGCGAATCCGGGCAAGCGCAACGCGCTCGACCTGGCGATGTGGCAGACCCTGGCGGCAGTGGTCAGCGAGCTGTCCGCCGACGATCAACTGCGCTGTGTCGTCCTGCGCGGCGACGGAGAGCAGGCTTTCGCTGCGGGTGGCGACATCGAGGAGTTCCGGAGCCAGCGCGATACCCTGGAGCGTGCGATGGCGTATCACGCACAGGCGGGTGCCGCCTTGCAGGCGGTTTTCGATTGTCGCCACCCAACGATCGCCATGGTGCAGGGGGCGTGCATCGGGGGAGGGCTGGAGATCGCCGCGCAGTGTGACCTGCGCATCTGTGGCGAGTCTGCGCGCTTCGGTGCGCCGATCAACCAGCTCGGATTTTCGATGTATCCCGTCGAAATGGCGAGTCTGCTGCGTCTCGCCGGGCCGGCGACGGTGCTCGAAATTCTGCTCGAAGGGCGCATTCTCGGATCAGGAGAGGCTCTGGCCAAGGGCCTCGTCACGCGCGTCGTCGCTGATCCGGAGCTCGTTCCGGAAGCCTACACGAGTGCCCGGCGCATCTGCGAAGGCGCGCCGCTGGTCGCCCGCTGGCACAAACAGTGGGTACGCCGCCTGCAGCACGCTCGACCGCTCAGTGAGCAGGAACTGCGCGCTTCGTTCGCTTTCCTCGACAGCGAAGATTACCACGAGGGCCTGTCGGCTTTTCTCGAAAAACGCAAACCGCAGTTCAACGGTCGCTGATCACCCCGCAGTTCATCCTTTTCCGACGAAGAGTCCCCACAGCATTTTTGCCGCCAGCAGGATCAGGACGCCTGCGAAAACGCGTTTCAAGGTGGCCACCGGCAGACGGTGCGCCAGCCCCGCCCCCAGCGGGGCCGTCAGCATGCTCGCAGGCACCAGCCAGAGCAAGGCCGGCAGATACACGTAGCCAAGGCTCCACTGTGGCAATTCGGCGTGCCCCCAGCCGTTGAAGATGTAGCCCAGCGAGCCGCCCAGCGCGATCGGAAAACCGACCGCTGCCGAAGTGCCGATGGCATGCTGCACGCGCACGTTGCACCAGGTCAGGAAGGGCACGGTCAGCGCACCGCCGCCGATGGCGACCAGTGCCGAGACCGCACCGATGCCGCTACCGACGGCAAAAACGCCGCCGGCACCCGGCAATTCGCGCGATGCTTTCGGCTTCAGGTTGAGGATCATCTGCACGGCCACGCAGCAAACGAAAGCCGTGAAGAACACGGCCAGTGGTTTTGCCGGGACACTGGCGGCGAAGAGCGTGCCGAGCAGTGTCCCGACGAGAATCCCCGGCGTGATCTGGGCGACGATCTTCCACAACACTGCGCCATGCTGGTGATGCGCACGCAGACTGGCCAGCGAGGTGAACAGGATCGCCGCCATCGCCGTTCCAAGGGCCAGATGGAGAACTTCCGCCGGCGGAAAGCCCGCCTGCGCGGCGAACATCATGGTCAGCGCCGGCACCATCACCAGTCCGCCGCCAATGCCGAGCATGCCGGCGAAGAAACCGGTAAACAGACCCAGTGCGATATATGCCAGCCACCAGAGCAATTTTGCTTCCCCTCAGAATCTGTGCGCTGCGTTGTTCACCATCACTTATGGACTTATTGGTCGAGGATTTCCAGCAACATGCGGTCCACCCCCGTTTGCCAATCCGGCAGGACCAGGTCAAAGGCGGCCTGCAGCTTGCGCGTGTCGAGACGAGAGTTGCGGGGGCGTGGCGCGGGGAGCGGGTAGGCGCTGCTGGGCACGGCTTCGATGGCTTCCGGAGCGACCCGAATCGCTCGGCCGGCCTGGCGGGCATGTTCGATGACGTGCCGTGCGTAGCCGTGCCAACTGGTTTCGCCGCCGGCCACCAAATGGTAGAGACCGGCGAGGGCAGGACGCTGCTGCACGCTGCGAATGGCGTGTGCGGTGACGTCCGCCAGCAGTTCGGCGCCAGTCGGCGCGCCGATCTGGTCAGCGACGACCTGGAGTTGATCGCGCTCGCTCGCCAAGCGCAGCATGGTCCGAGCAAAGTTGTTGCCGCGCGCGGCAAAGACCCAACTGGTGCGGAAGATCAGATGCCGGTCGCAGCAGGCCACGGCCTGCTCGCCTGCGAGTTTGGTCTTTCCGTAGACCCCGAGCGGGCCGGTCGGGTCGCTTTCCCGCCACGGCGAGTCGCCGCTGCCGTCAAACACGTAGTCGGTCGAGTAATGCACCAGCCAGGCACCGAGGCGCTCGGCTTCCTCGGCCAGAACGCCGGGAGCCAGGGCGTTGATGGTTCTCGCCAGATCGGGTTCCGACTCGGCCTTGTCGACCGCCGTATGAGCGGCAGCGTTGACGATGACGTCGGGAGCGACTGCGCGCACGCAGGCGGCCAGTCCCGCGAGATCGGTGAAACTGCCGCACAGGCTGCCTTCCCCTTCGTAATCGAGGGCGACGATCTGACCAAGCGGCGCCAGGCTGCGCTGCAATTCCCAGCCGACCTGTCCGCGCTTGCCGAAGAGCAGGATCTTCATGGCTGGCGCTCGCCGTAGTTCTTCTCGACCCAATCGCGGTAGGCGCCGGACTGGACATGGCGAACCCAGTCCTGATTTTGCAGATACCACTGCACAGTCTTGCGAATACCGGTGTCGAAGGTTTCGGCCGGTTTCCAGCCCAGTTCCCTTTCGATCTTGCGGGCGTCGATGGCGTAGCGTCGATCGTGGCCTGGCCGATCGGTCACGTAGCGGATCTGTTCGTGGTAGGGCTTGCCGTCGGCGCGCGGACTGATCTCGTCGAGCAGCGCACAGACCGTATGCACAATGTCGAGATTGGTTTTTTCGTTCCAGCCGCCGATATTGTAGGTCTCGCCGGGACGACCGGCATCGAGTACGCGCCGGATGGCACTGCAGTGGTCCTTGACGTACAGCCAGTCGCGAATCTGCTGACCGTCGCCATAGATCGGCAAGGGTTTGCCGGCGAGAGCGTTGACGATGATCAGCGGGATCAGCTTCTCGGGGAAGTGGTAGGGGCCGTAGTTGTTCGAGCAGTTGGTGGTGAGCACCGGCAGGCCATAGGTGTGGTGGTAGGCGCGTACCAGGTGGTCGCTCGCTGCCTTGCTCGCCGAGTAGGGACTGTTGGGTTCGTAGCGATGGGTTTCGCTGAAGGCGGGTTCGTCTCTGGACAAGGAGCCATAGACCTCGTCGGTGGATACCTGCAGGAAGCGGAAGCCCCGTCTGGCCTCGTCGGGCAGGCCGTTCCAGTAAGCGCGCACGGCTTCCAGCAGATGGAAGGTGCCGACGATGTTGGTCTGGATGAAGTCTTCCGGGCCGTGGATCGAGCGGTCGACGTGCGATTCGGCGGCGAAGTTGAGGATCGCGCGCGGCTGGTATTGCGCCAGCAGGCGGTCCGTCAGTTCGCTGTCGCCAATGTCGCCGTGCACGAAGAGGTGCCGCGGGTCATTGGTCAGCGAGGCGAGGTTTTCGCGATTGCCCGCATAGCTCAGCTTGTCGAGGTTGAGCAGCGCCTCGTCGCTCTGTGCCAGCCAGTCGAGAACGAAGTTGGCTCCGATAAAGCCGGCACCGCCAGTAACCAGAATCATGGGGAGAGCCTTTCAAGCAGGGTGGGGGGAATGCGTGTCGCGACCGGCGGGCGGATCATGGCGTAATCCAGGTCAAGGTGGTATCGGCGATCGGACTCATCTGCCGTAGCTGTCTTCCAGACGAACGATGTCATCTTCTCCCAGGTAGCTGCCGGACTGAACCTCGACGATTTCGAGGTCGATCTTGCCGGGGTTTTCCAGGCGATGCACCACGCCGAGCGGAATATAGGTCGACTGGTTTTCGGAGAGCAGCAGCGATTCGTTGCCGCGCGCGATCAGCGCCGTGCCCTTGACGACGACCCAGTGCTCGGCACGATGATGATGCTTCTGCAGACTGAGGCTCGCGCCTGGCTTGACCAGGATGCGCTTGACCTGATAGCGCGGGCCGTTCGCCAACCCCTCGTAGCTACCCCAGGGGCGATGCACGATGTGCCGGAATTCGGTTTCGCAACGTGTCGCGCACTTCAATTCTTCGACCAGCGCCTTGACCTCCTGCGCTTTCGACTTGTCGGCCACCAATACCGCGTCGGGGGTGGCGATCACGATCAGATCCCTGACCCCCACCGTGGCGAGCAATCGTCCTTCGGAGATCAGGACGCAATCGCGGGTGTCGACGCTGTGCACGTCGCCGCGTTGTGTGTTGCTGTTGGCACCGGTCTGGCCGATGGTCGATAGCGCATCCCAGGCACCGATGTCGTTCCAGCCGGCAGAGAGCGGAATGACCACCCCCCGCTCGGTCTTTTCCATGACTGCGTAATCGATCGAGATCGACGGGCTGGCCGCGAAAGCGACCGGGTCGAGGCGGAGAAAATCGAGATCGCGGCGCGCACTCGCCATCGATGTGGCAACGCAGTTGCGGATGGCCGGCGCGAAGCGGTCGAGTGCCTCGAGATAAGTGTCGGCGCGGAACAGGAACATGCCGCTATTCCAGAAGTAGTCGCCCGAATCCAGGTAGGCTTGCGCAGTTTCAGGATCGGGTTTTTCGACGAAACGAGCGAGGGCATAGCCCCCGCTGACTGGATCGCCACGGCGAATATAGCCGTAGCCGGTTTCCGGGCGGTCAGCCAACACACCAAAGGTGACCAGAGCTCCGGCGTTGGCGTGCGGAATCGCCCCCCTGACTGCGTCCTGGAAAGCGGCGACATCGGCAATCACGTGATCCGAGGGAAGCACCAGCAGCAGCGGCGCAGCTTTCTCCCCTTCCTCACCGAGTGCCTGCAGCGCTGCCGCTGCGACCGCAGGCGCGGTATTGCGCGCGGCCGGCTCAAGCAGGATGTCGGCCTGCAGCCCGATCTCCAGGAGTTGTTCGGCGACCAGGAAACGGTGGTTTTCGTTGGCCACGGCAATTGCCCTGCCAAGTCCTGCGAGGCCGTCGAGTCGTCGCAAGGTGTTCTGGAGCAGCGAAAAATCATCCACCAGACGCAGAAACTGCTTGGGATAATGCGTTCGCGAAAGCGGCCACAGACGGGTCCCGGATCCTCCACAAAGGACGACCGGACGAATCATGGGGGAGTTCATTTGCAGCGTCTCCAGAACAGGGCCGACTCGCCGCGAAGGGATGGCAAGAGGCGGCATTATAGCGCTTCAATGGTGCGCCAGCCGTGCAGCAGGCTGGGCATCTCCTATAATGCGCACTTCCCGGCTACCGCCTTCATCACCCTGGCCCAGCGATGCGCATCCTACTGGTAAAGACCTCGTCGCTCGGTGACGTAATTCACAACCTGCCGGTGCTCAGCGATCTGCGTCATGTCTTTCCCGGAGCGCGGATTGACTGGTGTGTCGAGGAGTCCTTTGCCGATATTCCCCGTCTGCATCCGGCGCTCGACCAAGTCATTCCGGTTGCCCTCAGACGTTGGCGCCGGCACCTTGGCCGGCTTGCCACCTGGCGTGAACTGCGCGATTTCCGGCGACTCATCAGCCGCAAGGCGTACGACATCGTGCTCGATACGCAAGGATTGCTGAAGAGCGCGCTGATTGCTCGGCAAGCGCAGGGCAGGCATTGCGGTTATGCCGCCGAAGCCGCGCGTGAACCCCTGGCAGCGCGGTTCTATGACCAGACCTTCGTCATTCCTCGCAATGTGCATGCGGTACAACGCAACCGCTGGCTGGCTGCTGCTGCTTTCGACTACCCGGTCGACCTGCCGCTCGACTACGGGATTTCGGCGCCGACGATCGAAACCGACTGGCTCAGTGCAGATCGTCTGGTGGTTCTGCTGACGGCGACCAGTCGCGACGACAAGCTGTGGGATGAAATGCACTGGTGCGAGCTTGGCCAGGCTCTTGGCGAGCGCGGACTGACGCCGGTCCTGCCGGCCGGCAACGCGGTCGAACGGCAACGTGCCGAACGTATCGCCGCCGCGGTCACGGCTGCAGTGCTGGCGCCACCTCTGAGCCTGCCGCAGGTCGCCGCGCTGATTGCACGGGCCAGCCTGACCATTGGCGTCGATACCGGCCTCGCGCACCTCGCCGCGGCCCTGCGCGTACCGGTCATCGCCCTGTACATCGCGACCGACCCGGCGCTGACCGGAGTCCATGGCAGCGGCATCGTACGCAATCTCGGCGGCGCCGGTGCTCCGCCGTCGGTCAGCGAGGTGCTGACGGTCACCGAGCAGATCCTGCGCCGATGAGCCGTCTGCTGTATTCGCTGCTCTTCTATCTGGCCATGCCGCTGGTCTGGCTGCGCCTGCTCTGGCGAGCGCGCCGGCAGCCCGAGTACCTGCAGCAGCTGGGCGAGCGGCACGGCTTCTACGCCTCGCGTCCACCCCTGCCGCTGCTCTGGCTGCACGCCGTTTCGGTCGGCGAGACACGTGCCGCGGCACCGCTGATCGATTCGCTGCTGCGTGCCTACCCTGGGCACGGTGTGCTGCTGACGCACATGACGCCGACCGGTCGGACGACCGCTCAGGAGTTGCTGGCGCGGCATCCCGGGCGGCTGATGCAGGCCTATCTGCCTTATGACCTGCCTGCTGCCTGCGGGCGCTTTCTCGACCACTTTCAGCCCCAAATCGGCTTGCTGATGGAAACTGAAGTGTGGCCCAACCTGATCGAGGCGGCCAGGCGACGCAAGCTGCCGATGGCTTTGATCAACGCTCGCCTGTCCGCACGTTCGCAGCGCGGCTATGCACGCTTGCCGAGCCTGATCCGGCCAGCCCTGGCATCGTTGAGCGCGATTGCGGCACAGACCGCCGCCGACGCCGAACGCCTGCAGAAGATCGGCGCTCGCCAGGTCAGCGTCTGCGGCAACCTCAAGTTCGATGTAACCCCGGCGCCGGCCATGCTCCGGCAGGGAGCTTGCTGGCGGCAGGCGCTCTCTGCCCGCCCGGTCTGGCTGGCCGCCAGTACACGAGAAGGCGAGGAAGCGCTGATTCTCGAAGCCTTCATGGGAATGAACATTCCCGACTTGCTCTTGCTGCTGGTGCCGCGTCATCCGCAACGTTTTGCCGAGGTCGCCGAACTGATTGGCAAGCGCGGGCTGGCATTCTGCCGCAGAAGTGCGGAAACCTTGCCAGGCCGCGAAATGCAGGTCTGGCTGGGCGACAGCATGGGTGAAATGGCCGCCTTTTACGCGCTCGCTGATCTGACCCTGATGGGGGGTACCTTGCTGCCTTTTGGCGGCCAGAACCTGATCGAGGCGGCTGCCTGCGGCTGCCCGGTCCTGCTTGGCCCGCATCGCTTCAACTTTGCCCAGGCCAGTGCAGATGCCATTGCTTGCGGGGCTGCGCGTGCGGTTTCGAATGCCAGCGAAGCGGCCATTGCGGCAAGAGATCTGCTCCAGCATCCGCAAGCGCTGCTGGCCATGCGTGCTGCCGCGAAAACTTTCAGTCAGACGCACCGCGGAGCGACGGCGCGCACCATGGCATTGATCGAGCGGCTTATGGCGCTTCGAACAGCGAATTGATCCGTTCCAGGTCGCTTTCGGCGAGCGATCCAACCGCAGCCTTCAACCTGAGCTGGCTGATCAGGGTGTCGAAACGAGCTTTGGCCAGATCGCGCCGGGTGACGTAGACCTGATTCTCGGCATTGAGCACGTCGATGTTGATACGTACCCCGACCTCGTAGCCCAGCCGGTTCGACTCCAGTGAGCTGAGACTGGAAACCAGCGCCGCTTCGAGTGCGCGAACTCCGGCGAGGCCATTGACCACGCCGAGATAGGACTGGCGCGCGCCGAGGGCTGCGTTGCGGATTGCATTGTCCAGCGAGGCCCGTTCCCCGTCGCGCCTGGCAATGGCTTCACGGGTTCGCGAGTTGACAGCCCCGCCCTGAAAAATCGGGATATTGAGCTGTAGGCCAATCTGGCCGGTGCTGGTGTCGATCGAGCCGACCCCAAACTGCCCCGGGCCATTGTTCTGCCCGTAGTTGGCGACTACATCGAGCGTCGGATAATGAGCCGCACGGCTGATGTCGACTCCCTTGCTGGCCGCTTCGGCTGCTGCCTGTTGTGCCTGGACGATAAAACTGTCACGTTCTGCCGCCTCTACCCATGGTTCCATGCTTGCCGGTTGCGGTGGTTCCATCACCGCTTGCGGTTTCAGCCGATTCAGTTCCCCCGGATCCTTGCCGACCAGCACGCGTAGCGCATAACGCTTCACTTCCAGGTCATTGTCGGCAGCGATCTCCTGCGCAGTCGCCAGGTCGAAGCGCGATTGCGATTCATAGGTATCGGTGATGGTTGCCGTGCCGACCTCGAAATTCTTCTTCGCCTGTTCGAGTTGCTGAGCGATCGCCGTCTTGTTGGCCTGCACCGCGCGCAGGTTCTCGATCGCGAAGAGCACGTCAAAATACGCCTGGGCGACGCGCAGGATCAGATCCTGTCCGGCCTGCGCAAAGTTGGCCTCGGTCTGCATCAGCAGCAGCTTCGACTGACCGTACTGGACGAAATTCTGCCAGCGGAACAGCGGTTGCGTCAGGTTCACGCCAAAGCTGTTGCTGTTGTACTTGTTCTGGTAGCTTTGCCGGTCGGGTCCGATCGTGACCTTGTAGTTGGTGTCGTTCCAGAAGGTGTTGCCGGTCGCCCCGATGGTCGGCAACAGGCCGGCGAGCGCCTGCGGTAGCTTCTCGCGTCCGGCTTCGGCGGCCGCACGCGCAGCCGCGTACTGGGCGTCGTAGGCGAGGGCATTGCGATAGACCTGCAGCAGGTCGGCTGCCCTTGCGGAAGCAGCCGACAGGAGAGCCACCAGCACGAGGCTGATCCTGCCGGCGCGGAGTTTCAGGGGCATGACACGAACTCACTTTCAGCAGGCGACGGAGTTGTTGCCGCCAACAGCCAGTTGGCCAGTTCGAGCGCAGGGAGGTGCTGCATCGAGCGCCAGGAGGCCGTTAGAAGACGAAGCTCTGGCGCTTCCTGGTGGTCAAGGGCGCGACCACGGTTTCAAAGAAATTGATGGTGTTGAACGCCTTGTCATCGGTGCGAATGATCAACTGAGCTTCCATCACCGGCGCTTCACCGATGAACGCCGTGAGGCGGCCGCCAAGCTTGAGTTGCTGCAGAAATACGTCGGGCAGTTCGGGCAGGGAACCCGAGATGACGATCAGATCGTAGGGGGAGTGGCCGGACCAGCCCTGTGAGGCGTCACCCGTTTCGACGCTGACGTTGGTTACGCCGGCACGCCGCAGGTTACGGCGGGCGGTTTCGGCGAGGACCGGATCGATCTCGACGCTATAGACATACTCGGCCTTTGAAGCGAGAAGAGCGGCCATATGCCCACTGCCGGTACCCACCTCAAGAACGATGTCGGTGTTCCTGACCCCCACTTCCTGGAGAATGCGCGCCTCGATCTTCGGCGGCAGCATCGTCTGGCCGTTGCCAATCGGTAACTCCAGGTCGGCAAACGCCAGTGCCTTGAACGCCTCGGGGACGAAGACTTCACGCTTGACTGCTGCAAGCACTCCCAGTACTTCCGGATCCAGCACCTCCCAAGGGCGGATCTGTTGCTCGATCATGTTGAAGCGAGCCTGTTCCATGTCCATCTTCACCGCAGCCATAACATTCCCCGTCACAATGGTAATATTAGCACGATCTAATATTGACTCTCGATCGCAAGATTATACCTTGATCGCCAAGCCCCCGCCCACTGCGATTCGGCGCAAGGGGTATGCGGGCAGCGTGAGCACGGGCCAAGCGGATGGCACTGGGCGGGTTTTGCCTGTGGATGGGGCCCAGCCTGTCGACCAAAAGAAACGGCGCCCGCAGGCGCCGCTTCAGACGATCCAGGAAAGCTTATGCGCCGAGGCTCTTGACCTGAGCCGAAAGGCGGCTCTTGTGGCGTGCGGCCTTGTTCTTGTGGATGATCTTCTTGTCGGCGATGCGGTCGATCACCGATACCGACTCCTGGTAAATGCTCTGCGCCGCCGCTTTGTCGCCAGCCAGAATGGCCTTTTGCACACGCTTGACGGCGGTCCGCAGGCTGGAGCGCAGGCTGGTGTTGTGGGCGCGTTGCTTGACGGCTTGGCGGGCACGCTTGCGAGCTTGTGCGCTATTGGCCATGGATGTTTTTCCCTATCAAAAACTGGTGCTTGGGTCGAAAGGCGAAAATTATACAGAATGCCAGCTCTGGACGCAAGCGAGATGTTTGGTCGGTGTTGCTTCTTCGGTGAAAAAAACGGGCGCCAGGGCGCCCGTTGATGCTGCGAACAGACTGGAATCAGAAGCTGTGTGTAATGCCGGTACCGAGTGCGTAGTTGCTTTCGCCTGTGGCACCGACGATTCCCGGTATGGCGATTGCTTGACCAGGAAGGAGAACGTTGTTGTTGTTGCTGAAATAGCTGTAGGCTGCATACAAGGAGGTACGCTTCGACAGCGGATAGGTGTACTGGGTTCCGGCACCCCAGCTGACGCCATCCGAGGCATAGTTGCGGTCGGTCGTCAGCCTGCCATAGCTCAGCCCGAGGGTGCCGCGACCGATCGGTGCGGTCAGACCAACGGTCCAGAGGTCGCTGGAATCGATCCCGCCGTACCTGCGCACATTGTTGTTGTTGTCGAGAGCCTGGTAGCTGGCAAAAGCCTTGACGATCTTGAAGTCGTAACTGCCGCCGACGTACCATTCGTTGATGCTCTTGCCGGTACCGGCCAACTGGTATGGAGGGGCAGCGGTCGGGACAACGACATTGGTACGCGATTGCCAGACGGCGTCGAAATTGATCGGACCATTGGCATAGTTGAGGCCAAGACCGTATTTGCCGTTATCCGTGGTACTGACCTGCTTGTCGTTGTAGCCGCCAGAAGCGTCGCGGGTCTCGCCGAAGCTGTAAATGGCACTTGCCTTGAAGCCGGACAGATCGGGACTGGTATAGGTGATGGCGTTGTTGAAACGGGCCGGGCTGTTCGGCGTGATCGTCATGCCATTGATCGCACTGAGGCTCGATTGAATGCCAAAATCGCTCGCGTCGAGTGCGTCGTTGTTGGCGGTCGCGTTAAAACCCGGAGCGTATTGACGACCGAGTGCGACGGTACCATAGTTGCTCGCCAGTCCGACGAACTGCTGGCGGGCGTTCAGACCGCAGGTGCCGATGCCGCAGTTGAGGTCCGGGTCGAGGCCGTACTCGAGGGTAAACACTGCTTTCAGGCCATTGCCCAGCGCTTCTTCGCCCTTGAAGCCGAGGCGATTCCCGGCGCCGACGCCGGTAATACCGCTGAAGGTGTTCGTGCCCGGAATCTTGATTCCGAGACCATTGCGTCCGGCGTTACCTGAACTGTAAGCATAGGCCAAGTCAAGTACGCCGTACATGGTGACGTTGGTCTGCGCGGAAGCAATACCCGATGCCAGACCGGCAACTGCCAGGGCAATCAGTTTCTTTTGCATTTGTGAGTTCTCCTGTAGGTCAAAAAAAATGAAGAAAAAATATTTCTTCACCAGTCGTCTGTATCGATGCGTCTGCGCAGCCAACGGCGAAAGTCGACTCGATTGTGGCAGGCGGCACGGGGGTGGGGCAAGCTTTATGAGTGATCATGAAAAGCCGAGCAGAGAGATTGTTGTATTTTAGTCACGTTGCTGAACGGATCAAGATTCGCAGCCTGGTCAGCACGATTCACGAAAAAAAAAACGGGCGCCGAAGCGCCCGTTTCAGGAAGCAATGGAGCAACGTCAAATTAGAAGGTGTGACGGATGCCCGCCAGGAAGGTATTGTTGTCCTCGCCACGCGAGCCAATCGCGCCGGTCAGGAGGCCACCACCCACCGGGGCTGCGGCAATGCCCTTTTTGTCGTTCGAGGCCCAGACATAACCTGCATAGAAGGTGGTGCGCTTCGACAAGGCGGTCGTCCAGGCCAGGGTGGCAGACTGCGAGTCGCCGGTCAGCGGAACCACAGCCCGATTGTTGCCATCCATCATCAGCTGGGCATAGCCCAGATGAATGTTGCTGGCGGCGAGAACCGGGATGACTGCGCCAACCTGCCAGAGCTGGCTGTCGACCTGGCTGTTGTTGATCAGCCGCGAAGAGTTGCTGACGTTCATGCCCTGCCAGCTACCCATGAGCTTGACCATTTTCAGGTCAAAGCTGGCACCAATGTACCATTCCTGGGTATCAAACGAGTTGATGGCGAGAGTGCCAGACGGCCGGATGTTGTCGCGTGCCTGATAGACCAGGTCGACGTTGAGCGGGCCGTTGGCATAGTTGGCACCGACAGCCCACTTGCTGTTATCCGTTACGCTGACGTTCTTGTCGTTGTAGGTGCCGGCGGCGTCCGTGGTCTCACCGAAGGAGTAGATGGCCTTGGCGCTGAAACCGCCCCAATTCGGGCTGGTGTAGGTCAGAGCGTTGTCCCAGCGAGCGGGGCTGTTCGGGGTGATGGTGTAACCGGCGTTGGCGGAAAGGAAGGATTGCGATTCGACCAGGGCACCACCCATCGGGTCGTTATTGACCGTTGCCTGGTAACCCGGAGAATACTGGCGACCAAGAGCGACGGTACCCCAGGTGGCGCCGGAGAGGCCGACGTACTGCTGGCGGGCGTTGAGGCCGCCGGTGTTGCCGACGCCGCTGTTGTTGTCGATGTTGAGCGAGTACTCGAGCGTGAAGATCGCCTTCAGGCCGTTGCCGAGTGCTTCCTCACCACGAAAACCGAGGCGCGAGCCGCTGAGAATGCCGGAAACGATGCCGCTGAAGGTGTTGGTGCCCGGAACATTTACGCGTACCGGGACGCCGGCGACGTTGCGAATACCATTGCCGGCGTCGCCGGTGCTATACGCATAGCCGGCATCGGCAATACCGTACATGGTGACGTTGGTCTGGGCAAAAGCAGCGCCCGAGGCCAGGCTGGCGACTGCCAGTGCGATGAGTTTCTTTTGCATGGTGAATCTCCTCTAGGTTTGAGATCAATGAAGCTCGCTGCTGCTCCATCAAACTGGACCTCTCGAAAAAGAAACGAGAAGTTGCAGCGATTCTGGCAAACGGCGATGGCCTGAGCAAGTTCCCTGAACGCTTTCCTGGAATGCGGGCCAGAGGTTGTTGGGTTTTTGCAACAGGACTCGCCATTTGTCTTGGGAAAGTGCGCCTCGGCAGCCTGGTTGCTGCGCATGGGCAGTTTGTATTCAGGTCAGGCTTGGGGGCCGGTCGGTCGAACACGATGCAAGCGCGCAGAAGCATTCGTTCCGCTTGCCGTACGGGCTGGACGGCGCTAATAAGATTCAGGTGAACAACTCGGCCAGCGCTTCGCCAGGGTCGACAGCACGCATGAAGGCTTCGCCAACGAGAAAGGCATTGACGCCATGGTCGCGCACCAGTTGCACGTCGCGGGTAGAGAGGATGCCGCTTTCAGTGACGACGATGCGGTCAGCCGGGAGATAGGGCAGAAGTTCAAGGGTGTTTTGCAGGTTGACTTCGAAGCTGCGCAGGTTGCGGTTGTTGATACCGATCAGCAAGGTGCGAAGCTGCAAGGCGAGATCAAGCTCCTGAGCATTATGCACTTCGACGAGCACCGCCATGCCGAGACTGTCGGCGATGGCTTCAAAATCACGCATCGCTGGCAGATCGAGTGCCGCAGCGATGAGCAGGATCGCATCGGCATCCATCGCCCTGGTTTCGTGAACCTGATACGCGTCAATCAGAAAGTCCTTGCGCAACACCGGCAATTCACAGGCGGCACGCGCCGCCTGCAGGTATGCTGGTGCCCCCTGGAAAAACCGACGGTCGGTGAGCACCGATAGACATGCCGCGCCATGTTGTTCATAACTGGCAGCGATCCGGGCGGGGCGAAAATCAGAACGCAGGACGCCTCTGGACGGGCTGGCCTTCTTGATCTCGGCGATCACTGCCGGCTTGCCGGCGGCGATTCGGTTCCGGATTGCGCCAAGAAAATCGCGCGGCACTGGCTGTGCTTCGGCTGCGCTGCGCATCGCGGCGAGCGGGGTTTCGACTTTCGACGTGGCGACTTCGTCACGCTTGACGGCAAGAATCCGCTTGAGGACGTCGCTCATTTGAGCGCCTGGCGCAAACTGGTATACGGGTTCAGGGTCGCGAGATTGTGTGCCTGGCGCACGCCCAGCATGGCGAACACTTCACCCGACAGGTATTCGTGACGCTCTTCCTGAGTCTCTTCCCAGGCGAGATAAGCTGCCGCGTCGAAGTGTCGTTCAAGCTGTGGTCTTGCCATGGCAAATCCTCCCGGCAAGTCCATCAGGCCGCAAAGCGTCGCGTGAATTTCACGAAATCGTCGAGCCGGGCGCGCGCGGCACCCGAGGTGAGCGCTTCGAAAGCCTTATCGACTCCATCCGCCAGCGTCGCGGCCAGGCCACTGACGTAGATGCTGGCGCCGGCGTTGAGGGCGACGATGTCGCGCGCGGCACCAATCCGGTCTTCGAGCGCGGCCAGCAACATGGTTTTGGACTCCTCGACGTTGGCCACGCGCAGAACCCTCGGGTCGTGCACCGGCAGGTTGAACTGCTCGGGGTGGAGCGTGTATTCCTCGACGCGGCCGTTCTTCAGTTCGCCGACCAGGGTTTCGCCGGAGATCGAGATTTCGTCGAGGCCTTCGCGGCCGAAAACGACGAGTGCGTGCGAACTGCCGAGGCGCTGCAAGACACGCACCTGGATGCCGACCAGATCGGGATGAAAGACGCCCAGTACCTGATTGGCCGCGTTGGCCGGGTTGGTCAATGGCCCCAGGATGTTGAACAGCGTGCGCACGCCGAGTTCGCGGCGTACCGGCGCCGCGTGCTTCATGGCACTGTGATGATTGGGAGCAAACATGAAGCCGATGCCGACCTCGTCGACGCTCTGTCCGACCTGTGCCGGTGTGAGGTGGATATTGACACCGAGGGCTTCGAGAACGTCGGCGCTGCCTGACTGCGACGAGACGGATCGCCCACCATGCTTGGCAACGCGTGCCCCGGCCGCGGCTGCAACGAACATCGCAGCGGTCGAGATGTTGAAGGTCTGGGCACCGTCACCACCGGTCCCGCAGGTATCGACCAGGCGGGCGCGGTCACTGACCTGCACCTTGGTCGACAATTCGCGCATGACCTGCGCCGCTGCCGAGATTTCGCCGATCGTTTCCTTTTTGACGCGCAGGCCGACGATGATCGCCGCAATCATCACTGGTGTGACTTCACCGCTCATGATCTGGCGCATCAGGGAAATCATTTCGTCGTGGAAGATTTCGCGGTGTTCGATGACCCGCGCCAGTGCATCCTGGGGCTTCATTTGTACTCCTCGAGGAAGTTCTGCAAGAGATCGTGGCCGCGCTCGGTCAGGATCGATTCCGGATGGAACTGGACTCCCTCGACGGCCAGTGTTTTGTGGCGCAGGCCCATGATCTCGCCGTCGTCCGTCCAGGCGGTGATTTCCAGGCAGGCCGGCAGGGAGTCGCGTTCGACGGCCAGAGAATGATAGCGTGTGCAGGTCAGCGGGCTGGGCAGGCCACGAAAGACACCCTGGTCCGTGTGCTTGACCGGCGATACCTTGCCATGCATCAACTTGCGGGCGTGCACGACGCGGCCACCGAAAGCCTCACCGATTGCCTGATGGCCAAGGCATACCCCGAGCAGGGGAATCCTGCCCGCAAATTCGCGAATCGCCGCCAGAGAAATGCCGGCTTGTGCCGGTGCGCACGGGCCGGGAGAGATCACCAGCAAGGCCGGCTTCAGGCGCGTGATCTCGGCAATCGAGATGGCATCGTTACGGAAGACTCTGACATCCTGTCCGAGCTCGCCAAAATACTGGACGAGATTGTAGGTGAATGAGTCATAGTTATCGATCATCAGCAGCATGTTTGGAGCGATCTCCCTGATTGATTCGCCCCGATCACCGATCCGTGGAGATTCCATCCAGCCACTGGTCTGTCATCCGCTGCGGGCGGTTGGCGCCGATACGCCCTTACATATGGCATTGTCGCATACAATCGAGTTAACTCGGAGAGGTGGCTCTCTGGGCTTGGGGATGGTCATGCGGCCGGGCAGAGCCGCCTATTTTGAGCCATTCCCGGCACTTGGCGAGAACGGGTTTTTCAATCCACTTGTGAATGATGATGCCGCAGGCAATCGAAATGGCCATGATCACGGCCAGCAGCAGGAGCGCCTTGGCCTGCGTCTTCTCGCCCGCAGGTACCCAGTCGAGCGAACGGAGCCCGTTGGATACGCGTTTCTGGAAAAAGAAATGTACCAGGTAGATCGAGTACGAGGCGTCGCCGATCAACAGGAGCCAGCGCTGTCTTTTCCACAAGCCTTCGAGTCTTGCCGAGACCGAAGCGAGCAGGAGCAGCGCGCTGCCTGTTCCGAAACCCAGGGTCAAGGTCAGATTGTCCCAGACGGGCAGTTTTGGATCGTCGAGCAGAATGTACCAACAGGCGGTGCCGACGAAAACCAGCGTGCCGGCGACGAGACTGACGATGCCGATCCAGTCGCGACTGTTCTTGCTTAGCTGCTTGCGCAGCGCCATCACCGTGGCCGAGGTGAGCAGGCCGAGCATGAACAGGGTATTGATCAGGTTGAGGCCGATCAGGTTGGCGAAGTGGTAGTGATCATTGAGCGCGACCAGCACGAACCAGGTGGCGAAGACCAGCATCCCCAGCGACCTCTTGAGGATGAAGGTGATGAAAATGCCGTAGAACACCATCTCGTAAGCCAGCGTCCAGGCGACTGCGACGAGCAAGGATTTGCTGGACGTGAATAACAGGGCGTTCAGGAAAAAGTCGCCGACCTCCATGCGGTTGGCGAACACCTTCCAGCCGCCCGAGACGATGAACACGATCCAGTACAGCGGATAAATGCGCACCAGCCGCTTGAGAAGGTAATCCGGAACCCTGTAGAAATTGTCCACGTCGTGGCGGTGCGCATGGTAGATGATCAGGCCGCTGATCACGAAGAACATGTGCACGCCGGAAAACCCGAAATTGCTCAGGGTAAGCAGCGGCTTTTCACCGTACCAGGAACCAATCAAGGCCGCTCCGTGGTAGACGGCCACCAGCAGGCAGGCCAGACCTCGGCAGATCTGGGGAGTGTACAGGGTGGCCTCAGGCCTTTCGATCCTTGGGGGTGCGCTCGTACTCATCGTCCTCGGCCGGGAAACACTCGCCCAAAGGGCGGATTGTCGCACATCACATGCCCAAGCAGGCCTGCCGGCCCACCGCTGCTAGCATAAGGCAAAGGTCTCCTGATGGAAGCGCACTCTGCCGCGCCAGATCTCGCGCAGGCCGTCCTGCAGCGACTCGGCGAGCGTCTGAATCGATGCCGGGGCGTTACGAGAGATCTGCCCTACTGTCGTCACCCGACTCCGCTACCGATCTTGCTCCTGCCCAACGACTAAACCATCGCCAACCTGTTTCCCTCCACCGCCACCAAGGCCTTCGCCTGATGAAAGCTGCTTGCCCGACCGCAGGCATAAAGACAGCAGGCAAGCTGGTTGGCGATCGGTAGTGGCAGCGAGACTTCGCCGGCGAGGACGCGGCGCATCCAGGCGACGGTGGCTTTGGCGTCGCAGTGCTCGGGGAGTTGCGGCAGGTTTCTGAGGCTGTCGTGTTCGGCTTCGAAGAGGATGTCGATCACGCCGTCATGGAGGTGCTCGATCAGCGGGCGGCGCTTGGGATTGGCGAAGGGTTCGCCCTCGGTGCCGCGCAGCAGGAGCGCGTTGGCGCCGGTGCCGGTGAGCAGCGCGCGCATGCTGCCGAGGTAATCGGGGTGCGTCGCCGCGGCGAGCAGCAGGGAATCGCCCTGAAAAGGATCAATCATCTTGACCAGGCTGTGCGCGCTGTTGCGCAGGCCGAGACGGATGCGCAGTGCAAGCTGGCGGTCGAGGCCGGGAGAGAGCAGCGGCAGCGGCAGGTAGGCGACGCGGCGTTGATCGATCAGGTACTGCGCCTCCTGCACGCTGCCGCACGCCAGCAGACCGTACTCGCTGAACACCTGCTCGCTGGTGACCCGCCCGTAATCGTCGCGCACGCCGTGCAGCAGCACCGGAACGCCGAAGCGTTGCAGCAACAGCGCCAGCAATGGCGTCAGATTGGCGTTGCGGCGCGCGCCGTTGTAGGTCGGAATGACCACCGGGCGGATCTTTCCGCAGGGAGGGCGTCGCAGGGTCGGTAGGCGCGCGTTCGCGGCGGCGAGAAAACCGCCCATTTCATCGACCGTCTCGGTCTTCATGCGCAGCGCGATGGCGATCGCCCCGAGTTCGACATCCGGGACCTCGCCATCGAGCATCGCGCCGTAGAGCTGCTGCGCGTCGCCGCGTGACAGGTCGCGCGATCCTGTCGCGCCACGTCCGATTTCCCTGATGATCAACGCGAAATCCATACCCCCTCCCGCTGTGTTCACAGCACGGCTGCATCGCTGGCGTGCTGTGCCTGGTCAGAAATCATCTGCCGAAGTTCCGGCAGACATGAACCGCAGAAGGTACCGCATTTCCGCTGCTCCTGTAGCACGGCGAGCGTCGCGCCACTAGCGATGTCGGTCGCGATCTGCGCGGCGGTGACGTCGGCGCATTTGCAGACGACGCGACTGCGTACCGGCAGTTTTCCGGGGCGCTTGCCGATCGGCGCGACGGCCCAGCGGATCAGCTCGGCGTCGAGCGTGTCGTCGGCCATCACCTCCTTGAGCCACACCTCTGCCTGTGTCTCGCCGGCGAGACGAACACCGATCAGCTTGCCCTCCGGTGCCAGCGCGCGCTTGCTGATCTGGCGGCGTTGGTCTACATAAACGATCGCTGCCGCTTCGTCGCCGAGACCGAACAGGCTGTCGATTTCCTGCAGGCGACTTTCCGGCAGCGCCTGCGGGTGCGCTGCACGGAAGATCACCAGCGGCTCGTCGCGACCGTAGAGTCCGACGCTGGCAAAAGCGAACTCGCCGAGCAGCGTCCGCGCCCTGGCGAGCAGGGCGAGCGCGGCCAGCTCGCCAACCCCGGCCTTGCGCAGGATTACCAGTTGCCACGGCAGTTCGGCCTTGTTGACCGCGACCGCGGCGTGCTTGAGTTCGGGTTGATGCGAGTAGGGATCGCGTGCCGAGGTGGTCAGTGCATTGACGCCGGCGCTGTTCATGAACTGGCTGCCCCAGTGCATCGGCAGCCAGGCGCTGCCTCGAGTCAGACCGGCATCCGACTTGACGCGTATGACGATGTCGCCGCGCGCACTGTCCACCTGCGCCAGATCGCCGGCGACCAGGCCGCGTTGCTGCAGGTCGTCCGGGTGCATCGACAGCAGCGGCTCGTCGTCGAGGTTGAACAGCCGCGCGACGCTGCCGGTACGGCTCATGCCGTGCCACTGGTCACGCAGACGGCCGGAGAGCAGGCTGAGCGGGCGCGCTGCGTCGGTGCTTTCGGCCGTCGGCTGGTGCTCGACCTGGACGAAACGCGCACGCCCGCCGGGGGTCGCAAAGACACCGTCTTCGTACAGGCGCTGGCGTCCGTGGCTGGCACCCTCGGGCATGGGCCACTGCTGCGGGCCGGCTGCGTCGAGCAGCGCATAGCTCAGGCCGGTGATGTCGAGATCGCGTCCGCGCGTACTCTCGCGATGCTCGTTGAAGATCGCTTCGGCGTTGGTGTAGGGAAACAATTTGCCGGTCAGCGGCTGATCGAGGCGGGCGCCGAGACGACGCGCGAAATCGACGGCGATCTGCCAATCGTGGCGGGCCTCGCCGGGCGGGGCAAGCGCCGGGGTCAGGTGCGTGATGCAACGCTCGGAATTGGTGACCGTTCCCTCCTTTTCCCCCCAGGTAGTAGCCGGTAGCAGCAGGTCGGCATAGGCGGCGGTGTCGGTGTTGGCGTAGGCTTCCTGCAGCACGACGAAATCGGCGGCCTGCAGCGCAGCGCGTACTTCGGCCTGGTCGGGCAGCGATTGCGCAGGATTGGTGCAGGCGATCCAGACCGCTTTGACCACCCCGCGCTTGAGCCCCGCAAAGAGTTCGATGGCGGTTCTGCCGGGCGCTGCGGGTACCGACGGGACACCCCACAGGCTCGCCACTTCATCCCGGTGTTTGGAGTTGGCGAGGTCGCGGTGTGCTGAAAGCAGGTTGGCCAGGCCACCGACTTCACGGCCGCCCATGGCGTTCGGCTGCCCGGTCAGCGAGAAAGGACCGGCGCCGGGGCGACCGATCTGGCCGGTCGCCAGATGCAGGTGGATCAGCGCTGCGTTGTTGTGCGTGCCGTGCGACGACTGGTTGAGTCCCTGGCAGTACAGCGACAGCGCCGCGCCGGCAGTACCGAACCAGCGTGCCGCCTGGATGATGTCGGTTTCGGCGAGGCCGCAGATCTCGGCCACCGCCGCTGGCGGGTAGGCGGCAACGATTGCTTCGAGTTCGTCGAAGCCCTCGGTATGCAGCGCGATGTAGTCGCGATCGACGAGTTGTTCGCCGAGCAGGACGTTGAGCAGGCCATTGTAAAGCGCAATGTCGGTGCCGGGCTTGATCGCCAGGTGCAGATCGGCAAGCGCGGCGGTTTCGCTGCGGCGCGGATCGATGACGATGATCCGCAGCTCCGGATGGGCTGCGCGCGCATCCTCAATGCGACGAAAAACGATCGGATGCGCGACCGCCGGGTTGGCGCCGGCAATCAGCAGGCAGTCGGCCAGGGCGATGTCCTCGTAACAGCACGGTGGTGCATCGGCGCCGAGTGTCTGCTTGTAACCGGCCACCGCCGAGGACATGCACAGGCGCGAGTTGGTGTCGATGTTGTTGGTGCCGATCAGCCCCTTGGCGAGCTTGTTGAAGACGTAATAGTCCTCGGTGAGCAACTGCCCGGAGACGTAGAAGGCGACGCTGTCCGGCCCATGCGCGCGAATGATCTCGGCAAAGCGGCCGGCAGCATGATCGAGCGCCGCTTCCCAGCCGACACGCTGGCGCGGCTGACTGCGATCCAGGCGCAGTTCCGGATGCAGCAGGCGATAGTCCGGCCGCGCCGTCAGGTGCAGCGTCGCGCCCTTGCTGCACAGACGGCCGAGGTTGGCGGGGTGCTCGGGGTCGCCGCGCACCCCGACGATCTGCCCGTCTGCGGATTCAATCAGCAGCCCGCAACCGACGCCGCAGTAACAACAGGTGGATTTGATTTGCTGGTTCATGACTATTGCTCCTGATTGTGCATAGCAATAGGTGTGCCACCATGATAAATCATGGAGATGGCGTGTCTGACCGGCATTTTGCCGGCAATTGCGCCTCGTCATGGTGCGCTGCGGGGCGCTGCTGCCTCAATGCGGGGCATTTTGACCGCTCGTCAGCAATTGCCGACACTGCTGCAGGGAGCCTGGCGCTCGGCCGGCGAACCGGATGATCCCTTCCTGCCGCCCGGCTACCTGTAGACCAGGGCATGTTTCGAGGTCGGCGCTGCGGTCCGTGCTGCCGTGTCAACGCGCAGCAGTACGTCGTCCAGGATGCTGAGGTCCTGGCGTCGAACTGGCCGATAGTGGCGTCCTGGTCTCTGGCGCGCCACTGCCAATTGGCGGCCAGAGAAGCTTACCGGTGCAGCGGCAGTCTCTGGGATGCCTTGATGGCGGCCGGGACGCTGCTCGTCGAGCCGGGCTTGTCGCCCATCGAGAGCTGGAGCAGTTTTCCTGCAAGGGAGCTACAGTTCTACCCTCAAGAATCGGCCGGATGTGCCGTGAAACCATATACGGGGTAACCAATCATAGGAGTAGAGATCATGAACGTAACCGGAATCGCCGCTGCGGCGACTGAAATGAGTCAGGCCAGAACTGCAGAGGCGGTGCAGATGGCGGTACTGAAAAAGGCCATCGACGTACAGGAGAAAGGCGCGCTGCAACTGCTTGAAGCGGCTTCGCCGGTGGCCAGCAATCCGCCGAATCTGGGCAATCGAGTCGATATCTCGGCTTAGGTCGTAGCAGCGCCCGCTGTCGGTGGTCCCGGATCAAGCGTCCTCGCCGGATGGGCGTGCGGCGCTTGCGACCAGCGCGGCGATCGCCTTGCCGACGTCGACGGTACTCGCCTTGCCGCCCATGTCCGGCGTGCGCGTCCCCTCGGCAAGGACCGTTTCGATTGCCGCCATGACCGCTGCCGCCGCTGCGCTGTAGCCCAGATGTTCGAGCATCATCGCGCCGCACCAGATCTGGCCGACCGGGTTGGCAATGCCCTGGCCGTAGATGTCCGGTGCTGAGCCATGCACCGGTTCGAACAACGAGGGATGCCGGCGCTCGGGATTGAGGTTGGCCGATGGCGCGATGCCGATGGTGCCGGTGCAGGCGGGACCGAGGTCCGAGAGGATGTCGCCGAACAGGTTCGAGGCGACGACCACGTCGAACCAGTCGGGGTGGCGAACGAAGTGCGCAGTGAGAATGTCGATGTGGTACTTGTCGCTGCGGATGTCGGGATACTGCGCGGCCATCGCCGCGAAGCGCTCGTCCCAGTAGGGCATCGAGATCGCGATGCCGTTCGACTTGGTCGCCGAGGTGACATGTTGCTTTGCTCGCTGCCGCGCGAGTTCGAAGGCGAATTTGAGGATCCGGTCGACGCCGCGGCGGGTGAAGATACTTTCCTGGACGACCGTCTCGTTCTCGCTGCCCTCGAAAATGCGGCCGCCGATGCTCGAATACTCACCCTCGGTGTTTTCGCGGACGACGTAGAAATCGATGTCACCGACCTCGCGGCCAGCGAGCGGCGTCGGGATGCCCGGCATCAGGCGCACCGGGCGCAGGTTGGCGTACTGGTCGAACTCGCGCCGGAACTTGAGCAGCGAACCCCATAGCGACACGTGGTCGGGTACCTTCTCCGGCCAGCCGACGGCGCCGAAGAATATCGCAGCGTGCTGGCCGATCCGCTCCTTCCAGTCATCGGGCAGCATGCGGCCGTGCTTGAGGTAGTAGTCGCAGCTCCAGTCGAACTCGTCCCACTGGATTTTCCAGACAATCCCGACAATCCAGATCGCCGACGGCCTTGATCACTCGCCAGCCAAGCCCCAGAATCTCTGCCCGGCAAGGCGCTTTCCGCCCTAGCTCATGCACCATTCCCTGCTGACCATGCAAATCTCGACCAAGCGCCCTTTCCTTTCGCTGATCCTCCCCGTGCTCAATGAAGCGGCGACAATCCGCGCGCAGGTAGCGGTGCTTCAGGAACTGCGCGGCCGCGGCGCCGAGCTGCTGCTGGTCGATGGCGGCAGTAGCGACGGCACGCCGGATCTGGCGCGGCCAGGGGTCGACCGGCTGCTCGAATCGCCGCGTGGCCGGGCATCGCAGATGAACGCGGGGGCAAATGCGAGCCAGGGCGAGGTGCTGCTCTTTCTGCACGCCGACACCACGCTGCCGCCAGCGGCCGACGGGCTGATCCGAGCCGCGATTGCGGGCGGTGCCGCCTGGGGACGCTTCGACGTGCGCATTGACGGACGCCAGCCACTGCTGCGAGTCGTCGAATCGATGATGAACTGGCGCTCGCGCCTGAGCGGCATTGCCACCGGCGATCAGGCGATTTTCGTTCGCCGCGAGGTTTTCGAGCGCCTTGGCGGCTATCCCGAACTGCCATTGATGGAGGACATTGCCTTGTCGAAGCGGCTCAAGCGCATCTGCCGACCAGCCTGCCTGCGCGAACGGGTACTGACCTCCGGGCGACGCTGGCAGAAACACGGCGTTCTGCGAACGATTTTGCTGATGTGGCGCCTGCGCGCGAGTTATTTTCTGGGTGCGGACCCGCAGCAACTGGCGATTCGCTATGGCTATCTGCCGCGCCAGCGCTGAGCCACTCGGCATCGCCGTCTTTGCGCGCGCGCCACAGGCCGGTGCCGCCAAGACCCGCCTGATTCCAGCCCTCGGTGCGGTCGGCGCCGCCCGCCTGCAACGCCGGCTGATCCTGCATGCGCTGGCGGTCGCGCAGGCTGCGGCGATCGGCAGAGTGACGCTTTGGGGAACACCGGACGACCAGCAGCGCTTCTTTCGTGCCGTGCAGCGCTGTTGCGATGTCGATCTGTGCGGCCAGTCGGGCCTGGACCTCGGCGAACGCATGGCGGCGGCTTTTGCGGCGCAGGCCGGACCGTTGCTGCTGATCGGCAGCGACTGTCCGGCGCTGCAGCCGGCGCATCTGGTGGCTGCCGCCAAGATCCTGCTCGAAGAGCGCCAGCACGCCAAGGACGCGGTGTTCATTCCCGCTGAAGATGGTGGTTACGTGCTCGTCGGCCTGCGTTGTCCGCAGCCGCAACTCTTCGCGGCCATCGAGTGGGGGAGCGAGCGGGTCATGGCCCAGACGCGGCAGCGCCTGTCCGGGTCGGGGCTGCGCTGGGGCGAGCTGCCCCGGCTGTGGGATGTCGATCGGCCGGCCGACCTGCTGCGCCTGGCCACTCTGGAAGGATTTGTCGAATGGAGCCAATGAATACCAGACGCCGGTGGGCTTCGCTGGCGCTGCTGATGACCCCGGTCATCGGCGTCGTCAGCGGGTTTTCAGTCTGCCCGGCGCGCGCCGACGCCAGGCGAGTCGAGCTGCCGAGGTTTTCTGCCGCGCTGCCGGGAAATCATTTGCCGAAGGAATGGCTGCATCAGACCTTGCCCTCGGTCGAGCGGCCGAACCGTTTCGATCTGCTGGCCGATGCTGGCGTGACGGTGCTGCGGGTGATTTCCGACCACTCGGCGTCGAGTCTGGCAATCGCAGAGCGCGTTGACCCGGCGGTGACACCCTTGCTGCGATGGCGCTGGCGAGTTTCCAAGGCAGTTTCCGGATCGGACCTGCGGCGCAAGGCCGGTGACGATTACGCCGCGCGTGTCTATGTCCTGTTCGATCTGCCACCGGAGCGGCTCGGTGTCGGCGACCGCATGAAGATCGCTGCGGCGCGCGTCCTGTATGGCGCCAATCTGCCGGCAGCAGCGCTGTGCTACGTCTGGGGTACGGCGCAAGTCGCCGGCGAATCGGGATGGAATGCCTATAGCGATCGCCTGCGGATGATCGTCGTCGATTCCGGCAACGCGCACTCCGGAAAATGGCGGGAGGTCGTTCGCGATGTCGCCGCCGATTTTCGTGCGGCCTTCGGCGATCCGGTGCCGGCGATCTCGGGTGTTGCCCTCGCCGCCGACACCGACAACACCGGCGATCGCGTCGAGACCCACTTCGGTGACCTGTGGTTCGAGGCACGACCGTGAAGATCTCATGGACCGTCCGTCGATCGTCGATGATCGCGCCAGCCGCCGCCGGAGCCTGTCATGTCAGGAGGGATGGCTCCGGTCAGCGGTTTTGCAGCAGCTTACTGAGTCTGCTGAATGCCGGCGACAACCCAACCGGACTTGCCGTCACGTGGCTTGACCAAGTGCCAGATTTCGTCGAAGGGCTCGGCGGCGGCGTCCTGGTTTTCGCGGATCATGCCGCTGAAACGCGTGCTGACAACGTAGCGGCCTGGCTCTTCGGCGACATCGATCACTGCTGCCTCGACGCTGACGACATCGGTTTCCTGCCTGGCGTTGCCGCGCTCGCGAATCTGCAGGCTGATCTCGGCAAACATCTCTGGCGTGGTGAATTCACGGATGTCGTCGAGATTGCCGACGTCGTTGGCGGCCTGCAGGCGGATGAAGCTGAGCTTGGCGTTGCGCACGAAACCGGCGACGTCGAAGTCGGTCGGGATGTGTCCGGTGGCGACACCGGCTGCGTCGTTGCTACCGGATGCCGGCAGGGAAAGCTCATGGTTGCCCGTAGGCGCGCCGCCGGCACCCGCCGCCGCGTACTGCAGGCCGCCGCCAGCAGGTTCGCGAGCAGCGGCGCGGCGACGCATGACGAGGCCGATCACCATCAGTACGGCCATTACCAACAGGCCAATCATTAGCATCGAAGCGAGTTCCTCGCCGAAGCCGAAGTACGAGGCCAGCGCGGCCAGGCCCAGGCCGGCGGCGAGTCCGGCCAGCGGCCCCATCCACGAACGCTTGGGTTGCGCGGCTGCCGCGGGCATCGCGCCTGGCGTCTGCGCTGGCGAGACGGCGGCTTTGTCGGGGGTGGTGGACTGACGTTGCATGCCGGTGGACTGGCCGCCGCCCAAACGTTTGCTGGCGGCTTCCGCATCGCCGAACGCAAGTGTACAGCCCAGTGCCAGAACGGCGGCGAGCAGTGAAAAGGTTTTCATGGATGTCTCCTGTGAGTGGTCGAACAGGCTCGAGAATAGACACTTGGAGATCATCAGAAAAGCAGAATTATCTGGAACGATACTTCGTAAAAAACTGATGATTGACGTCCGCAAGGCGTATCCTGCTATACCGCGCTCTTGTTCCTCGGCCTGGAGAGCCCCGGATGCCGCGCCTTGCGTACCGGCAGCAGCGGCCCGTCAAGCGCGTTCACGACATCGGTGTGGGCGCTCGACGCCTCACCAAACACCTCCTTGTGCGCCGCTTCGCTGATGGCGACGATTGCTGGGTGGGTCAGCCGTCGCTCGGTGGTAATCGCGAAGAGCTGTTCGCCGATGGCGTCGATGTGTCCGACGATGTCGACACGATACTGTTCACAAACGTAGGCGGCGATTGCGCTCGGGGCGACGAAGAGTCCGGCAGCGGCTTGTCCGAAAGCCTTGAGCAGCGCGCTGTCGTCGAATTCGCCAACGATGCGCGGATGCAGCCGTTGCGCTTCGAACCATTGTTCGAGCCGCGGGCGGATCGCGACATCGTCACCCGGCATCAGGAAAGGAGCGCCGTCGAGCAGCGCCGGGAAGGCGCCGTTCAGGGTCTTGATCAGCGCCGCTGCGCCGAACACCATCAGCGTACTCTCACCGAGCAGGTGACTGTAGCCGCGGACATTGAGATTGGCCGGGATCGGGCGGTCGGCGATCACCATGTCCAGACGATGGATGGCCAACTCCGCGAGCAGCGAGGTCAGGCGGCCCTCGCGGCAGATCAGTCGCACTGGTTCCGGCAAGCGCAGGGCTGGTTCGACCAGCCGGTGTGCCACAGATTTGGCGACCGAATCGGCGATGCCGATGGTAAAAGGCAGGCTCTTCCTCACGCTCTGGTCGCGCGCCGCGTCGAGCAGTTCGTCGCCGAGAGCAAAGATCTCTTCGGCGTAGCTGAGGATGCGCCGGCCGGCGTCGGTCAATTCTAGGCCGCGCCCGGCGCGGCGGAACAGCGCTACGCCGAGACTTTCCTCCAGCTCGTGCAACTGGCCGCTGATCGATTGCGGCGTGAGATGCAACTGTTCGCTGGCGCGGGCGATCGAACCGGACTTGGCGACCGCCCAGAAGTAGCGAAGGTGCTTGTAGTTGAGTGTGCTCATGGTTCCAGAATCATCCAAAAAATCGATGTTTCTTTAAATTATATTCGATTTGTTGGATTCGTCACCCTGCGCTACAGTGGCCCCCGCTGTCACCACTCAACTCTCAACTTCAAGGTGCCCTCCCATGCAGATATTCATTCAGGCCCGAGGCTTCGATCTCAGCGCAGATTTGCGCAAGCATGTCGAGCGTCGCATTCACTTCGCGCTCGACTGGGCCGATCAGCACGTGCGCAAGGTTTCGATCCGTCTCTCCGATCTCAATGGTCCTCGTGGTGGAGAAGACAAGCGCTGCAGCATCCAGGTGGCGGTTCCCGGCGCCGCGGACGTGCTGATCGAAGATACAGAGCCCGACCTCTATGTCGCCATCGATCGCGCCGCCGATCGAGCCGGCAGGACGTTGGCGCGTCAGGTAGCGCGGCAGCGCGAATATCGCCATGACAGTCCGCGTGATGGCAACACGAAGAATGCCGCAATCGCCGGGGAAGCGGAAAGCACGAGTGCTGCTTCCCCATTCATCCACTCTGGCAAGTGACACGGCCAACAGTATTCACGGAGATCGAATCATGAAACGGATCCTCTTGCTCATCGGCACCAACCTGGCGATAATGCTGGTCCTGGGCATCGTCTGCACGCTCACCGGAGCGCACAAGTTTTTTTTCGGGCAACGGGCTCGACCTTGGCAAGCTGCTGTTCTTTGCGCTGCTGATGGGTTTCGGGGGGGCTTTTCTCTCGTTGTGGATGTCGAAGACCATCGCCAAGTGGAGTACCGGCGCACGCGTCATCGATACGCCGGCCAACTCCTCCGAGCTGTGGCTGGTCGATAGCGTGCGCCGCTTCGCTGACAAAGCCGGAGTGGCCATGCCTGAAGTCGCGATCTACGAAGGTGAGCCGAATGCCTTCGCCACTGGCGCCAGTCGCAACAGCTCGCTGGTTGCGGTATCCACCGGCCTGCTGCAAAGCATGACGCGCAGTGAAGCCGAGGCAGTGATCGCTCACGAAGTCGCACACATCGCCAATGGCGACATGGTGACCCTGACGCTGATCCAGGGGGTAGTCAACACTTTCGTCATCTTCATCGCTCGCGTCGTCGGCTGGCTGGTGGATTCGCTGCTGCGCAGGGGCGGCGGCGAAGAGTCGGGACCAGGCATTGGCTACACTATCACCGTGGTGGTTTGCGACATCGTCTTCGGCATCCTGGCGAGCATCATCGTCATGTACTTTTCGCGGCAACGTGAATTCCGCGCTGACGCCGGTGCTGCACAGTTGATGGGATCGCCGCGGCCGATGGCAGCGGCGCTGCGTCGCCTCGGCGGCATGGAAGCCGGCGAACTGCCACAGAACGTCGCCACCGCCGGCATCAATGGACACCCCGGCTGGATGGCCCTGTTTTCCAGCCACCCACCGATCGAGGAACGCATCGCGGTGCTGGAAAGCCGATCCTGACCCACCGGGCAGACCATTTCAATCGACAGCAATCAATCAGAGATAAATCCCATGAAAGATATCGCCAGGTTCACCGCCGGCTTCGAACGTTTCCAGGAAAAGTATTTCGCCGAGGAGCGTGAACTTTTCGAACAGCTTGTCCGCAGCCAGAGCCCCAAGGCGCTGATCGTCGCCTGCGCCGACTCACATGTTGATCCTGCACGAAACGCCTTCGAGGGCACCCGCTCGAGCCAGCAACCCGTTTCCGGAATCCGCTCGTGAGCGCCGTCGAAACCTTCGCCACCGGCTCGATGTGGGCCGGCTTCATTGTCTTTGTCCTGATCATGCTGGCGCTTGATCTGTTCGTCTTCGGCGGACGCCAGGCGCATCGTGTCTCGGTTAGGGAGGCATTGGCCTGGGTGCTGGCCTGGATGGCGCTGAGCATGGCTTTCGCCGGCCTCATGTGGTGGTATCTGGACGGCGCACTCGGTCGCGAGATCGCCAACCGCAAGACCCTGGAGTTTCTCGCCGGTTATCTGATCGAGCAATCGCTGTCGGTTGACAACATGTTCGTTTTCGTGATGATCTTCGGCTATTTTGCGGTGCCACCGGAATTGCAGCGTCGTGTCCTGCTGTATGGCGTACTTGGTGCGATCGTCATGCGCGCGACGATGATTCTCGCCGGCGTCTGGCTGGTGACGCAGTTCTCCTGGTTGCTCTATGTCTTCGGCGCCTTTCTGGTCGTCACCGGCATCAAGATGCTGATCTTCGCCGAGCACGAACCCGATCTCGAAGCCAACCCGATCCTGCGCTGGCTGCGCGGCCACCTGCGCATTACCGGCGCTTTCCACGGCGAGAGTTTCTTCGTGCGCCAGAATGGTATCCTCTGGGCGACGCCGATGTTCCTGGTGCTGGTGCTGATCGAGGCCAGCGACGTGGTCTTCGCGGTGGACAGCATCCCGGCCATCTTCGCTGTCACCACCGACCCGTTCATCGTCTTCACCTCGAATATCTTCGCGATCATGGGCCTGCGCGCGCTCTACTTTTTGCTCGCTGACATGGCCGACCGCTTTCATCTGCTCAAGTATGGCCTCGCCGTCGTGCTGATGTTTATTGGCGGCAAGATGCTCGCGGCACCATGGTTCCATCTGCCGATCCAGTGGTCCCTGGGAATCGTCGCCGGCATCCTGCTGATTTCGGTTGCGGCAAGCCTGGCCTTGACGCAGGGAAAGCCGAGTGCGACCAGTGCTGGAGATGCATCCTGAGCGAAGCGATGCCGATACCCGCAGGCGGAGAACGCAAGGCCCAGGATCGCCTGCGCACACTGTTTCCCATGCGGTGCGGCGCCCCGGAATAAGCTTTTGTATTTCCACGGCGGTTGATTCAAGGGAGCGATATGCTGGAAAGCAATACAAGTAACGACAAAACGATCGATTTTCTCAATCGGGTGATCCGTCAGGTCTCCAGAGTGGTTGCGGTGATCATGGTGCTGGTGATCATCTGGGGCGTTGCCGATATCGTGTATGTCCTTTATGAGCGCCTGATGGCACCGCCCTTCATGCTGCTGGAGATCAAGGACATCCTGGCCACCTTCGGCGCTTTCATGGCCGTGTTGATCGCCATCGAGATTTACCACAACATCATTCTGTACGTGGCGGATCACCGCGACCACCGGCTCGCCGTGGAAATCGTGCTCGGCACCGCCTTGATGGCGATTTCTCGAAAGGTGATTGTGTTCGATTTCAAGGAAATGACTGCAGAATACATGTACGGGTCGGCGGCGGTCATCTTCGCGCTGGTAATAGGCTACTACCTGATCGCGGTACGTGGCGCCCAAACCGCGCAGGCTTCTCGGGTCAAGAGGAATCTCGATGAAGAACCATGACCCATGGCAGAAAATGGAACCCTGGAGCATTGATGCCGCTGCGCCTGCTGGCCTGCCTGGATGCATCCTCTCAGTCAACGCGCTGCTCGGATTTTTCCAGGAACATCGTGCCGAGGCCGCGCTGGCTGCGCTCAAGAACATGCATTTGTCCAGGGCTATATGGCGCATCACTCTGAATCACACTCTTGCCACTCGGCCATAGCGACAAGATCAAGCGGGCGGTGGTGGCGTGGCACCTGGCGCACCTCGTAAGGCTTGGACGCACTCATCCTGAGCTGTCCGCCTGCGAGTTGTTCAGCGAAGAGGAATAGCCAGGCGCATATATACAGGGCGCTTTGGTGGGCGAATTCTTGGCGTCTGCTAGCCTTGCGATGCGTGCAATAGCGCGCTGCGCCTGACAAAAATCGGGGCGCGCGGAAAGCGCTGCCTGCAAGGCGCTGATCGCCTGTGGGAAGCGTCGCAGGCGGAACAGCAGCAGTCCAAGCTCATACCAGGCTCCGGCCAGGGTCGAGCCATGGCCGCTGGCAGCCTGCAGGCACTGCGCCGAGGCATGCAGGCTGCCGGTGGGCCGGTGAACGTCGCCTTCGGCCGCATTGAAGGCCTGCATGGCCTCGCTGCGACGCCTGGTGCGGTAATAGACCAGGCCGAGCAGTTGCAAGGACACGAGGTCGTCCGGGATCGCCTGCAGGATGCTGCGCGCCATCCACTCGGCCTGCGCGAACTCGCCACTCTGATAGAAGGTGCCAAGCAGGTCAAACAGGGCGTTGATCATCGCCAGTCCTCCATTGTGTTCTTGAAACGAGCGGCTTGCCTCTTGCCGCCTGGTGAAGCGAGGGCATCAACCGAGTTCGACCGGCACGAAGATCCTGGCGTTGTCACGTTCGATCAGCAGCGCCACGTTCTTGCCCGCCTTGTCGAGCAGCGCGCGCAATTGCGCGACATCCTGGACCGTCTGGCCGTTGAGCGAAACGATGACGTCGCCAGGCTGGATGCCGGCCCGCGCGGCGGGTCCGCTGACACTCTCGACGATCAGCCCGTTCGGATTTTCGACCTGCCGACGCTCGTCCGGAGTCAGGGAACGCAGCGCCAGGCCGAGTCGCGATTTGTCGGCTTCCCCGCCAACGGCTGAGGCCAGCTTGGGAGTGGCAATCTCGCCGACAGCGAGGGCAATGTCGCGGCGCATTCCCTTGCGCCACACCTGCAGTTTGACCTGGGTTCCGGGCTTGAGCGCAGCGACCAGTGGCGGCAGCTCGGACGAGCGGACGATCGTGGTGTCGTTGAGCTTGAGGATGATGTCGCCAGCTTCAAGACCGGCGACGGCAGCTGGGCCGCCTTTCTCGACAGAACTGATGAGGGCGCCGGCCGTAGCCTGCAAACCGAACGATTCCGCAAGTGCTTGTGACACTTCCTGGATTGTGACCCCCAGGCGTCCATGACTGACCTTTCCGTGCTGCACCAACTGCTCCTTGATGTTCATCGCGACGTCGATGGGGATCGCGAAGGAGACACCCTGATAACCGCCGCTGCGGCTGTAGATCTGCGAGTTGATGCCGATCACTTCACCGTCCAGATTGAGCAGTGGTCCGCCGGAATTCCCAGGGTTGATTGCCACGTCGGTCTGGATGAACGGCACATAGCTGTCGCTGGCCAGCGAGCGTGATTTTGCCGAGACGATTCCGGCGGTGACGCTGTTCTCGAAGCCGAATGGTGCCCCGATGGCGACGACCCATTCGCCGACCCGCGCGCGCGCCGGATCGCCAAGGCGCAGGACCGGCAGATTCGTGGCATCGATGCGCAGCACCGCGACGTCGGTCAGCTTGTCGAGGCCGACGACCCTGGCCTTGAATTCACGTTTGTCGGTCAGCTTGACGATCACCTCATCGGCATCGGCGACGACATGTGCGTTGGTCAGGATCAGTCCGTCGGCGCCGACGATGAAGCCGGAGCCCTGGCCGCGTGCGGGTGTACGCTCACGCGGCGGCGGCATGCCAAAGCGGCGGAAAAACTCGAACATCGGATCGTTGGGGTCGATCGTTGCGGCCGTCTTCGACAAGCCACTGACGCTGATGTTGACCACCGCCGGACCGCTGTGCTCGACGATCGCGGTGAAATCGGGCAGTACCATTCCCGACCGGGGCAGGGCTGCCGGAGCCGGTGCTGTGGCGGCGAACGCCTCACCGGGAGGGATGACTTCGCCACCGAATTTTGCGTAGCCGGCGCCGAGGGCGGCGACCAGCGTCACGGCGAACAGACTGCGCTTGAGGGGGTTTTCTTGCATGGTGATCTCCTTTTTCGTGGCAGAACCGGAAGCGCGCGTGGCTTCCCGCGCGTGGCTTCCCATTCGGAAACGATAGAAGAAAGTGACTTAAAGCGGACTTAAAGGGGCAGCAAGCGAGGGAATTCAACGCGCGCGCGCAAGCCACCCAGGTCGGCATCGTCGAGAAGCACGTGTGCCCGATGACGATCTGCGATGGCCTTGACGATCGCCAGTCCGAGACCACTGCCGGCGGTGTCGGTTTGCGCTCGGCGATAGAAGCGGTCGAAGACATGCTCTCGCTCCTCGGAGGGAATTCCTGGACCCGAGTCGCAGACTTCGATGAATGTTCCGCGTTCGTCTTCGCCGCTGCTGACGTCCACTTTACCTCCTGGTGGGGTATAGCAGACGGCGTTGCTCACCAGGTTGCCGACCAGGATACGCAGTGCTTCCGGGTCACCCGTGACCACCCCCTCGCGAGCCGTTGGCGTCACACCGAGGTCGACCCGCCGAGCATCCGCCAGTGGCAGATGCTCGGCGATGACTTGTGCTGCCAGCTCGGCAAGCTGCACCGGTACCAGTGGTCGCTCGCCACCGCCCGGTTCCTGGCGGGCCAGGGTAAGGAGTTGCTGCACCGAATGGGTGGTGCGCTGCAGCCCGCCTTTGAGTTCGGCGAATGCTTCGGCACGTGACCTGGCATCGCTGGCGCGTTCGGCGAGCTGGACCTGCAGGGTCAGCGCCGCAAGCGGCGTGCGTAGTTCGTGCGCGGCATCGGCGATGAATTCGCGTTGCGCCACCAGCGCGCGCCGCAGGCGATCGAGGAGTTCGTTGAGCGCCCGCACCAGCGGTAGGACTTCACTGGGCACCCGGCTTTCGGGCAAGGGGTCGAGGGCTACCGGTGTGCGCGTGCTGACTGCCCGCGCTATTGCATCGAGAGGGCGCAGGCCGCGGCCGACGACGATCCAGATCAGCACCCCGAGCAGTGGCAGCATCAGCAGGAACGGCGCGACGGTCCGCCAGGCGGCTGCGAGCGCCAACTGGTCTCGCACTTGCATTGGCTGCGCCACCTGGATCATCTGGCCGGCCTGCTGCATCCCGAAGACTCGCCACTGGCCATGGCCGGTGTCGATCGTCGCAAAACCGATCGGTGCCTGGTGAGGAAGTTCCTGGCGGGGATGCGAGAGGTAGATGCGAGTCCCATCCGGACCCCAGATCTGAACCGAGAAATGCTGCGCGTCTTCGTCGATCCCAAATTCACGCAGCGGCCCGTTCTGCAAGGCATGATCGCGAAGAGTGAGCGCCAGCTGGCGCAGTTGATAGTCGAACATCGCCTGTGCCTCATCGCGCGCCGTTCGGTAGGTGGCGAGCGCACCAAGCAGGGTGGTCAGCATGATCGTGGACAAAAGTGCCATCAGCAGCTGCTGGCGGATCGATTTCATCCGCTTGGGGGCACCAGATATCCGACGCCGCGGATGTTCCTGATCCGCTCGGCGCCGAGCTTTCGTCGCAGGGAATGGATGTAGACCTCGACGGCGTTGCTCTCGATTTCCTCACCCCAGCCATACAGTCTTTCTTCGAGTTTCGCTCGCGACAGCGGCACGCCGGGTTGTTCGAGCAAAGCCTGCAGCAGCGCAAACTCACGCACCGAGAGCAATACCGGCTGGCCATTCTGCGTAAGCTCATGGGTTGCCGGATTCATGCACAGCTCGCCGATGCGAATCACCGGGTCGGCGCGGCCGGCGTGTCGGCGCAGCACGGCGCGCAGGCGTGCGCACAGCTCGTCGAGATCGAATGGCTTGACGAGATAGTCGTCGGCACCGCTGTCGAGTCCGGTGATGCGATCGGCAACTGCATCGCGGGCGGTGATTACTACCACCGGGATGCGATTGGCGGCACGCCGTAGTGTCGTGAGAATGGCCAGACCGGACCTGCCAGGCAGGCCAAGATCGAGCAGCAGCATCTCGTAGGGAGTGGTCGCCAGAGCCAGTTCGGCGTCCTGGCCGTCGCGCACCCAGTCAACCGTGTAGCCGTTCTGTCGCAGACCCTGCTGAACGCTTTTGCCGATCATCGGATCGTCTTCGACGAGCAGTACGCGCATCGGATCAATGCCTGATCTGAGTGGATTTGCGGACGTACATGTACATGGCAGGCTCCGATGTGGTGATCACAGTTGTTATACTGCGCCGGCGCCTGGCTGATTTCAAGAACCTGCCGCGGAAGTCCGGCCACGATTCTGCTCCCCTTCCACCGTCACGAAAAATGTCGATCAGCGCTATAAAAACAAGCCCTTTCAGGGAGATGACCATGAAACCGATTGTCTACACTTGTTCACTGCTATTGCTGATGACCGCAATGCCTTCGATCTGCGCCGCGGGCATGTTGCGCCAATATGCCGACGAGCTGAACGAAACCGTCACCCTGGTGAAGACCGGCGCACTCAAGCAGGCTGTTGCAAAGATTGAAGGAGCCAATGAGGGGGACGACAAGGACATTCTCTACTTTTTCGAGAAAGGGGAGTTGCTCAGCCTCGGCAGCAACTTCACCAGCAGCCGCGAAACCTGGATGAAGGGCGATGAGATCATTCAGGCGTGGGAAAACGAATTTCGTACCAATCCAACGAAGATGTTTGGCGACATTGGCAGTTTTCTGATCAACGACAAGACCCGCCGTTACGATGGGCAAGACTATGAAAAGGTGTTGCTCTCGACGCGCTTGACACTGAACCACATCATGCTCGGCAATTTCGACCATGCCCGCATCGAGATGAAGAAAACCTATGAGCGTGAAAAGCTGATCGAGGCTTTCCGTGAAAAGGAGTACGACGCTCTCCAGGCCGAGTCGAACAAACAAGATTCGGGTCAGGTCAGCAGTCTTGAAGGCTATCCAATGCAGGAACTCGATACGCCGGAAGTCCGCGAGTTGAAGAACGGTTTCCAGAATGCCTTTGCGCACTATCTGGCTGGTTATTTTTTTGAAGTCACCGATGAACCTTCGCTTGCCGAACCGGGTTATCGCAACGCGCTGCAACTGGCTCCGGGCAAAGTCATGATCCAGAGTGCTCTCAATGATCTTGGCAAACGCGTACCTGGCCCGGGCGAGACCGATGTGCTTTTCGTTTTGGAGACCGGATTCGCGCCGCGCATCGACTCGTTGACTATTTCGATCCCTATCATGCGAAAAGGAGGAATGCTCATCACCCCCCTCTCCTTCCCGGTGCTCAAGGCTTCAGAACAGGTATCAGTGCCTTCCTCGCTAGCGGTTGCCGGAGGTCGATATCCGGTTGAGACACTGACCAATATCGACACCATGGCGCGGCGTCTGCTCAAGGATCAAATGCCGGGAATCATCCTGCGTACGGTCATCCGGGCGGGGCTCAAGTCAGTCGTCCAGGAACAGGCCAACAAGGCGCACTGGATCGCCGGGATGATTGCCAATGTCGTATCGGTGAGCACCGAGCAGGCCGACGACCGCAACTGGCGAACCCTGCCGGAACGTATTTCCATAGCCCGTGCCATTCTTCCGCAGGGTCGGCAAATCATCGAATTTCAGACCCAAGGCGGCCACTACCGCACGGAAGCAGACGTCTCCGGTCGCTTTACCATCGTGCCGATCCGCTTTACCGGGAACGCAGTCTATGTCGGACAACCCAACCGTGCCAAGGACGTCGCCGCTGGGTTTCTGCCTGCCAGTACGATTTCGGCAGGCGGCATTGTCCCGCCTGCACCTGACTCCAGTGGCTCTTTGGTGCCTTCCGTAGCCGCCGTACCGGCCAGGGCCGACTTGGGGAAGCGTGTGCAGGTTGGAGACACCACCTACATCGGCGACTTTCGCTTTGCCCAACCCAGTGGCCAACCCAGTGGCAAGGGGGTAATCGAGTGGCAGAATGGGCAACGCTTTGAAGGCCAGCTTGAAAACGGTGTCAAGCAAGGCTATGGTGTCTTCATTGCGCCTGGAAGTTTCCGTTATGAAGGCAATTGGGAGGACAACAAACAGAACGGTAAAGGGAAAACCATCTTTGATAACGGGGATGTTTACGAAGGTGAAATACTGAACGGCGAATTCCACGGCCAAGGCAGTTACACGACAAAAGCCGGTTCCCGCTACGAAGGTTCCTGGAAAAATGGCGTCAAGGAAGGGCCGGGAAAAATTACCTTCCCCGATGGCGATTCCTGGGAAGGAATCTTCAGCAATAACGAAAGAACCGACCAGGGGAAAATGACTTTTTTGCCCAAGCCTGAGATGGGATCAAGGCCGTAAGAAGAGCCCAAGCCGACCTCCGCCAACAAGAAATAAAAAAGGCTGGGCGGGAATGTCCCGTCCAGCCATCATTTCTAACTGGGTAGCCGCAATGGCCAGGTTCCAGTTGCTTACTTTCCGCCGATAACACCAGCTTCATTGGCCGCGGTGTTGTTCTTGCCCACCGCAACAGCGGTCGCGTTCTTTTGCGAGGCCTGGATTTTGGTGTTGCCCTGGATCTGGGTACCACCCTTGATGGCACCGGTCGTGTTCTTGGCGGTGTTGCCTTCGCCAACAGCAACAGCCGTCACGTTCTCGTTTTTAGCCTTGATGTCGGTATTGCCCTGAATCTGAACACCTTGGGCATTCGGTGAGGACATGCTGCCCTTCGGGCCACTTTGCGAGGCTTGACCGAAAGCAGCGGTAGAAATGACAGCAGAAGCCAGGGCGATGATAGCGAATTGAGCGCGCATTGTTGTTTCCTCCGGTATGGGAATGATGAACTATGGGGACGACGTATTACTTGCCGCCGATGACGCCGGCTTCGTTGGCAGCGGTGTTGTTCTTGCCCACCGCAACGGCGGTCGCGTTCTTCTGCGAAGCCTGGATTTTGGTGTTGCCCTGAATCTGGGTGCCACCCTTGATGGCGCCGGTCGTATTCTTGGCTTCATTGCCTTCGCCGACAGCGACAGCTGTCACGTTCTCGTTTTTCGCCTTGATGTCGGTATTGCCCTGGATCTGCACGCCCTGCGGGTTGCTGGAACGCTGGGTTTGTTGAGCGAAAGCCGGGGAAGCAACAACGGCAGCAGCAATCATCATAGAAATTAAACGCATGTGAGTCTCCTTGGTTCAGTTAAAAAAGTACTGCGAAAGGATCAACCAGTTACTACCTTGAATACGACGCGACGATTCTTCGGATCGCGCGCGTCGAGGTTCGGCATCGTCTCGGTCGAGCCCTTGCCTACCGGCACAAAGCGCTTCCGATCGATTCCGTGTCGGGTGGAGATGAAAATCACCACCGCATTGGCGCGGTCGCGAGACAGCGCCATGTTTTTTTCATAATTACCGATCACGTCGGTGTGCCCTTCGACGATGATGCAGCGATCCGGCGACAATGCCAGGACTTTAGCGATCTGGTTCAAGGTGCCTTCAGAGGCAGAAGAAACCGTTGCACTGCCGGCATTGAACTGGATGGGGAAATCTACCCCCACCGTGCGTACGTCAGGCGGTAGCGAGCCGCAATCACGAGAGCCTGCTGCAGTAGTAGAGGATGGCGCAACTTGGGCAGAGGGTTCGGCTGCCTGAGAGCCGGATTGCTGTTGATTGTCAAAAACGATTGCGCGGGTACGTTTCTGCTGTGGCATGCCGGTGTCGGACGGCATGTTCATCGCGCGCTCGAGTTCCTTAAGCTTGTCTTCATCCGATGCGGCCTGGGCTGCGCCTACGCCGGCGATCAACATCAAACCCATCAAAACCCTGGAAATGTTATTCATTGCGATCTCACTTGCAAACGTTGATGACTTCTTTTGTTGTTACGACAACGTCGTTCTTGCGTCCACCACGAGTGTTGGGTTGTGTCGTTCCGACATTGACATTACAGGTGCCTTGTTTCTTGCTTCCGACATTGACGACCTGCTTCTCGTCGGTCGGGGTTTTCTGGCCCTTGGCTTGTTCGGACCAGCGTTTGGCCATCGCACTGTTGACTTTCTGGTTTCCATGAGCATCCAGGCCCTCAACGGCGTAAGCGCTTAGCGTAGTCGAAGCCATCGCCAAGGTGATCGCAAGACTCGTCAATTGCTTATTTGCATTCATTACTGACTACTCCTCCAATATTTGTACATGCCTTTTTTGTTTCGCCCAATGGCCACTGTAGTGACGTTGCCCGCAGCGACGTTAACTCTGGTGTTGCCCTTTGGGTCACCTTGAACGACGCCGACACGATTTTTTTGCGACGTTGTTGTCTCCAGCGGCAACCGCAGTCATGTTTTTTTGTGGTCGCATTGATTTCCGTGTTGCCCTGAACCTTCGTGCGCTGACTGTTTTGTGCGAGAGTTGAACCGGCAAAGGTCGCCAAAACAATTATAATCAAGCCAAGTCTTTTCATGTCATGCCTCCTAGCGCATGGGCAATCGGATGGGCGGACTACCGCGACGGAAGGTCTCTCGCAGCGATTGCAATTCCGCATCGGAGACGCCCAACTTGCGGGCACTGAATGATTTCGGATCTGGCGTGAACATCAGGTACGCCTGCATTTCGTTGATCAGAAGTTCTTCATTATTGACTGCATAATTGAAATTTGCGAGAAAGCGCTTGAAGAGTTCCCTTTGGTTTTCCGTCATGGTTTCGTACCAGAAACGCTGACAGAATTTGGCATAGTGCGGGTTTGCGTAATACTCGCCGTGAGCCAGTTCATGCAACAGGATGGCATAGCGTGCACCAGGAGAAACCATCGGTTCAGTAGCTTTTCGGTCCTGAGTTTGCGGTATGGCAAGCACGACAACACCTGGTTTCATGGCCTGGTAGAAACCCCGCCAGAAGCGCACCAGCCCCTGTTCCATCAGGAACTCGCGAATGACAATTTCTTCCGGGTTCAATTCAACCTTGTCACGCAATGCAAAGTTGAAGAACTGCACCAGTTCGGAGATCAGCACATCGTGACCGAAAGCAAAATCGGCCTGTGTGCGGCGTGCTGCTTCGACATAGCGAGCCAGTTCCTGATTGCTCAGTACCTTGGGATAAGGCTCGGTGGTCTGTTGTTCCGTAAATTGAGTAATGCGGTTGAAGCTGCGACCTTGATAGGTCAAGCCTGGGAAATCAAATATGTAAATGCTGGGATTTTCGGCCATCTGCCAGACAGTCAGTTCTCCCGTGCGGGAATCGAACACCTGCGAAAAGTCGGCTTGCACGGCATCCAGCGCCCAAGCCGATTGCGTCATCGCCATGAGCACACTGGTTCCGATCATTTTCCTGATGCGTCCGGCAATAGTGTCAAATCCTGATTTCACTTGTATATCCCATACAGATCATTCGGGAACCTATCCTGAGCAGTACCAGATAAGTAATTGGACAATATTTTTGCAGCGTGGTTCCAATTCATGTCGGATGTTAATCGTCAAAAATCTTATTCACGGGGGCTTAGGCGATACGCCTGGGCACGTGATATATTGTTACGAACTTCGACTTGTCGCAACGAGGTCGGCGCACCAATCGAGCCCGATACCCACGGATAAACCAGCAAAGCGCCCGTACGTGGACGGTCCTGGTTGTAAACGCGCCAGGCATTGCTTCTCTGCATGAGATATCCCGGCTCTGTCTCTGCCAGAGGAACGAAGCGTGACGTCAAACCTCCCGGAGGTGGTGGCGGTCTCACGACACTGTAATCAATGACGATCACGGCCTGGGCTGAAGAAACAAGAAAACCAATGGTAAAAATGCCCAGGAGGCTATTTTTCCTGAATTGCGACATTTCCATCTTTCTCCCACTTAATTACATAGGTCTTGCCTGACTTCTTGGAGGTATAGGGCGATTTTCCCTTTGGAACCTTTTCACCATCCACAAACACCTCGCCGTTGATCACGGCAACACCATCCATCTGCACATCCGGGTCAATCGTCCCCGCAGTATTACTTGCAACCGATCCGCCTTTTCCTGTCTGTACTTTCACGCCGAGTCCAGATACATCAACAGATACTTGCGCCAGTGCAAGCGTAGCCATACCGAGAATGGCAATAGCAACCCACCATTTCATTACTGTCTCCATATTGCACGATTCATAGACTATATAACGCAGTGGCGGAGTGTTCGGTTGACATGGAAAATCACCGACAACGAACTTTGACTTGCCGCCCATCGCGAAAGATATGCACGATGCTACCTGACATGGTGTCGTCCCCGATTCTTCCGGAAACATTGTCGACCTCATGGCATGGCACGAGTGGAATGCCGTCGCGACCGACGTGGCTCAAATCCATGTCCTGAGCGTTTCCTGTCCCGGTATAGGCGCGTGCGCGATTGCGTTGCTCCATGTGACGCGGTTGGCCACCATCGGAACCAGCAGCCCCGGACCCGGAAAAGGATGGAGGTGAAGAATTATCACCACTTGGTTGATATGCCCTGGCCTTATTGCGGTTTTCGAAAGCTTTCTCTTCTGTTGGTGCGCCGCCACGAGGCGCAAGAATTCCGACCTCGTCGTCCTCCAGGTTTGCCGGTGCTTCGCCTTGATATCTCCCTGCCTTCTCGCGCTGTGATTGCGAGGTTGACTTCGAAGGTGCCTTTTCCGGCACAATGATCAATTCTGCCAACAGCATGACCTTCCCAGCCTGACCGTCTGCCGCCATCGCCATGGGCGACATGACTGAGAGCATCAATGCGCTGTTCTGGAGAAGAAGTCTGACCAGGGGGGGCATGGCGATCTCGTCGATTACCGGGTAACCGTGATGTCGATGTAACTGCTCATGGCAGTCGGATTGCCTTGACGGTACTGGCTCACCACTTCATCAAGCGAGCGGACGGGCAAGGGGGCCAGATCCCGGGCGCCTTTCAGTGCGGCCGGGACGACCAGTTCGCGGTCAGCGCCAATACAGGCGACCCGCTCCTTGCCAGCCTGATCGAAGCGAATCTTGAAGCCGCCGCTGGGAAGCCTGATGGTGCTGCCAGATCGCAAGGTAGGATTGCCGACGAACTGGTTGGGGAAAATTCGTGCCACGGAACGATTGATATCTTCGTAGTAGCAATACACGGTGCCATCACCCATCAAGGACAGTGACATGTTCAGGAACTCGCCGACCTTGTAGCTTGGCTTCGAACCTTTGTCGCTTTCGAGATTCACCCGGAATGCAGAGGCAGCGGGTGCCGCCTGCTGTGGAGGGAGCAACGCTGGCGCAGGTGCAGGTGGCCTGTACGCCGCTGCTTTGGCCGGTGGCGTGCCGGGCACATAAGCCAGGTTGTTCTGGATATCATCGAACAGACTGGCGTAGAGCTCGAAACTGATTCGCCCATCCGCCACGAGATGGTTTTGCGCCTGGTATTCAAGGATGGCGTCCTTGAGCGTGTCATTCATCTTGCCGTCGATCGGGCCATTGTAGCGGTTCATGCTGCCACCCAGCTTGCGCTGAACAAAAGTGATTCTTTCGCTTTCTTTCAGTGTTTCGTAGGTTTCCAGCGCCTGTTCACGAATCACCGGATTGGTGATGTCCGCATCCAGGCAACGCCAGTAAGGAACCTGGGTGAATTGGCCCAGAGTCTCGATCAGACCGAGTTCAAGCAGGGTTCGCGTCGTTGCGCCCAAGCCTTCCGAGCGGCTGAAATCGAGATTGAACGAGAGGCCGACCTTGCCCAACTTGCCACCGGCTTCACCGGACTTGCCGGTCTTGATGATGACCATCGTGTTGGAAGTGCTGGTTTGCGGAAGGATCTTTCGGGTGGCCGCATCACCGATACTCATGTCCATGCTGATCAGGTCATAGGAGGCATCGGAAGAAAAGCCAAAATCGAAGAAAGCTGCCGCCAAACCGAATCCACTGTTCTTGCGAATGGTGTTGTCATCCATCTGGGTGATCGAGCCCCGGATGTAGTAATCCGGAATCTTCATCATGGACTGACCCTTGGTGTCGAAAAGTCGTGCCAGATCGTCACCACCGCCATGGAAATCGATGAACTCAAAGGCGTTGCTCTTGACCGTCATTTTGGCGATGGCGGTAATCAGCATTTCCTTGGTGCCTGTGCGCACCTTGCCGGTCTCATCCGGAATGCCGGTCGAGGTCACGACGATACCGCTCTTGCCATAGGCGAGGAACAATTCATCCATGCATCGCAAGGCCTGGGAAAAATTGGTGATCGTCTTGATGGCAGGGGTCTTTGGGGCGGCGGCGTTGGAAACGGTTGCCGCCGGATCTTGCGACTTGCCGAGCACGTCCTGCGCCGAAGCAAAGTTGCAGAGCAGAGCCAATGGAAGCATCGTTAAACCGGGGATCAGTTTCGACATGGTCAACCCTTTTTGATGAAATCGATCGTTCAGCGCAATCGGAAAAATTTCGCCTATCAATATACTTTACCATCAAGAGGAGCGTATCCAACAAGCAAATATTTCACGGTTTGCTCGTATCAGGGGTGCATGAATGGGTCTCTCAATGGGCAAGCAGTCTTCGAAAACGGACCATGCGGCTACCCTGGCGTCGATTGACTACGGCGAACGGTCAGGCGAATGGCCTGAAATATTCAGCGTGTCAGCAGCATCAGCAGCAGATTGACGAGCAAGGAGACGCCGGCGATGATCCGCCAGGTGAGCAGCGGGTTGCGTAGTGCCAGCGGGGTCACCGGCGGGCGGTTGACCGGGCGGCTGGCACCGCGTTCGAGCGCCAGAAGAAACTCCTCGGCGGTTTCGAAGCGTTGCGCAGGGTCTTTTGCGACCGCCTTGAGCAGGACGTTTTCGAGCCAGCCCGGGATATCCGGTCGGTAGCGCGTTGGTGCCACCGGCTCGGAAAATTTCGGGTGCTGGAAAGGTTCGATCTCGCCGTAGGGATACTTGCGGGTCAGCAGGTGGTAGAGCGTGACGCCCGCGGCATAGAGGTCATGCGCGGCACCGGCCTGCTCGCCAGCGAAGAGTTCCGGCGCCATATAGCTCGGCGTGCCCGGGCTGCCGATAGCGACTTCGTCTTCAGAGAGACTGACGGCGACGCCAAGGTCAAGAATGCGCAGGCAGCCGTCGCGGCCGAGGTGAATGTTCGCCGGCTTGATGTCGCGGTGCGCGATGTCGAGGCGGTGCAGTGCACAGAGCCCCTTCATCAGCCGGATACCGTTCTGGACGGCTTCGGCGACGGTGAAGTGCATATCCGCATCAAGCATCCGCTGCAGCGTCGCTCCCTCGTGCCAGCTCTGAAGATAGTAGAGGCAGCTACGTCTTTCAGTCGGTAGCATTTGTGCGAAAAAAGGCGAGACGATGCGCCGGGAGCGCCATTCTTCCATGATCAGCGCCCGGATTTCGTCAGGATCGTCAGCGAGTTCCGGGCGCAGCGTCTTGAGCACCATTGGCTGGCCGGAGAGCTGATCGGTGACACGGTACAGCAGCGTCGCCCGTGAGTCGTGCAGCACTTCGTCGATGCGCAGGCCGTCGAAGGACTGGCCGGGCTTGAAACGCGGCGGCAAGGGCAAGCGCGCCGAGCCTTCGAGCGAGTCGCGCAGCTTCTCTGCCGGCAGTTCGGCGACACGCAAGACCACGGCGCTGGCGTTGTCCTGTCCGCCCGAGGCCAGTGCAAGACTGGTCAGCGATGCAGCAGCCTGTTGCGCGTCGGGATGCGCAATCAGTAGGCCACAGATACGCTGGTTGTCGAGTGCGCCCCAGACGCCATCGGAGCAAAGCAAAAAGCAGTCTCCCTGGCGCAATTCGCCGTCGGCGAAATCGAGGTGGAAATGGCGGTCGAGGCCTACTGCGCGCGACAGGACGTTCCGGAGTTCCGGATGTTCCCAGACGTGGTCGGTAGTCAGTCGCCGACAGACGCCATTGCGCAGCAGGTAGAGTCGCGAGTCGCCGACGTGAGCGCACACATAACGCCGGCCGCGCAGCACCAGGGTAGTGAGCGTCGTCGCCATGCCGGCAAGTTCCGGCTGGCGGCCGGCTTCGGCGATGACCCAGCGATTGAGCGGGACGACGACCTTTTCCAGCGCATGCGGCACACTCCAGGTGTCGGGGGTCGCGTAGTAGTCCGAAAGCAGGCCGCGCACCGTGTATTCGGCGGCCTCACGACCGCCCTTGTGGCCGCCGATGCCGTCGGCGACGGCTGCGATCAGCCCCTTGTTTTCGAGGTCGGTTCCCTGCGGGGTGACCATGCCGCAAAAATCCTCGTTACGTTCGCGGGGTCCGGTGAGCGAGGAGTGACCGACGTCGACTCTAAGCGGCATGCCAGCATGGCTCCAGAAAAGGGCGGCAGGTCACAATGTACCTTGCCACCCCACACTCTGCGCAAAGAAATTTTCGGATCAGATCTTCGCCACGGTAAGGTGCGCAGCACCCCAGGTCGTACGCCAGCGAGTCTTGACGCCGGTCAGTCCGGCCAGAGCCAGCAGAGCGAGTGCAGCAAAGATCAGGAAGCCGATCTGATAGCTGCCGGTGAGTTCCTTGGCGTAGCCGAGCGAAGAGGCCAGGTAGAAGCCACCGATACCGCCAGCCATGCCAACCATCCCGGTCATGACACCGATTTCCTTGCGAAAGCGCTGCGGCACCAACTGGAAGACCGCGCCGTTACCCATTCCCAGTGCCAGCATCGCACCCACGAAGGCGAGCAGCGCCATCCATGCAGCAGGTAGGCCGATACTGACGATGCCGAGAAAGATCGCTGCCAGCACATACATCACCGACAGGCTCTTGATGCCACCGATGCGGTCGGCGACGTTACCACCGATCGGTCGCACCAGCGAACCGGCGAAAACGCAGGCGGCAGTGAAGAAACCGGCAGTCTTGGCGTCGAGGCCGTACTGGATGTTGAAGTAGATCGTCAGCGACGAGGCGAGGCCGACGAAACCGCCGAAGGTCACCGAGTAAAAGAACATGAACCACCAGGCGTCGGTGTCCTTGAGCACTTTCAGGTATTCAGCCAGCGATTTGGGGGGCGGGCATTCCGGCGCGTCCTTGGCGGCGAACAGGTAGAAGACGAAGACCAGGAGCAGCGGGATCAGCGCCAGGCCGAAGACGTTGCTCCAGCCGAAGGCGATCGCCAGGCTCGGTGCGATCAGCGCTGCCAGCGCCGTACCCGAGTTGCCGGCTCCGGCAATCCCCAGCGCCGTTCCCTGATGTTCCGGCGGATACCAGCGCGAGGCGAGCGGCAAGGCGACCGCGAACGACGCGCCGGCAACGCCGAGGAAGCCGCCGAGGATCAGCGTCTGCTCGTAGCTGTGGATACCGAAGTACCAGGCGACGAACAGCGAGACGATGACGATCACCTGTCCGATGGCGCCAGCCAGTTTGGGTTTCAGGTGGTCAACCAGCACGCCCATGACGATGCGCAGGATGGCGCCGGCAAGCACCGGCGTGGCGACCATCATCCCTTTCTGTGCGTGCGTCAGGCCGAGATCCTTGGCGATCTGCACGCCCAGGGGCCCCAGCATCACCCAGACCATGAAAGCCAGGTCGAAGTAGAGAAATGCCGCGTACAGCGTCGGCCGGTGTCCGGCTTTCCAGAATGACTTGTCCATTGTCGTAGTCCTTTCGAATCAGATTTCAAGAAATACCGTGCCGCTTTCCACGCGGATCGGGTAGCTGCGCGAGCAGCCCTGGTCGGGAGCGACTGCCTCGCCGGAATCCAGACGCAGTTTCCAGCCGTGCAGGGGACAGGTCACCTGATTGCCGTGCACCAGCCCCTGCGACAGGGGCCCACCCTTGTGCGGGCACTGGTCTCGCAGCGCAAACACTTCTCCGCCCGAGGTGCGGAAAACGGCGATGTTGCCGCTGGTCGAGCGCACGACGCGGCTGCCCAGGCGCGGAATTTCTTCAAGCTTGCAGATCGATTTCCATTCAGCCATTTCTGTTCTCCAGTCCTTCATACCGAAAGCAATTCATACTCGTTGTGCTCTACGCCGGCGATGCGCTCGGCCCAGGGATCCTTGGTGTCCTGCAGTTCGGCCAGCAGGCGTCCATACAGCGCCTTGCGGCTCTCCTCGTCCTCGACGACCCGCTGCTTGGCATGGTCAAGACCGACACGTTCGAGGTAGTGGCAGGTTCGTTCGAGGTAGAAGCCCTCTTCGCGGTAGAGCTGCAGGAAAGCGCCGGCGTACTCCATCACCTCTTCGTCGTTCTTCACTTTGACGAAAAACTGCGCGACTTCGGTCTTGATGCCGCCATTGCCACCAACGTACAGTTCGTAACCCGAATCGACGCCGATCACGCCGACGTCCTTGATGCCGGCCTCGGCGCAGTTGCGCGGACATCCCGAAACGGCGAGCTTGACCTTGTGCGGCGAGTACATGTCGAACAGCATCTTCTCGAGCTTGACGCCCATGGCCATTGCCAGTTGCGTTCCGAAGCGGCAGTGTTCCATGCCGACGCAGGTCTTGACGGTGCGGATCGACTTGCCGTAGGCGTGACCCGAGGGCATGTCGAGATCCTTCCAGACACTGATCAGGTCTTCCTTTCTGATCCCGAGCAGGTCGATGCGCTGGCCGCCGGTGACCTTGATCGTCGGCACCTGATACTTGTCGGCGACATCGGCGATTCGGCGCAGCTCGGCTGCTGTGGTCAAACCACCCCACATGCGCGGTACCACCGAAAAGGTGCCGTCCTTCTGGATATTGGCGTGCGCGCGTTCGTTGACCAGGCGCGAGCGCGGATCGTCCTTTGCCTCTTTCGGCCAGGTCGAAATCAGGTAGTAGTTCAGCGCCGGGCGGCACTTGTCGCAGCCGTCTGGCGTCTGCCATTCGAGGAAGCGCATGACCGCGTCGGTACTCAGCAGGTGCTGCGCGCGAATCGCGTCGCGCACCTCCTGGTGCGAGTAATCGGTACAGCCGCAGACCGCCTTGCGGTTCGAAGCTGCCGGCGTGTAGGCACCACCGATCGTCGCCGAGAGGATCTGCTCGCAAAGGCCAGCGCAGGAGCCACAGGACGACGCTGCCTTGGTGTGCTTTTTGATGTCGTCGAGCGTGAACAGCCCTTTTTCCTTGATCGCCTTGACGATGCTACCCTTGCTGACACCGTTGCAGCCGCACACTTCCGCGCTGTCGGCCATGGAAGCTGCCTTGCTGTGGCCCTGATGGCCGACGTCGCCGACGTGTGACTGTCCGAACAGCAGATGATCGCGAATTTCGTGGATGTCCTGGCCGTCGCGCAGCAACTGGAAATACCAGGGACCATCGGCGGTATCGCCATAAAGGACGCCACCGACCAGCTTGTTGTCCTTGATCACCAGTTTCTTGTATACGCCTCCGGCCGCATCGTTGAGGACAATTTCCTCGCTATCGTGGCTGCCAAAAAAATCACCGGCCGAGAACAGGTCGATTCCGGTCACTTTAAGCTTGGTCGAGGTGACCGATCCGGTATAGCGGCTGATACCGTAGTTGCCGAGATGGTTGGCCGCGACCTTGCCCTGTTCGAAGAGCGGCGCGACCAGTCCGTACGCGGTGCCGCGGTGCGCGACGCATTCGCCGACGGCGTAGATTTTCGGGTCGTAGGTCTGCATGGTGTCGTTGACCACGATGCCCCGGTTGCAGTAGATGCCTGCCGATTCGGCCAGCGCCGTGTTCGGGCGGATGCCGACGGCCATCACTACCAGATCGGCAGGAATCTGCAGACCATCCTTGAGGCGGATCGCCGAGACCCGTCCACTCTCGCCGGCGATCAACATTTCGGTCTGTTTGCCAAGCAGGAACTTGAGGCCGCGGTCTTCGAGCGATTTTTGCAGCATCCGGCCGGCAGTCTGGTCGAGCTGGCGTTCGAGCAGCCAGTCGGCAAGATGTACCACGGTCACGTCCATCCCGCGCAGCTTCAGTCCGTTGGCGGCTTCGAGGCCGAGCAGGCCGCCACCGATCACCACCGCATGCCGGTAGCGGCGCGCGGCGTCGATCATCGCATCGGTGTCGGCGATGTCGCGGTAGGAGATGACGCCCGGCAGGTCATTGCCGGGGATCGGCAGGATGAACGGGTTGGAGCCGGTCGACAGCAGCAGCCGGTCATAGGGTGCTTCGGTACCGTCCTCGGCGATCACCCGGCGTTGCACGCGGTCGATCCTGCTGACTTTCTTGCCCAGGTGCAGCTTGATGCCGTGCTCCGCATACCAATGATGATCGTTGAGAATGATGTCCTGAATCGTCATCTCGCCGGCCAGTACCGGCGAGAGCAGGATGCGGTTGTAGTTGGGGTGCGGCTCGGCGCCGAAAACGGTGATCTCGTACTGATCGGGAGCGATCTTCAACAACTCTTCAAGCGTGCGCACGCCAGCCATGCCGTTGCCCACCATTACCAGTTTCTTCTTGCTCATTTTCACGACTCCCTTTGCTGTGTCTTGATGGGAGGATTAAAGCAATAATTGGGCCATATTCTGGATGCGCTGATTTTTCAGGATTTCTGCCACGCCTTGTGTCCTCACTGATGATGCGGCGCACAATCTCGGGGCGTTTTTGCTGCATTTTGGTGCGGTGATGCGGTCACCGGGGGGTTGGGACGGCAGATGGGATCGACTGGCATTCCGGTCGGGAGGGTGGCAGCTACTTCGTAGCATTCGTAGCATTCGCTGATCGCTTCGGATCTGATGAATCGATCGCTGCGGAAGGGCAACTTTTTCGCGTCTGCCAGGCAAATATCCGGTTAAAATGCCCTCGGGTTGAAGCAGATCCTATTGCCAGACATGCCGTTCAGCCTGCCGATGCAGATGGCGGCCATTGGGACAAACCGGGAGAGAATCGATGTATCGAGGGTATATCGCGGCAGTGTTGACATTGCTGGTGACGCTGTTGACCGGCTGCGCCACCAATCCGATGCGCCAATATGACTCGGAGCTCAAGGAAACGGTGAACCTGGTGAAGACCGGTGCGGTCAAACAGGCAATCGAGCAGGTCGAGAAAAATAATACCGCCGGCGCTCTGTCGCAGGACAAAGACATCCTCTATTACTTCGAGAAGGGCGAGCTCCTCAGTCTTGACAAGGACTATGCCGGAAGTCGCGACACCTGGCTGAAAGCCGACGCCATCATTCAGCAATGGGAAGACGAGTACCGTACCAATCCGCAGAAGCTGATCGGCGACATTGGTAGCTACCTGATCAATGACAAGACGCGGCGCTATGACGGTCAGGACTACGAGAAGGTCATGTTGTCGGCGCAACTCACCCTTGATCATATCCTCCTCGGCAGTGCCGATCTGGCGCGCATCGAGATGAAGAAGACCTACGAGCGCGAGCAGTTGATCAAGTCTTTCCGCGAGAAGGAATACGACAAGCTCAAGGAAGAGGGCGACAAGCTCAAGGTCGATAACGATCCGAAGCATCTCAAGGACTATCCTCTCGCCGAACTCGACACACCGGAAGTCCGCGATTTGAAGAACGGCTACCAGAATGCTTTCGCACACTACCTTGCCGGCTACTTCTTCGAGGTCACCGGCGAACCTTCGCTCGCCGAACCCGGCTACCGCAATGCCTTGCAGCTTTCGCCAAACAAGCTGCTCATCCAGGGCAGCCTGAAAAACGTCGGCCGGCGCAAGCCCGGGCCGCGCGAGTCGGACGTGCTCTTCGTCGTAGAATCGGGATTCGCGCCGTCGTGGAAGTCGATCACCATCCCGATCCCGGTGCCGCGCAAGAATGGCCTGGTGGTCACGGCACTCTCGTTTCCGGTACTCAAGGCCGAGAACCGCGGCTTCGTTCCTCCGGTTTTGACGGTCGCCGGCCGCCAGTTGCCGGTCGAGACGCTGAGCAACATCGACACCATGGCGCGTCGGCTGCTCAAGGATCAGATGCCGTCGATCATTCTGCGCACGGTGATCCGCGCTGCACTGAAAGCCGTCGCCGAGGAGCAGGCGAACCAAGCGTCGCCGATCCTCGGTATCGCGGTCGGCGTGGCTTCCGTGGCCACCGAGCAGGCCGACGATCGCAGCTGGCGCACGCTGCCCGAGCGCATTTCGGTGGCGCGCGCGATCCTGCCACATGGTCGGCAAACGGTCGAGTTCCAGACCGGCGCCGGCGCTTACCGCACCGAGGTCAACATCGGTAGCCGCTTCACCATCGTTCCCATCCGACTTACCGGCGGTGCCGTCTATGTTGGCCAGCCGAACGTCGCCATCGACGGCGCTCAGTCGACCAGTACCAAGTCCGATGCCCGTCCCCCGACACGTGGCGTTCGCGGCAAGCCGGCAAATGCGGCGGCAACCCAGTAATCCTGCAGGAGATTCTCATGACACGCATCTTCCTTATCGCGGTCAGCCTGATTTTTGCTCTCGCTGCCGCCGGCAACGCGCTGGCCGCGGCCGAACGGCGCGTCGCGCTGGTGATCGGCAACAACGACTATCAGAACGTCACCAAGCTGGAGAAGGCGGTCAACGATGCCAATGCCGTGGCCCGCGAACTCAAGAAGATCGGCTTCGAAGTGATGGCCTACAACAACGTGGGGCAGAAGAAGATGAACCTGGCGGTCAACGAGTTCGTGCAGAAGATCTCCGGCGGCGGGGTCGGCGTCTTCTTCTTCGCCGGACATGGCTTGCAGGTCAACAATCAGAACTTTCTGGTGCCGGTCGACATGGATTCTCCGCGCAGCGAAAACGACCTCGCCGACCAGGCGGTGAGCGTGCTGGCGATCCAGGACAAGATCGCCGATGCCAAGGCCAAGTTCACCCTGCTCGTTCTCGACGCCTGCCGCGACAATCCCCTGCCGAAGAAGTCCGGCACGCGCTCGATCGGCGCCACGCGTGGTCTGGCGCCACCACAGGCGCCCAACGGTCAGGTCGTTCTCTATTCGGCGGGCGCCAATCAGCAGGCGCTCGACAAGCTGGGCGACAACGACAACAACCCGAACGGCCTGTTTACCCGCGAGTTCCTGCCATCGATCACGCAGCCGGGAATCAGCGCCACCGACGCGATGCGCAGGGTGCGCAGCACGGTTACCCAGAAGGCGAAGTCGGTCGGCCACGACCAGCAGCCGGCACTCTACGAACAGACCGATGGCGACTTCTATTTCGTCGCCGGCCAGGCACCGGCCGGCGCCAGTACTGCAACGACGGTGGTGCAGACGGTCGACCCGAAGGCGGTCGAACTGGCGTTCTGGGACAGCATCAAGAACAGCAACACGCCGGATGATTTTAGCGATTACCTCAGCAAGTATCCGGACGGGCAATTTTCCGCACTGGCCAAGCGGCGCTTGACCGCCACCAGCCAGACAGTAACCCGCGGCGGCGACTCTGCTGCTGCGCCGGCGCCGGCACAACTGGCGCTCAGCAGCCAGCCGCGACCGGCGGCAGAAACAGCGCCGAGCATCGCCAGCAAGATCGAGGAATTGGGCAAGATGGCTTCCCTCAAGGTGAGTGACATGCGCGCCACCAAGCGCGACAACCTGCTGCGCATCCAGGTCGAGATCACCAATACCAGTTCCAGCAACCAGCAGCTGTACTATCGCTTCAAGTGGCTCGACCGCGATGGCTTTTCCGTCTGGGACGATGAGCCGTGGAAACCGCTACTGGTTTATGGACTGCAGAAGCAATTGATCAACGTCGTCGGACCGACCTTCAAGGCGACCGATTTCCGGCTAATCCTGCAAAGCCCGAACAACATCAGCAACTGAGTCGTGGCAGCCGGCAGCGGTGAGCGCTCGCCTGGCCCGAGGCGACTTTCACCTCAAACCGGCGGCGCCACCAGCCCATTTCGCAACACGACCGCTCGCCGGTCGCCAACATCGCCATCAGGAGGTAATGCAATGCAAGGTCAGTCCAATTACGAAATCCGCTTCACCCTGCTCGCCAGCACATTGGTACTGGCACTTGCCGGCTGTGCGACGACTTCGTCGCCGACGGTTGGTGGCGGCAATGTCAGCTACGGCGATTCCAAGGCCGTCGAAACGGTGACCACCGACCTCGGCTCGACCGACATCCAGATGATTTCGGAAAAAATGACGCAATCGCTGATTCAGCACCCGTTGATCCAGGATCTGATCCGCAAGCGCCAGTTGCTGATGGCCTCGCCAGTGAAGAACAAGACCAGCGAATATTTCGACACACGCCTGATCACCGACACCATCCTGACGCAGTTACAGAAAAGTGGGGTCCGCTACGCCATCGAGGGCGAGGATATGCAGAACCAGGTCGATGAACTGCGTCGGCAGAATCAGAGCGGTCTCTATGACAAAGGCAAGTCGGTCAAAATGGGGAGAATGCAGGGTGCCAAATATCGTATCGATGGCAGCATCTCGTCGATTGTGAAGAAGAACGTCGACATCAAGGACGTCTACTACAAGATGAACCTGCGTCTGGTTGAGATCGAGACCGGCATTGTCGAATGGTCTGACGAAAAGGACATCCGCAAATCGGCCAGACGTTAGTCGCCAGCCCTGTCAAGGCACCAGGAGATCTTGAGATGAACGCCATCAACCTTGTCCGTGCGGGCGTTTTCGCACTTCTCGCCGCCACCAGTCTCGCAGTCGCAGCGCCGCCGCCCAAGGTCGCAGTGACCGATCTCGCTTATGAGGAACGTGTCAGTGAGTATTTTCGCGTGGTTGCGGCCAACGAAAAATCGTCGCTGCGCGCTTCCGGTCGCGAAAGTGAGCGTGAATCCGACTATGGTTATGCGCGGCGCAGCAGCGGTTCGCTGAACGCCAAGTCGGAGAGCAGCTACTACGAGGCGGAAGGCACCTACAGCTACATCGAGCGCGGCGAGTTACGCAAGTTTACCGCCGACATCAAGGGCGAGATGCTGAAGTCGGGCCGTTTCCAGTTGGTACAGGGCAAACCCTTCACCGACAGTAAGCACGTCGAGAGGTTGTATGACGTCATCGCACGTGTCAGGCAGGGCATGTATCCTGGCGCCGACTATGTACTCTTCGGATCGATCAATAGTATGGAATTCCGCCAGGAAGCCAACCCGATCGACCACACCAACACCGTCTCGCATACGCTCAGCCTTGAACTGGTCGCTGAATTCAGTCTGATCAGCACGCGCGACTACAAGATCAAGGCTGCTTTCAGTGCGATGGGCACCGGCCAGGATGTCAAGCTGATGACCAGCCGTGGCGGCCGTGTCGTTCTCAACCGAGGAAAGGTCGTTTCTGAGGTCTCGAAAAGCCTTGGTGAAGATGTCGCCCGCCAGTTCGACGAGCAATTGGGAGGTATCCGCGGCGACGATTCGCGCGGTGACAGCAGCTATCGCACGCGTGAGGAACCCAATCGTGAGGAAGTGATCATTTTCCGCTGAGAGGCAAAATAGAACTGCTTGTTCCTGGTTGGCCAGCTTGAGCACATGCTGACAGCGATCATGAACGAAGATCCAGCCCCACAGCCGGAGCTTCCGTCCAGTCGCGTGGCGCCAGCATGTCGTAGAGTGCGGCCTCGGCGCTGCCGGCTTCCGGGTGCCAGTCGTAGCGCCATTTGACGAGCGGTGGGAGCGACATCAGGATCGATTCGGTGCGCCCGCCCGACTGCAGGCCGAAGAGCGTGCCGCGATCCCAGACCAGGTTGAACTCGACATACCGTCCGCGCCGGTATGCCTGGAAGTCACGTTCGCGTTCGCCATAGGGCAAGGTCTGCCGCCTTGCAATGATCGGCAGGTAGGCTTCCGTAAACGCGTCACCGACCGCCCGGGTGAGCGCGAAGCAGCGCTCGAAGCCACCCTCGTTGAGATCATCGAAGAAGACGCCACCGACTCCGCGTGGCTCGTTGCGGTGCTTGAGGAAAAAGTACTCGTCGCACCATTGCTTGTAGCGTGCGTGCGTGCCTTCCCCGAAAGGCCGCAGCGCCTGTTTGCAGGTCGTGTGGAAATGCCGGATGTCTTCCGCAAAAGGGTAGTAGGGCGTCAGGTCCATGCCGCCGCCAAACCACCAGGCGGGCTCGGAATCGGCACGGGTCGCGATCAGCGCGCGCACGTTCATGTGCGCGGTCGGGCAGTAGGGATTTTCCGGATGCAGTACCAGCGAAACGCCCATCGCGGCGAAAGCGCGCCCCGCCAGTTCGGGGCGTTTGGCAGTTGCCGAGGCCGGCAGCGCGGCGCCGCTGACCTGCGAGAAAGCGACGCCGCCGCGTTCAAAAATACGGCCACCCTCAAGAATGCAGGTGCAGCCACTGCCCGCGAGTGGCGAGTCAGCTTCCTTTTCCCAGGGGTCGGCGCGGAAGCTCGCGCCAGTACTGCCCTCGAGCGTTTCGAGCGCCGTGACGATATGCGTCTGCAGGTCGGTAAAGTACGCCTTGAGGCGGGCCGGGTCGATCATCCCTGGCCTGCGACTGCCGGTGCCTGCCTGGTTTCGCTCACCGGCTGATGGCGCGGTGGCCGATGTCCCGGCGATACTGCATGCCGTCGAAGTGAATGCCGACAATCAGGTCATAGGCGCGTCTCTGTGCCTGTTTGACGTTGTCGGAAAGTGTCGTGACGCACAGCACACGACCACCGGCGGTGACGATTCGGCCATCGCTTTCGCTGCTGCCGGCATGGAAGACATGGCAGTCCTCGCTGTTCTGCGGTAGACCGCTGATCAGATCGCCGGTGCGTGGGGTGCCGGGGTAATTGGCTGCAGCCAGTACGACGCCCAGTGCAACGCGACGGTCCCAGCTCGCTTCAACCAGGTTGAGCCGGCCGGCCAGGGCATGGTCGAAGAGAGTCAGCAGGTCGGATTTCAAGCGCATCATGATCGGTTGTGTTTCCGGATCGCCAAGCCGGCAATTGAACTCGACGGTCTTGACCGATCCGTCCTTGCCAATCATCAGGCCGGCGTAGAGGAAGCCGGTGTAGGGGATGCCGTCAGCGGCCATTCCCCGGACTGTCGGCAGGATGATCTCGCGCATGGCGCGGGCGTGGACTTCAGGAGTGACCACGGGTGCCGGTGAGTAAGCGCCCATGCCACCGGTGTTGGGGCCGGTATCGCCGTCGCCGATGCGCTTGTGATCCTGACTCGATGCCAGCGGCAGGGCATTCTTGCCGTCGACCATGACGATGAAGCTGGCTTCTTCGCCTTCAAGAAATTCTTCGATCAGCACGCGTGCCGGGGCCGAGTCTTTCGCTGTGCTGTCACCGCTTGCGGGGAGCATGTGGTTGATCGCATCATGGGCATCGGCCAGGTTCATGGCTACCACCACCCCTTTGCCGGCGGCCAGTCCATCGGCCTTGATGACAATCGGTGCGCCCTGCTGGTCGACGTAGGCATGTGCCGCGCTGCTGTCGGAGAAGGTCGCGAAGCGGGCGGTGGGAATGTTGTGCCTGGCCATGAAGCGCTTGGCGAAGTCCTTCGAACTTTCGAGTTGGGCGGCTTCCCTGGTCGGACCGAAGATCTTCAGGCCACGGTCGCGAAAAAGGTTGACAATACCGGCGGCGAGCGGTGCTTCGGGGCCGACTACCGTGAGATGGACCTTGTGCTTTGCGGCGAAGTCGGCGAGCGCCTCGGGGTCGGTGATGTTGACATTCTCGAGTTCACGCTCGCGCGCAGTGCCGGCGTTGCCCGGTGCGACGAAGACCTTCTGCAGGCCCGGGGTCTTCGCCAGACGCCAGGCGAGTGCATGCTCACGACCGCCGGAGCCGATGACCAGTATCTTCATGACCATCCTTTCACCACCAGAACTGCTGTGTGTGCCCGTTGGTGCGCACCCGTCAAACTGCGCCGTACCCAGGCACTGATAAGCCTGTTCACAATCTTCTGCACCACATCTTCCCCCGCTGTCGCTCGCTCGAGAATCAGTGCCGGAAGTGCCGGGCACCGGTGAACACCATTGTCAGGCCATGCTCGTCGGCGGCAGCGATCACCTCCTCGTCACGCATCGAGCCACCTGGCTGGATGACTGCCTTGGCGCCTGCAGCCGCCAGAACGTCAAGCCCGTCGCGGAAGGGGAAGAAAGCATCGGAGGCGACACAGGAACCTGCCAGGTCGAGGCCGGCATTCTGCGCTTTGTTGGCGGCGATGCGAGCCGAATCGACGCGGCTCATCTGGCCGGCGCCAACACCGAGGGTCATGCCGCGTCCGCAGAATACGATGGCATTGGACTTGACGAACTTGGCAACGCGATAGGCGAAAAGAAGATCCTCGATCTGCGCATCGGTCGGTGCGAGTTTGCTCACTACCCTCAGGTCGGAGGCCTGGACGTTGAAGCGGTCGGGCGTCTGCAGCAGCAACCCGCCACCGACACGCTTCATTTCGAAAGTATGCTGGCCCCTGGCCAGCGGCAGTTCGAGGACGCGCAGATTCTGTTTGGTGGCCAGCAGCGCGCGGGCGGCGTCGCTGAAAGCCGGTGCCAGCAGGACTTCGACGAAATGTTTGCGAGCATTCATGGCGGCCACGACATCGGCGTCTACCGTGCCGTTGAAAGCGATGATGCCGCCAAAGGCGGAAGTCGAGTCGGTCTGGAAGGCTTTTTCGTAGGCAGACAGGAGGCTGAGATCGATCGCCACGCCGCAGGGATTGGCGTGTTTGATGATCACGCAGGCGGGAGTGTCGAAAGTCTTGACACATTCCCAGGCGGCGTCGGCATCGGCGATGTTGTTGTATGAGAGTTCTTTGCCCTGCAACTGCCGGTAGTTGGCGATCGAACCCGCCAATGGTGTGGGATCGCGGTAGAAGGCTGCCTGCTGGTGCGGATTCTCGCCGTAACGCAGCGTCTCGACGCGATCGAAAGCAAGTTGCAGAGAATCGGGAAACGGCCCGGCCTGGTTCGATGCGTCGAGCGAAGTCAGCCAGTTGGCGATCGCCGCGTCGTAGCGCGCAGTGTGCGCAAAGGCCTTTTTGGCCAGCGCGAAGCGTGTGCCGAGACTCAGTGCACCATCGCTGGCCGCCATCTCGGCGAGCAGAGTAGAGTAGTCCTCTGGATCGGTGACCACGGCCACGCCGGGGTAGTTCTTGGCGGACGAACGCAGCATGGCCGGACCGCCGATGTCGATGTTCTCGATTGCCTCGGCGAGGGTGACGCCGGCCTGGGCGATGGTTTCACGAAAGGGGTAGAGATTCACACACACCAGATCGATGGTCGGGATGCCGTGCCGTTCAAGCGTAGCCATGTGCTCGGGCAGATCGCGACGCGCCAGGATGCCAGCATGTACCTTCGGATGCAGGGTCTTGACGCGGCCGTCGAGCATTTCCGGGAAACCCGTGTAATCGCTCACCTCGGTGACTGGTAGGCCGGCGTCGCGGAGCATCCGAGCGGTGCCACCGGTCGATAACAGTTTGACATCGTGGGCGATCAGGCCCTGCGCGAATTCGAGGGCGCCATTCTTGTTGGAGAGGCTGATCAGGGCTTGGCGGATTTTCATGGTGGGCAGGTGGCAGCTCTTAGAAAAGGGTAAAAGGAATGTTCAGTCGATCAGCTTGTGGTCGAGCAGTTTCTTGCGCAGTGTGTTGCGATTGATCCCGAGGATCTCGGCCGCCAAGGTCTGGTTGCCGCCGGCCTGTTTGAGAACGACTTCAAGCATTGGGCGCTCGACGCTCTTGATCACCATCGCGTAAACTGCAGCCGGCTTCTCGCCTTCAAGCTGTTGAAAATAGTTTTCCAGCGCCTTGCCGACGCAAGTTGCGATATGGTCATCATCGTTGCGCTTCATGCTGCGAGATCCTCGAAGTTGGCATGCGGTGAAGGGGCAGAGCTGACGTAGCTCAGATGCTCGTGGTGTTCAGCGAGGGCGGAGAAAAAATCATGGACTGCCTGTCTTTGCAGTTCGATGGTCGGCAACTGGTTCATCCTGTGACGGAAAGCCGCCGAGCCGACCAGACCCCTGGTATACCAGGAAATATGCTTGCGTGCGATACCGACACCGGTGTCGACGCCGTAAAAGAGATATAGATCCTCAAGGTGTTCGAGCAGCACCTCGTGAATTTCACTGACCAGGGGTGGCGGCAGGTGCGTCCCGGTGTTCAGGAAATGCTCGATCTCGCGGAACAGCCATGGGCGCCCCTGCGCGGCGCGGCCGATCATCAGCGCGTCGGCATGGGTAGTATCAAGAACATGCTTTGCCTGTTCCGGAGAGCCGATGTCGCCGTTGGCGATGATGGGAATTGTCGCTACGGCTTTCGCTGCCCGGATCGTCTCATATTCGGCCTGGCCGCTGTAGCCGCAGGCGCGCGTGCGGCCGTGCATCGCCAGAGCTCTGATACCTGACTGCTCGGCGATCTCGAGGATACTCAGGGCGTTGCGACTGTTCTTGTCCCAGCCGGTACGGATCTTCAGCGTCACCGGTGTGCCCGGTACGGCATTGACGACGGCTTCAAGAATCTGCCGGACCAGCGGTTCGTCCCTGAGCAGGGCGGAACCGGCCATGACGTTGCAGATTTTCTTCGCCGGGCAGCCCATGTTGATGTCGATGATCTGGGCACCTCGTTCAACATTGTAGCGTGCCGCAGCGGCCATCATCGAGGGACTGGCGCCGGCGATCTGTACCGAGATCGGGGCAAGCTCGCCCGCATGGTTGGCACGGCGTTGGGTCTTCATGCTGCCATACAGCAGGGAGTTTGAAGTGACCATCTCGGACACGGCCAAACCCGCACCCATGCGCTTGCAGAGTTGCCTGAAGGGGCGATCGGTGACGCCCGCCATCGGCGCGACGAACAACTGATTGCGAAGCGAAAAACCGAGAAATTCCATGCTGGTGAGGTGCCGGAGGGCAAGGCAAGACCCGGATTCTACCGCGATTGCTGCCGCGAAAACAGACACTTCTTGCCTCCGGGTGAGGCGCGAAGGGGCATTTTCGCCTGTTCACCGGCCGGATCGCCGATCCTCGCTAGCGGTTTTCTTTATGCCAGTTGTCAACCGCCACCAGAAGAGAGCGTTATCCCAGCATGGATGGCAGGAAAATATACTTCGACAGGAGAATACAATGGGTAGCCTAAGCAGCGAGTCTTTTGACCAGTTTCTCGATTCACTCAAGCAGGCGGGTGTGGAAATCAGCAATGAAGGTGAGTTGCGCGAGCGCTTGGCCGAAGCTCAGCGTTGGCGCTTTGCTTTCGCTACGCTGGCAGCCAATGGCCGTCCTTTGGGGATTCGTTTTCAAGATAGTAGTAGTGGCGTGAACGAGGCGGATATTCACCGCGCCTTTGCGCGCTTCCAGTTTCCTGAAATTTGGCAGACCACCTTTGCTGCCAGCCTGCGGGCTGAGCACTGACCAGTCCCGAAAGTGGCTGTGCCGCCGGTTCGTTGCCTCAACAGACCGGTCTCTTCCAACAGTTTCGACCCCTCCGACGTTTGCACAACGTTGATGCTTGTTGAACGACGGTGGCGAGGTGAGTCATAATGTCGGTATGAACGACTCACCTCCCCAGGACCCGCGTCGGCGGCTCCGTGAACTTCTCGCCATCCCTGAGCGCGATCGCACCGACGAGCAATGGGATGAACTGATCGAGATCGAGATCACCCTTGCTCCGGGAAACCGCGAGTCCGAGCGTCCTTCGGACCGCCAACCGGAGAAGCGCCAAGGAACTCCCGGTCAGGTCCGTCGCCCGGACCAGCGCAAGACCGGGGCCCGGCCTGCCACCCAGAGGCCGGACCCGCGCCCGCCTGCTGCCAGAACCGAACCCGCAGCGGAGGCGCAGCCTGACCTACGATCGCCCGACGCGCGACCGCCAAAGCGACATGTTCGGCGGCCAAGGCGTCCACCCGAGACCCCAAGCGAAGGCTGACTCGGTTGCGTGCTCAGCACCGCCACCGAGTAAATGGCGCTGTGACCGCATGCCGACAGCCAGCGCTTGCCAAAAGTGGTGTCAAATCAGCCAGTGCTCCCGGTTCGTAGCCACAGGCACTTGCCTTTGCTGGCTTGTTCAATGGCTGCTAATAGCTGCTCGTGCACAGCAAGTTCTTCCTGGCTGGCGCGCCGGACCTGCTGTGCCCGACGCTGCCTGCCGGGGCTGAAGGTTCCGGCAGCGTCGATCCCGTTCGTTTTGTCGTCGCCAAGATCCATGATCAGGCTTTCCTGACCGCGGGTCATTGCCAGATAGACCTCGGCAAGAATCTCGGCATCGAGCAAGGCACCGTGCAGCGTGCGGTGCGAGTTGTCTACTCCGTAGCGGTCGCAAAGCGCGTTGAGGTTGTTCTTCTTTCCGGGGTGTAGATCCTTGGCCATGCGCAGGGTGTCGCACACACCGTGGCAGACCGTGTTCACCGGCGCCATGTCGAGCAGCGCCAGTTCGGCGTTCAGGAAACCGACGTCGAAAGCGGCGTTGTGAATGACGAGTTCAGCATCGCGCACAAAGTCGAGGAACTCCGCCGCAATATCGGCAAAGCGCGGTTTGTCGAGCAGAAACTCGCGACTGATCCCGTGCACCGAGAGGGCGCCAGAATCGATATCCCTCTCCGGATTCAGATAGCTGTGGAAGTGTCGGTTGGTCAGGCGCCGATTGCGCATCTCGACGCCGGCGATTTCGATGATGCGGTGTCCGAGCTTGTGCTCCAGGCCGGTCGTTTCAGTGTCCAGGAAAATCTGGCGCATGTTCGTCTTCCTTGAGGTCTATTGCGGCTTGCGGGTAATTGACAGCTCGTCCATGGCGCGATTGGCCAGAGCGTCGGCGCGTTCATTGCCGCTGTGCCCGGCATGCCCCTTGACCCAGGACCATTTGATCCGGTGCTGGCCAGTCAGCTCATCAAGACGCTGCCAGAGGTCGGCGTTCTTGACCGGCTTCTTGTCGGCAGTGCGCCAGCCATTGCGCTTCCAGTTGTGAATCCACTCGCTGATGCCTTTTTGCACATACTGCGAATCGGTATGCAGATTGACTGTCGCCGGTCTCTTCAGCGCTTCGAGGGCACGTATCGCGGCAGTCAGTTCCATCCTGTTGTTGGTGGTGGCCACTTCACCACCCCAGAGTTCCTTCTCCCGATCGCCAGCCCGCAGGAGAACGCCCCAGCCGCCGGGTCCAGGGTTGCCGCGACAGCCACCGTCGGCGTAGATGGTGACGACTTCTTCATCGCTCATGGGATTTCCTTTTTGCTGACTATGGACAATGCCTTACGAGGGGACCGCTGTTGCTTCCAGCTCGGCAGGATCAGACGCATGCCATGCACGCGCTTGATCGCACGCAGCAGATAGACGCCGCCGGCAAAAGCCCACCAGCGATCGCCGGCGGCTTCCATGAAGTGCCAACGCTTCAGCCAGTGCTCATGTGTGCATGGCGGTGAATAACAGCCAAAAGTACCCCGTTCGACCTCGAAGCCGAGCAGTTGCAGCCAGTCCTTGAGACGCCGTACCGACAGGTAGTGGCCGTTCCACGGAAAATGGCCGGGGCAGTTCGGCAGAGCACGGCGCAGACCCCAGATGGAAATCGGGTTGAAACCGGTAATCAGCACTTCGCCTTCCGGGATCAGGACGCGCTCAACTTCGCGCAGAATCTGGTGTGGGTCCGCACGGAACTCAAGGACATGCGGCATGACCACCAGATCGATGCTGTGTGCCGCGAAGGGAAGTTGCCGAAAATCGCAGAAGACATCGACCTGGCCCGAATCGTCTGCCACCTGTCGGAGGGGGATACGGTTCTGGGCAAGCAGATCGCACTGTGGGAGACCCAGCTGGACGGCATTGTAGCCAAAAAGGTCGGCGACGACCGCGTCGATCCTGGCTTGCTCCCAAGCCATGACGTAGCGCCCTTGCGGGCTTTCCAGCCAGGTGTCGAAGCCAGGGATTGACATTTTCCGCAGTTCTTCCAAAATCGACCAATGTTCAAAGTTACCCGGATTCCAGCCTTCAAGGATAACTACATCTGGTTGTTGCGCAAGGGCGCGACAGCAACTGTGGTTGATCCTGGCGATGCGCGCCCCGTTCTCGACGTGCTCGAGCGAGAGGGTTTGTCGTTGAGCGCCATTCTCATCACCCATCACCACGCCGATCATCAGGGCGGGGTTGCCGGATTGCTGGCACAGCATTCCGCCGAGGTCTTTGGTCCAGCAGCGGAGTCGATTGCCGGTATCAGCAAACCCTTGCGTGGTGGCGACACGGTGAGCATTGCGCCTTGCGACATCGAATTTCAGGTGATCGCAGTGCCCGGACACACGCTTGGACACATTGCGTATTATGGCTCAGGCTGCCTGTTCTGTGGCGACACCTTGTTCGCCGGTGGCTGTGGCCGTCTGTTCGAGGGGACCGCCGCACAGATGGCTGATTCGCTGGCTCGTCTGGCCGCGCTGCCGGATGACACAGCGGTGTATTGCGCCCATGAGTACACGCAGGCGAATCTGCGCTTTGCGCTGGCGGTCGAGCCCGGGAATCGGCGGCTGCAAAGCCGTTTCGAGGAAGTTGCTGCGACTCTTGCCAGGGGGGGGGGCTACGCTGCCATCGACGATTGCCATCGAGAAGGCGAGCAATCCCTTTCTGCGTTGTGGCGAACCGGAAGTGGTGGCTTCAGCCCGCAGCAGAGTGCCTGCGGCGCGCGATGAAGTGGCGGTATTTGCTGCACTGCGCGAGTGGAAGAACCACTTCTGAACGTTCGTTCAGCCGCTTTCGTCGGGCGTAGTGAGTCGCCTGGCTGACTGCCACGCCCGGCTGACCGTGTTGAGCACCTTGCCGGCGTTGAACGGCTTGATGATGAAGCCACTGGCGCCGCCCTGAATCGCTTCCCGGACGTTGTCCACGCTGGGGCTGCCGGTGATCATCACGACGACGATCTCCGGGTGCGTGGCCCTGATCGTCTGCAGGGCCTCGAGGCCACCGATCTCGGGCATCAGGATATCCAGGCAGATGATATCGGGCCGCAGGCGCTCTACGAGTTCGAGTGCGGCGACACCATTCCTCGCTTCGCCAATGACCTCGTATCGCTTGCTGCGCAGAATGGTGCGCAGCAGCGTCCGCATCAGATCGTTGTCATCGACGATGAGGACTCGCTGAAGCGACGATGAGTTCATCCTGCGTGCCTGTGAAAACTTGTCGGAATCCGTGGCCGGAAGCGTCCAGCCGCAAGCCGGTGGCTACGCTGCGGCTCGGCGCTTGTCGCAAGGCGAGTGCGGGAAAAGCCTCGTCGTGCTAAATTGGTGTTTTCCCCAGCCTGCCTGCGGCCAGCTGTCATGACCGAAAAAAACCGTACCGCCACTGCCACCGCCTCCATGAGCCTCAGAAAATACGGGTTGCGCGTTATACTTTGCGTGCTGGTCATCGGTGCTTTGGGCTATTTTGCACTGCCTCCGCTCGTGCAATCGACGCTTGTCGAGAAACTCTCCGAGGCCTTGCACCGACCGGTAACCGTTGACAGCATCAGCATAAACCCCTATGCGCTGTCCTTGCAAGTTGTCGGACTTGCGATTCAGGAAAAAGGGGGAGGAGAGAAGGTTCTGGGATTTGACCGCCTGTATGTCAACGTCGAATCGACTTCGCTGTGGCGTGGTGGCCCGGTAATCAGTGAGCTGAAACTGGAGGGGCCGGCCTTGAAGGTCGTGCGTCTGCCTGACGGACGCTTCAACTTCTCTGATCTGATCGACGAGTGGATGGGCAAGCCGGAGTCCAATGATCCTGTCTCGCTTTTTTCACTCAACAACATCCAGATCACTGGCGGCAGGCTCGAATTCGACGATCAGGCCAACGGGGGAAAGCACCTCATTGACGAGATTAACATTGCGCTGCCGTTTATCTCGAGCTTGCCCCAGGCCACCGAGATCTATGTCGAGCCAGCTTTTTCGGCGTCGATCGATGGCTCGCCACTACTCGTCCAGGGCAGGAGCAAACCTTTCGCAAAATCGATCGACAGCGAGTTGGCGTTTGATTTTCGTGATGTGCAACTGGGCAGATATATTGCTTATGTGCCGATTCGCTTGCCGATTCAGGTCGTCTCCGGTGCCCTCGACAGTGACTTGAAGCTGGTTTTTTCGCCGACAGGACGACCAGCATTCGACCGTTGGTCTCGCAGGCAATGTCGCCATTCGGGATCTGAACGTCCAGGATTCTTCAGGTTCACCACTGCTGTCCCTGAAGCGCATCGACGTTCAGCTTGGGTCTCTGGATCCGATCAATCGAAACTTCGTGATCGATAGGGTAGCCGTCGATTCGCCCGAGATCCATGCGCGGGTCAGTCGGCAGGGCACGATCAACTGGATCGATTTCTTCAGCAGGGAACTCTCAGAACTCGCAGCCCACGAGGGGGCTGCGCCGGATGTGCAGCCTGCACCGCTCGCGTGGTCGCTGGGCGAAGCGAAGCTCACCGGCGGTGCGCTGCGCTGGCTCGACGAGTCGCATGGCAAGCCATTCCATGCGAGCGTCGAAGGAATCGATCTTGCCTTGCAGAAACTGGATTCCAAGGGTGGCGCTGCGGCCGAGTTCGCTGCCGCCTGGCGCCTGCAGGCTGCCCAGTGGATCAAGGTCGATGCTTTCTCGGTCAAGGGAGGTCGGCTGGATCTGGCCAAGCGTGAAGTGGTGATCGATGAGGTCGCGGCACGCGGCGCCAGCTTGCTGATTCGGCGCGCTGCCGACGGCAGCATCGAGTTTGTCGAGCCTCCTTCCTTGCGTGTGGTCAAGGCTTCGCAGAAGGATTCCTTGCGCCCATGGCAGGTGAGCGTCGCCAAGTACCGCGGTGAAGACCTCGGGCTGCGTTTCGAGGATGCGGCTGTCTCGCCGGTGGCGACGCACACCATTGAAGGCATGAGCATTGATGCCGAAAACCTGTCCACCGAACCCGGCAGGACCGCCAGGGTGTCGACGCGTTTGCGGCTCAATCGCAAGGGAGAGGTCGAGGCTGCTGGCAGCGTGAAGGTCTTCCCGCTCGATCTGGACCTCAAGGTGGCCGTCAAGACGCTGGAACTCTTGCCACTGCAACCCTACTTTACCGAGCGGCTGAACATCGATGTCACCCGCGGCCAGGTGACGCTGAACGGAGTCGTGCAGTTGCGCCAGGTCGGGACCGGCGCCGTCGACGCGGCCACGCTGGCTGGGGGAGTCTCCGGGCAGGTGACGGTAGGCGATTTCTACGCGGTGGACAAGATCAATTCCGCCGATTTCCTCAAGTGGAAGTCCCTCTACCTCGGCAAGATCGATGTGCGCCTGAATCCGGATTCGCTGTCGATTGGCGATGTGGCGCTCGCTGATTTTTTTGCGCGCGTGATCATCAGCCGTCAGGGCCAGCTGAACCTGTTGCAGATCGTTCGCCAGACCGACGCAGCACCATCTGCCGTGGCAGCCAAGTTGTCGGCGCAAGCGGAGGGGCTTGCCGGTGCAGGTACGGCGGTGGCGCCGCTGGTCGCCAGCGGCAAGCCATCGCTGCCGATCAAGATTGGCAAGATCACGCTGCAGAACGGCGATATCCGGTTCAGCGACAATTTCATCAAGCCGAACTACTCGGCCAATCTCAGGAAAATTGGTGGAAGCATCAGCGGGCTGTCCTCGGTGAATGACAGCGTCGCGAGCCTCGACCTGCGCGGAAGTTACGACAATATCGCGCCTATCAACGTATCGGGGCAGATCAACCCGCTGTCGGCCAAACCCTATCTTGATCTTCAGGCCGATATCAAGGGGATCGAGATGAGCTCACTGTCGCCGTACTCGGGCAAGTATGCCGGGTACGCGATTGAAAAAGGCAAGTTGTCGCTGTTCGTCAAGTACAAGATCCAGAATGACCAGCTGACTGCCGAGAATCGGGTCTTTCTCGATCAGCTGACCTTTGGCAACGCGGTAGATAGTCCGGATGCGACCAAGCTGCCGGTGACTCTCGCCCTTGCCCTGCTCAAGAACCGCAACGGAGAGATCGACATCAATCTGCCGATCGCCGGTTCTCTCAATGATCCCGAATTCAGTGTCGGTGGTCTGGTCGTCAAGGTGATCGTGAACCTGCTGGTCAAGGCGGTGACTTCGCCCTTTGCCTTACTGGGATCGATATTTGGCGGTGGTGAGGAGTTGTCGAACGTCGAATTCGCTTTCGGACAGGCATTGATCACGCCTCCGGCACAGCAGCGGCTGGAAAATCTGGCCAAGGCCCTGATCGACCGGCCCGCGCTCAGGCTCGAAATCGAAGGGCGTGCAGACCCGGAGAACGATCCCGAGGGATTGAAACGAGATCGCCTGGATCGCAAGCTGCGGGCGCTGAAGCGGGATGATTTGACCAGGAAGGGTGTCGAGAGTGGTTCGACGGATGCCATCGAGATCGCTGCCAACGAGTATCCCGTGCTGCTTGAGCGTGTCTATCGTGCCGAGAAGTTTCCCAAACCGCGTAATCTGGTGGGTCTGGTGAAGGGGCTTCCGGTCGAGGAAATGGAGAAACTGATTCTCGCCAATGCCGTCGTGGATGAGGAAGATTTGCGAGATCTTGCCGATCGCAGGGCAAAAACGGTACTGGACTGGCTGGCGGCCCATGAGGTTCCCGCAGAGCGCCTATTCCTGCTGCCGGTGAAGCTGGTGACGACGGATGGCAAATCGGAAGCAGCAAACAGGGAAAGCCGAGTTGCCCTGTCCTTGAAATAGAACTGCCTTGCGAATCTGGACAGTCCTAACGGTCATGACTTTTCCAGGCACCACCGATCATGAAGGTCATGACCGTTTCCCTCTCCCCCAACCCCTCCCCCGCGAGTGGGGAGGGGAGGTTCGTGAGTCGCTGACGCGACTTTCATGGTAATCGGAAAGAAGCTGCGGATGAGTGAGTATGTGGCAAATACTCCAAGTAAAGGGGCTACAGCAGAAGAGAAATGAGCAAAACCGAACTCGAAGCAGCGTTTTGTGCGACGACGTATCGGGTGACGACCCCCGAGGGCTTTTTTTCCTTGCGAATTGGCGTACCTGCCCCCGCTTTCGACGCTTTCCTGCTTGGCCTGGCCGCCGCTCAGCATCTGGCCTGCGATGACGAGCCTGGGAAGGCCTCCGAGATGTGCTGGGGGATAGTTACGGCATACAATCCGGCAGCGCTGTTCCCTGAAGAGAAGAACCGGCTTGCTCAGGAGCGATTGCTCGAAAGAATCCAGGCCTTGGGCTGGTGTTTTCTTGCCGCCAGCAACCTTGCCGACGACGGTATCTGGCCCGAGGAACCGAGTTATCTGGTATTGCAAGCGGACGAGCAACAAATGCGCATGCTGGCGAGCGAGTTCAGTCAACTCGCCGTGGTTTGTGGACGAACGGGCTCGGTACCGAAACTGCTCTGGCTTTGAGGCTTGCCGGGGATAGTGACTATGGTTGCCTGACCGGTGGCAGGCGCGCCTGGATACGCCTGGAATATTTTTTCTGTGAGGTGATGGAGCACTGTGAGCAAGCACGTTGGGCGTTTCGAGATCATTCGTGAACTGGGTCGAGGTGCCCAGAGCATTGTCTATCTCGCTCGTGATCCACATTTGCAAAGACAAGTGGCGATCAAGACGCTCCACTTTGCACGTTCTGATCCGCAGCAGAATCGCCAGTTGCTGGATGAGGCAAGGATGGTCAGCCAGTTACGCCACCCGAACATCGTTCCGATCTTCGAGGCTGCCGAGGAACGGGGTGATCTTTATCTCGTTTTCCAGTACGTCCCGGGCAAAAACCTGGCCGAGCACCTGGCGCAGAGCGGCGCGCCGAAGCCAGCCAGAGCGATTGCGATCATGCAGGCGATCCTCGATGCAATTGCGCATGCGCATGCGGCGGGAATCATCCATCGTGACCTCAAGCCGAGCAACATTCTGATTGACGACGATGAACTGCCGCGCGTGATGGATTTCGGCATCGCCGCTCGTACCGGGGCGCTGTCGGGCGACGGCGGACAACTGACTGGCACACCGGCCTACATGGCACCAGAGTACATTTTGCAGCGCACGAGCAGCGAACGGTCCGACATTTTTTCGGCGGGCATGGTTTTCTATGAGTTGCTGACCGGCAAGCGGGCGATTCCCGGGAACGACATTCTGCTGGTGATGAAACAGATCGCCAGCGAGGACATCCGGCTGCCGCAAGACAGCAGCGGCCTACTGGAAGAGCGATTGGCGCATCTTCTCTACCGGGCGCTGGCGCGCGATCCACAGAGTCGCTACGAATCAGCCAGGCAGATGCGCGAGGCGCTGGACGACTACCTGGCACCGGAGACCCTGCAGCCGTCGGCCGATCCGAGGCAGAGTACGATCGATTTCCTGTTGCGGCGCATGCGACACAAGAGCGATTTTCCGGCCCTCTCGGAGTCGGTCGGGGCGATCAACCGGATCACGGCCTCGGAGAATCAGAGTATTTCCGAAGTCTCGAACACCATCCTCAAGGATTTCTCGCTGACCAACAAGCTTCTGCGCATGGTCAATTCGGTGTATTACCAGCAGGCGGGTGGCGGCAACATCAGCACGGTTTCCCGCGCGGTGGTGGTCCTTGGTCTCGATGCGGTGCGCAGCATTGCCATCACGGTGTTGCTTCTCGATCACCTGCAAAACAAGGACAATGCCAATCAACTCAAGGATGAGTTCCTGCGTGCCAACCTGGCCGGGGTACTGGCCAGGGACCTTGCCGGCAAGAGCGCTGCGCGCCTGGACATCGAGCAGGCCTTTATCTGCTCGATGTTCCACAATCTGGGTCGTTTGCTGAGCCAGTATTACTTCCCGGAAGAAAGCGCCGAGATGAAGCGCATGCTGCTGCAGAAAAACTGTTCCGAGGAGGCGGCAGCACTGCAGGTGCTGGGGATCTCGCTCGAGGATCTCGGCATTGGCATTGCCCAGACCTGGGGATTTCCAAGATTGATCGTCAATAGCATGCGTCGGCTTCCGGCGGGCAGCATTCGCCGCTCGCTCAATCCCGAAGATCGCTTGCGGGTGTTCTCGGCGCTGTCGAACGAGCTATGCACGGTGATTTCGGAAACCGCAAGCGAACAGCAGGCGAGAGAACTGCGCAAGATCGCGGCGCGTTTCGGCGAGGCCGTCGCACTCGACGAACAGGAACTGCGTAGTGCCCTGGAAAAATCGCTGGAGCAGGTGACGCAGTTTGCCGCCACCATTCATCTGAATCTGCAGCAGACGCGTTTCGGCAGGCAGATCACGGCCTGGGGAGGTGCGCCGACCAGTCCGCCAACGCTCGAATTGATGCCAGGTACCGACGATGGCCTGGCAGGTACAGTTCTCTCGGATGTCATTGCAGAGGGGGTAGCCGCAGATCCTGTGGTCGATTGCGGCGAATTCGCTGCCGGGACTGAGACGGTGGCCAGCGAAGCCATCCTGCTGGCCGGAATTCAGGATTTGAGCAACGTGTTGGTCAACAGCTTCAAGCTCAATGATGTGCTGCGCATCACGCTCGAAACCATCTACCGTGCGAAGGGCTTCAAGCGCGTCATCCTGTGTATTCGTGAAGCGCGCAGCAATTCGATGCTCGGTCGTTTCGGCTTTGGTCCCGATGCACTGGATATCGCCAAGAGCTTCCGATTTTCACTCGTGTTTACCCCGGATATCTTTCATGCGGCACTTGCCAAAGGCGTTGATATTCTGATCAGCGACACCAATGATCCGAAAATTGCAGCGCGCATCCCGGGGTGGTTTCGCAAGGCGGTGGCTGCCGAAACCTTTGTCGTTTTTCCGCTCTGCGTCAACGGCAATGGGGTGGCCATGATCTATGCCGACCGCGCACATGCAGGCGAGATCGTAATTTCCGAGAAAGAACTGGCCTTGATGAGAACCTTGCGCAATATGGCTGTGCTAGCCATCAAGCAGTCGATCTGAGGTGATCGGCAGAGCGGTGCCCATCAGGCAGAGTCTGCCCGGGTCGACGTTTTTCCATGGCTTGACGGCCGCGCCGATCTACCAGAGTTTCCACCATGGTTCCTGACGATCCAGACCGCGGACGTAGTATTCGCTGTTTGGAAAGTTCTTGCGCATGACACGTTCGGCGTCGTCGCGCAGATCGGTGAGTCCGAGCGCGTCATAGGCCTTGACCATGATGAAAAGTGCTTCCTCGGTGGCCGGCGTATCGGGATAGTTCAACACCGCGTACTGGGCACGGTTCGCAGCTGCCAGATAGGCTCCTCGTTTCATGTAGTAGCGAGCGACGTGCAGTTCAAGCGAGGCCAGGGCATTGACCAGGTACTTCATGCGCAAGATCGCATCGGGCGTGTACTTGCTGTCCGGAAAGCGAGTGACCAGTTCGCGGAATGCGTCAAACGACTCGCGTGCGCTCTTCGGGTCGCGCTCGGTCATGTCCTGGTTGCCGATTGCGCCCATGATGCCGAGGTTTTCGTTGAAGTTGATCAGCCCACGCAGGTAATACACGTAATCAACATTCGGGTGATTCGGATGCAGCTTGATGAAGCGATCGCAGGCGGCAATCGCCGCCGCGGGCTCCAGATCTTTCCAGTAAGCGTAGGCGATGTCGATTTGCGCTTGTTGCGCGTAGCGACCGTAGGGATAGCGTGATTCGAGCTTTTCGAAGTACTTGATCGACTTGGCATAGGAGCCGTCATTGAGCGCATCCTTGGCTTCGGCATAGAGCTTGTTTGCCGACCAGCCAATGGTTTCATCCTTTTCTTCGGGAAAAAGCCCACAGCCCGAGAGCAGAGAAACGACAATGAGCGCTGCGATAACCGCTACACTACGCATGATGGAAAACCCGAAGAAAAGAAAGGCATCGGCCGATGCGAGCAAGCAGGACATCGGGTACGCCGATTATAGCTCAAACCCCGGCATTGCCCTGATCGTGCCTGGCGAGTGCAGCGGCCAACGCCTGGACCAGATTCTTGCGCGCCTGCTGGCGCAGCATTCGCGTAGCCGCTTGCAGGGCTGGATACGCGAGGGCAGGGTGGTGGTGAACCACGCGCCGATCGTCGAGCCTCGATACAAGCTGTGGGGTGGCGAAACCATCGAAGTTGCCGAAGCACCTGACGAACGTGCCGAATCGTCCACTCCGGAGGACATTCCCTTGCAGGTGGTCCACGAGGATGAGCAGATGATGGTCATCGACAAGCCGGCTGGCCTGGTTGTTCATCCGGGCAGTGGGAACTGGAGCGGCACCTTGCTGAATGCCTTGTTGCATTATGCTCCACAACTCGACAAGGTGCCGCGGGCCGGCATTGTGCATCGACTCGACAAGGATACCAGTGGTCTGATGGTCGTCGCCAAGACACTCGAGGCGCAGACCGATCTGATACGGCAGCTGCAGGCGCGAACCGTCAAACGCCATTATCAGGCCTTGGCGCGGGGCATCGTCGAGCGCTCGGGGAGCGTGGATGCACCAATCGGCCGGCATCCGACCCTGCGGACTCGCATGGCAGTGGTGCGGACGGGCAAACCGGCGCGCACGCACTACCGGGTGCTGGAATCGTTCGTCGGGTGTACGCTGATCGAGTGCGCGCTGGAAACCGGGCGGACGCACCAGATTCGCGTGCACATGATGTCGGTCGGGCATCCGCTGGTTGGTGATCCGGCATACGGCGGTGGCGCCAGTCGTGTGCCGCGAGGGCCCTTGTTTCCTCGCCAGGCGCTGCACGCGAGTCGTCTGGCTCTGACTCACCCGCAGACGGGTAGAGCGGTATTCTGGAAATCGAGCTTGCCCGAGGACATGGCAGCGCTGCTCGAAACACTGCGGCAGGAAGTGCTGTCAGTGCGCAGCAGCGAAGCAACATACGATCCAGACGATGAAGACGCCTGGGATGATGGAGATCAGGAGGGCGGCCCGGAAGTGATCTACATCGATGACGATGAGGTAGTCGATGAGCAATGAGGAGCCACTCATGCGTGGCCACCTTCGCGACTTGGCGCTTGAACCTTGAACCCATGACCGCCTGGATTATTCCTGACTGGCCGGCACCGGCGAGTGTACGCAGCCTCATCACGACTCGTCAGGGTGGGGTGAGCAGGGCACCGTACGCCAGCCTCAACCTCGGCGATCACGTGGGTGATGACCCTCTGGCGGTAGCGGCCAACCGTCAACGGCTTGGCCGGAGTCTGCCGGCGACACCCTGCTGGCTGCAGCAGGTGCACGGCACGACAGTGCTTGACGCCGGTGCAGGCAGCGCGCAAGTCCGGGTAGCCGACGGCGCATTTGCGCGCAATGTCGGTGTCGTCTGTGTGGTGATGACTGCGGATTGTCTGCCGGTGCTGCTCTGTGACCGCGCCGGGACCGTCGTTGCTGCCGCGCATGCCGGTTGGCGCGGCCTGCAGGCCGGCATTCTGGAAAGAACGGTGGCCGCCATGGCGGTGCCAGGCGTAGAGTTGCTCGCATATCTGGGGCCTGCCATCGGTCCTCAGGCCTTCGAGGTCGGCGGCGAGGTGAGGGCTGCGTTCGTCGATGCGCACGCGCAGGCGGCAGCCGCTTTCAAGCCACTGCCGCAGCCGGTTAACAGGTCTGGTGGCTGGCTGGCCGATATTTATCGGCTGGCCCGTCAGCGTCTTGCGAGCCTGGGTGTCGAAGGCGTCTACGGCGGAGAATACTGCACGGTCAGTCAAGAAAGCCGTTTTTTTTTCGTATCGGCGTGACGGCGTGACTGGACGCATGGCGTCGCTGATCTGGCTATCCGAATAAAATCAGTGCTCGGGTTTCTCGTGGTCTGTGCGATCGCTCGCGGGACTTGCTTCTCTGGACATCCGTGCCGCACGACGCCGCCGACCGGCGCCGCCGAAAAGCCACAGCAGCAGTGTCGTCGGTGCCAGACCATAGAAAACGAGCGTCAATATGCCGGCGACGACACTGGTCTCGGTCAGTGCCATCAACACGGTCACGTATAGCCAGGCGATTACGACGATATGCATGAGCACATTATAAGCTGCCGCTTGCTTGACTGTCGGTGACCAGAGCCGGTGCACGTGGATGCGCAGGGGACTGGCTGCGGCAGCATGGCAAGTACTTTGGCATTGACAGCGTCGATGCTGCAATGCAGAATCACTAGTTCGAGTGTTGTTTCAACCGTCCACAAGAAAGGAAAAAGCTATGACGCAACGTGTTGCTTTGGTTACAGGTGCTATGGGTGGGATCGGAACGGCCATTTGCCAGGAACTGGCCAAGGCCGGCCACAAGGTGGTTGCCGCCTACCATCCGGAGTTTGACAAGCCGGAAGAGTGGACAAAGGCCATGGCGGAAGCCGGTTTCAACGACTTCATCTGTGTTGCCGGCGACGTCTCCGATTACGACTCCTGCGTCGCCCTTACTGCGGAGGCGGAAGCCAAGGCGGGTCCGATCGACATCCTGGTCAATAACGCCGGCATTACCCGTGACAAGATGTTCGCGCGGATGGAGCTGGCGCAGTGGAATGCCGTGATCTCAACCAACCTGAATAGCCTCTTCAACATGACCAAGCAGGTCTCGTCGAAGATGGCCGAACGTGGTTGGGGCCGGATCATCAACATCTCTTCGCTCAACGGTCTCAAGGGCCAGGCTGGCCAGACCAACTACTCGGCTGCAAAAGCGGGCGTGATTGGTTTCACCAAGGCGCTTGCTGCCGAACTGGCGGCCAAGGGCGTGACGGTCAACGCCATCTGCCCTGGCTATGTAGCCACCCCGATGGTGATGGCGATCAAGCCGGAGATCCTGCAGGGCATCATCGATACGGTTCCGATGAAGCGTCTGGCCAAACCGGAAGAAATCGGTGGCGCATGTGCCTATCTCGCTTCGGACATCGCCGGCTTCATGACTGGTTCGACGATGAACATCTGTGGTGGTTTGTACTATCAATAAACAGTTTCCTGGATCAGGAAAGTCAGGACAGGCTCCAATAGGAGCCTGTTTTTTTTTGGTAGGCGTATAATTGTGCTGCACCGCATCAAAGGACGCGAAAGAGCGCCCGTCGAGTCATCTGCAAATGGAGGAAGGGTCGCCATGCCCGAACAGCTGCGACTGATCAAGAAATACCCGAACCGTCGTCTTTACGACACCAAGACCAGCGCGTACATCACCTTGAGCGACGTGAAGGATCTCGTGTTATTGAAAGAAAACTTCAATGTGCTCGATGCCAAGACCGGCGAGGACATCACGCGCAGCATCCTGCTGCAGATCATCCTCGAGGAGGAAGCGGCCGGCATCCCCTTGTTTACCACGGATCTCCTGGCTCAGATGATTCGCTTCTACGGTCACGCCATGCAGGGAATGCTCGGCAAGTATCTGGAAACGAACATCAAGTCCTTCGTCGATTTTCAGAAGAAGCTGCAGGACCAGTCACAACAGCTCTATGGTGAAAACAGCAGCCAGATGCAGAACGACATGTGGTCGCAGTTCATGAACTTCCAGGGCCCGGCGATGCAGACGATGATGGCCACCTACATGGAGCAGAGCAAGAAGATGCTGCACCAGATGCAGGACCAGTTGAAATCCCAGACCCGCACCCTGTTTACCAGCATCCCGCTGCCGGGATTTCCGGTGGATACGGTCAAGCAGACGAAGGACGCCGAGAAGTAGGTCCTGCAGCCGAGGTGATCGCGCCGTACCAGCGTGAGGTTTCTGGGCAGTTACGCCGGCCTTGCAGCCGGCGTATTCCATCCCGTTAATGTGAAAGTCGCGTCAGCGACTCACGAATCTCCCCTCCCCACTCGCGGGGGGCGCAGGCGGGGTTTCGCGGAGCACCGCTCCGCGCCGCCGCAGCCGGCCCGCGATGCCGCGCGGGCCGTGGAAGGGGTTGGGGGAGAGGAAAACGGTCATGACTTTCATCATCGGGTGTCTTGCAAAGTCATGACCGTTAGCGTAGCAGCGCTACATAGGTTGCCGCGATGATCGCCGTAGTGATCACGCCACTGATGTTGGCTCCCAGGGCGTGCGGCAGGATGATCGCTCCGGCGTTGGCATTGGAAGCAATCTTCTGGACGACCTTGGCAGTCGTCGGGACGCAACTGACCCCGGCAATGCCGATCATCGGATTGTATTTCCCGCCCGTCCAGAAATACAGGATGTAACCGCCGAGGAGGCCGCCGAGAGCGGAGATCGTCAAGGCCAGCATTCCCAGCAGCAACAGTTTCAGGACCGTCGGGTCAAGCAGGGTATTGGCTTCGCAAAGGATCCCCAGCGTCAGTCCGAGAAAGAACGTTGCCGCATAGAGAAATACATCGCCTAGCAGTTTGGTAAAGGGGTCGATGCCGCTTTCGCGAACCGCGACGCCGACGAACAGCGAAAAGAACAAGGGAGCAGCAACCGGAAACAGCAGGCACAGCAGCGTACAGGCGACCACCGCGAAGGTGAGTTTCTGTGCGCGGCTGATCTTCGGTCCGCGATCTGCAGCCATGTTGATGCCGCGGATGTGCTCCGGTACCAGCCACTTGATCAGGTATGGGTAAGCACCATAGGTCAGGCCGAGATAGAGATAGCCAACGACGGTGATCGGCACGAACAGATCCTTGGCCAACACCAGTGAGGTGAACAGCACCATCGGCCCGTCAGCACCGCCGATCGTAGCGACAGCTGCAGCCTGGCCCGGATTAAGGCCCAGCGAGACGGCGATCGGGAAGACGGCGATGGTTCCCAACTCGGCGAACAGCGCGATGAAGATGCTCTGGAAGGGCCGTGCCATCACGTAACCGACATCGAGCAGGACGCCGATGCCCATGAATACCAGACAGGCGATCAGACCGTTGCTGAAGGTCAGGGTGTAGATCGGTTGCAGCCAGTCGATCTGCATGATGTTCATCAGATCGATCGGATCGGAGATCAACGGATCGACGAACAGCGTCCCCATCTTGCCGCCTTCGAGGAACATGACGCCGGCATTGACCGAGGACATGCCCAGCCCCATCGGGATCATTAACAGGGGTTCGAGGACGTTCTTGGAACCCAGATAGATCAGAAAGAAGCCGAGCAGCATCAGGAAGATGCGCCCGAACATGATTTTCGGCTCCGAGGCCGCCAGCGTGGCAATGCCCTGGAACAGATCGAGAAGATGAATGCCTTCCATACGCTTCAGTCCTCGCGCCAGACGACCGGATTTCTTCGTCCGCGCATCGAATTGCAGACGGCAGGAGCACGCCCCTGCCTGTTAGCCGAGATCAAGCGATGGTCACCAGTGGCTGACCGCCCTCGACCGCATCACCTGGCGCGACCAGCACACGCGTCACCTGGCCCGCGCGGCTGGCCATGACAGGCGTCTTCATTTTCATCGCTTCGAGCACCAGCAGCCGATCGCCGGCGGCAACCGTCTGGCCGACCTTGACGTCAACCTCGACTACTACCCCGCCCATGCCGGCAAGCTCGTCGCCGGCGCCAGCCGCAGCAGTGCCTCTGGGTGCCGCCGGGGCTGCGCTGGGGGCACTAGCTGCTGCGGCCACCGGAAGGACAGCGGCGGCAGGGTTGGGCGAGTGCGTGGACTGGCCGGCAGTGAGTTCCAGCACGCTGACGTCGTACTCGCGTCCGTTTACAGTAACCTTGAATTGTCTGGGCATGTCTTGCTCCTTTTATCTGGGGCCTCGGCCCGTAAGCCCCGGCGTATGTGATGAATGTTGGGTGGCACGCGCACCGGCTGCCCAGCCGTGACTGGTTGGTGCAATGTGCAGAATGTGGTGTGGCCCGATGGCGGCAAAGATCGCCGCCGACAGCGCAGCGACATCCTCGTCGGGTACGCCGAGTCCGATCGGGCAGACGGTTCCGATCGGTATGTCGACGGGTTTGGTCTTTTCCATCCGGCCAGTCAAAGAAACCATTACCTTGATCAGCACGGCAACCAGCACCGAGATGACGATGGAAATGCCGTAGACCTGCAGCGCCTTGAAAATGGCGTCAGTCACCATGGGGTGTCTTCCTTCCGTTGCCGATTACATGGGGATGTTGCCGTGCTTCTTCGCCGGCCGGAGTTCTCGTTTGTCGAGGATTTTGCGCAGCGCCAGGGCGACCATCCAGCGCGTATCCTGTGGTTCGATCACGTCCGTGATGTAGAAATTGCCGGCCGAAACGTAGGGTGACGCGAATTCGTCCCGGTACTCCTGCGCCAGTTCTGCGGCCTTGGCCTGGCGATCCTCTGCCTCCGCCAGTTCCTTGCGATAGAGGATCTTGACGGCAGCTTCGGCGCCCATCACGGCGATCTCGGCCGTTGGCCAGGCGAAAACCATGTCTGCTCCCATTTCCTGGCTGCACATCGCGAGATACGAGCCACCGTAAGCCTTGCGCAGGATCACCGTGATTTTCGGTGCGGTGCACGATCCGTAAGCAGAGAGCATCTTCGCGCCATGGCGGATGATGCCGCTGCGTTCCTGCTCGACTCCCGGCAGGAAACCCGGAACATCCACCAGGGTCACCAGCGGGACGTTGAAGATGTTGCAGGTCCGCACAAAGCGGGCCACCTTGTCGGCTGCATTGAGATCGAGTGCGCCAGCCATCACCATTGGCTGGTTGGCGACGATGCCAACCACGACGCCGCTGATGCGGGCGAAGCCGACGACGACGTTGCGGGCAAAACCGGCATGCACCTCCATCAGTTCGCCATGGTCGACGACGCGGCGAATCACCGCGTACATGTCGAGCGGTTCGGACGGGCTGTCCGGGATGCAGTCGTTGATCGCCGGGTCTTCCATTTCGTCGATCGGCACTTCGAGATGGTGTGGCGGATCCTCGGTGTTGTTGGCCGGCAGGTAGGAAAGCAGTTGTTTGACCAGCGCGATGGCATGCTGATCGTCTTCCGCAATGAAGTGGGCATTGCCGCTGACCGTGGCATGCATCTCGGCGCCGCCGACTTCCGCCATCGTCGTCGCGCGGCCGGTGACTGCCTTGATTACCTCGGGGCCGGTGAGGAACATATGCGCGTTGTTGCGGGTCATGATCACGAAGTCCATCAATGCCGGCGAATAGGCTGCACCACCTGCACACGGACCGCAGATCACCGCGATCTGTGGCACCACCCCGGAAAGCAGCACATTGGCGTAGAACACGTCGCCATAGCCGGAAAGTGCATCGACACCCTCCTGAATGCGGGCACCGCCCGAATCCTTGAAGGCCACCACCGGCACGCCGATCTTGAGGGCGTGCCGCATGATGCGGGTGATCTTTCTGGCCTGCATCTTGCCCAGCGTGCCGGCAACGACGCTGAAATCCTGGCTGAAAGCAGCGACCTGCGTGTTTCCTACGTAACCGCTGCCAGCGATCACGCCGTCAGCGGGCAGGGTCCGCCCGGCCATGCCGAAGGAGGTTGCGCTGTGTTCGGCATGCAGACCGAGTTCCTGGAAAGTACCTTCGGCAAACAGGGTGTCGAGCCGCTCGCGAGCCGACAACAAACCCTTGGCGTGCAGCGCTTCCAACTTTTCTGGGCTGACGTTTTCAGTCAGTTTTGCGCGCCTCGCGCGCAGCTTATCGATCAACTCCGGTCGTATCGTCATCTGGATTCCTAACAGGTGGCTAAGTTGGATTAATTCTCATTCTCGCAGCAGCGAGCTGCTGGCGACCTTCCGGCAGCGTAGTATCCATACTTTTGCGGGTGTTGGCTAGTGCCAGAAAAAAAATGTTCGTGCTGGTCGAAGCGCGACCATACTCCAGATCACCGCAAAGGACGGTGTCTGATGACGTACAATAAGGGCAGCAGCCGGGATCTGTTTCCGCCGTTGGCCGGGCGCTTTGCAGAAGAGGTGCCGTCTGAAATAGAAAAGGCCCCGACTAATCGGGGCCTTTTTATTGGGTGCCTGGTGCCCAAGAGAGGAATCGAACCTCCACGGTGTTGCCACCACTAGGACCTGAACCTAGCGCGTCTACCAATTTCGCCACCTGGGCAATTCCAGCGAGAGCCGAATTCTATAGGAACATGAGGAAATGTCAATCATGAACATGTCGGCAATCCGACGCCGCGATCCGTACCTGGAACGTGAACTAAAACACTACGAGCAACCCTTGCCTTCGCGCGAATATATCCTGCAGATTCTCGAGGAGCAGGGCAAACCAGTGGGTTTCGACGAGCTTTGTGCGCTGCTCGACATCCAGACAACCGAGTTCGAGCCGTTTCAGCGCCGCTTGCGGGCGATGGAGCGCGAGGCGCAGTTGTTGCGCAACCGCAAGGCTTCGTACCTCCTGCCGGAACGTGCCAGTCTGATCGCCGGGCGCGTCGAGGGACATCCCGATGGGTATGGCTTCCTGGTGCCGGATGATGGTAGCGATGACCTGGCTCTCGAAGCCCGGCAAATGTCCAAGGTGCTGCATCGCGATCGCGCCCTGGTGCGTGTCGTCGGCACCGACCGCCGTGGACGCCGTGAGGGCGTCATCGTCGAGGTGCTGGAGCGGGCCAATAGCCGGGTCGTTGGTCGCGTCCTGCTGGAACATGGGATCACCGTCGTGGTACCCGAAAACAAACGTATCAACCAGGACATCCTGGTCGCGCCGAACGGGAATATCCATGCCCGTTCGGGCGAGGTGGTGACGGTCGAGATCATCGAGCAGCCCGGCCGGCATTCGAAGCCGATTGGGCGCATCGTCGAGGTACTCGGCAACTACACCGACCCGGGAATGGAAATCGAGATCGCGCTGCGCAAGCACGAACTGCCGTTCGAGTTCTCAAGCAGTGCGCTTGCAGAAGCTGCGGCGTTGCCGGATACCCTGGACCCGGCTGATTGGCAAGGTCGTACCGACTTGCGGGCGCTGCCGCTGGTAACCATCGACGGGGAAACGGCGAGGGATTTCGACGACGCGGTTTTCGCCGAGAAGCAGGGTTCTGGCTGGCGACTGGTGGTGGCGATTGCCGACGTCAGTCACTATGTGCAGCCGGCCACGGCGCTGGATCGTGAGGCTCGGGAACGCGGCAATTCGGTCTATTTCCCTCGCCGGGTCATTCCGATGTTGCCGGAGAAGCTCTCCAACGGCCTGTGTTCGCTGAATCCCGACGTCGAGCGCCTGGCGATGGTTTGCGACATGCGGATCGACCGCCATGGCGAGATCACCGATTACCAGTTCTATCCGGCGGTTTTCCGCTCGCAGGCGCGGCTGACCTATGATCAGGTATGGAACTGGCTGGCCGGCATGACGCAGCCGGAGAACGATTTCCATCGTGGCCTGCAGCCGCATCTGCAGACGCTCTACGCACTGTTCAAGGTGCTTGTCGAGGCACGTGGCAAACGCGGGGCGATTGACTTCGAAACCATCGAAACGATGATGCTGTTCAACGCGCAGGGCAAGATCGAAAACATTGTTCCGGTGCGTCGCAACGACGCGCACCGTGTGATCGAGGAGTGCATGCTCGCCGCCAATGTCTGTGCTTCGGACTTTCTTCAGGCCAGGCGGCAGCCGTGCCTGTACCGGATTCATGAAGGTCCGACGGCGGAGAAACTCGAGGCACTGCGCAACTTCCTCAAGGAATTCGGGATTGGCCTGGGCGGCGGTGACGATCCGACTGCCAGGGATTATGCTGAATTGCTGGAGAGCATCAAGGACCGCCCCGATGCCCAGTTGCTGCAGACGGTGATGCTGCGCTCACTGCGCCAGGCCATGTACAGCCCCGATAATGTCGGACATTTCGGCTTGTCGTACGAGCACTATACCCATTTCACTTCGCCGATCCGCCGCTACCCGGACCTGCTGATCCATCGTTCGATCAAGGCGGTGCTGGCGGGAACGCACTATCAGCCAGGCAAGTGGGACGACATTGGTCTGCACTGTTCGATGACCGAGCGGCGCGCCGACGAGGCGACACGCGATGTCGGCAACTGGCTGAAGTGCTACTACATGCGCGACCGTATCGGTGAGAGCTTTGCCGGAACGATTGCCGCAGTGGTACCCTTCGGGATTTTCGTCGCGCTCGATGAGGTCTATGTCGAGGGTCTGGTGCATGTTTCGGAACTCGGTGAGGAGTATTTTCAGTACGACAGCGTCAAACACCAGATGCTCGGCGAGCGAACCGGCCGCCGCTATCGTCTCGGTGACCGTTTGCAGGTGAAGCTCGTCAGGGCGGATCTGGAAACCGGGCGAATCGATTTCGTGCTCTCCGAGCCGTCGTGATCCGCAGCCGCGGCAGAAAGTGGCGATCGTGAGCGGAGATTTTCGGGAAGATCTGCAGGGGCAGGAACTGCCTGAGCTTGCGGCGAGGTTGTTAGGTGTGGTGTCGGCAATGGTCGAGGAGACCCGCCCGGGGCGAACCCTGGGGCGAGTGAGCCTGCACAGCCATCTCGAGCGGGATCTGGGACTGGATAGCCTGGCGCGGGTCGAACTCCTGCTGCGGGTGGGCAGCGAGTTTGGCAAGTCACTGCCTGAAGGGGCGCTTGCCGAGGCCGAAACGCCACAGGACCTGCTGCGATTCATTGCGCGTGCCGGCGTCGGAAGTGTGGTCGCAGCGGCCGTCGAACCCGCGACAGCCAGCACCCCGACCGGAGTTCCCGAACTGGCGAGGACGCTGGTCGAAGTCCTCGAGTGGCATGCCGAACGCCATCCGCAACGTCCACACGTGCTGCTCTACGGCGATGTCGGGGGCGAGCCGGGCGAGTTTCGTGCCGAAAGCCTGTCCTACGGCGAAATGCTCGAACAGGCGCGCCGCGTCGCCACCGGGCTGGTGTCGAGGGGCCTGTTGCCGCGGCAAGCGGTGGCATTGATGCTGCCCACTGGACGCGACTATCTGACGAGCTTCTTCGGCGTGATGCTTGCCGGTGGCATTCCGGTGCCGATCTATCCGCCGGCACGACTGGCGCAGATCGAGGATCACCTGCGGCGGCACGCACGCATCCTCGCCAATGCCGAAGCGGTATTCATCATCACCGTGCCGCAGGCGAAAGGGGTAGCCGCACTGCTGCGGGCCGAGGCGCCGACGCTGACCGAGGTGCTGACCCCCGCGGAACTGGACCATCAGCCGATCCCCCTGCTGTACCGCGCTGCTGCAGAGGATATCGCCTTTCTGCAATATACCTCCGGCAGCACGGGGGACCCCAAGGGCGTGATGCTCAGCCACGCCAATCTGCTCGCCAACCTGCGGGCCATGGGCGAGGCTATCGGGGCCAGCAGCGATGATGTCTTCGTTTCGTGGCTGCCGCTCTATCATGACATGGGATTGATCGGCGCCTGGTTTGGCTCGCTCTATTTCGGCATGCGCCTGGTACTGATGTCGCCGCTGGCTTTTCTGTCGCGGCCGGTGCGCTGGCTGCATGCCATCTCGCGGCATCGCGGCACGCTTTCTCCGGCCCCCAACTTCGCCTACGACCTGTGCGCGCGCAAGCTTGCCGACGCCGATCTTCAGGGGCTCGATCTGTCTTCCTGGCGCCTGGCGCTGAACGGCGCCGAACCGGTGAGCCCGGCGACGCTAACCGCCTTTGCCGAGCGTTTCGCTCCCTATGGCCTGCGCGGCGAGGCGATCACGCCGGTATATGGCCTCGCCGAATGCTCGGTCGGGCTGGCCTTCCCGCCGCTTGGACGCGGCCCGCGCATCGACGTGATCGAGCGGGAAGCCCTGGTCAAGCAAAAATGCGCTGTGCCGGTCGCCAACGGCGAGGGTGACCCACTGCGCGTGCCAGCCTGTGGCCGGGTTCTGCCGCGGCACGAGATCCGGGTGGTGGACGAACAGGGCTGTGAACTGCCGGATCGGCGCGTCGGCTGCCTGCAGTTTCGCGGGCCGTCGGCGACAGCGGGTTACTACCGCAATCCACTTGCGACGCAAGCGCTGTTTCGCGACGGCTGGCTGGACTCCGGGGATTTCGCCTATACCGTCGAAGGCGAAATCTATCTGACCGGCCGGGTCAAGGACTTGATCATTCGTGGCGGCCGCAACCTCTACCCTTACGAGCTCGAACAGGCGGTAGGCAACCTCCCCGGCGTGCGCAGGGGCTGTGTCGCGGTATTTGCCAGCAACGATCCGGTCAATGCCACGGAAAGGCTGATCGTTCTTGCCGAGACCCGCGAAGAAGACGCGGCGCTGCGCGAGGCGTTGCGGCAGCGCATCCACGCAGCGGCCGTCGAGGCCATCGGCATGCCTGCCGACGAGGTCGTGCTGGCGCCGCCGAATTCGGTGCTCAAGACTTCGAGTGGCAAGATCCGGCGCAACGCGTCGCGAGAAGCCTTCGAAAGTGGCTTGATCGGTGTCCGGGCTGCGCCGCTGAGGCAGCAGATGCTGCGGCTGGCTCTGGCGGCGCTGCGCGAGCGCCTGCGCGAATCGGCGGGGCGTTTCGCCAGGAAAATCTATGGCGTCTGGTGCTGGAGCGTCTTCCTGCTGCTCGCGGTGCCGGTGCTCGGGCTGGTCATCGTCTTGCGTACGCCGGCGATCGGACGCCGCGTCGTCCATCACGCCGCCCGCCTCTTCCTGCGGCTGGCCGGCATGCCGGTCGCGAGCACCACGGCGGCAGAGCCGACAGCGGGACCGCACCTGCTGCTGGTCAACCACTGCAGCTATCTGGATGCGCTGATCCTGTATGCCGTCTTGCCGCCGAGCGAAGCCTACCGCTTTGTCGCCAAACGCGAGTTTGTCGAGCAACCGGTGATCCACGCTTTCCTGCGCGCGCTCGGCACCTTGTTTGTCGAACGCTTCGAAGCGGCCAGGAGCCTCGAAGATGTCGACGCCATCGTCGCCGCCCTTGGGCGAGGGGAAAAGGTGGTGATTTTCCCGGAAGGTACCTTCTCGCGCGAAGCCGGGCTCAAGCCGTTTCGCATGGGTGCTTTCGTCGCCGCCGTGCGGGCCGGGGTACCGGTGCTGATCAGCGGTCTGCGCGGCACGCGCGCGGTTCTACGGGACCGGACCTGGATGCCGCGCCACGGTCAGTTGCGCTTTGAATTCGGGCCGCTGCTTTCGCCGGACGGCAGCGACTGGGCGGCAGCGGTCCGCCTGCGGGAGAGAACACGGCAAGAAATGCTGCGGCTCTGCGGCGAGCACGACCTGGAGCGTTGAGCAGCCGTACAGGCGCGACATCGCCTCTACGGCCCAGGCCAGCAGCGCATCGACCTGCTCCGGCAAGATGGCCACGAGAGGGCCTCGGCGGTGGCGCCGGAAAATCTCTGAAAGAATAAATGGCAGATGTGCAGCAGCGCTTGTCATGTCCCATGACAAATGCACAGGCAAAGACTGGAAATCGTCCCGCAAAGTTCATCGCTCGCATTGTCGATAAATTTTACAGTTCGAACGATTTTTCTCCCGAGTCCCGCCGCTCCCCCTCTAGTCGATCCGGCGCGATCCGGCAATAACAAATGAGTTTATTGCGATAGAAAATTTATATAAAGCAATGACATGATCGACGCTTGAACTGATTCATGCCAACCCTGCTTAATCCCGTAAGCTTATCGTAAAATTTTGATTTATATGATCATTGAATCGATGCCAAGAAAAATGATATATGAGTCCGAAAGTGTTGTGGCATGAAACGTGCTTTGGAAACCGTAAGCGCAGACCACGTCCCTGAACAGAGGCCGGTGTGTCCTGGCTTCTTCCTTGGTTGACCAACTTCATGGAGACTTCAATGATCAGATTCGGCAAGTCAATATTGGCAAGCACCCTCTTTGGCGCCCTGATGTACGTTAGCGTGCCAGCCTTCGCGGGCGTCGTCTTTGACAGCCAGGCGCTGGGCGAACCGCAATGCGCGACGGAAACTTGCTTTACGGAAGAGCGCGGCTCCGGTGACAACTATGCGGCGGTTCTTTCATTCTCGTCCAATGTCAGTATCACCCAGTTTGGCGTGTTTTCCGCCGTTGGCGGCGACCAGAACATCAAGTTCGTGATCTTCGACAGCGCGCTCGGCGGCACCGGCAACCTGCTGTTCAGTCAGACGAAGTTCTATTCGAACAACCCGACCCAGACCTTCCTGTATACCGACCCGTTCGCGTTCACTTTCCTGGCCGGCAAGACCTACGATGTCGGCATTCTGGGTGACGGAATAGGTTCGACGCTGACCGGTCGGTGGATTGTCAAGAACCTCACTGACGGCCCGATCACCGAGATTTCGCAGAATGCGAATATTTCGAATTTTAGCAGTCCAGTCACAGGCGGCTACGCGGGCGTGTCGCCCTATGTGCAGCTGGTGTATGAGAGTGGCAGTACCCTCGTTCCCGAACCTGCCTCACTGATACTGTTGGGCATAGGTCTGGCTGGCCTGGGAGCCGTACGCAGGCAGCAGAAAACCTGATTCGCCTCATTACGACTGAAGAATACATTACGCTCACCGTTGCAGGACGAGCATCAGCGTCAATGGATAGGCCGTGAACGAATCTGCATCCACGGTTCCATCGCGGTCTCCCACTGCTGCCACAGATTTGCCTTGCTCCCAGCCGGCGATAGAACACTGCTCATGATACAAACGCGTGTAACGGGCCCGAAACCCGTTTTCGCGCATGTCTCTGGGAAGAATTTGCCCAGGATTTCTTGTCGCAAATTTTACATTGACAGCACCGAGCAATCGCTCTTATCGTATGTTCTGGATAAATCAATGCAAATTTTTCATGGCATGAAATTTGCCCTTCGCATTTCACGAGACCTGCCAGGCTGCAGTATCGCGACATCACGACTTGTCACCCCACCACAAGTGGACACCGATATGCTTAATCATTCTATGAGGAGAAACGGTCATGAAGCGTGCAATGCTCACCAGTATCGTCGTTCTTTCCTGGATTTCGGGGGAAGCAATGGCAGTCTGCTCACCACCTTACCAGAACGAAACATGGCTCAAGTCTAACCTGCCCGGTAAAACGGTCTGCTCGCCAGCTGGCTGCAGCGGTTCCTCGTGCAAATGGCAGGAGCACCATGAAGGTAGTACTGGTACTACCACTGGCCGCCTCCTGGAGTGGGGACCGGCTGGTCCGGGGGAACCGGTCGGCACCTGGACCATTTCACCAGCCAGTCCCAGTCGCGGAATTCTTCCGAAGGTCATTCACAGCTATGGCAGCAACTCTTACCCTTATGACGTCAAGGACAATGGCGGGACCTACTCGTTTTGCGGACCCAATGGCGAGTTCCCTTTTTCAATACGCCCGGGGATAGGTGCTTGCCCGTGACCCGAGCCGGCGCGTGGCGTCCGGAATGTTCAGTCAGTACTGGCCAGGCGGGATTTTTCGTGGCTAAGGCGCCATCACCAAGCTTGTGACCGAGGCCAGCGCTACGGTGAACCCAGCTCGTGTGCGGGTATGCAATTCCCTCGGTTGCCGGGCGCAATCCTCTCCTCCAAGACGAAGTTGATCGTCGGGGCGTAGGTCGTGATGGCTGGCGTCCTCGCCGGCCCCTCTGAACCAGCGGGGATCCGAACCTCTCGTTATTTCTTGAGCGGCCAACTCCTGCAGCCCACGATCAATCAATTTCATGACGGCTCCTTGCGTCCTCGTCATGATCACCCCCGTGCACCTCTTGCGAGCAATCCTTTTGCGCCAGCCGGGCATGGCGAGACCAGAGCCCAGGCACCGGGACTATTGCTGCCTAACGGTAGCGCTTCGAGGCGGTGCTGCTTCAGGACCGGGATTCAATGTTGCGTTACTTCCACAGTATCCTATACTGGTTCACAGCCGGCTGGAATGGGGAGGGCTTGCTTTTCCAGCATGGCGATCCGAAACGCACGATGAGCAACAACGCATCAGTAAGTGTCGGAATTTTTTTACACCAAAAACAACAGGGGCCATGGTGATCCATGTAACTCATTGACTTTTAAAATTTTTAGTTTATGGCACACAACGTGCTTGGATCTCACGTACCTCACGCAGATCACCCAAATTCAGCCCAGTCCGGGCCGCGGCTTGGTTTGTCTATCACGTTATCTCACACTTATAGGGGTCATCATATGAAACGTGTACTACTTTCTGCCCTGTTGGCGGCTACCGCACTCCAGGCATCTGCTGGCATCGTCAATGGAAGTTTCGAGTCTGGACTTACCAGCTGGACTACCTTCGGTTCCACCGGGGTTTTCGACAATCCGCCGACTTCCGGGACGACAACAGACGGATTCAAATCGGCCCGCGTTACTGCCCTGTTTGGAGGGGCAAACAACGCCGCAGGTCTCGAAGCCTTTGTTGGTGTTTCGGATGCAGCTCTCCGGGCAATCAAGTCTCCCGCGGGTTACACACCAGCCTTCATCAATGGAGGTGCAATCCAGCAGACCTTTACTGTTGGTGCCGGAGGAGATACCCTGCAATTCGATTGGCGTTTCGCCACAAATGAGACCACTCTCGCAAATGACTTCTCGTTTTTCGTCCTGGACGGAATTGCGCTTGCGCTCGGTGATACCGGCGGCACTGGCACTGTATTCGGGTCTGGAGTTGCAGGTTATACGAGAGCAACGGACTGGATTACCCGGACCGTTCCTCTTGGCGCGGGCTCCCATACCCTGAGCTTCGCCGCTCTCCAAGGCGCGAATACCAACAGGGAATCTTCGCTGTTGGTCGACAAAGTCAGACTCCAGTCGGACGCAGCGGCGCCGATACCCGAACCCGTCAGCCTTGGCCTGGTGGGCCTGGGCTTGCTTGCCTTTGGCTGCAACCGCCGCCGCAAGGCCTGATGGCGGTTTTCCTCCAGTCGGGCAGCGAGAGGAGGCATTCACCGAGGATGCCGTGCCCATTGAGCGTTCCGGAGTTCCAGCCGGAATGCGTCCTGCAAGGGAGGAGGAAAACGGCCATGTTTTCAGGTTCGGGGGGGCCTGGAAAAGTCATGACCGTTAGCGGAAAAAAGGCGACAGCAGTCGCCTTTGGTGGCTCATCGGTCCCGCCTACAAGCCTGCTTCCGCGCGCAGCGTCGCGGCTTTGTCGATGGCCTCCCAGGTGAACTCGGGTTCTTCGCGGCCAAAGTGACCGTAGGCAGCGGTTTTCCGGTAGATCGGGCGCAATAGATTGAGGGACTGGATGATTCCTTTTGGGCGCAGGTCGAAGTGCTTGCCGATCAGTTCGACGATGATTTCGTCGCTGACCTTGCCGGTGCCGAAGGTATTGACCATCAAGGACACCGGCCGGGCAACGCCGATCGCGTAGGCGACCTGTACTTCGCAGCGCTCGGCGAGACCGGCTGCGACGATGTTCTTGGCCACGTAACGCGCGGCATAGGCCGCCGAGCGATCGACCTTCGACGGATCCTTGCCCGAGAAGGCGCCGCCGCCATGCCGGGCAGCACCGCCATAGGTATCGACGATGATCTTGCGGCCGGTCAGACCACAGTCGCCGTGCGGGCCGCCCACCACGAAGCGGCCGGTCGGGTTGACCAGATAGCGGGTTTTGCTGGTCAGGAGTTCCGGCGGCAGGACCGGTTTGATGACTTCCTCGATCACGGCTTCCGAGATCTGGGCGTGCGAGACATCGGGATCATGTTGCGTGGAAACGACGATGGTGTCGATCGACAGCGGTCGGCCGTCCACATATCGAACCGTGAGCTGGCTCTTGGCGTCCGGGCGCAGCCACGGCAGGCGGCCGTCGCGACGTACCTCGGCCTGGCGCTGCATGAGGCGGTGCGCGTAATGGATCGGTAGCGGCATCAATGACACGGTTTCGTTGCAGGCGTAGCCAAACATCAGCCCCTGGTCGCCGGCGCCCTGGTCGAGATCGATTCCCTGGCCCTCGTTGACCCCTTGTGCGATATCCGGCGATTGGCGGTTGATTGCTGTCAGAATGGCGCAGCTTTTGTAGTCGAAGCCGATTTCGGAGTTGTCGTAGCCGATGCGGCGAACCGCGTCCTGGGCGATTTCGCGATAATTGATGTGGGCTTTGGTGGTGATTTCTCCCGAGATGACGACCAGGCCGGTCGACACGAGGGTTTCGCAGGCGACCCGGGCCGGAGGATCGTCGGCCAGAATGGCGTCGAGGATGGCATCGGAAATCTGATCGGCAACTTTATCCGGATGGCCTTCGGAAACCGATTCCGAAGTAAAAAGGTACTCTTTGCTCACGCTAGGTCTGCTCCAAATGAAAAACCCCGAGACGGCTCTGCGTGGCCGGCTCCGGGGTACGAGCAGACGACGCTTTAGCAGTATTTGGTGGCCGCTTCCGCAGCTTCCTCCGCCCTGCAAGTTGTCCTGATTAACTCGGCGGATGGATAATTATAGTTTTACTTGTTTCGGCGGGTCAAAGCTTTCTGACCGCCTGCTGCCAACTTCCTCACATTCGGACGCACGCGTGATCCTCCTGTTCCGTCTTCTCAGCCGCCTGCCGCTGGCCTGGCTGCATGCGCTCGGCGCTTTCCTCGGCTGGCTGACCTGGCTGTTGTCGCCGACCTACCGCCGGCACATGCGCGAGAACATGCTGCTCGCACTCGGTGCAGACGAGACCCGGCGGCTGCGCCCAAGGGCCATCGGCGAAGCCGGCAAGGGCGCTCTCGAACTGGCGCGAATCTGGCTGCGACCGCTCGCCGAGACGGCCGCTCGCGTCGTCGAGGTATCGGGCTGGGAACTGGTCGAGGCCGCTTCCCGGCGCGGCAAAGGGATCCTCTATCTGACGCCGCATCTCGGCTGTTTCGAGATCACCGCGCAATACCTGTCCACGCATGCGCCGATCACGGTCCTGTACCGGCCACCCCGGCAGGCCTGGTTGCAGGCCATGATCGAAGCTGGTCGCGCGCGTGCCCAGTTGCACCTGGCGGCTGCCGACCTGTCCGGGGTGCGCAGTCTGCTGAAGGCGCTCAAACGCGGCGAAGCGGTCGGCATACTGCCCGACCAGGCGCCGAAAGCGGGCGAAGGTCGCTGGCTCGATTTCTTCGGGAAATCTGCCTATACAATGACGCTGGCCGCGCGATTGGTCGAGAGCGGTGCCAGCGTGATCATGGTCTGGGCCGAACGTCTGCCCGGGGGGGCCGGTTACCATTTCCACCTGCAGGAACCGACGCAGCCGATCCGCGGCACCATCGAGGAGCGTGCGCAACAGATCAACCACGAGATCGAACATCTGATTCGCCAGTGCCCAGGGCAGTATCTCTGGGCTTACAACCGCTACAAGCGGCGCCGCGGCAGTGCCGCACCGCCGGAGGCGGCACCGGCCGGCGCGGGCGAAGAAGCGCCGCAGCGCGCGGCGGGCCACAGCGGCGCGGGCAGGGATTGATGCAGATTGCCTTCTGCCTGTACAAATACTTTCCATTCGGCGGCCTGCAGCGGGATTTTCTGCGCATTGCGCTCACCTGCCAGGCGCGCGGCAACCTCGTTCGGGTGTACACCCTGGAATGGCGCGGAGACGTTCCTGCCGGTTTCGAGGTGGTCCTGGTGCCGGTCCGGGCATTGACCAATCCGCGCCGCTATGCGAAGTTCAGCCGCTGGGTCGGGATCGATCTGGCGAAACATCCGGCCGACCGCGTCGTCGGCTTCAACAAGATGCCGGGCCTCGACGTCTATTTTGCTGCCGACCCCTGTTATGAAGACCAGGCCAGGACGCGCTCGCTGCGCAATCCCCTGTACCGGATTTCGGCGCGTTACCGCCATTTCTCGGCGTACGAGCGTGCGGTTTTTGCAGCACCTGGGCGAACCGAGATTCTGTTGATTTCGCCACTGCAGAAGCCGCTCTTCCAGCAGTACTACGGTACCCCCGATGCGCGCTTCCACCTGTTGCCACCAGGCATCTCGAGAGACCGGCGGGCACCGGCCGAGGCCCCGGCAATCCGGGCCGAATTCCGCCACGAGTTTGCTCTGCAGGCGAGCGATCTGCTGTTGCTGCAGATCGGTTCCGGTTTCAAGACCAAGGGGCTGGATCGCAGCCTGAGAGCGCTTGCCGCCTTGCCGGCCGCGCTTCGCGGCCGTTGCCGGCTGATCGCCATTGGCGACGATGATGCCCGGCTCTTCTGCAGCCAGGCGCGCGCGCTCGGACTTGCCGAGCGCGTCAGCATCCTGCGCGGGCGCAGCGACATCCTGCGTTTTCTGCTCGGCGCCGACCTGCTGATTCACCCTGCCTACCACGAGAACACTGGCACGGTGTTGCTCGAAGCGCTGGTTGCCGGCCTGCCGGTGTTGACCACCGCCGTCTGTGGTTACGCGCATTACCTGGTCGAGGCCGACGCTGGTCTGGTCGTTCCCGAACCTTTCGAACAGGCGTGCCTCGATCAATCACTGACGCGGATGCTCCGTGACGAAGCAGCGCGCCGGCGCTGGCAGCAGAATGGCCTGGCCTTTGCCGAGCATGCCGACATCTACAGCAATGCCGAAAGGGCGGCCGAGGTGATCCTGAAAGACCGGCAATGAACACGGACGAGTGCTTTCTCGACGAACCCTTTCGCACGCTCTGGGAGGGGCAGGATCCTTTCGTCGCCGTCGAGGCGCTCGAAGGCCAGGTCTTTCGCGAACTGGAGGCGCGCCGCACCTTGCGCAGCGAAGTCGCGGGACGTACTTATTTCGTCAAGATCCATCGCGGCATCGGTTGGGCAGAGATTTTCAAGAATCTCCTCTCGCTGCGTTTGCCGGTGCTCGGTGCACAGAACGAATGGCGGGCGATCCGGCGGCTGCAGGAACTCGGCATCGACAGCATGCGCGCCGTGGCCTTCGGCCGCTGCGGCTGCAATCCGGCACGGCAACGCTCGTTCATCGTCACCGAGGAACTGGCACCGACGGTCAGTCTCGAGGATTACTGTCTCGACTGGGTGAAGCATTCCCCCGCCGTTCGCCTGAAGCGTGCGCTGATCGGCCGTGTGGCCGACGCGGCGAGGCGGATGCACCAGGGTGGCGTCAACCATCGTGACTTCTATCTCTGTCATTTCCTGCTCCATCTCGACCCGCCGCCGACGCCAGAGCACTTCCGATTGTCGCTGATCGACCTGCATCGTGCCCAGATCCGGGCCAGGACGCCACGCCGCTGGCGCGACAAGGATCTCGCCGCCCTCTATTTTTCGGTACTCGACATCGGTCTCACCAAGCGTGACCTGTTGCGCTTTCTGGCGGCGTATTTTGCCCGGCCGCTACGCCTGCTGTTGCGTGAGGAAGCGCCGCTACTTGCTTCTCTGGCGAACGAAAGGCAACGCCTGCAGACACGTTTTGCACGCAAGTCCGCGGCGGGAGAAATGACATGACCGACTGCTGCCGGAAATCCGGGTAGGCGCCGCCGGCCTGCCGAACTTGTCCATTACCCACTGGCCTCATCGAGTGACATGACCCTGGACGCACTGACCCTGGCCAGTACCCTGCAGACCGCCGGACGCCATCCGGCGCTGCCCTTCCGGGTGGCACTCGCCGATGGGCGTCCGCTCGACATGCACCGCCTGTTGCGCGTGCTGCCCGGCAAGCGCCTGGTCGGCGAGGCCGAACTGGAGGGTCGCCGGGTGCTGGCCAAACTGTTTGTCGGGCGCCGCAGCGAAAAGCACTGGCGGCAGGAACGCGCAGGCCTGGAAGCCCTCGTTCTCGCCGGCGTGCCAACGCCCACACTGCTGGTCGCGACACCGATGGCCGGCGGTGGCCACGCGCTGTTGACGGACTTTCTGGAGCCGGCCGAGAGCCTGGCCGAATGCTGGGCACGCGTCGCCGGGCGCGCCGCCGGTGACACCGAAGCGCTGTCGCTTCTGGAACCGGCGCTGACCCTGGTCGGGCGCCTGCACGCCGCCGGGTTGGTGCAGGATGACCTGCATCTCGGAAATTTTCTGCTCCACGACGGCCGCCTGTGGGTCATCGATGGCGATGCGGTGCGCGTCGTCAGTCGGCCACAGCGGCTGCCGATGGCGGATGCCTGTGCCAATCTGGCCGTGCTGCTGGCGCAGTTGCCTGGTGAATGGGAAGGGCAGTTGGCGGCGCTGCTGCCGGCATATCAGGCTGGGGCAGGGGAGGTGTCGCCCGATCTGGCGGACTTGCACGAACAGATCGCGCGCGTCAGGGCCTGGCGTTTGCGCGACTTTCTGGCCAAGACCGTGCGCGATTGCACGCTATTCGCCGTCGAGCAGAGCGTCACCCGCTTCTGCGCGGTGCTTCGCCAGGATGCCGAAGCGCTGGCGCCGCTGCTGGCTGCGCCGGACCGCGCGATCAGCGCTGGCCGCCCCTTGAAGGACGGCGGCACCTGCACGGTCGCCAGCGTGCTCATCGATGAGCGCATGCTGCTGATCAAGCGCTACAATCTCAAGGGTCTGAGGCACGCGCTCGGCCGCTTGTGGCGCCCGAGCCGGGCCTGGCATTCCTGGCGGGAAGGGCATCGGCTGCAGTTTCTCGGAATTCCGACGCCGGCGCCGCTGGCGCTGCTCGAGGAACGCTGCGGGCCACTGCGCCGGCGCGCCTGGCTGGTCTGCGAATATTGCCCGGGGCCGAATCTGCTGGCGCATTTATCTCCCGAGCATGCACCGCCCGCTGCCGAGGCGCGGGCCATTCTGCATCTGTTCGAGTCGATGCACCGGCAGCGCATCAGCCACGGTGACCTCAAGGCGACGAATCTGCTGTGGGATGCGGGGCGCGTCCTGCTCATCGATCTGGACGGTGTCATTCAGCATCGCTTGCCGGTGGCGCATGCGCGTGCCTGGCAGCGTGATCGTGCCCGCCTGCTGCGCAACTGGCCGGCCGCTTCGGTTCTCCGGCGCTGGCTTGACGATCACCTGCCGGCGGCCTGAGGCTGCGCCGCAGTTCAAGCAGTCGCGGCGTCGCAGGCGGGCCCGGCGGGTAAGCGCGGGTAGATCAGAAGAACTGCTTGGCGAAGTTGGCGATGGCCAGCGCGATCAGGATGCCCATCATCCACGAAAGCTTGTCGAACTTGGCGTCGATCTTGGTTTCCAGCAATTCCAGCTTGACGTCGAAATGCTCGCGGGTGACCAGATGGGACTGCGCGTCCGCGACGACGCGCACCACGGCTTCGGCCTGCTTTTCATCAAAGCCTGCCGCCCGCAGTTTGGCAACGAATTCCTGGGTGTCGAACGTCACGGTGCTCATGGTCATCTCCTTTCCGGCAGTGTAGACGAAACAAAGCCCGCTTGGGACGGGCTCATTTTCGGCCTGCTGCAGCGCTTCGGCCAAGGCTTTCACGGCCTCCTTGGAAACGATCATCCTGTTGCGCCCGGCGAGTACCGCATGAATCTGGCGGGCTACTTTCATCGCCATGCTGGCTGGCGTCATCATCGCAGGGTTCCAGGTTTTCTGAATGGAACTGCTTGGCGTGCAGGCGCGCGTAGTGGCCATTGGCGGCCAGCAACTCCGGGTGGGTGCCGTGTTCGACAATGCGCCCCTGTTCCATGACCAGGATCAGGTCGGCCTTTTCGACGGTCGACAGACGATGCGCGATGACCAGCGTCGTTCGCCCGGCCATCACCCGGTCGAGTGCATCCTGGATGTGCCGTTCCGATTCGGTGTCGAGCGCCGAAGTCGCCTCGTCGAGAATCAGGATCGGCGCATCCTTGAGCAACGCCCGGGCAATTGCCAGGCGTTGGCGTTGTCCGCCCGACAGCATCACGCCGTTTTCACCGATCAGCGTGTCGTAGCCGTCCGGCAGGCGGTCGATGAACTCGCTGGCAAAGGCCGCCTCGGCGGCCCTTTCGATCGCCGCCCGCGGCGCAGTCGACAGGTCCCCATAGGCGATGTTGCTGGCGATGCTGTCATTGAACAGCACCACCTGCTGCGTCACCAGCGCAATGTGCCGGCGCAGATTGCGCAAGGTATAGTCCTCGACGTCGACGCCGTCGATCAGGATCTGGCCGGAGTCGTGGTGATAGAAGCGGGGGATCAGGTTGGCCAGCGTCGACTTGCCGCTTCCCGAGCGCCCGACCAGCGCCACCATCTGCCCGGGCTCGACCGAGAAGCTGACCCTGTCGAGCACGCACTGCGTACTCCCGGCATAGACAAAAGAGAGGTCCCTGACCTGCAGATGACCGCTGACACGATCCCTTTCGACATGGCCATGATCCGGTTCAGGGACTTCATCGAGTTGGGCGAAGATGCTCTCGGCGCCCGCCAGTCCTTTCTGAATCGTTGCGCTGACTTCGGAAATCTGGCGAATCGGCTTCGGTAACATGCCGGCTGCGGTAATGTAAGCGACCAGGTCGCCGGCCGATGAATCACCGCGCAGCAACAGCACCAGCATCAGCAGCGCAGCCATCGTGCTGAAGGTGACAAACTGCAGCGCCGGTGTGTAGCTGGCAACGGTCTTGACCATGCGCAACTGCTTGGCGGTGTTATCCGCGCTCGCTGCCCGAAAGCGAGCCGATTCGTAATCCTCGCCGCCGAAACTGCGCACTACCCGGTAGCCCTGGATGGTTTCCGACGCGATATGCGTCAGGTCACCCATTGCGGCCTGTATTTTCCGGCTCTGTTTGCGAAACTTCCGGCTGGCGCGACTGACCATCAGAGCGATGACCGGCAGGATGGCGACCAGCACCAGGGTCAGTTTCCAGTTCATCCACAGCAGATAGCCGAACAGAAAGAAGACCGTCATCCCTTCTCGTATGACCACCTTGATTGCTTCGGTCGCCGCGCCGGTGACCATCGTCACGTCGTAGGTGATACGCGAGATCAGATGCCCGGAGTTGTGCTGGTCGAAATAGGTGTTCGGAAGGCGCAACAGGCTGTCGAAAAGGGCGCGCCGCAAATCGTCGATCAGACCCAGCGAAACCCTCGCCAGGTAGTAGGAGCCGAGGAAGGAGCCTATCCCTTGCCAGGTGACGACCATCACCAGCAGCAGGGGCATGCCATAGATCAGGTCGATCTCGCCGAACTGCGGAACTGCCAGTTGCGTCGCGCCGCTACCTGCATTCAGTCCGTCGACGAAATACTTCAGAATCGCAGCCATCATCGGGGACGATGAGGCGAACATCAGGTAACCCAGCAGGCTGATCAGGAACAGGCCGACGAAAGGGCGCAGATAGCCAAGCAGCCGGAAATAGATACGCAAGGAGGAAACAGGCGGGGTATTCGCGGGTGGCATTCTTGGGCCGTGCCGGAAATTCTGACGCCGGAGTGTAACACGTTGCCCGGATCTTCCTTGCGGGCACGACCGGGGCAGACGGCAATGGGATAGGCGGGACTGCCTGCGGCTCTGGCAGCATCATGATCCCCCTCCTCCGGAAGGTCCGCGCCTTCCGGGGTTTTCTTCAATCGAGAGTGGCAGGCGCTCCCTCGTAGATTGCAGCGAACTGTGCCGCGGATACGCCAGGCGAATCCGTACAACTGCCGAGCCTCGCCCTGAACTCGCCGGCTACTCCGAAGGCGGCCAGCAGCGCCCGGCCTTCCTCATCCTCGGGCTGGATCAGCAGTGCGCAATCCCCGCCTTCCACAACCATCAACACTTTCATTTCGACCTCCATGTTCGCCCGACTCTCGCATCGGACAGGCGGGCCAGATTCGCAGCGGCTGAGCAGTCGACCTGGCGCCCACTGCCGACACCAAGGCTGAAAGGTCAGAAGATGCAGGCCTTGACCTCTGAAATAAGTGTCGCGGATCTGGTGCTGCAGGTGAAAGGAAGTAGTGCACAGTTGCTACGGGATTCGCCATGCGAGTCACATCGGCGACACATGCACCCTGCTCCGAGCCTGCTCGAAGGACACCCTCTCTGATGATCGGGGTGCCGGGAAAGGCCTTGAGCGTCAGTCTTCCGGCTTGCTGCTTTGGTCGGCGGGCGGCTCAGGTTCCAGTTCGGCTGGCGCATTTTCCTGGTAGAACAGTTCTTCGGCCGGACCCTTGCCGCTCGCCTGCGAAGCGACCGAGACGATGCCCTCGGGAGCCGGTAGGAATGCCTCCGGAACATCCTTGAGCGCCCTGGCCATATAGCTGATCCAGGCAGGCAGGGCAGCGGTGCCGCCGGTTTCGCCAGCGCCCATGTTGCGCGGCTGATCGAAGCCGATCCACGAGCAGCCAACGAGCGTTTGCTGGTAGCCGCAGAACCAGGCATCGACGTGCTCATTGGTGGTTCCCGTCTTGCCTGCGAGATCCCGGCGCTTCAGCGTCGCCGCAGCACGCGCCGCCGTTCCATAAATGGTGACGTCGCGCAGCATGCTGTCCATCAGGTAGGCGTTACGCGGGTCGATCGCGCGCAGGCTTTCCTCGCCGGCAGTGATCGGTTCCGCGCGCGCAAGCACCTGCCTCTTGTTGTCCTGGATCTCGCGCACGACGTAGGGTCGAATGCGGTAGCCGCCGTTGGCAAAAACGGCGTAGGCGGTGACCATTTCCCAGGGCGTCACCGAGCCTGCACCCAGGGCCATGGTCAGGTAGGGCGGGTGTTTGTTCGCCGCGAAGCCGAAACGGGTAATGTAATCCTGGACAAAGTGTACGCCGCTCGCCTGCAGGAGACGGATCGAGACCATGTTCTTCGATTTGGCCAGCGCTGTGCGCATGCGCATCGGGCCTTCGTACTTGCCGTCGTAGTTCTTGGGTTCCCAGGCCTGGCTGCCGGTTACGGCGGAGGGAAAACTGATCGGTTCGTCATTGATCACGGAAGCGGGCGTGAAGCCTTTTTCCAGTGCGGCAGAATAGATGAAGGGCTTGAAGCTCGATCCGGGCTGCCGCCATGCCTGCGTGACATGATTGAATTTGTTGCGGTTGAAGTCGAAGCCGCCAACCAGCGCGCGGATCGCGCCGTCGCGCGGATCGGCAGCCAGGAATGCGGCTTCCACTTCCGGCATTTGCACGATACGCCAGTTGTTCTTCTCGTCCGCCTGGACGCGAATCACCGCACCACGACGCAGGCGTTTGTTGGGCGGTGCCTTCTCGTCAAGCATGCGGGCAGCAAACTTCAGGCCGTCGCCGCTGATGGTGACGACTTCGCCGCCACGGCGGTAGGCACGAATCTTCCTGGTGTCGGCCTGCAGCACGATGGCTGGGTGCAGGTCGTCCGGATCGTGGAAATCCAGCAGCAATTCATCCAGCGCTTCGTCCTGTTCCGACTTGATCTCAGCGATGTCGACGTAGGCCTCGGCACCGCGGTAACCATGCCTGCGGTCGTAGTCCATCACCCCGCGGCGGACGCTGAGGTAAGCCGCTTCCTGATCCTCCTTGAGGATCGTCGTGTAGACGCGCAGGCCGCGCGTATAGACATCATCGGGAAAACGCTCGGCGGCAATCTGGCGTGCCATTTCGGTGACAAACTCGGCGTGCATCGGTGTCTCGCTGACGTCGCGCCGGATCACCAATGCCTGATCAAGCGCAGCCTGGTACTGCTGATCGTTGATGAAGCCAAGCTCGTTCATCCGGTGCAGGACATACTGCTGGCGGATGCGGGCGCGCTTTGGATTGACCACCGGGTTGTAAGCGGAGGGCGCTTTCGGCAGTCCGGCAAGCATGGCCACTTCGGCGACGGTCAGGTCGGCAAGCGGTTTGCCAAAATAGATCTGGGCGGCAGCGGCGAAACCGTAGGCGCGTTGCCCGAGAAATATCTGGTTGATGTACAGCTCGAAGATCTGGTCCTTGCTGAGATTGCTCTCGATCTTGAACGACAGCAGCGCTTCGTAAAGCTTGCGGGTATAGGTTTTTTCCGAGGAAAGGAAGAAATTCTTGGCGACCTGCTGGGTGATCGTCGATGCGCCCTGGCGCTTGCCACCGCTCAACAGGTTGGCGTACAGCGCACGCAGGACACCCAGCGTATCGACCCCGCCGTGCTGATAAAAGCGCTCGTCCTCTGCTGCCAGGATGGCCTGCTTCATGATCGCCGGAACATCCTGGATGCTGACGACCGCCCGGCGCTCTTCACCAAACTCGCCGAGCAGATAGTCATCCGCGGTATACACCCGCAGTGGGATTTTCGGCCGATAGTCGGTCAGAATCTCCAGCGACGGCAGGTTCGGGTAGGCCAGGCTCAGGACAATGACCAGCATCGCGGTGGCCATTGCAACAATTCCGAGAACCACAAGAATCGGATAGATCAACCAGCGTAGGGCAGTAGGCAACAGGGCGTCCGGCAAAAAGGGCAATTGCCCGCCATTATATTTGAGGAAGGAGGTGAAAGGGCTCAGTCCGGCCAAATCGAGGAGCAGTGGGTCTTGCCGGAAAATCCGGCTTCTGGTGTTTTCGGCATCCACTTCTTCTTGCCGGTGCTCGCGACCGGCAGCGCTTGCTGATCCTTATCCGCGAATCTTGCGCTTCAAGGCGCCGAACAGGCCGCCCTTACGTTCTGCTTCCGGCGCTGCCCCGACTGCCGTGGCAGGGGCGGTAGCCGGGGCAGCCACCGCGGCGCACTGCGCGGCCTGTCGTTCCTCGCATTGGGCGGCGAGCTGGGCCAGGGTCTGGAACATGATTTCGCGCGGATTGAGGACGACGCCGTAGCCGGCCTTGAGGCGAGCGATGACGTCCATCAGGAGCAGTGAATCGCCACCCAGGTCGAAGAAGTTGTCCTGCGCGGCAATCTGGCTGACGCCGAGGACGCTTTCCCAGACGCGGGCAATTGCCGTCTGCATGGCGGTGGCGTAAATGACGCTCGGAGCGGCTTCGGCCGCTGCGGCAGCGACGTCGCGCGGCTTGCGTTTGACCCATTGCGCGATGCGCGTCGAGAGATCGCTGGTGGATACCAGCACCTGTGCGCCGAGGTCGGCGGCGAGGATGCGGCGAAAGGCGTCCACGCCTTCTTCGGTGGTCATTGCCAGTGCATTGACGACCGCGCCCATGCCGTGCCTGCCCGAGCTCGCGGCGGAGAGCCAGGCATCCCAGCCGATGGATAGCCAGGCGGGTCCAGACTGTCGCGATGCGCGCACAGCGTAGGCGTCGAGATAAGCGTTGGCGGCGGCGTAGGCGGCATAACCGAGGCCGCCGAGCACCGCCGAGATCGACGAGAGCAGTACGTAGAAGTCTGGCGGGTCGTCGCGCAGCAAGCGGTGCAGCACCAGCAGGCCGTCCACCTTGGGACGGAAGTGTTCGGCGCAGTGCTTTGGCCGGGTGTCCTGCACGGCCAGGAAGGCTTGCTCGGCGACGATGCCGGCGCCGTGAATGACGCCGTCGATATGTCCGAAGTGGCTCCTGGCCTGCGCCAGCGCGCGCGTCATGGCGGCAGCGTCGGCGACGTCGGCGCTGATGACGAGCACTTCGGCACCGAGCCCTTCGAGGGCGCGCACGCGCGCGATGCGCTGGCTGCACGGGTGCCCGGTTCCGTGCGTGCTGATCCAGGTATCCCACTCGGCGGCCGCTGGCAGGGCACTGCGGCCGGTCAGGATCAGGCGCGCCTGCACGCTGCGTGCGAGATCTTCGGCGAGCGCGTAGCCGATCGCGCCGAGCCCGCCGCTGATCAGGTAGACGCCCTGCGGGCGCAGGCGGGCCGGCGGGCCGGCGACGGGCTTCAGATGCCGTGGCTGGTAGTGCTGCACCCAGCGCACGCCGTCGCGGTAGGCGACGATGGCATCCGGCGCGTCGCTGCCGATTTCGCGCAGGATTTGACGGCCGAGTGCCTGCTCGGCAGCGGAACCGACGGCCGGTGGTTGCAGGTCATAGCAGCGGCTGTCGACATTGGCGTATTCCTGGGCGATGACGATGCAGGCGGCAAGTACGCCGGCACGTTCGGCAATGGGCTGTTCACCCGCTGTCAGAGCCTGGATGCCGGTTCCGAGGACGCCGATTCTGAGCGCTTCGGTATAGTCGCGGTCGCCCAGTGCCTGCGCAAGATAGAGCAGGCTGTTGAAGCCGAGATCCTGGGCGCGGGTAAAGCTGTCCCGGTCGGGGTCGCCGGCAGCCGGTGCCAGGTTCCAGGCATGCAGGACGCTCTTCGGCAGTTGGTCGGCGCTGGCCAGCGCTGCCAGCAGGCTATCGTAGTCGGCGCGCCGTGCCGGGTCGAGGGTGTAGCGTCGCTCACCACTCCAGCCAGCCTGGATACCGGGGAGAACCCGGATCACCGCCTGTCCGTCCGCTTGCAGCCGCCCAGCGAGATGTTCGCCGAAGCCCTCGCCGGTGGTGAACAGTAGCCACGGCCCTTTGGCCGGCGTGTTGCCGGCGGGGAGGGGACACTGTTTCCAGGCGGGCAGGTAGAACCAGTCGGCGAGAGGGCGCTTGCCTGGTGTTGCCCGTGTCGGCGGGCGCTCGTCCGCCGCCTGCGCCACTAGTCGACCGGGCTCGATCCAGTGGCGCTGGCGTTCGAAGGGGTAGCCCGGCAAGGGCTCGCGGCGACGCGTTTGATTGGCATGGAAGCCGGCCCAATCGACGTTGACCCCGGCCAGCCAGAGCTTACCGAGGGTGGCGAGCAGCATCGCCTGGTCGGGTTCCTGCTGTTGCGGGTGGCGCATCGACCATAGCGCACCCTCGCTGCCGGAGCTTGCCGCGCATTGCTGGACGAGCGTCCCGAGGGTGCGGCCAGGGCCGACTTCCAGAAACAGCGGGTCGCCGTCGCCGGCGGCACAGCCGATGCCATCGGCAAAGCGCACGGCATGCCGCAGGTGCCTGGCGTAATACGCCGGGTCGCAGGCCTGCGTGGCGCTGAGCCAGGTGCCGCTGAGGTTGGAGACCACCGGCAGGCGCGGCGCCTGCAGCGGGATCGTTGCGACCACGGCGGTGAAGCGCTCGAGGATCGGCTCCATCATCGCCGAATGGAAAGCGTGCGAGGTGTGCAGCAGGTGGCTTGGCTGGCCGCTGGCATCGAGCTGTTGCTGGCAGGCGGCGATTGCCTCGGTTGCTCCGGAAAGGACGCAGCGCTCGGGCGCGTTGACCCCGGCCAGCGCCAGACCGCGGGCTTCGAGATCGACGAGGGCGCTTTCCGGCAGGTCGACGGCGAGCATGCTGCCAGCCGGCATCTCCTGCATCAGGCGGCCGCGCGCGGCCACCAGCCTGAGGGCGTCGGCGAGGCTCATCACTTCGGCCAGGCAGAGCGCGGCGTACTCGCCGATGCTGTGGCCGATCATCGCCGCCGGGCGGATGCCCCAACTGATCCACAGGCGCGCCAGTGCGTATTCGATGACAAACAGCGCCGGCTGGACGATCCAGGTCTGCTGCAGCGCTGCTGCGCTGGCCTCGCGAGCAGGCCAGATCAGGCAGCGCAGATCCTGGCCAAGGTGGGGGATCAGGATTTCGGCGCAGCGGTCGACCTCCGCGCGGAACAGCGGCTCGGCGTCGTACAACTCGCGCCCCATTCCCAGATACTGGCGCGCCTGGCCGGGGAACATGAAAACCACGGGCCGGTTCTGCCGTTCGCAGACCGCTTCGGCACCGCGCTGGCAGTCGCCCGCGAGCAGCGCCTGTACGAGCCCGTCGTGGTCGCGGCAGACCAGCATGCGCCGGTGCGCGAAGCGTTCGCGGCCGGTCTGCAGGGTGAACGCGATGTCGGCGAGGGGCTGCGCCGGATCGGCGCGCAGATGATCGGCAAGACGTTCGGTCATGCGCTCGAGGGCGCCGGGCGTGCGTGCCGACAGGAGGATCAACTGCCAGGCGCGCGACGCGCTGGCGGCGGCACGCTTTGGGGCCTCCTCGAGCAGCACGTGTGCATTGGTTCCGCCGAGACCGAAGGAGCTGACACCCGCGCGGCAGACCGGCTGTGTCCACTCGGCAAGCGTGCTGTTCACGTAGAACGGGCTGTTGGCAAAGTCGATTTCCGGGTTCGGCCGGCGGTAGTGCAGCGACGCGGGAATGCGCCGATGCTCGAGCATCAGCGCGGTCTTGATCAGCCCGGCGACGCCCGAGGCGACGTCCATGTGGCCGATGTTGGTCTTCACCGAGCCAATCGCGCAGTCACCCTGGCGCGTGCTGCTTTCGCGAAAGGCCTGGGTGAGGGCCTGTATCTCGATCGGGTCGCCCATTGGCGTGCCGGTGCCGTGCGTTTCGATGTAGCCGATGGTGTCGGCCGTCAGTCCGGCCATGGCCAGAGCCTCGACGACCACGGCCGCCTGGCCGCTGACGCTGGGAGCGGTGTAGCCGACCTTGGCGTTGCCGTCGTTGTTCACCGCCGAGCCCTTGATCACGGCGTGGATGTGGTCGCCGTCGGCGAGGGCGTCGGCGAGGCGCTTGAGCGCGACGACGCCGGCACCGCTGCCGAGCACCGTGCCGCGGGCATCGGTGTCGAAAGCCCGGCAGTGCCCGTCGGCGGAATTGACGCCGCCTTCCTGGTAGAGGTAGCCGATCCGGTGCGGAACGGCAATCGAGATGCCACCGGCCAGCGCCAGATTGCACTCGCCGTTGAGCAGGCTCTGACAGGCGACATGCACCGCCACCAGCGAGGTCGAGCAAGCGGACTGGATGTTGATGCTCGGGCCGGTGAGGTTGAGCTTGTAGGAGACACGGGTGGTCAGGTAGTCCTTGTCGTTGCCGATCTGAATCTGGAAGTCGAACAACGACGGTGCCACGTCCGGGCGGGTGGCGAGGTGGTAGATCAGGTAGCCGTTCATCGCCGAGCCGGCGAAAACGCCGATGGCACGACCATGCGAGGCGGGGGTGTAGCCGGCGCGTTCGAGGGCTTCCCAGGCGCATTCGAGGAAGATCCGCTGCTGCGGTTCGATCAGGCTGGCCTCGCGCGGGCTGTAACCGAAAAAGGCAGCGTCGAAGCAGTCGATGTCGTCGATCACCGCACCGGCGCGAACGTAGGCCGGGTCGGCGAGGAGGGCGGGGTCGACGCCTGCGGCGAGCAGCTCGGCTTCGGAGAAGAAGCTGATCGATTCGACCCCCTGTTCCAGGTTGCGCCAGAAAACGGAAACGTCATTGGCGTCGGGGAAGCGGCAGCTCATGCCGACGATTGCAATGTCGTTGGGGTGGGGGATGGCAGCGGGCTGGTTCATGTCGGCACTCGGTTCTGACTGGCTGCGGGGATGTGAAGGTCCGGTTTGCGTCCCTCTTCAAGGGAGCGGCGCGACTGCCGTGGCTCAGGAGGGCGATCGTCTGCCGGCGGGCGGGCAGCGATTCTGCATTTCCCGGCGCTGCATGGCGCGTTCCCGACCGGCCGGGATGGCCGGCGGGCTGGCTGATGACAGGCCACTTGCCGCGTTGAGGGAGCGCGCCAGGCTCTGTATGGTCGGGTACTGGTACATCTGCAGCACCGGGATGGCGCGATGCAGGTGCTCGCACAAGCGGCGATTGACCTCGAGCATGCGCAGCGAGGTGCCGCCCAGTTCGAAGAAGTTGTCGGTGCTGCCGACTCGCTCGACCAGCAGCACCGCCTGCCAGATGGCAGCGATGGCTTGCTCGGTGGCGTCGTCCGGGGACAGATAGGACGCGGCCGGCGCTTGCGGACAGTTGTCAGGTGCGGGCAGCGACAGGCGGTCGACTTTGCCGCTGGGTGTCAGCGGCAGGGCGGCCAGCGCCGTGTAGCTGCTGGGCACCATGTACTCGGGCAGGCGTTCGCGCAGCCAGGGCTGCAGCGTGCCGGCTGCCAGGGTGCTGGCTGCGCGGGCAACATAGTAGGCGGCGAGGGCGAGTTCGCCGCGGGCGTCGGGACGGGCGACGATCACCGCTTCCAGGATGTCCGGGTGACTGCAAAGGACGCTGCCAACGTCGTCGGGTTCGATACGGAAGCCGCGGATCTTGACCTGATGGTCGCTGCGGCCCAGGTAATCGATGAACCCGTTGGCGCGGTAGCGGGCCAGATCGCCGGTGCGGTAGATGCGGGCGCCGGCTTCCTTGCGGAATGGGTTAGGAATGAATTTCTCGGCGCTCAATTCGGGGCTGCCGAGGTAGCCGCGGGCGAGTCCGGCGCCGCCCACGTAGAGTTCGCCGATGACGCCGACCGGCACCGGTTGGCGGTGGGCGTCGAGGATATAGGCCTGAACGTTGGCCAGCGGGCGTCCGATCGGTACCAGGGTATCGCTGTCGGCAAGCTGGCCAGCGTCGAAGAAGCAGGCATCGAAGGCTTCCGAGAGGCCGTAGAGGTTGAGCAGCAGACGTCCCGGCAGTGCCCGTGCGAAGCGCCGGGCGAGTTCGATACCAAGAGGTTCGCCGCCGATGCACCATTCGCGCAACAGCGGCAGGCGGGCGGCGAGCTGGTTGGGGGCATTACTCACTTCGTGCGCGTCGAGCAGCATGCGCAGCAGCGACGGGACCAGCATCATCCGGGTGACGCGGTATTCGGCGAGCAGGGCGACCATGGCCTGTGGATCGAGGAGCACCGGTTGCGGGATGAGCAGGCTCGGCACGCCCTGCAGCAAGGGGCCGAGCAGTTCCCACAGCGAATCGACGAAGTTGAGGGCGGTCTTGCAGGCGGAGACATCGCCGGCAACGAAGGGATATTCCCGCCACATCCAGGCCAGGCGGTTGAGGAGCTGGCGCTGCTCGACCAGGACGCCCTTCGGTCGCCCGGTCGAACCCGAGGTGAACACCACGTAGCACAGGCTGGCGGCGCCAGCCGGGCTGAGCGGGCGAGTGGATGCCTGGCGGGCGATTGCCGGCCAGTCGCGGTCGAGACAGAGCACCTCGGCGTGCTGGGGGGGCAGTGCCGCCAGCCAGCGCGTCTTGGTGAGAAGCAGTGCGACGGCGCTGTCTGCGAGCATGGCGGAGACGCGATGACGAGGGTAGCCGGGGTCGATCGGCACGTAGCAGCCACCCGCCTTGAGAATCGCCAGGACGGCGACGAACAACTCGGGGGAGCGTTCCATCGAGACGCCGACCAGGGTTTCATGTCCGACGCCGATCTGGCGCAGGTGGTGCGCAAGCTGGCTGGAACGTTGGTCGAGTTCCCGGTAGCTCAGACCCGTGCCGACGCCGAGAATGGCCGGCGCGTCGGGACTGCGGTCCGCCTGTATCTCGAAAAGGCGCGATAGCGACGAATCGGCCGGGTAGTCGCCGTCGGTGGCGTTCCACTCGTCGACAAGCTGCCGCCATTCGCTGTCGCCAAGCAGGCGCAGCGTGGCCGCTGGTTTGCGGGTGTCGGCGGCGAGATCGTCGAGCAGGTTCAGATAGTGGCCGGCAAGTCGCTGCAGGGTGGTTTCGTCGAACAGCGCCGGATCATAGATCAGGCGGGCGACGAGATGGTCGCCATCCTCGTCGACACGCAGGCTCAGGTCATGGTCGGCGCTGCCGAGATCGACGGCGAAGGGGTGCAGCGTGACGGCGCCGGCCGGCAGCGTCACGGGGGGGCGCCGTGTGGTAGTCGAAGAGCACCTGGCAGACCGGTGCGTAGCCGAGGTTGCGGCTGGGCTGCAGGGCTTCGATGAGGCGCTCGAAGGGCAGTCCGGCATGTGCGCGGGCATCCGCGAGGGCTTCGCCGCAGCGCTGCAGCAGGGTGTCGGTGTCGGCGTCGGCCGAGATCTGCAGGCGTAGCGCGAGGATGTTGTCGAGCGGGCCGACCAGCCGGGAAAAGGGCGCTTGCGCCCGGTAGCTGCTGCGCAGGCCGATCACCAGGTCGTTCTGGCCACTGTGGCGCTGCAGCAGGGCGGCAAAAGCCGCCAGGAATACCCCTGGCAGGTCCAGCGCGTGCCTTGCCGCGAGTGCGCGCAAACGGTCTACGAGCGGCGCTGGCAGCGGCAGCGGCAGGCTGGCGCCCTGGTAGCTCCGGATCGCTGGACGGGCGTGGTCGGTCGGCAGTTCCAGCAGCGCCGTCGCACCGGCGAGCCGTTCTGTCCAGTGGGCGAGGAGGGTGGCCTGCTGCGGGTGTTGCCAGGCAACGAAATCGGCGAAGGTCGGTGCCGCCGGGCCGTCTGGCAGGCGGCCGTCGAGGTTGTTCGCGATCTCTCCGAGCAGCAGGTCGAGGGCTTCCTCGTCACAGATGTAGCGGTGGGCGCACAGCAGCAGCAGGTGCTCGGTATCGGCGAGGCGCAGCAGCTGTGCCCGCAGCAGTGGCGGCTGGCCGAGATCCTGCGGTGTGCCGGCGTTGACGGCGATCCAGCGTTGGCGCGCGCGTGCTTGGGCAGTGCTGCCGGGCGTTTCCGAGAGGCTGTCGACGGTCAGTGCAGGGCTGGTGACGGAGAGCGTTTGCGGCGGGGCTCCGAAGCTGCTCCGGAGCACCTCATGACGAGCGCAGACCCGGTCAATGGCGTTCTGCAGGGCGTCCGTGCAGAGAGGCCCGACGATGCGCGCGCCGCTGGCGACGCGGAGGAGGGCGTGGCCAGGATAGGCTTGCTCCAGGAACCAGATTCGTTCCTGGGCCTGCGTCCGGCGAGGAATCGGGCACCCATGATGACATATGGGTAGCAACTGCGCAACCTGTTCCAAACAGGCGGCATCGTTTACTTGGCAAGACATGATCTCTCCCTGACCCTGTGGATTGCTTTGTTCTTATGGGCTTGCCGCCCGCCGCTGCGGTTCCGGCTGACCCCTGCGCTCGACCTCTTGCTGGCATTTTCTCCGGTACCATGGGGTCGAATCTGTTCATACAGTCTAGTACATTTAGTACACTGCCGTGGGCACTTCAAATATATTCCTGACAACCCTGGCTACTGATCAAGGCGCTCGCCTGCGACGTGGAAGCAACGAATCTGTCCGCGGCTGATGACTGCCCGGATGCCCGCGGCGATGGCGTGGTCGGCGTCGGGGCAGGTGGAAAAGAGCGTCCAGGGCGAACCCGCTCCGGTCACCCTGGCGAATCCGGAGTCGGTATTGGGAAGGCTGATCGTGACCTGCTCGGGCGGGCGGGCGAGGCCTGTGCCGAGGGTTTTGAGGACGGCTTCCTTGGCGGTCCAGATGCGGAAGAAATCCCGGTCCTGGTCGCTTGCTGACCTGCCGGCCAGCCAGTTCAATTCGTCGGCGCTGCAACAGTGGGTGGCGAGCGCGTACCGGTTGGGCAAGGGGCGGATGCGCTCAAGATCTACGCCGATCGGTAGCCGGCGGGTCAGCCCGATGAGAACGCGATCCCGGCAGTGGGAAAGGTTGAACTGCAGTCCGCCGGCCGTACTCAGTGCTGGTTTGCCGTAGTCGTTGGTGGTGAAGTCGAGGCCTTGCGGGTCGCGTGCGAGGTAATACCCGAGCAGGTGTCGCAGCAGGCCGCGAGATTGTATCTGGCGCAATCGGTCTGCGGCGAACACCCGGCGGGCGGCGCTGGCACGCTCGGCGGCAGCGGGGAGCTTTTCGATCGTTTGCCGCAGCGCCTCGTGCTCAATCGGGAGGGGCAGCAGCCAGAGGTGGAGGTCGTCGCCGGACAGCAGTGGGGCAGGCGCCTTGTCGAGCAGTTCGGCAATGTTTGCCAGCGTGATCGGCGCGCGCGTTTCAGGCGGCGAAGTGGGCATCGGCCCAACGGCGCAGGGCGGCGATCAGTTCGTCGCGGTGATGGCGCGCGGTGAAGGTGTGATCGGCTCCCGGCATGCGGATCTCGGCGAAGTTCGGGTAGCTGGCAATCCTCGTCATTTCCTTGCTCAGCATCAGTTGCATGTAGTCGAGGGCAGGGTCGCCTTCGGAGTACACCATCAGCAGGGCGGTGCCACGATCGAGGATGCAGTGGAAGGCAGCGCGCAGTTCCGGTGCATTTTCCGGGACCTGCTCGCTGCCGATGAAGCGCCGCAGGAATTGCCGGCCGACGACACGCAGCAGTTCGATGGGATTGCTCTGCCCGCTCAGCAGCTTGCGCCAGCTAGCCGAGTTGAAGAGGGCACTCTTCCAGAGGTAGCGCGCCGATTCGCTGGCGCGCAGGGTACTGTTGATGCCAGCATCAATCGCATCACCAGAGTCGTCGGTGACGCCATGCAGGCCGCGCCCGTTGATCAGCACGGCGCCAAGCACCGCCGGGTTGTCGCGGCAGGTGAGAAATGAGATGTCGGCCCCCGAGCATATCCCGCACAGGATGAAGCCGCTGCAGTCGCTCTCGGCACCGAGCGCGGCCATCGCTGCCGAGGTTTCACTGATGGCACTCTTCTCGAAGCTCAGCGCGTCACTGCGTGGGCTGCTGTCGCCGATTCCCGAGAGGTCGAAGCGCAGCACCGGGTAGCCGACGGCAGCGAGTTGCCGGGCAATATTCACGTACAGTCGATTGGGACCGGCACGATGAACGACCCCGGAATTCACCAGCACGATGCCGGGACGTTTGCTGGACGCGGCGCTGGAGGTATGGATGCCGATCAGGTTATCGCTGTCCCCGAAACGGAGAACGCGCTCGATCATCGCCGACCTCCCTGTACCGATTCGACCATTGCCTGCAGAACACGCGCCGGCGGCATCAGTACGTCGTTCATTTCTGCTCCCTCGGCCCATAGTTCGGGCCACAGCACGTGTTTCCGATCGACGCTTGCACCAAGCGCAGCGAGCCGGTTACCCAAGTCATCCGGGTCGGCCTGCGGGCTGCTGCTCATCAGCAGCACCTGCGGGGCAGGGGCCCGCGGCAGGGTGGCGAGGTCGATGGCGCGCAGGCCGCTTTCCAGGCGGGGAGAGAGGAGGAAACCGAAAATCTCGCGCATCCCGTCTGCATCCGAGGTGGTCTGATCGCGCCCGACCGTCTGGCGGAAGCGCTGCTGGTGGGCTTCGAGCAGCTGATCCACGTAGCGATTGCCGTTCACCACCGGGTCCCACAGGATCAGGCCGTCGACGTCCTGGTGCTGTTCGGCATGCAGGGCAGCCAGGCTGGCGCCGACGCGCAGGCCGGCAAGCCAGACCGGCGCGCCGGGATTATGATTGCGGAAGGTGTTCACCGCTGTGGCGACGTCATCGAGCCATTGCTCCACACTGCCTTCGCTGTCCTCGCCGGCAGAATCGCCCGTTGCGAAGTAGTCGAAGCGCAGCACCGGGAAACCGGCGCGCGCCAGACGGCTGGCGAATTGTCGAAAGACGCGGTGGGTGGAGACGTATTCGCGCCCTGACGGAGGGCAGAGGACGAAACCGAAGGGGCGCGCTCTTGCTCGCCGTGGTGCGTCAAAACAGTAGAAGAGCTGCCTGTCCGCAGCCCCCATGTATCCCGTGATGGTTGGATCACGCATGGTCGAGCTTCCCCCTCTCGGGCCTGGCTTCCTGGCCGGGCCGAGGATCTCTCTGCACCTACTCAAGGGGCTCGCGCTCTCGCCTGTAAGAAGGGCGAGCGACCCAGGATCCTGACACCCCGAGAACGGTATTGTGACGACCGCGTCACCTGTTGTAAACATCAGAGATGGGGGGAGCACAGCCCTGAAGCGAGCATGCCTTTGCCCTGGAATGCCATGCTCGGCTACCACCTCCGCATACGCATGGCAGATGTCGTCAATACGCTGGCTTCAGGGCTGTCAGTCTGGCCAAAGCGTTGAATTTCCTCTCGTTTGGCAGGATAATTCGTTTCTCCCTCCCAACTACCGATGACTGTCATGAATACCTCCCTGCGTCTGCTGCGCCAAGGCCTGCTGGCCGTGGCGGGTCTTGCCCTGGCAATCACTGCGTGGGCACAGTCCACGATGGTCCGACTGCATACCACGCAGGGCGCGATCGATATCCAGCTCTACGATACCGCTGCGCCGAAGACGGTGGCCAACTTCCTCCGCTATGTGCGCAGCGGGGCCTATGTGGACAATTTCATCCACCGCAGCATGCCCGGTTTCGTCGTGCAGTTGGGCGGATATGCGTGGCCCGGCAGCGGCTACGCCGGCCACATCACCACCCTTCCTCCGGTGGTCAACGAGTTCAGCGTCGCACGTTCGAATGTGCGCGGCACGGTGGCGATGGCCAAGCTCGGCGGCGACCCCAACAGTGCCACCAGCGAGTTCTTCTTCAACCTGGGCAACAACGCATCCAACCTGGACACCCAGAATGGCGGCTTCACGGTGTTTGGCCGGGTGACCACGCCGGGCATGGCCGTGGTGGACAGGATTGCGGCACTGAGCACGGTCAATGCCGGTGGCGCTTTTACCAATCTGCCGGTGGTCAACTTCAGCGGCAGCACCATCCTGCGCGAGCATGTGGTTCGCCTGACCGAGGTGACTGAATTCCCGCCGCTCTCCGCTCAGAGCGATTCCGACCGCGTCTTCAACTATCTGGAGGCAGCGTATCCGCAGTACCTCTCGCCTGCGCACGGCCAGGCCGGCGTGGCGTCGGGCTATACCTTCCGCTACTACGCCGGTTCCAATGCCTACGTGGCTACCGCCAACGCCAAGGTCTGGTACCTGCTGCCGTCGATCTCTCCCGACATTGGTCTGCTGGGGGACACGGCTTCCTGGCTGAACGTCGCGGCGCAGGCCGGATACTGATGACCACCACCGGCCACTGCTAGACCAGACAGAAGGCCATCGGCCTGCCGGATCAGTTCGCCGCAGCGCGGATCATCGGCCGCCATTTATAGCCCACGTGCCCACGCCGGCCGCAGTGCTGCTGCTTCCGGGTTGGCGATGGTGTCGCGTACCTGCCGCAGCAGGCGCGCCTTGTCGGCGCCAAGCGTTCCCTTGAGGATCAGCCAGTTCGACGCGTGGTCGCTGCGAAACACGGTCCGTTCGAGTTCCAGCCCTGCGAGAAAATGCTCCATTTCGACAAACAGTTCACGCTGGCTGAGCGCTCGCCAGCCGGGAAAATTTCCGCGCAAGCGTTCCTCGCCGAGCGGAAAACTGACGACCAGCGTTGCCAGATACTCGGGCTGGGTGGCGTTGAGCAGGCGCGCCGAGTGGTCGGCGTGCCGCAGCGAGAGATCCGGGCCAGCGAGACCGTTGAGGATCATCACCGAGCGTTTGATGCCGGCGGCTCCGAGCTTGTTCAGCGCATCGAGAGTCGAGGCATGGGTTTCGCCCTTGTTGACCCGTTCCAGCACCTCGTCGTCGCCTGATTCGGCGCCGACGTAGGCGATCGACAGGCCGGCTGCGGCGAGTTCGCGCAGTTCCTCGACCGACTTCTTCCGCAGGTTGCGCGGCAGGCAGTAGCTCGACACCCGGCGAACGGCCGGCAGATGTTCGCGGATGGCGTAGAGGATCTTGAGCAGGCGGCGCGTCGGCAGCACCAGTGCATCGCCGTCGGCGAGGAAGACGCGCCGGATTGCGTCGGCGAAGCGTTCGCCGGTACGCTCGATGCTCTCCAGCACCTCGGTTTCGTCGCGTGCTCGAAAATGCTTCTGCGGCGCGGTGTACATCTCGCAAAAAGTACAGTGATTCCACGAGCAGCCGTCGGTCACCGGCAGGATCAGCGATTCTGCTTCACTCGGCGGCCGGTAGACGGGTTCGACGTAACGGATGGGGAGCACGGACAGCATGGCATGTAACTGATCTGGATGTGGGCTGATTCACGGATATTGAATAGTAATGCGAAAATCGCGTCAGCGACTCATTCTTCCTCGCTCTCACGCACCAGCGCATAATCGGTATCGCGCACACCGCGCAGCAGCAGGGAGGTGTCGTCAGTGGAAGTGCCGAGAGCCTCCAGGGCCTCCGCTGCCAGACGCAGGCTGGCCTCCAGAAGTTCAGGATAGGCCTTGTTGACGCCGGCTCGCAGCAGGGCCTCGCAGCTGGCCAGGTCGCGGGCGCGCGAGACGATGGTCACCTCCGGCGCGTGCGAGCGGATCATCGCGGCTGCGCGAACGGCAGTGTGCTGGTCGTCGATGGTCAGGACCACCAGATCGACCCCTTGCATTGGCGAAGTGGCGAGCAATTCCGGGTCTCCGATGTCACCATAGAACACCGGATGACCTTCGCTGCGCCATTTGGCGACCAGTACCGCGTCGGTGTCGAAAGCGATGCAGGAGATACCGCTATTGGCCAGGATGGTGCCCACCGTGTGGCCGACGCGACCATAGCCGCCGATCACCACCCGGGCAGCGAATTCCTTTCCTTGCGCGGTATGGCGGAAGCGGTCGTGAATGTCTGCCGGCGCATCCTCTACGCGTAGCGCCAGCCAGTTCCCGAGCTTTACCAGCAGCGGCGTGAGGAGCATGGTGACGGAAATGATCGCCACGGCCATCACGAAGATCAAATCGTCGATCACCCCCAAGGCCTTGGCGGAACCGAACAGCACAAAGCCGAACTCGCCCCCCCTGCGCGAGCAGAAAAGCGACCCGCAACGCGGTGCTGCGGCCGGAGCCGAAGCACAGACACAACACGAAGAGCACAATCGCCTTGATGGTGATGATCGCGAGAACATGCAGGGCAAACTCGAATGGATGCTGCGTCAGCGCACCGACGTCCACCGACATGCCGACGGCAACGAAGAACAGGCTCATCAGCAGACCCTTGTGAGGTTCCATGCCGGCCTCGATCTGAATGCTGTAGCGCGAGGTCGAGAGCATCATCCCGATCAGGAATGCCCCCAAAGCCATCGACATGCCCGCATGTTCCATGGCCATCGCGGCGATGAACACCGAGGCCATGGCCGTCAGCAGGAAAGCCTCGCGGTTGTTGGTGCGGGCCAGATGATCGAGAACACGGGGGAGCAGGTAGCGCCCACCGATGATCACCATCGCCACCATCGCCACTGCCAGACCAATCTGTCTCCACAAGGGGATTTCCGTGGCCAGGGCGCCAGTGTCGGCGAGGATCGGGACCAATGCCAGCAGCGGTACCACCGCGATATCCTGCATCAGCAGCACGGCGAATGCGGTCTGGCCGTGCCGGCTGGCGATGTCGCCCTGATCCCTGAGCATCTGCACCACAAACGCGGTCGAGGACAGCGCGAAGCTACTACCGATCAGGAGGGCGGTCGACCAGTCCGGTTGAAAGAGTTTGAAATAGGCGGCGATGGCCAGCGCCGAGACGACGATCTGCAGCGAACCGAGCCCGAACAGCGTGCGCCGCAGATCCCACAAGCGGCGCGGTTTCATCTCCAGGCCGATCAGGAACATCAGCAGCACGACGCCGAGTTCGGTGAAATGCCGCACACCCTCGACCTCGTTGGTGACGAAAGGTCCTGGCGTATGCGGACCGACGATGACGCCGGTGACCAGCAAGCCGAGGATCGAGCCGAGGCCGAAATGCCGGAACACCGCAACGGCGAAGGCCGCGACAACCAGCAACAACACGGCAGAGTCAACGAATGATTTGGGGTCCATGCAGAGTGGTGATCGCTTCCTTTAATGCCTAAGTCGCGTCAGCGACTCACGAATCCCCCCCTCCCCACTTGCGGGGGGAGGGGTCGGGGGGAGAGGGAAACGGTCATGACTTTCATGATCGGGGGTGCCTGGAAAAGTCATGACCGTTAGTCGAAGTAGCTGCGCGCCGTCTCGAAGCGCTGCGCGAAGTAGCGCGTGCCGAGCTGATCGATGCGCACACGACCCCTGCTCGACGGCGCGTGGATAAAACGATCATCGCCGATGTACACCCCGACATGCGAGAAAGCGGCGTTGCGGGTGTTGAAGAAGACCAGGTCGCCGGGGCGCAGGCCCGCACGTTCGACCGGACGACCACTGCGGGCGATGTCGGCGGCGCTGCCGCTGACCCGAAGCCCCGCCGCGCGTCCGTAGATGTACGACACCATGCCGCTGCAGTCGAGGCCCGCTTCCGGGTTTTTGCCGCCGAAACGGTAGCCGGTGTCGAGCAGGCTGAGCGCAAAGATCACCACGTCGTTGCCTTTGGGGCTGCTCGCCAGGGGGCGTGCTGGGGGTTGTTGCGGCGGCGCCTGCGGCGCAGGCGGCTTGCTGGCGCAGGCCGCCAGCAGCAGAGAGAAGAGACTGGCGATGAGCAGGTGGACACGCATGCTGCACAGTATAAACTGCAGCTCTCAAGATTATTACCGGGAAAAGCCATGCACCTGACCGATCCGCGCCTGCTGCGCTCGAACTGCTATGTCGATGGTCGCTGGGAAGCCGCCGATGACGGCCGCACTTTTGCAGTCAGGGACCCGGCGAGTGGCGAAACGCTGGGTGAAGTGCCCTGGATGGCAGCCACCGAGACGGCGCGCGCGATCGCCGCTGCTGCCGCGGCGCTGCCGGCCTGGCAAGTGAAGACTGCGAAGGAGCGGGCGACCGTCCTGCGCCGCTGGTATGAACTGATCGTCGCCAACGCCGAGGATCTCGCGCAACTGATGACCGCCGAATGCGGCAAGCCGATTGCCGAGGCGCGCGGCGAAGTCGCTTACGGTGCCGCCTTCGTCGAATGGTTTGCCGAGGAGGGCAAACGCGCCTACGGCGAATCGATTCCGAGCCCGGCCAGTGACCGGCGCTTGCTGACCATTCGCCAGCCGGTCGGCGTCTGTGCGGCGATCACGCCCTGGAACTTTCCGCTGGCGATGATCACCCGCAAGGTCGCGCCGGCACTCGCCGCCGGTTGCACGGTGGTGGTCAAACCCGCCGAGCAGACGCCGCTGACGGCACTGGCGCTGGCGCGTCTGGCGCACGACGCGGCACTGCCGGCAGGGGTGTTCAACGTGCTGACCGGCGACCCGGCGGCGATCGGCAGCGCGCTGACGGCCAGCCCGGTGGTGCGCAAGCTTTCGTTCACCGGTTCGACCGAGGTTGGTCGCCTGTTGATGGCGCAGTGCGCGCCGACGATCAAGAAACTCTCGCTCGAACTCGGTGGCAATGCGCCGTTCATCGTTTTCGACGACGCCGATGTCGCCGCTGCGGTGGACGGGGCAATCGTCGCCAAGTATCGCAACACTGGCCAGACCTGCGTCTGCGCCAACCGGCTGCTGGTCCAGGACGGCATCTACGACCGCTTCGTCGAAGGGCTGGTCAGGCGCGTACAGTCGCTCAAGGTCGGTCCGGGCAGCGACGAAAGTAGCTCGCAGGGGCCGCTGATCGACGCTGCGGCGCTGGCCAAGGTCGAGGCACATATCGCCGATGCCGTCGCCGGCGGTGCGCGCGTGCTCACCGGCGGCAGCCGGCACGCGCTCGGCGGCACTTTCTTCACCCCGACGGTGCTGGCCGACGTGACGCCGGCAATGCGTGTTGCCCGCGAAGAGACTTTCGGTCCGCTGGCGCCGGTGTTCCGCTTCTCCAGCGAGGCGCAGGCGATCCATCTGGCCAATGATACCGAGTTTGGTCTCGCCGCCTACTTTTATACCCGCGACGTCGCGCGCTGCCTGCGCGTTGGCGAAGCGCTCGAATACGGCATGATCGGGATCAATACCGGCCTGATCTCGAACGAGGTGGCACCCTTCGGCGGCGTCAAGCAGTCCGGCGTCGGCCGCGAGGGATCGAAGCACGGGATCGACGAATACCTCGAGATCAAATACCTCTGCTTCAGCACGGTCTGACAGAGAACGCCGAGACGTTGACCGAGAAAGCCAACAGCGGGCGCACACCCGTCGACAAGGGCTTTCTCCGGTAAAATCGTCGTCGAATGGTAATCATCAGTGATCGAAAAGCACTCGCCTAGCCAGTCCCTACGAACTGGAGCAGCCCCATCATGTCAGCGGCAGTCGCACGCGCCACTCTGCTGATCGTCGACGATCAGCCGGAAAATCTCGCCGTACTCGGGGGATTGCTGGAAAGCCGTTACGAAGTTCTGGTCGCGCCCTCGGGCGAGCGCGCGCTTGCGGTCGCGGCGCGGCAGCCGACGCCGGACCTGATCCTGCTCGACATCATGATGCCGGAGATGGACGGCTACGCCGTGCTGCATGCACTGCGCGAGAACCCGGTGACGCGCGACATTCCGGTGCTATTCCTGACTGCGCGCGGTGATCCGGGTGACGAGGAGTACGGTCTGTCGATCGGAGCGGTGGATTACCTCGTCAAGCCGATTCAGCCAGCGGTCGTTCTTGCGCGCGTCCGTAATCAGCTCGATGTCAAGCGCGCGCGTGACCTCCTGCGTGACCACAACGCCTGGCTGGAAGCCGAAGTCAGCCGCCGCGTCGCCGATAACCGCCGCCTCGAGGACGCCAGCCGCGAGGCGCAGGCGCGCCTCAACCATCTGCGCGAGCTGATCCTGAGCACCGCCGACGAGGGCATCTACGGTACCGATGCCGACGGTGTCATCAATTTCGTGAACCCTGCCGCTGCCGAGATGCTCGGCTATCGCCGCGACGAACTGATCGCTTACCCGGCGCACGCCATCTTTCATCACGCGCGCGCCGACGGCAGTCCCTATCCGGAAGCCGAGTGCCCTCTGGTGACTTCGCTGGCCGGCGGGCTGACCCTGCGTGACCAGGAGGAGACTTTCTGGTGCAAGGACGGCAGCGCGCTGCCGGTCGCGTATTCGAGCGTGCCGATTTTCGAGGCCGACCGCCTGCTCGGCGCCGTCGTCAGCCTGCGCGACATCAGCGAGCGCAAGCGCTATCTGGCGCAGCTCGAACGCCAGTCCAACTTTGACGACCTGACCGGCCTTCCCAATCGCAACCTGCTCAACGACCGTCTGGCGCATGCCATCGCGCAGCCGCGGCACGCGCCGGACGGCGCGCTGGCGGTACTGGCGATCGAGCCCGACCGCTTCCAGAATGTCAACGAAACACTCGGCCGCGAGGCCGGTGACCGCGTCATTGCCGAACTGGCGGAGCGCCTCGTGGCGCACGTGCAACCGGCTGATACCCTCGCCCGACTCGAAGGCGACGAGTTCGTGCTGGTCGCCGACATGGGGCGTGCCGAACTCGCCAGTGACCTCGCGCAGGCCATCATCGCGGCGATGACGCGACCGATGCTGGTCGACGGGCGTGAGCTGACGCTCGGGGTGAGCATCGGCATTGCCTTTTTTCCAAAGGACGGTGGCCACGCTGAGGAACTGCTTCGCCACGCCGTTTCGGCGATGCACAAGGCGCGCGCCGAAGGCGGCGGCCGCAGCCACCTCTACTCCACCGATATGGATTCGCGGGCTCTCGAACGCCTGGAGCTGGAAGGCGAACTGCGTCGCGCCATCGGCAACGGCGAGCTGCTGTTGCATTACCAGCCGCAGCTCAGTCTGCGCACCGGTCGCATCGTTGGCGCCGAGGCCCTGGTGCGTTGGCGGCACCCGACGCGCGGCCTGGTGCCGCCCGCAGCGTTCATCCCGCTGGCCGAGGATACCGGTTTGATCATGCCGCTCGGCGAATGGGTGCTGCGGCAGGCCTGCGCGCAGAACCAGGCCTGGCAGGACGCTGGTCTGGCGCGTATCCGTGTCGCCGTCAATCTCTCGGCGCGACAGTTCGAGGGTCAGGACATGCTCGCCTTGGTTACCGCAGTGCTCCAGGAAAGCGGCCTGAACCCTGCCTGCCTGGAACTCGAACTGACCGAGAGCGCGGTGATGAAGGACGCCGAGGCGTTCATCCGCACGACGCAGCAATTCAAGGCGCTGTCGGTGTTGCTGTCGATCGATGACTTCGGCACCGGCTTTTCCTCGCTGAGTTACCTTCGCCGTTTCGCGATGAACCACCTGAAAATCGACCAGTCCTTTATCCACGACATCAACCGCGACCCCGACAACGCGGTGATCGCCCAGGCGGTGATTTCGCTGGCACACAATCTGCGCATGTCGGTCATCGCCGAGGGCGTCGAAAGCGAAGCGCAGCTGGCTTTCCTGCGTGCTCGCGGCTGCGACGAAATGCAGGGCCATCTGTTCAGCCGGCCGTTGCCGGCCGCCGAGTTCGCAGCCTTGCTGGGCAGCGGCCGCGCGCTCGAGTTGCCGGCCGACCCGGCAGTACCGACGCGCACCCTGCTACTGGTCGACGACGAAGCCGACACCCTCTCGTCGCTGCAGCGCCTGTTCCGACGCGAAGGCTATCGCGTGCTGACTGCCGGCAGCGGCACCGAGGCTCTCGACCTGCTCGCCACGCATACGGTCCAGGTCATCATCTCGGATGCGTGCATGCCGGTGATGGATGGTAGCGAGCTGCTCGGCAAGGTGCGCGTCCTCTACCCCAATACCGTGCGCATGATGCTCTCCGGCTACACCGACCTGCAGGCGGTGACGCGCGCGGTCAATAGCGGCGAGCTGTACCAGTTCATCATCAAGCCCTGGGACGATGTCAAACTGGTCGAGGCGGTGCGCGCCGGATTTCGCTACCATGAATCCCGCCGTGCGGCCACCCATGGCGTTGCCCAGCAATTTGTGCCCGACGGCATCCAGGCAGTACCGTGATGACACCCATGCGGTCGGATGGCCGCGCGGCAATGTTGCGCGTGGTGCTCATCTATGCCTTCGTCGCCACCCTCTGGATCCTTTTTTCCGACACCTTGATCGGGCATCTGGGGGTACAGCCGGAGACGCTGGTGATGCTCGGCATGCTCAAGGGCCTGGCTTTCGTCGGGCTGACTTCGATGCTGCTGTACGCCCTACTGCGGCGCCTGCCGGAAGGCGCAGCAGCGACCCCGGCCGGCGGCGGCAGTCGACGGCTGCTGCTGTCGGTGGCGGCACTGGCGCTTCTGATCCTGATCGTCGGCGCCGCGGCGATGCGCCAGGTGGCCGAGCGGCAAGAGACCCGACCGGCCGATCTCTTCTGGATCACGCTGAGCATCGCCGCCGCACTGTTCGCGGTTGTCTTCCTGGGCATCATGCTCCATCAACAGCAGCGCCTGCGCCTCGCCGAGTCGCTTCGGCAGGCACAGGCTGAGGCGCTGCGCAGACAACAACTCGTCGACCAGCAGCGCGCAGAGCACCTGGCACTCGCCAGCCACTACCAGACGATGATCGGCGAGGCGCGCGACATCATTCTCCTGCTCGACGAGAATGGTCAGATCGTCGAAGCCAACGCGGCGGCTGTTGCCGCCTACGGCTGCAGCGCCGACGAGTTGCGCGGCATGCATATCCGTGACCTGCGCGGCGAGGAAACCCGCAGCACCCTCGGGGAGCAGTGGCAGGCTTCGGCCAGGCCCGACGGGGTCCTCTTCGAAACCGTGCACCGACGCCGCGACGGAACCTGCTTTCCGGTCGAAGTCAGTTCCCGCGCTTTCTCGGTCGAAGGCAAGCTCTACCACCAGAGCTTCGTCCGTGACATCAGCGAGCGCAGAAAAGCGGACGAGGCGCTGCGGCGAAGCATCGCGCCTTGCGCACCTTGAGCGAATGCAATCAGGCGTTGGTCCGTGCCAGCGACGAGGCGACCCTGCTCTCCGACATCTGTCGACTGCTCGTCGACTTCGGCTGCTACCGCCTGGCCTGGGTCGCTTATACCGATGGCAGCGATGAGCCCTTTAGCGTTCGTCCGGTCGCGCAAGCCGGTTACGAAGACGGCTACCTGGAGACCGTCCGCATCCGCAGTGATGACGTCGAGCGTGGGCGCGGCCCGACCGGCACGGCGATTCGCGAGCGGCGACCAGTGCTGGCCCAGAACCTGCAAAGCGATCCCGCCTTCAAACCGTGGCGCGAGGCGGCGCACCGGCAGGGCCATGCGGCTTCGATCGCACTGCCGCTGCTCGCTGGCGACGCGGCCTGCCTTGGCGCGCTCAATCTCTACGCTGGCGAGGCGGAGGCCTTCGACGCCGACGAGACCCAGTTGCTCGTCGAACTGGCCGACGACCTCGCTTACGGCATCCGGGCGCTGCGCGACCGGGCCGCAAGGAATGCCGCCGAAGCGACGTTGCGCGCCACTGCACAGCAGCTCGAGCACCTGCTCGAAGCCAGCCCGACCATTCTCTACGCTCTGCGTTTCATCGACGGCGTGCCACGTGCGCAGCAGGTCAGCGCCAATGTCGAACGAATCAGCGGCTACACGGTTGCCGAAGCGCTGCAGGATGGCTGGTGGGAAGCCGGCCTGCATCCCGACGATCGTGCAGCGGCGCTGCGCTTCTCTGCGTCCTGTGGCGGCATCACGGTGCACGAATATCGTTTCGCACACAAGCAGGGTCACTACCTCTGGATCCGCGACGAACTGCGTCTGATCCGCGACGCTGCCGGCCAGGCGGTCGAGATGGTCGGCGCGTGGACCGACATCAGCACCGCTCGACAGGCGATGCTGGCGCTACAGGAGAGCGAAAGGCGCTACCGCGAGATATTTGTGGCGAATCCGCAGCCGATGTGGGTTTATGACCGCGAGACACTGGCCTTCCTCGACGTCAACGCTGCCGCGATCCGCCGCTACGGCTATCGCCGCGAGGAATTCCTGGCCATGACCATCAAGGACATCCGGCCAGCGGAGGAGATTCCCCGCCTGCTGACCCGTGTCGCGCAGGTCGAGGTCAACGTCGATGCCGGCGTCTGGCGGCATCGACGCCGAGATGGCAGCGAGCTGTTGGTCGAGATCACCTCGCACGCGCTGGATTTTGGTGGCCGGCGTGCGCATGTGGTGCTCGCCCACGATATTACCCAGCGCGTGCAGGCCGAGGCCGAACTGCGCAAGCTCTCGCTGGCGGTCGAGCAAAGCCCGGAGAGCATCATCATCACCGACATCGACGCGCGCATCGAATACGTGAATGAGGCCGCCGTCCGCAGCAGCGGCTATTTGCGTGTCGAGTTGATCGGTGAGAACCCGCGCATCCTGCAGTCGGGCAAGACGCCGTCGCGCACGTATAGGGCGCTGTGGGCAGCGCTGAGCGCAGGCCAGGTGTGGCGGGGCGAGTTGCACAACCGCCGCAAGGATGGCGTCGAGTACGTCGAATTTGCGATCGTCACGCCGATCCGCCAAGCCAACGGGCGCATTACCCACTATGTTGCGGTCAAGGAAGACATCACCGAGAAGAAGCGGATCGGCGCCGAACTCGACCGCTACCGACATCACCTGGAGGAGATGGTGCAGGAGCGAACGGTGCAGTTGGCCGAGGCGAGCGCGCGCGCCGAAGCCGCCAACCGCGCGAAGAGCGACTTTCTGGCCAACATGAGTCACGAGATCCGTACGCCGATGAACGCCATCATCGGCCTGACGCATCTCCTGCAGAGCAGCGCGCCGACGCCGCAACAGAGCGAGCGCCTGGACAAAATCAATGCCGCTACCCGGCATCTTTTGGCGATCATCAACGATATCCTCGACCTGTCGAAAATCGAGGCCGGCAAGCTGGCTCTGGAGCAGGACGATTTTCCTCTCGCGGCAATCCTGGACAGCGTCCTTTCGCTGATCGCCGAGCCAGCGCGCACCAAGGGCCTGACGGTCGAGATTGTCGAGCCTCAGGAGCCGCTGTGGCTGCGCGGCGACGCGACCCGCTTGCGCCAGGCGCTGCTCAATTACGCCAGCAATGCGGTCAAGTTCACGGAATGCGGCCGCGTCATCCTGCGCACGCGCCTGCTCGAAGAGGCGGGCGACACCCTGCAGCTACTTTTCGAGGTCGAGGATACCGGCATCGGCATCGCCGCCGAAAAACTGCCGCAGATCTTCGAAGCCTTCGAACAGGCGGATACTTCGACGACGCGCAAGTACGGTGGCACCGGCCTCGGCCTGGCGATCACGCGCCGTTTGGCACGTCTGATGGGTGGCGATGCCGGCGCCGACAGTGTGCCCGGCCAGGGCAGTCGCTTCTGGTTCACCGCCTGCCTGCAGCGTGGTCGCGGGGTCATGGCGGCGCCCCTGGTCGAGCCTGCGGTGGACGCCGAAGACACCTTGCGCCGGTGTCATGCCGGTGCGCGCCTGTTGCTTGCCGAGGATAACGCGATCAACCGCGAGGTGGCGCTCGAACTGCTGCACGGCGTCGGGCTCGCCGTCGACAGTGTTGCCGATGGCCGTGCGGCGCTGCGCATGGCAACGGCAAGGGACTACGCGCTGATCCTGATGGATGTGCAGATGCCCATGATGGACGGTCTGGAGGCCAGCCGCGCGATCCGCGCGCTGCCGGGCCGGGCCGCGCTGCCGATCGTGGCAATGACCGCCAATATCTTCGAGGACGATCGGCGTGCCTGCGTGGCAGCCGGGATGAACGACTTTGTGGCCAAGCCGGTGGAACCCGAACAACTGTTTGCGACGCTGCTGCGCTGGCTGACTCCCGCCCAGCCTGGCCGCCGCACGGCCAGCACGCCGGCTCCGTCTGGGGAGCGGCTGGCAACGCGGCCAGAAAAGTCAGAGACGCTGGCGCGCCTGACGAGCATCGCCGGCCTCGACGCTGTCGCCGGGGTGCAACTGCTGAACGGCAATGTTGCCAGCTATTGCCGTTTGTTGCGCCTCTACGTGGACAGTTACGGCGAAACGATTGTGTCGATGCCGCAACAACTGCGGAGCGGTGAGCACGACGAGGTGCAGCGCCGCGCGCACGCGATCAAGGGGGTTTCGGCCAATCTGCGCGTCGCCGGCGTCCAGCAGGCGTGCATCGCCCTGGAAGCAGCGCTGCGCGCCGGCGATGCCGCAGCAGACGATCTCGAAGGGCTGGTGATGACGCTTGCCGAGCGTTACACGGCGGTGTGCGCGGCCATCCGCAAGGCGCTAGACGCTGCGCCGGACGCCGCCGGCGCCGGCACGGTGATCCTTGCGCCGGATTGGGACGGTGTGCGCAGTGTCCTGGCCGAGCTCGAAGCGCTTCTCGCCAGCGACAATCTGCGCGCCAATCAGTTGGTCGATGAGAACGCGGCACTGTTGCACACTGCCCTTGGCCATTTTGCTGGCGAGATCGAAGGGCATCTGCGTCAGTTTCGCTATCCAGATGCACTTGATGTCCTGCAGCGTGCCCGGCGTGCGTATCCGCAAGCTCAAACCTTGGCGGCCGCGCCTGCGGTTCTTGCATCGACCGGCCTGACCCGGTAGCAGGCGGCATAGAGCGCCGGCAGGAACCATAGGGTCAGCAGCGTGGCGACGATCAGCCCGCCCATGATGGCGACTGCCATCGGTCCCCAGAAGACGCTGCGGGTCAGCGGAATCATCGCCAGGATGGCTGCTGCGGCAGTCAGCATGATCGGTCGGAAGCGCCGCACCGCCGAGCCGATGATTGCTTCCCAGGCCGGCTTGCCGGCTTTTTCGTCCTGTTCGATCTGGTCGACGAGAATCACCGAGTTGCGCATGATCATCCCTGAAAGCGCGATGACGCCGAGGTTGGCGACGAAGCCGAAAGGTACCTGGAAGATCAGCAGCGCCAGCGCGACGCCGATCAGCCCGAGCGGTGCCGTGAGCAGTACCAGCAACATGCGGCCGACATTCTGCAACTGGATCATCAGCAAGGTGATGACACCAACCAGCATCAACGGCATCACCGCCTTGATCGAATTCTCGCCCTTGGCCGACTCCTCGCTGGCCCCTCCGGCCTCGATACGAAAACCGGGCGGCAACTGGGCGCGCAGCGCGTCGAGCAGGGGATCGATCTGGGCGGTGACGGCGGGCGCCTGCATGCCGTCGAGGAGGTCGGCACGTACGCTGACCGTCGGCAGACGGTTGCGGCGCGCGATCACGGTATCTTCGAGAGCAAAGCTGATCTTAGCCAGTTGCGCCAGCGGCACGTAACGACCGCTGCTGGTATGGATGTTGATGTCGGCCAGCGCCGAGATGCGGGAGCGTTCGTCGCCAGCGGCGCGCGCGACCACGTCGACCAACTGGTCGCCTGCACGCATCTGCGTCACGGTGACGCCGGTCAACATCGAATTGAGGAAAGCCGAGAGTTCCTGCGAACTGACGCCGAGTGCGCGTGCGCGATCCTGATCGATGTCGATACGGATCATCTTGCCCATCTCGTTCCAGTCGAAGTTCACTTCCTTGAGGTGTGGATTGGCGCGCATCACGCTGGCCACTGCCGCGGCGAGCTGCTGCAACTCACCGAGGTCTTCGCCGGAAACCCGAAAGACGACCGGAAAACCCACCGGCGGACCGTTTTCGAGGCGCAGCACGCGCGTGCGCAGGCTGCTCCATTCGCCGCCGGCATCGGCAAAGCGTTCTTCGAGGCGTCGCTTGAGATCCTCGCGCGCCGCGAGGTCGTGGGTGGTGATGACCAATTGCGCGAAATTGTCGTTGAACAGTTGCTGGTCGAGTGGCAGGTAGAAGCGCGGGCTGCCATTTCCGAGATAACTCGCGAAGTACTTGATCGAGCGCTTCATCTCCGGCTCGGCAAGGATCGCTTCGACCTTCCGGCTCGCCGTTTCGGTTGCTTTCAGGGAAGCGCCGTTCGGCAGCCACAGGTCGACCAGCAACTCGGGACGACTCGATGCTGGAAAGAACTGTTTCTGCACACCCAGTCCCAGTCCTGCCAGTGCTGCCGCGAAAGCGATCAGCGTGGCGGCGATCACCAGCCAGCGATGCCGCAAAGACCATTCGATGGTCGCGCGCACACGACGATAGAACGGCGTCTGGTACGTCTCTTCCTCGTGTTGTTGCGCCTGGTGGTGCAGTTTTTCGGCGTCCAGCAGCAGGTAGCCCAGGTAGGGGGTGAACAGCACCGCCACAACCCAGGAAACCAGCAGCGCGATGCTCACCACCGCGAAGATCGAAAAGGTGTATTCACCGGCACCGGACCTGGCGAGACCAACCGGCATGAAGCCGACGGCGGTAATCAGGGTGCCGGTGAGCATCGGAAAAGCGGTCGAGGTATAGGCGAAGGTGGCCGCGCGGAAGCGATCCCAGCCCTGTTCCATTTTCACGACCATCATTTCGACGGCAATGATCGCGTCGTCGACCAGCAGGCCAAGCGAGATGACCAGCGCGCCGAGCGAAATCCGCTGCAGGTCGATCCCGAATATGGCCATCAACAGGAAGGTGACCGCCAGCACCAGCGGGATCGACAGGGCGACGACGGCGCCGGTGCGCAGGCCGAGGCTGAGGAAGGAAACCGCCAGGACGATCAGGACGGCTTCGGCCAGCGAGGACATGAAGAGGTTCATCGACTGGCGGACGATCTGCGGTTGGTCGGCGACGACGTGCATGTCGATTCCCAGCGGCAACTGCTTCTGCAGGCGCTCGGTTTCGGCACGCAAACGGTCGCCGAGCTGGATCACGTCGCCCCCCTTGTTCATGGCGATGGCGATGCCGACCGCTTCCTGCCCCTGAACGCGCATGCGTGGTGTCGGGGGATCGGCAAAACCACGTTCAACCGTCGCGATGTCGCCGAGGCGGAACAGGCGCCCGTCGGCCTGGATGCCGATCTCGCGAATGCTCTCCTGCGACTTGAAATCGCCCGAGACGCGAATGCGCACCCGGTCGGACGGCGTTTCGTAGAACCCGGCGGGAGTCATCGTGTTCTGCTTCTGTAGTGCGTCGAAGATCGCCAACGGATTGAGACCGAGCGTCGCCAGCTTGGCGTGCGAAACCTCGATGTAGATTTTTTTCTTCCTGGACGCCGATCAACTCGATTTTCTTGACGTCGGGTACCTGCCGCAATTCGCGGGCGATGCGGTCGGCTTCACGACGCAGCGTGGCAAGGTCGAAGCCATCGCCGGTCAGAGCGTAGATGCTGATGAAGGTATCGCCGAATTCGTCGTTGATGAAGGGGCCGAGAACGCCTTGCGGTAGCGTATGCCGCATGTCACCGATCTTCTTGCGGACCTGGTACCAGGTTTCCGGAACCTCCTTCTTCGGGGTGTAGTCCTTGAGCAGAACGGTGATCAAGGACTCGCCGGAGCGCGTCTGCGAGCGCAGTACGTCGACCCAGGGGACTTCCTGCAGGCGCTTTTCGATCCGTTCGGTGACCTGCAGTTGCACTTCGTTCGCAGTAGCGCCCGGCCACAGTGTACGCACCACCATCGCCTTGAAGGTGAAGTCCGGATCCTCGGCGCGGCCGAGCTTGAAATACGCAAGCACACCACCGAGCATCAGCACGACGATCAGATAGGCAACCAGCGAGCGGTGGCGAAGCGCCCATTCGGACAGATTGGGAGAAGTCATCGCCCGGAGGTGCCTTGCCGATCCTTTTCCGGCAGGGTTTCGTCAAACCGGGGCGCCTGTTCGATGACCTGGACGTGCTCGCCGCTGCTCAGCTTATGGACGCCGGCGACGACGATTCTTTCGCCGGTCTGCACGCCGCTGTCGAGTACGGCGGTGTCTTCCCGATAGCTGGCAAGCACTACCGGTCGCAAGGCGACGGTCTGGTCCGCGCTGACCACCCATAGCGCTGGGTGGCCAGCGTGCTGAAAAATGGCCGTCAGCGGCACCGTCAGGCGAGCCCTCTCTTGTGGGCGATGGAAATGCACCTTGGCGGTCATCCCGAGTAGAACCCGGGCATCCGGATGGTGGATAGACACGCGTGCCGCGTAAGTGCGGGTGACCGGGTCGGCAACCGCCGACACTTCGCGCAGCGTTCCCGGATAGCTGGCCTCGTGGTCGGCCCACAGGCTCACCGCAGCGGACCGAAGCGCGCGCAACTCCGGCATGCGTGCCTCGGGGATCGAGATGGCGACTTCCAGGGTGTCGGCACGCGCCAGTCGCATCACGGTCTGCCCAGCCGCGACGACCTGGCCGACTTCAGCCGTGACGAGTCCGATGACCCCCGCCTGTTCGGCTTTGAGAATCGTATAGGCGGTCTGGTTGCGGGCCAGTTCAGCCTGTACCTGCGCGGCCTTGAAGCTGGTCTCCTTGGCATCGAGGGCCGCCTGGCTGACGAAGTTCCTGGCATGCAGATTCCTGAAACGATCGAGATCGGCAGCAGCAAGGTCCAGTTGCGCCGAAGCCGCCGCTGCCGACAGCGTGCTGTCCGCCGGATCGAGCCTGGCCAGTACCTCACCGGCCTTGACCATGCTGCCGGCATCGACCAGGCGGGCAGTGATCTTGCCGGGAATGCGGAAGGCGAGCGGGATTTCGTAACGTGAGCGAACCTCTCCCGAGTAGGCGAGAACCTCGTCCCCCGCGCTTTTGCCAAGAACCTGTGTCAACACCGGCCGGGCGGGTTCGGGCACTGCCGGCTGCTTGCCGCAGGCGGTGGGCAGGGCGAACAGCGCGAGCAGCAGAATGTTTCGGGGAAAGGCAGTGTTCAGCCGCATACCGTGCCTCCAGTCAGGTGCGCACCGGGGTCAAGGGTCTGCACCGCGCAAAACATGCAACACAGCAGCCTGGGAGCAATGATCGGGCCAGTAATGTATCTGTTGCGGCCAGTGGAGTCAATTGGCGAGGATTGTCCGCCAGTGGCCTGCCGGAGAACGCTGGCAGTGTCGGTGGCGCTCCCATTCGCAGAGCCGATTGATTGTAAAAACAATCAGATAAACAGGCCGGGTGAGGGTTTGTGGGGTTCACGCAAAGCACCACCAGGGTGGCGCTGAAAGCCTCCAGAAATTTCTTTACATGCCGTAACCTTGTTGTTAGCATCAAAAGGAGAGTCTCCATAGGTACGCTAACTGCAAATTATTGAAGGGTTTTTTAGGCGAGGGGTGGCAATTTGCAGCTTGATTTTTCGATTTTTTAATCCCAAGGCGCGCTCGCTGGTCGGTCTGGATATCAGTTCGTCTTCGGTCAAAATGGTGGAGCTGGCCAGTGATGGCAAGGGCGGCTACCGTGTCGAGCGTTACGCGATTGAAGTCTTGCCAAGGGATGTCGTTTCGGATGGCAACATCGTCAACCTGGAAGCTGCTGCGGAATCCGTCCGGCGAGCCTGGAAGAAACTTGCGACCTCGACGCGGCAGGTGGCCATTGCCCTCCCGGCGTCACATGTCATTACCAAGAAAATCATCGTCCTGGCAGGGCAGCGCGAGGAGGAACTCGAATTGCTGGTAGAGTCCGAGGCCAACCAGTACATCCCATTCCCGCTCGATGAAGTCAACCTGGATTTTCAGGTGGTCGGGCCAGCGCCGTCTTCTCCTGACGAGATCGAGGTTCTGATTGCTGCGTCGCGCAAGGAAAAGGTGGAAGATCGTGTTGCCGTTGCCGAATCGGCCGGCCTCAAGCCGAAGGTACTGGATGTGGAGTCCTACGCCATGCTTGCTGCTTTTGAACTGATCGAAGCGCAGCTTCCCGAAGGCGGCAAGGGGAAGATCGTTGCCTTGGTGGACATTGGCGCCAATGTGATGAACCTGACCGTTCTGCGCAACGGTCAGCAACTCTATGCTCGCGAACAGGCATTCGGCGGCAATCAACTGACACAGGATATCGCGCGCCTTTTTTGGGATGAGTTTCGAGGAGGCGGAGGCCGAGAAACGCCGTAATAATCTGCCGGAGAAATACGAAACCGAACTATTGCGGCCATTTCTTGAGTCGCTGGCTCTGGAACTGTCGCGCGCACTGCAGTTCTTCTTCACTTCGACGCAATTCAACGAGGTCAACCACATTGTCCTCGCAGGTGGTTGTGCAGTGATCCCGGGCGTCGACGAAGTGGTTGCTTCCCGGACACAGATCAACACGATCATTGCCAACCCGTTTGCCAACATGCTGCTCGCCGAGCGGGTTCGCGGCAAGAGTCTGCTGGCCGATGCTTCGTCGTTGATGGTTGCCTGTGGTCTTGCGCTGCGGAGATTCGACGCATGATACGGATCAATCTTCTGCCGCATCGGGAAGAGAAACGCAGGGCGCGGCGGCAACAGTTTTACGCCTTGCTGGGCCTGGTGACGCTGCTTGCGGGGCTGATTGTGGTTCTGGTCTACTCGGTGATTGCCGGTTACCTTTCGGCGCAGGACGCCAGGAATGATTTTCTCAAGAAGGAGATCGCCGTCCTCGACAAGGAGATCGATCAGATCAAGCGGCTCAAGGAGCAGAGCGATGCCTTGATGGAACGCAAACGGATCATCGAATCGTTACAGCGCGATCGGGCAGAGGCGGTGCGTTTGCTGAGCGAACTGGTCAAACAGATGCCGGAGGGGGTATACCTGCGCTCGCTGAAGCAGGAAGGGCAAAGGATCAGTCTCGGCGGTTATGCCCAGTCCAGTGCCCGGGTATCGACGCTGATGCGCAATATCGAAGCATCGCCGTGGCTTGAAAAACCGCAGTTGCTGGAAATCAAGGCGGTGCTGGTAGACAAGCGGCGCCTCAATGAATTCACCATGAATGCCTCGCTCAAGAGGACAGCCGCCGTGGCAGGAGGGCAGAAGTGAAAACGAGGGCTCTTCAGAGCATCGATTACAGGGCAATCTTCAGGGATTTCCAGGATCTGAATCCCAGGGACGTGGGGACCTGGCCACTGGTACCGCGTCTGACCCTTTTGTCAGGCTTGTTTTTGGTGATCGTTTTGGGCGGTTGGTGGTTCTTCTGGGACGAACAGTTGGTATCCCTGGAGAGCAAGCAGCAAACCGAATTGAAGCTCAGGGATGAGTTCATTGCCAAGAAGAAGCTGGCAGTAAACCTCGACCTGTACGTGCAGCGCCTGAACGAGATTGACCGTTCCTTCGGTGCACTCCTGAAACAGTTGCCCAACAAGTCTGAAGTCGAAGCTCTGCTGGTCGAAATCAACCAGGCGGGTATGGGAAGAGGCCTGCAGTTCGAGTTGTTCAAGCCCGGATCAGAGCAAGTCAAGGACTTTTATGCGGAACTGCCAATCAACGTGCGCCTGACCGGCTCTTATCATGACTTGGGTGCTTTCGCCGGGGATATCGGCAAGCTGTCCAGGATCGTCACCTTGAACAATATCGCCATTACCCAGAACAAGGATGGAACCCTGGTAATGGATGCCATTACCAAGACCTTCCGCTATCTCGACGAAGAAGAGTTGGCTGCGAAGAGGAAGGCTGCCCAAGCTGCGAAGGCTGGAAAGAAATGAGGAGACTCGCTGCCCTGCTTGGCACGATCTTTCTGGTCGCCTGTACCGCTGGCGATCACGAGGATTTGCGTGAGTGGATGAAAACCGCGGCTCAGGATACCAAGGCCAAGATCCCCCCCCTTGCCGGTGGTCGAGCCCTACGAGGCTGTGCCTTATGATGTGGGCGGTCTGCTTGACCCTTTCAAGCCGGCCAAGGTGGGTCCCGAGGAGAGGAAAGGTGGCGGAGGCTTCCGGCCTGACCTCGATCGACCGAAGGAACCATTGGAGCTTTATCCCCTGGAATCGCTGAAATACGTCGGCGTGATGACCAGAAACAAGGTGTCGTATGCCATTATCCAGGTTGACGGTACGTTGTACCAAATCAAGATCGGAAATTACATGGGGCAGAATTTCGGCGTGGTGGTCAACGTTTCCGAGTCGGATGTCACTCTACGAGAACTCATCCAGGACTCCGCGGGTGACTGGGTGGAGAGGACGAGCACCTTGCTGTTGCAGGAGAAGGGAGCAAAGTAAATGAAGCACATCAAACCATACCTGCTCGGCTTGCTTGCCGGTGCGCTGCTGGCTCTCGGAATGGCGAATGCACAGGATCAGCCGAATTCGATTGAGTCGATGAATGTCGTCCAGCAAGGCGCGGTGTTGAACGTCAAGCTCACCTTCAAGGAACCCTTGCGAGCACTGCCGGCAGCCTTCAGTATCGCCAGACCGGCGCGCATGGCCTTTGATTTTCCGAACACGACCAATGGCCTCGGCAAGTCGAGTCAGGCGTATAACGAGGGCGATCTGAAGAGTGCCAACATCGTCCAGGCGGAGGACCGCACGCGCCTCGTCCTCAACCTGCAGAAAGCAATGACCTACGAGGCAACACTGGATGGCAACAGCCTGCTGCTTGCCTTGGTGCCGAGCGCGACTCCTGCGGGCACGGCGCCGGTGGAGCATTTCGCGCAGGCATACCCCTCTGCCACTTCCAACAGCATTCGCGACATCGCCTTCCGGCGCGGCAAGGATGGCGAGGGACGGATCACGGTGGACCTCACCGACGTCAATGCGGGAATCGACATCAAGCAGCAAGGGTCGACACTGGTGGTCGATTTTGCCAAGGTGACGGTCCCGGAGGTGCTGCGCAAACGTCTGGACGTGACCGATTTCGCGACCCCGGTGTTGACCGTGAATACCGTTCAGCAGGGCGCCAATACGCGCATGACCATCACTCCGCGTGGCCTGTGGGAACACAATGCGTATCAGAGTGACAATCAGTTCGTCATTGAAGTCAAACCGGTCATCGAGAATCCGAACAAGCTGGTGCAAGGGTCGCGTGGCGGTTATCAGGGCGAGAAGCTGTCGCTGAATTTCCAGAATGTCGATGTACGCCGTCTGCTGCAGGTGATCGGCGAGTTCACCGGCATGAACATGGTCGTCAGCGATTCCGTTGGCGGCTCGATCACCCTGATCCTGAAGGACGTGCCCTGGGATCAGGCGCTGGACATCATCATGCAGCAGAAGGGTCTGGACATGCGCAAGAATGGGAATGTCATTCTGATTGCGCCACGCGAGGAAATCGCGACCAAGGAGAAGCTCGATTTCGAGTCGCGAGCGCAGATCGGCGACCTCGAGCCCTTGCAGACCGAGAGTTTCCAGATGAACTACATCAAGGCTGAAGCAGTGCAGAAGCTGCTGGTTGACCCCAAACAGACCTTGCTCTCGAAGCGCGGCAGCGCGCTTCTCGATGAACGCTCGAACATGATGTTCGTCAAGGACACGCCGAGCCGCCTCGATGATGTGCGGGCAATGATCGCCAAGGTGGACACTCCTGCCCGGCAGGTGATGATCGAAGCGCGAATCGTGGAAGCTGGTGATTCGTTTGCCAAGAATCTGGGCATTCGTCTGTCCTTTGGCGCCACAAACAAGACCTCTGTGGTAGATTCGGTCACCGGCCAGGTGACCACGACTGTGGAGCCGTTGAAAGACAAAGGGTACATCGTCAACTCGGACCCCAGAAGTGCGACATACGGTCTCGTGAATCTGCCGGCTACGCCAAGAACAGGGACACCAGGACTGCTCAACCTGAGTTTGTTCGACAACACACTGACGCAGTATCTCAACCTGGAAATATCGGCTCTGGAAGCAGATGGCCGTGGCAAGGTGATCTCGAGCCCACGTGTCATGACAGCGAACCAGGTGGAGGCGATCATCGAGCAGGGCGTAGAGATTCCCTATCAGCAGGCGACGAGTTCCGGTGCCACCAGCGTATCGTTTAGAAAAGCGAATCTCTCATTGAAGGTGAAGCCACAGATCACTCCGGATGGCAAGATCACCATGACCCTGGATGTCAACAAGGACACCCCGAACACCCGCTTGTCGACAGGAGCCGGGGTGGCTATCGATACCAAGCACGTCAAGACCGAAGTGCTGGTCGATAACGGTGGCACGGTGGTGATTGGTGGCATCTACACGCAGGAAAAGCGCACCAATACCCAGCGCATCCCATTTCTCGGCGACCTCCCCTATGTTGGATGGCTGTTCAAGAATCGGGAATGGATTGACGACAAGACCGAACTGCTGGTCTTCATCACGCCGAGGATCGTTGCCGAGAACCTGTCGCTGCGCTGATCGCTGCCTGGCTTACTGCAGCGGCCAGCTGGTGCTGCGCCGTTGCCGTGTCTGCGCATGCGATAGAATAGGCTCGTGAACAACGACCAATGCAACGTCTACCTGGTAGGCCTGATGGGGGCAGGAAAAACGACCATCGGCAAGGCTCTGGCCAGGCGCCTGGCCTATCATTTCGTGGATACCGACCACGAAGTGGAAGCGCGTACCGGTGTCGGTCTGCCGACGATCTTCGAAATTGAAGGGGAGGACGGCTTTCGCAAACGCGAGGCACAGGTCATCGCCGAACTGGCCGCTTTGAAAGGTCGTGTCGTGGCGACGGGAGGCGGTGCCGTGTTGCGGCCCGAGAATCGGCAGAACCTGCAAACGAGTGGTCTGGTGATCTATCTCGATGTGCCGCTGCCAACGCTCCACGAACGGACGCGGCACGACAAGAAGCGGCCGCTGTTACAGGTGAGTGACCCCCGCCAGAAGCTCCGGGAACTGCATGCACAGCGCGATCCGCTGTACCGCGAAGTCGCCGACCTGATCGTCAGTGGCAGCCGAATCACGGTGCAGTCCGTTCTGAATTTGCTGATCAAGAAGGTGGGAGAGTCATGGAAACGCTGACGGTTGCACTCGGGGATCGTTCCTACCCGATTCATGTGGGGCGAGGGCTCATCGAGAGCGCCGAGTTACTGGTGCTGCGGCAGCCGAAAGCGGCGATCGTCAGCAATACGACCGTGGCACCCCTGTACCTGCAGCGCCTGGCAGATCCTCTACGCCGGGCCGGGGTTGAAGTCGTCGAGATGGTGCTGCCCGATGGCGAACGGTTCAAGGACTGGCGAACCCTCAATTCGATTTTCGACGGCTTGCTGGAGCGACGCTGTGAACGGTCAACGACCTTGATCGCCCTCGGTGGAGGGGTCGTTGGCGACATCACGGGTTTCGCGGCGGCCTGTTTTCAGCGCGGCATGCCCTTCATCCAGGTGCCGACGACTCTGCTTGCTCAGGTCGATTCGTCTGTGGGTGGCAAGACCGCGATCAATCACCCCCTCGGCAAGAACATGATCGGGGCTTTCCATCAACCACAGCTCGTGCTGGCCGATACCGATACCCTGAATACGCTGCCGGACCGTGAACTGCGGGCTGGCCTGGCAGAAGTCATCAAATACGGTTTGATCCGGGACTTGCCCTTTCTCGAATGGCTTGAGGCCAACCTGGAGTCCCTCCTGTCCCGAGAACCGACGGTGCTGGCTGAAGCGATTTGCCGTTCATGCCGGAACAAGGCCGAAGTGGTGGTCGCTGACGAACGGGAAACGGGCGAGCGAGCCCTGCTCAACCTCGGCCATACCTTCGGGCATGCGATCGAAACCGGCGTCGGCTATGGCGAATGGCTGCACGGTGAGGCCATTGCGGTGGGCTCGATGATGGCGGCCGAACTGTCTTCGCAGCTCGGCTGGATCGATCGGGATGAACTTCTGCGTGTCGAGCAGCTTTTTCGGCGTGCGGGCTTGCCGGTGTACGGGCCGGCCTTGAAGGTCGAGCGCTATCTGGAACTGATGCAGCACGACAAGAAGGTGCAGGATGGCAAGCTCCGCCTCGTTCTCCTGCAGCAGCTCGGGAAGGCGGTACTCAGCGACGCAGCACCGCCAGCCGAAATCCGCAGAGCCATCGGCGCACGCTCCGCGCATGCCTGAGCTTGCCCCGTACGCGGTCACCACGTTCAATTCACGCGGTCGCCGGTATTCCGACAGCGAGCCCGCCCATCGCAGCGAGTTCCAGCGTGACCGCGACCGGATCATCCATTCCACCGCCTTCCGGCGCCTCGAATACAAGACCCAGGTTTTCGTCAATCACGAAGGCGATCTCTTTCGTACCCGCTTGACGCACAGCCTCGAAGTTGCGCAGATTGCGCGCGGAATTGCGCGTTCGCTACAGCTCAACGAGGATCTTGCCGAAGCCATTTCGCTCGCTCACGACCTTGGCCATACGCCTTTTGGCCACGCCGGTCAGGACGCGCTCAACGATTGCATGCGTGAGCATGGCGGTTTCGAACACAATCTGCAGAGTCTGCGGACGGTTGACCTGCTGGAAGAGCGCTACGCTGCTTTTGATGGCCTCAACCTCTGTTTCGAGACCCGCGAAGGCATCGTCAAGCATTGTTCCCTGGACAACGCTCGCCAGCTTGGCAAGCTCGGTGAGCGTTTTTTTCCGGCGCACACAGCCGTCACTCGAAGCGCAGATCTGCAACCTGGCCGATGAAATCGCGTATAACAATCATGACGTGGACGACGGATTGCGCGCCGGGCTGATCACGCTCGAACAACTTCAGGAGGTCAGCCTGTTTTCCCGGCACGTTGCCGATGTCCGGAAAGAGTATCCCGGAGTGGGCGGGCGCCGGCTGATCCACGAAACCATCCGGCGCATGATCAATGTCCTGGTTTGCGACCTGATCGAGACCACCGAAAAACACATTGCACGGCAGAGACCTCGGGATCTTGCCGAGGTGCACCTGGCGCCGCCACTGGTGGCGTTCTCCGACGATTTACACGCAGCGCAGCGTCACCTGAAGCGCTTCCTGCGAACCCAGCTCTATCAGCACTATCAGGTCCTGCGGATGGCCAGCAGGGCGAAACGTATCATCAGCGATCTGTTTGCCGCTTTCACCAGCGATCCGCGCTTGCTGCCCCCGCAATATCAGGTGCTTGCTGACGGTGACCAGGCCCGCAGGGTGGCCGACTATATCGCCGGAATGACCGACCGCTATGCCATCAAGGAACATCGAAGGCTGTTTGCAATTGGCGAGAGCTGACGCGACTTCCCATTACGGTGACGGCCAATCCTTGATGTACGCCTTGAGCAGCTTGTTTTCGAGGTTGCGCTCTTCGAGCACGGCCTTGGCAACATCGTGAAAAGAGACGATCCCGACGATGGTGTCTCCTTCCATGACTGGTACATAGCGCGTGTGCGAATCCACCATGATTCGACGCAATTCGTCCACGTCCATGTCCGGATCAGCAGTTCGGGGGTTGCGGTCCATCGCCTCGATGACCAGGATCTCGGCAATCGGCGGGGTTGGCCCGACCCGACGCTCGGTCTGGCGTTTGGCGAGGATTGCCATCACTTCGCGGAAAGTCAGCATCCCTGCCAGCTTGCCTCCCTCCATGACGATCACCGAGCCGATGTCATTGTCGGCCATCATGATGACCGCTTCCGATAGTGGCGAATCGGGATGTACGGCAAACAGTGCGGAATCTTTGACCTGCAGAACTTCTTTGACCTCCATGTCACCCCCTAGAGATAGGATAGCTGGCGGATGCGCCTTGCACTTATCGGTGAGATTCTACCAGATGTCGATCCACATCCGAAAAATTCGCCCTGCGAAAAGCGCAACGCCCGCGCATGCGGGCGTTGCAGAACGAACGAGGAAGGTCTCTCGATCAGCTCTTCAGGGCAAGCAGCACCTCATCGAGCATCTTCTTGGCATCGCCAAAGAGCATCCGGTTGTTTTCCTTGTAGAAGAGAGGGTTGTCCACCCCGGCGTAGCCGGAGGCCATGCTGCGTTTCATCACGATCGAGGTTTTTGCCTTCCAGACTTCCAGGACTGGCATGCCGGCGATCGGGCTGTTCGGATCATCCTGGGCGGCCGGATTGACGATGTCGTTGGCGCCGATGATCATCGCGACGTCGGTCTTCGGAAAATCGTCATTGAGTTCATCCATTTCCTGGACGATATCGTAGGGCACCTTCGCTTCGGCCAGGAGAACGTTCATGTGGCCGGGCATGCGGCCTGCCACGGGGTGGATGCCGAAGCGAACGTTGACGCCTTTCTCGCGGAGTAGCTTGGTGATCTCGTAGACCGTGTGCTGTGCCTGTGCCACGGCCATGCCATAGCCGGGAACGATGATCACGTTCTTGGCTTCACGCAGCAGTTCGGCAGTTTCCGGAGCGATGATCGGTACCACTTCGCCTGCCGGTTGGGCACCGCCAGCGGCCGCAGGCGTTCCTCCGGTAGTGCCGAAGCCACCTGCGATGACGCTGATGAAGTGGCGATTCATCGCCGCACACATGATGTACGACAGGATTGCACCGCTCGATCCGACCAGCGCGCCGGTGACGATCAACAGGTCGTTCGAAAGCATGAAGCCGGTGGCTGCTGCGGCCCAGCCAGAATAGCTGTTGAGCATCGAAACCACCACCGGCATGTCGGCGCCGCCGATCGCCATCACCATGTGGATGCCGAAGAGCAGCGCGATGACCGTCATCACGATCAGCGGTGTCATGCCGTCGCTGACCGAATGAGCGTGCAGGAACTCGCGTCCAAAGTAGATGACGACCAGCAGTCCGGCGAGATTGATCCAGTGGCGAGCCGGCAGCAGCAGCGGATTGCCCGAAATCTTGCCGGAGAGCTTTCCGAAGGCGATGACCGAGCCCGAGAAGGTCACTGCACCAATCAGGATGCCAAGGTAGATTTCCACCTCGTGAATGGATTTCTCTGCGCCGCTCATATGCGCCGAAGCGCCAGGATCGATGTAGTTCGCAAAACCGACCAGCATTGCCGCGAGGCCGACCATGCTGTGCATCAGTGCGACCAGTTCGGGCATCTGGGTCATCTGTACGGTGCGGGCTGCATAGATGCCGACGCTCGCGCCAACCACCATCGCAGCGATGATCCACGCATAACCGCTACTGCCGACGTGCGGGCCGAAGACCGTCGCCAGAACGGCGATGGACATGCCGATGATCCCGTACAGGTTGCCGCGTCGAGAGGTTTCGGGATTGCTGAGTCCGCCGAGGCAGAGGATGAAGAGGATGGTTGCTCCGAGGTAGGAGACGGTTGCCAAGCTTTCAGACATGTTCATCAACTCCTATTTGCGGAACATAGCCAGCATGCGCTGGGTTACGGCGAAACCACCGAACATGTTGATCGTCGCCAGTACGATGGCACCGACTGCCAGCCAGCGAATCCAGTCGTCCGGACGACTGAGCCCGATGTCGAGTGGCGGCGCGATCTGCACCAGGGCACCGATGGCGATGATGCTGCTGATCGCGTTGGTGACGCTCATCAACGGCGTGTGCAAGGCCGGTGTGACATTCCAGACCACCATATAGCCGACGAAACAGGCCAGCACGAAAACCGTGAAGTGACCGAGGAAGGCCGCAGGCGCGCCCGCCCCGATGAACCAGAAGATTACTGCGGCGGCGGCAAAGAGCATGGCCACGGCGGTGCCGGAAGCCGGAGCGCTGCCCTTGCCATGACCATGCGATTTTTTCGCGGCAACCACCGGCTGGGCCGCCGCCGCTGGCGCAACTGGCGCTGCCGATGGCTTTGGTGCCGGGGGCGGCCAAGTGACATTGCCTTCCTTGATTACAGTCAGGCCGCGGATGGCTTCGTCTTCCATGTTGACGTCGATGATGCCGTCCTTGGTCTTGCACAGTTCCTCGGCGAGGCGGAACAGGTTGGTGCTGTACAGCGTCGAAGACTGCCGAGCCAGGCGGCTGACCAGGTCGGTGTAGCCGATGATGGTGACGTCGTGCTTCACCACCGCCCGGCCGGGCTCGGTCAGCTCGCAGTTGCCGCCCTGTTCGGCAGCCATGTCGACGATTACGCTGCCCGCTTTCATTGAGCGCACCATCTCGGCGGTGATCAGCCTGGGCGCCGGCTTGCCGGGAATCAGCGCGGTGGTGATGATGATGTCCACCTCCCGGGCTTGCTTGGCGTACATCTCGCGCTGGGCTTTCTGGAAGCCCTCGCTCATCACCTTCGCGTAACCGCCGCCGCCGGAACCTTCTTCCTCGTAATCAACCTTGACGAATTCACCGCCCAGCGACGCGACCTGATCGGCCACTTCGGCACGCGTGTCGTTGGCGCGAACGATCGCGCCGAGGTTGGCGGCAGTGCCAATCGCCGCCAGGCCGGCGACGCCAGCGCCAGCAATGAAGACCTTGGCCGGCGGAACCTTGCCAGCCGCCGTGATCTGGCCGTTGAAAAAGCGACCGAAGGCGTTGGCGGCCTCGATGACGGCGCGGTAGCCAGCAACGCCAGCCTGGGAGGTCAGCGCGTCCATCTTCTGGGCGCGCGAGAGCGTGCGCGGCAGCGAGTCGATGGCCAGCACGGTCGCCTTGCGCGCAGCGAGTTGCTGCAGAAGCTCGGGGTTCTGGGCCGGCCAGATGAAGCTGACCAGCGTGCTCCCCTCGCGCATCAGGCCGACTTCTGCTGCTGACGGCCCACGTACCTTGAAGATGATGTCCGACGACGACCAAAGGTTGGCCGCTCCTTCGGCGATCGCAGCGCCGGCAGCCTTGTACGCGTCGTCCGAGATGTTCGCGGCATCGCCGGCGCCGGATTCGACCTGCACGGCGAATCCCAGCTTGATCAGTTTTTCAACGACCTCGGGTACGGTCGCAACCCGTTTTTCTTCTGCAGCAGTCTCTCTGGGAACTCCGATTGTGAGCGGCATTCATTCCTCCATCATTTGTAGTGCCAGTGTTCAAAAAGCCGGTCCGCAGGGCGCGAAAACCAGCGTCCCCCAAAAATATCGAGTCCGGATGTTCAAAGCGGTGGGAGAGCCCCCATCCGGCAATCGCTGCCGGGCGATCTTCCCCCTGCTTGTGGCGCAGCCGACCCGGCGCGCCGGTCTGAGCTTAGCACAAGTCCGGTGCGGACTTTACCATGACCAGCACGTCGAATAACGCAGTGCATGTGTTGGCGCAAGCAATCACGGCGTACCGACAGATGCGCGGCCTTGTTTTCTGGCCGGATCATTCCGTCTTGCCGGCATCGAACGAGAAACCCGTGCGCAGTGCAGGTGGGGCGTTGTCGTGGCGATGGCCGGTTATCAGGTACGAATTTTGCTTTCGGATTGCCTTGCACTGCTGAGCTTCCAGGAAGCCGTGCAAGAGCATCGGGCGCCTCTTTTCGGTGCCAGAGCGACGATTTCGTGCACACTCTTGGTGCGACGCAACATCTTGAATGGCCGGAGTATTCAGGGTATAGTCGCCAGTCCCCGCGAGTGGCTCGGTCGATCGGCTTTGCGCCCGACACCGTGACGTTTCAGTCAGAGCTGCCCGGGTACTGTTTTTGTTTTGTGAGGATTCGAGTGTGATGAATGCGGCCATACCTGAAGGGCAGGGGCTTTACGACCCGGCCAACGAGCACGACGCCTGTGGAGTCGGTTTTGTAGCGCACATCCGGGGCAAGAAGAGTCACTCGATCATCGAGCAGGGCCTGTTGATCCTGAAGAATCTGGATCACCGCGGCGCAGTTGGCGCCGACCCGCTGATGGGTGATGGTGCCGGGATCCTGATCCAGATTCCGGATGGCTTTTTTCGCGAGGAGATGGCCAGGCAGGGCATTTCGCTGCCGCAGCCCGGTGACTATGGGGTGGGGATGGTGTTTCTGCCCAAGGAGTCCGCTTCGCGCCTGGCGTGTCAGGAAGAAATCGAGCGTGCCGTACGTTCGGAGCATCAGGTCGTTCTCGGTTGGCGCGATGTGCCGATTGACCACGCCTTGCCGATGTCGCCGACGGTGCGTGCCAGGGAACCGGTGATTCGCCAGATCTTCATCGGTCGCGGGCCGGACGTCATGGTCACCGATGCTCTCGAGCGCAAGCTCTACGTGATCCGCCGCAGCGCGGCCAACGCCATTCAGGCGCTCGGGCTGAAGCACAGCAAGGAGTTCTACCAGCCGTCGATGTCGGCGCGGACGATTGTCTACAAGGGTTTGCTGCTCGCTGATCAGGTCGGCGAGTACTACACCGACCTCAAGGATCCGCGTTGCATCTCGGCGATGGCGCTGGCCCACCAGCGTTTCTCGACAAATACCTTCCCGACCTGGCAACTCGCGCATCCGTTCCGGATGATCGCACATAACGGCGAAATCAACACCGTACGCGGCAACTACAATTGGATGCGCGCACGTGAGAAGGGCACCTCGTCGCCGCTGCTCGGCGCCGACCTGGAGAAGCTGTGGCCGCTGATCTATCCGGGTCAGTCCGATTCCGCTTCCTTCGACAACGCGCTGGAGTTGTTGGTGATGGGCGGTTACTCGCTCGCGCACGCAATGATGATGTTGATTCCCGAGGCCTGGGAGTCGCACACGCTGATGGACGAGAAGCGAAGCGCTTTCTACAAGTACCATGCGGCGATGATCGAGCCTGGGATGGTCCGGCAGCCGTGGCCTTCACCGATGGGCGTCAGATCGGCGCCACCCTCGACCGTAACGGCCTGCGTCCGGCGCGCTACCTGGTCACCGACGACGATCTGGTGGTGATGGCATCGGAGGCCGGCGTGCTGCCGATTGCCGAGGAGCGGATCGTCAAGAAGTGGCGCCTGCAACCGGGCAAGATGTTTCTCATCGACCTCGATCAGGGACGCATCATCGACGATGCGGAACTCAAGGATACCCTGGCGCGGACGAAGCCTTATCAGGATTGGCTGAGCCGCATCAACATCAAGCTCGACGACCTGCCCGTGCCGAAGAACGTCGCGATGAACAGGGCCTCGGCGCCGCTGCTCGACCTGCAGCAGGCCTTCGGTTATAGCCAGGAAGACCTCAAGTTCATTCTCGAACCGATGGCCACCTCGGGGGAGGAGGCCACCGGCTCGATGGGCAACGATTCACCGCTGGCCGTTCTGTCGAACCGCAGCAAGCCACTGTTCAACTATTTTCGGCAGCTCTTCGCGCAGGTCACCAATCCACCGATCGACCCGATCCGTGAGCAGCTGGTGATGTCGCTGGTGTCCTTCATCGGCCCCAAGCCGAACCTGCTCGGGATCAACGAAATCAACCCGCCGTATCGTCTCGAAGTCGCGCAGCCGGTTCTCGATTTCGACAACATGGCAAAATTGCGCCGTATTGCGACCTACACCGGCAACAAGTTCCACTCCGCCGAGCTCGACATCTGCTATCCGCTGGCCTGGGGTAACGAAGGTGTCGAGGCCCGGCTGGCGTCGCTGTGCGCCGAAGCCGAGGATCATGTACACAAGGGATCGAGCATCCTCATCGTCTCGGATCGCCGGATCGACGCGACGCATGTTGCAATCCCGGCGCTGCTGGCGACTTCGGCGGTGCATCACCATCTGGTGACCAAAGGGCTGCGTACCCGGGTCGGCCTGGTGGTCGAAACCGGTGCTGCGCGCGAGACGCATCATTTTGCCTTGCTTGCCGGGTACGGGGCGGAAGCGGTGCATCCCTATCTGGCACTGGAAACCCTGCAGCAGATCGCCGGCGGCGATGCCGAGAAAGGCGACAAGGCGATCAAGCACTTCATCAAGGGTGTCGGCAAGGGCCTGCTCAAGGTCATGTCCAAGATGGGCATCTCGACCTATATGTCCTATACCGGGGCACAGATCTTCGAAGCCATCGGTCTGCAGAAGAAGATGGTCGACAAGTATTTCACCGGCACGTCGACGCAGGTGGAAGGGATCGGTGTCTTCGAAGTCATGGAGGAGGCGATTCGCCTGCACAAGCAAGCCTTCGGTGACGACCCGGTGTTGGCGACCATGCTTGACGCCGGTGGCGAATACGCGTACCGCGTGCGCGGCGAAGAGCACATGTGGACCCCGGATGCGATCGCCAAGCTGCAACATGCCACGCGTACAGGCAGGTACGAGACCTACAGGGAATACGCACAACTGATCAATGACCAGACACGGCGCCACATGACGCTGCGTGGACTGTTCGAGTTGAAGCCAGCCGGTGCGCCGGTGCCGCTCGATGAAGTCGAGCCGGTCAAGGAAATCGTCAAGCGTTTTGCCACCGGCGCGATGTCGCTCGGGTCGATTTCGACCGAGGCCCACAGCACCCTGGCAATCGCCATGAACCGTCTCGGCGGCAAGTCGAACACCGGCGAGGGAGGCGAGGATCCGGCACGCTTCAAGGTGCTCAAAGGCAACGAAAAGGTTTCCGACGTGGTCGGCAGGTCGCGCATCGAACGCGACTATCAGTTGCAGCCTGGCGACAGCCTGCGCTCGGCGATCAAACAGGTTGCTTCCGGGCGTTTCGGGGTGACTGCCGAATATCTGGTCAACGCCGACCAGATCCAGATCAAGATGGCGCAGGGAGCCAAGCCGGGTGAAGGAGGGCAGCTGCCAGGTCACAAGGTGTCCGAATACATCGGCTACCTCCGCCACTCGGTGCCCGGTGTCGGACTCATTTCGCCGCCACCGCATCACGACATCTACTCGATCGAAGACTTGGCGCAACTCATTCACGATCTGAAGAACACCAACCCCAGGGCTTCGATCAGCGTCAAACTGGTCTCCGAAATCGGTGTCGGTACGGTCGCGGCTGGCGTCACCAAGGCCAAGGCCGACCATCTGGTGATCGCCGGCCATGACGGCGGCACGGGCGCCAGCCCGCAGTCGTCGATCAAGCACGCAGGTTCGCCATGGGAACTGGGTCTTGCCGAGACTCAGCAGACGCTGGTGCTCAACCGCTTGCGCGGGCGAGTGCGGGTGCAGGTGGACGGACAGATGAAAACCGGCCGCGATGTCCTGATCGGTGCACTGCTCGGCGCCGACGAATTTGGTTTCGCAACGGCGCCGCTCGTCGTCGAAGGCTGCATCATGATGCGCAAGTGTCACCTCAACACCTGTCCGGTGGGCGTGGCCACGCAGGATCCTGTACTGCGCCGCCGCTTTTCCGGACAGCCCGAACATGTCGTCAATTACTTCTTCTTCGTCGCCGAGGAAGTGCGTGAACTGATGGCACAACTCGGCATTCGCAGTTTCAACGAGTTGATCGGCCGCAGTGATCTGCTCGACATGCAAAAGGGGATCAGTCACTGGAAGGCGCAGGGACTAGACTACAGCCGCATCTTCCACCGCCCGGAAAACAAGGTCGGCACGCCGGTTTTTCACTGTGAACAACAGGATCACGGTCTCGCCAGGGCGATCGACAATCAGCTCATCGAACTTGCCAGACCGGCGCTCGATGGCGGCGAGAAGGTCAGCATCGACCTGCCGTTGCGCAACATCAACCGCACGGTCGGGGCGATGCTTTCCGGTCGGGTGGCGGAGATCTACGGGCACGCCGGACTACCCGACAGCACCATCGACATTCATTTCACCGGCACGGCAGGGCAGACCTTTGGCGCTTTTCTGGCGCGCGGAGTGACCCTGGACCTGATCGGCGAAGCCAACGACTATGTAGGCAAAGGTTTGTCGGGCGGTCGGATCATCGTCCGACCGAGTGCCGGCTTCCGCGGGGAAACGATGAACAACATCATAGTCGGCAATACCGTCCTTTATGGCGCAACCGAGGGCGAGGCTTTCTTCGCCGGCGTCGCCGGCGAGCGCTTTGCCGTTCGCAACTCGGGGGCTACCGCCGTCGTCGAGGGAGTCGGAGACCATGGCTGCGAGTACATGACCGGCGGTACCGTCGTCGTCCTCGGCATGACCGGCCGCAACTTTGCGGCGGGCATGTCCGGTGGCGTGGCTTACGTGCTTGACGAAGAAGGCAGCTTCGAGTCGCGCTGCAATATGGCGCAGGTATCGCTGGAGCCGGTCGAGGAGGAACTGGTGGCTCGCCAGGGCAGTGACGCCGGTGATGATCTCGAGGGTCACGGCAAAGTGGATGTGCGCCATCTCGGTGTGATCGACGAAGTGCTGCTCAAGGGACTGATCGACAAACACTATCGGTATACCGGCAGCCGGCAGGCGCTGCGCTTGCTCAATGACTGGGAGCGGTGTCGCAGACGCTTCGTGAAAATCATGCCACATGAGTACCGTCGGGTACTCAGCGAACTGGCGGCGGCGCAAAAGCAACTGGAGGCAGCGTAAGCATGGGTAAGCCGACTGGATTCATCGAGTATCAACGTCTCGCGGAGGTCAGCGAGCCCGCTGCATCGCGTCTGAAGCATTACCGCGAGTTCATCATGACCCTGACCGACGAGCAGGCGAAGCTGCAGGGCGCCCGCTGCATGGATTGCGGGATCCCGTTCTGCAACACCGGCTGCCCGGTCAATAACATCATTCCCGACTGGAATGATCTGGTTTACCGCGGCCACTGGGAGCAGGCGCTGACGGTGCTGCACTCGACCAACAATTTTCCGGATTTCACCGGCCGCATCTGTCCAGCACCGTGCGAAGCCGCGTGTACGCTCAATATCAATACCGACCCGGTCGGCATCAAGTCGATCGAACACGCGATTGTCGATAAAGGTTGGGAAAAAGGCTGGATCGTTCCGCAACCGCCAAAAGTCAAAACCGGCAGGAAAGTGGCCATCATCGGTTCCGGCCCGGCCGGCCTGGCCGCTGCCCAGCAGCTGGCGCGCGTCGGGCACGCAGTGGTCGTATTTGAAAAGAACGATCGTCTGGGTGGCTTGATGCGCTACGGAATTCCTGACTTCAAATTCGAAAAGTCGCATATCGATCGCCGCATCGAGCAGATGCAGGCCGAGGGTGTCGAGTTTCGTGTCGGCCAGGAGATTGGCGGAAGTGACGCCAACGCGGTGCCGGCAGCGCAGTTGCTGGCGGACTTTGACGCACTCATCGTCGCCGGTGGCGCCGAGTCGCCGCGCGACCTGAGCGTTCCCGGTCGCGAGCTTGACGGCGTGCATTTCGCGATGGAGTTCCTGCCGCAACAGAACCGGGTCAACGCTGGCGACCAAGTGCCCGCGCAGATTCTCGCAACCGGCAAGCGGGTGGTCGTGATCGGCGGTGGCGATACAGGTTCCGACTGTGTCGGTACCAGCAACCGGCACGGCGCGCTGTCGGTCACTCAGTTCGAGGTGATGCCACAACCACCGGAGCAGGAGAACAAGAGTCTGACCTGGCCGTATTGGCCGCTCAAGCTGCGGACCTCTTCTTCGCACGAAGAAGGTTGTGCGCGCGATTTTGCCGTCTCCACCAAGGAGTTCATCGGTGAGAACGGCAAGGTGAAAGCCCTCAAGCTGGTTCGCGTCGACTGGAGCGAAGGCCGCATGCAGGAAGTCTCCGGTAGCGAAACCGAGATCGCGGCCGACCTGGTATTGCTGGCCATGGGTTTTGTCTCGCCGGTCAGGCAAGGTCTGCTGGAGCAACTGGCGCTTGAACTCGACGCTCGCGGCAACGTCAAGGCGACGACCGATGGCGAAGGCTGTTACGCCACCAGTGTCGCAAAAGTGTTTGCCGCCGGCGATATGCGGCGCGGCCAGTCGCTCGTCGTCTGGGCGATTCGCGAAGGTCGGCAATGCGCGCGTGAAGTGGATGCTTTCCTGATGGGCCGTTCCGATCTGCCGCGCTAAACCCCATGAATCCTTTCTGTGACGAATACATTTTGCACATTCGCACCGCCATTGCTGCTTGCGCGGCAATGGCGGTTTTTTTTTCAGGTCAAGAACAACAGCCAAGCGTGACATTGTTGTGAGTTTTTTCACGGCCGGACCTGAAATAATACGTTGCAAGATGATTGGCGCCTGTAGCGACGCCGATCGCCTCCAGGCCAGGCCGCCGGTATGCTGTTGCCGGCAGAGGGCAGGCAACAGGAGAGACTCCAAACATAGCGTTCTACCGAGTTCGATCTCATGAATATCGTCATTCTCGCCGCCGGGCAAGGCAAGCGCATGCATTCGAATCTGCCCAAGGTGCTGCATCCACTGGCCGGCAAGGCGCTGCTCGCGCACGTGCTGGATACCGCCCGCAGCCTCGTGCCGCAGCGCCTCTGTGTCGTCTATGGACACGGCGGTGAGGCCGTGCGGACGACCATCGATGCCCCGGACCTGCTCTGGGTTCTGCAGGAGCCGCAACTCGGGACCGGCCATGCCGTCATGCAAGTCCTGCCGCATCTCGACGCCGCCGGGACCACGCTGGTGCTCTACGGCGACGTGCCCCTGCTTCAGGCGGGAACGCTGAAGCAGTTGGTGCATGCCGCACGTGACGCACTGGCCATTCTGACCGTCGAACTTGCCGATCCCGACGGTTATGGTCGAATCGTCCGCAATGCCGCCGGCGAGGTGGTGCGCATCGTCGAGCAGAACGACGCCTCGGCCGCGGAGCGAGCGATTCGTGAAGTGAATACCGGCATCGTCGCGCTGCCGACGGCGCATCTGTCCGACTGGCTCGGCCGGCTTTCGAACGACAACGCGCAGCAGGAGTACTACCTGACGGACATCGTCGGGATGGCGGTTGCTGCAGGCGTGCCGATCCGTACGACGCAAGCACAGAGCGAATCGGAAGTGCTGGGGGTCAATAGCAAGGGGCAACTTGCCCGGCTCGAGCGGGTCGCCCAACTGCGAACCGCCGAACGACTGATGGAGCAGGGCGTTCGCCTCGCTGACCCGGCACGCATCGACGTGCGTGGCGAACTGCTTTGTGGGCGCGATGTATTCATCGACGTGAACTGCGTTTTCGAGGGACGGGTGGTTCTCGAAGAAGCCGTCGAGGTCGGGCCTGCCTGTGTGCTGAAGAATGCCCGTATCGGCGCAGGTTCCCGTCTCGCCGCTTTCAGTCACATTGAAGACGCGATGGTCGGGCCGGATGGCGTGATCGGCCCCTTCGCCCGCTTGCGTCCGGGGACTGAACTCGCCGCCGGCGTCCATGTCGGCAACTTTGTCGAAATCAAGAACAGCAAGTTCGCCGCGCTTTCGAAAGCCAATCACCTGGCCTATGTCGGCGACGCGGTCGTCGGCAGTCGGGTCAACATTGGTGCCGGAACGATTACCTGCAACTATGATGGCGCCAACAAGTTCAAGACCATCATCGAGGACGATGCGTTTATCGGCTCCGATACGCAGTTGGTCGCACCGGTCACGGTGGGTCGTGGCGCCACACTGGGTGCCGGGACGACGCTAACCAAGGACGCTCCGCCAGACACGCTGACCATCGCGCGTGCCCGGCAGATTTCCATCCCCGGCTGGAAACGGCCACAGAAGAAGTGATCTGACCATGTGTGGCATCGTTGCTGCGGTCGCCGACCGCAATATCGTCCCTGTTCTTCTCGAAGGTCTGCGCAAGCTCGAATATCGTGGCTACGATTCGGCCGGTCTCGCCCTGATCGGCGCCAGCGGTCTGCACCGGCTGCGCTCGGTCGGCCGCGTCGCCGAACTGACCGCGCAGGTGGATGAGTCGCATGCTGCCGGCGATACCGGTATCGCGCACACGCGCTGGGCCACGCACGGCGTTCCCTGTGAGCGCAACGCCCACCCGCATATCTCCGCAGGTCTGGCGGTGGTGCACAACGGGATCATCGAAAACCACGAATCTTTGCGCGCTCGCCTCAAGGCGTTGGGTTACCAATTCACTTCGGATACCGATACCGAGGTCGTGGCGCACCTGATCGCTCATGAATTGAAGACCACCCCGGACTTCCTGAGTGCCGTCCGTCAGGCGATCGCGCAATTGCAGGGCGCCTACGCGATTGCCGTGCTGCGTGCATCCGACCCGAGCCGACTGGTGGTCGCGCGCGAAGGCGCGCCCTTGTTGCTGGGTTTGAGCGATGACGCCTGCTACGCAGCCTCGGATGCCTCGGCGCTGGTGCAAGTCACGCGCCGCATGGTCTATCTGGAAAACGGGGACTGTGCCGAGCTGATGCGCAGCAGTTACCGTATCACCCGGGTAGACGGTACACCCGTGCAACGTCCCGAGAGCGAATCGCAACTCTCCGCAGACGCGATCGAGCTGGGCAATTACCGACACTACATGCAGAAGGAGATCTTCGAGCAGCCGGTCGCACTGGCCAATACGCTTGAAATGCTCGGTGCGGCGCGCAGCATCCAGCCCCGGGTCTTCGGCGCCGAAAGCGAAGCGATCCTTGGCGAAGTCCGGCAGGTCTTGATCATCGCCTGCGGAACCAGCTATCACGCAGGGCTGGTTGCCCGTTACTGGCTCGAATCGATCGCCGGCATCCCGTGTTCGGTTGAAGTGGCCAGCGAGTATCGCTATCGCGACTCGGTGCCCGACCCGCGGACCCTGGTGGTGACCATCTCACAATCAGGCGAAACCGCGGACACCCTGGCTGCGCTGCAACATGCCAAGGCGCTGGGCATGCAGCACACGCTTTGTATCTGCAACGTCCCCGAGTCTTCGCTGGTACGCGAGAACCGCCTGCGTTTCATTACCCGCGCGGGTCCGGAAATTGGCGTTGCCTCGACCAAGGCATTTACCACGCAACTCGCCGCGCTCTACCTGTTGACGCTGGTGCTCGCCAAGGTTCGCCAGCGTCTTGACGCGCAGGAAGAGGCCGCGGAATTGCATGCGGTACGGCACCTGCCGATGGCGGTGGCCAAGATTCTCGAACTCGAGCCACAGATTCGTGAATGGGCCGAGTGCTTCTCGATGAAACAGCACGCCCTGTTCCTGGGGCGTGGCCGGCATTACCCGATTGCCATGGAGGGCGCGCTCAAGCTCAAGGAAATCTCCTATATACACGCCGAGGCCTACCCGGCGGGCGAACTCAAGCATGGCCCCCTGGCACTCGTCGATCGCGACATGCCGGTCATTGCCGTTGCTCCCAACGATGCCCTGCTGGAGAAACTCAAGTCCAATCTGCAGGAAGTGCGTGCGCGTGGTGGGGAACTGTATGTGTTTGCCGATGCCGATAGCCAGATGAAGGAGTCGAACGGAATTCATGTCTTACAGCTACCCGAGCACTACGGCGCACTCTCGGCCTTGCTGCACGTGGTGCCGCTGCAACTGCTCGCCTATCACGTCGCGCTGGTGCGCGGGACGGATGTCGACAAGCCGCGCAATCTGGCAAAGTCGGTCACCGTCGAGTAATTCGCGCGTGCAACCTTTGGCGGACCGAGGCTTCTCACAACTCGAATACCTTGGCGATGCGACGCCATTCGCCAGGCAGTTGCACGCCCTGCTTCCCTATTCACCTCTGTTTGAGGATCTCAGCCTCGCCGAGGTCTGCCTGATCAGCCCATTCATGCAGGTGTACCGGGCACAGACCGGCCAGGAAGTGCTTCGTGAGGGCGATGCGGGAGACTTCATGCTGTTCGTGATCGAGGGGCGCATCGAGGTCTTCAAGCAGGCTGGCAGCCATCCGCCGCGCCTGATTGCCGTCGTCACCAACGGCAAGACGCTCGGCGAGATGTCCTTGATCGACGGTAATCCGCGATCTGCGACCTGTATTGCTGAGGCCGGCACGGTGGTCGGTGTGCTGACGCGCGAGAGCCTTGCGCGCATCATTCTCGAACAGCCCATTCTGGGTGCGAAGATCCTGATGGCACTGGTGGTGATGCTCTCGCAAAGGCTGCGCACGACCAGCGCGCAGTTGCTCGCCAGCCTGGAGCAGGCGGGCAGGCAGGACGAAGGTCTGATGGAAAGGGACAGCGGCTTCGTCTGACATGCCCTGGGTCCACCCGGTACGCGCCCTGCAAGCGAGGGGAAACGGTCAGGGCTTTCATCATCCGGGATGTCTCACAAAGCCATGACCGTTAGGCAGGCCTAGAACGGGATGTCGTCATCCATCTCTTCAAAACTCGGGGTCTTCCGGGTTGGCGCCTGGCGTCCGGAACCGGCGGCAGGCGCCGATGGCATGCTGCCTCCGTATTCGCTGTCGCTGGCGGAAGGCGAACCCATGCCTTCGCGGCTGCCGAGCATTTTCATGTCGTTGCCGATGATCTCGGTGGTATAGCGTTCGTTACCTTCCTTGTCCTGCCACTTGTTGGTCCGGATACGTCCCTCCACATATACCTGACGGCCTTTCTTCAGATATTGACCGGCAGTTTCGGCGAGCTTGCCGAAAAAAACGATGCGGTGCCACTCAGTATTCTCCTTGTATTCGCCCGAGGTTTTGTCGCGGATACGATCGGTGGTTGCGACCCGGATGTTGCAGACGGCGTCGCCGCTGGGCAGATAGCGGGTTTCCGGATCAGCACCCAGATTGCCGACGAGAATCACTTTGTTGACCGAAGCCATGTTGCCTCCCAGAATGTGGTGTACGATGGACGAAAAAAGCGGAGCGGATCAGCGCGATTATAGGGGCTTATGCCGGTACCGGTGCCGGCCGGCTGCGCGTTGGCGGCATCGACATGGTCAGTCCGAGCAGCAGCCAGACCACGGACAGCAGCGCTCCAGCAAGCCAGACGGCACCGGTGCCGGCATACTTGGCCAGGACGCCGCCGATGACACCACCAAGAAACAGGCCCAGGGCCTGCGTGGTGTTGTACACCCCGAGTGCCGCGCCCTTGGCGTGCGGCGGGGCAATCCGCGAAATCAGCGAAGGCTGCGTGGCTTCGAGGACATTGAAGGCGACAAAGAACAGCGTCAGCCAGAAGGCCAGCCCGTACAGTCCGCCGGCAAACCGGCCGAAACCCACCTGTACCGCCAACAGCAGCACGATTGCAGCGTTGAAGATCAGCTTCATGCGGGCATATCGCTCAGCGAGAATGATCGCCGGCACCATGATCACGAACGACACCAAGAGCGCCGGCAGATACACCTTCCAGTGTTCGGAGACCGGCAGACCACCCGTACTGATCAGCTCTGCCGGCAGCAGCACCCACATCGCAGTGAGCATCATGTGCAGCGCGAAGACACCGAAGTTCAGACGTAGCAACTGGCGATTGGTCAGGACTTCGACAAAGCTCTGCCACACTGGTTGCCGCGGCACCATCGGTGCAGCGGGTACCACCCTGAGCACGACGACCACTGCCAGCAGCGCCAGAATCCCGGTCAGTGCAAAGATGCCGGGCATGCCGATCAGCACGTAGAGCAGCGGCGCGCCGACCATCGAGATGGCGAACACCAGACCGATCGAAGAGCCGATCATCGCCATCACCTTGGTGAGATGCTGCTCGCGGGTGAGATCGGCGGCGAGGGCAGTGACCGCAGCCGAAATCGCTCCGGCGCCCTGCAGCACACGCCCGGCGATGATCATATCGATGTCGTCGGCAGCAGCGGCCAGGAAACTGCCGAAGGCAAAAAGCAGTAGCCCGAAGACGATCACCGGTTTACGCCCGAGACGATCCGATGCGGCTCCGTAGGCGATTTGCAGACAGGCCTGGGTCAGCCCATAGGCACCGAGCGCGATACCGACCAGCGCCATGTCATTCCCCGAAGGCAGTTCCCTGGCATAAATCGAGAACACCGGCAGGATCAGGAACAGGCCGAGCATGCGCAGGGCGAAAACAGCCGCCAGGCTGATGCCGGCGTATTTCTCCTGGCGGCTCATACGGTCGGTATGGGAGGTGGACATGGAATTTGCTGCCGGACTGCGGAATTGCGTATATTAACAGGTTTGCCCCAGCCCTCAGGTCAGCAATCCATGGACGAGATGCGAGAGATCAGGATCCGCGGCGCGCGCACGCACAACCTGAAGGACATCAACCTCGATCTGCCACGCAACCGGCTGATCGTGATCACCGGTCTTTCAGGCTCAGGCAAGTCTTCGCTGGCTTTCGATACCCTGTACGCCGAAGGACAGCGCCGCTATGTCGAGTCTTTGTCGGCCTATGCGCGACAGTTTCTGCAACGCATGGAGAAACCCGATGTCGATCTGATCGAGGGACTCTCGCCGGCGATCTCGATCGAGCAGAAGGCGACCAGTCACAACCCGCGCTCGACGGTCGGCACAGTCACCGAAATCCACGATTACCTGCGTCTGCTCTTCGCCCGCGCCGGCACGCCATACTGCCCTGAACACCAGCAGCCGCTCGCAGCACAGACGGTGTCGCAAATGGTCGATCACGTGCTGGCGCTGCCTGCGGGAAGCCGGCTGATGATCCTCGCGCCGGTGGTCGCCGAGCGCAAAGGTGAGCAGCTTGAGCTGATTGCCGACTTGCGGGCGCAGGGTTTTGCCCGGCTGCGGGTTGACGGCCAGATTCACGAAATCGATGCCGTCCCCAGACTCGCCAAGACGCACAAACACAGCGTCGACGTGGTCGTTGACCGGCTCAGGATTCGCGAAGACATCCGCCAGCGTCTCGCCGAATCTTTCGAAACCGCACTGCGTCATGCCGATGGCCGTGCCATTGCCTACGAGATGGACAGCGAGCGCGAGCATTTCTTTTCCGCCAGGTTTGCCTGCCCGGTCTGCTCGTATTCGCTGTCGGAACTCGAACCGCGGATTTTCTCGTTCAACAGCCCGCTGGGCGCCTGCCCGAAATGCGATGGTCTCGGCGTCATCCAGTTCTTCGATCCAAAACGCATCGTGGCCCGACCGGAACTGTCTCTGGCCGCCGGCGCGATCCGCGGCTGGGACCGGCGAAATCCCTTCTACTTCCAGATGCTCTGCTCGCTCGCCGCACACTATGCTTTCGCGGTCGACACGCCGTTTCGCGAACTGCCGGAGAACGTCCGGCAGATCCTGCTCTACGGTTCCGGACGTGAGCAAGTACCGTTCAACTATGTCAACGAGCGTGCTCAGGTGACCCTGCGCGAGCACGCTTTCGAAGGAATCGTCGTCAATCTCGAGCGCCGCTACAAGGAAACCGACTCGCTTGCCGTTCGCGAGGAACTGGCGCGAATGATCAGCAACCAGACCTGCCCGGCTTGCCAGGGCAGCCGTCTGCGCGAAGAAGCACGCAACGTGCGCGTCGGCAGCAAGGACAATGCGCGCACCCTGCACGAAATCAGCCGCCAGCCACTGCGTGAAGCGCGTGACTATTTTTTGGCGCTGCAACTCCCCGGCAACAAGGCGCAGGTTGCCGAGAAGGTACTCAAGGAGATCGGCAACCGCCTGCAGTTCCTGATCAACGTTGGCCTCGACTACCTGTCGCTCGACCGCTCGGCAGAAACGCTCTCCGGCGGCGAGGCGCAGCGTATCCGTCTGGCATCGCAGATCGGTTCCGGGCTGACCGGCGTGATGTACGTGCTCGACGAACCCTCGATCGGCCTGCATCAACGCGACAACGAGCGGCTGTTGAAGACCCTCAAACAACTCAGAGACATCGGTAATACGGTGATCGTCGTCGAACACGACGAGGAAGCCATCCGCAGCGCCGATTACGTGGTCGACATCGGTCCTGGTGCCGGCGTGCATGGCGGCCATATCGTCGCTGAAGGAGCACCTCAGGCAATCATCGACAATCCGGCCTCACTGACCGGCGACTACCTGGCCGGGCGAAGGCGCATCGGCATGCACGGCAAGCGACGCCAGCCGGATGCCGCACGCCTGCTGCAGGTCGTCGGCGCGCGCGGTAACAACCTTGCGAACGTCAGCGTCGACATCCCGGTCGGCCTGTTTACCTGCATCACTGGCGTCTCTGGCTCAGGCAAATCGACGCTGATCAACGACACCCTGTACGCGGCCGCGGCCAGGCATCTCTACGGATCGTCGGCCGAGCCGGCGGAGCACGACCGGATCGTCGGCCTTGATCATTTCGACAAGGTGATCAACGTCGATCAGAGTCCGATCGGACGCACGCCGCGCTCCAACCCCGCGACCTACACCGGCCTGCTGACGCCGATCCGCGAGTTGTTCGCGGGCGTCCCGGAAGCCCGCGCACGTGGCTATGGCCCCGGTCGTTTCTCGTTCAACGTCAAGGGTGGTCGCTGCGAGGCCTGCCAGGGAGATGGCTTGATCAAGGTCGAGATGCACTTCCTGCCCGACATCTACGTCGCCTGCGACGTTTGTCACGGCAAGCGTTACAACCGCGAGACCCTGGAAGTCCAGTACAAGGGCAGAAACATCCACGAAATCCTGCAGATGACGGTCGAGGTCGCGCGCGAATTCTTCGATGCCGTGCCGGTGGTGGCTCGCAAGCTGCAGACCCTGGTGGATGTCGGTCTCAGCTATATCACCCTGGGTCAGGCGGCCACGACGCTCTCGGGTGGTGAGGCGCAGCGCGTCAAGCTGGCGCTCGAGCTGTCGAAGCGCGACACCGGCAGAACCCTGTACATTCTCGACGAACCGACCACCGGGCTGCATTTCCAGGACATCGAAATGCTGCTGACCGTGCTGCACCGCCTGGCTGACCACGGCAACACCGTGGTGGTCATCGAACATAATCTTGATGTCATCAAGACCGCCGACTGGCTGGTGGACCTCGGCCCGGAAGGTGGCGCCGGCGGCGGCCGCATCCTTGCGGTCGGAACCCCGGAACAGCTTGCCGTGGTGCCTGGCAGCCACAGCGGTCGCTTCCTGGGTCTGCTGCTGGCGCGCCATAGCCAGAGCAGCGTCGCCGAAAATTCTTCGAGCACTGACGAATCCGAGCGCTGAACAGGCAGCAGCTATGCCTGACGAACACCAGTCGGGGCTCGCTTCGGAAAAGCCATTCGCGTTTGCAGTTGGCTTGCTGCTGCTGGCAAGAGCAGAAACTTGTCTGCAGCGGTGGAATCCATGCCAGAATTGCAGCCTTCCATTCTTGATCGCTGCCCTTCCCTAGTCGGCTGTGAAGTGCCAGAATTCGGCCAGAGAAATGCCCTTAATCACCAGAGGAGATACCATGAACAAGTCTGAAATGATCGATGCCATCGCCACCCGTACCGACCTGTCAAAGGTTGCATCAGCGAAAGCGCTGGATGCCGTAATCGACACCATCGTTGAGTCGGTTGCCAAGGGCGAGGCGGTGACTCTGGTCGGTTTCGGATCCTTCAAGGCCAGCGAGCGCGCTGCCCGGGAAGGCAAGAATCCGAAGACCGGAGCTAAAATCCTGATCCCGCAAACCATCGTTCCGAAGTTCGCTGCCGGCGCAACTTTCAAGGCCAGGGTCGCAGGCAAGGACGAGTAACTTTTCCACTTCCTTTTCAGTGGGCTTGGCGAAGTAAGCAGCCCGTTCGAGCACAGTCAGCCCATCATCCCCACATTTTTCCCGCTATCGGAGTCTTCAATGCGTATTCGTGTCGCACTTGCTGCTGCAGCCTTGGTCCTTTTCCCGCTTGCGGTATCCGCACAGCAACCCCCCGTCGCCGAAGCCATGACCGCTGTCGCGCCCGGCAAGTTCGCCGGCCTGATCGAAGCCAGGGTTACCCTGCTCGTAGACTCAATCGACAAGGCATCGCGCAGCGTCGTTCTCAAGAACGCCAGGGGCGAACATTTGAAGGTCATTGCCGGGGACGACATCAAGAATTTTGACCAGATCAAGGTCGGTGACCACGTCATTACGACCTACACCCAGGAACTGATGATGACGCTCAAGAAGGGCGGTGGAGCGCTTCGCGAGCGGATCGACAGCTCACAACAGGGCTCGGCCGCCGCAGGCCAGAAACCGGCAGCCTACGAGGCGAAAGAGGTAGCCTTCGTCGCCGATGTGCAACAGGTTGATCGCAAGAAACAGACCGTGACGCTACGCGGCGCGAAGAAGACGCTTACTCTGAAGATCAAGGATCCGGAACAACTCAAACTGATCAGCAAGGGTGATCAGGTGGAGGGGGTTTTTGCCGAGGCCATCGCCATTGCGGTTGTTCCTGCACCCGCCAAGGCAAAAAAATAATCCCACTATTCGACGGTAGCGCGATCGGGTGCGTGCGATCCTCGGGATTGACGTGGCAAATCGTGCAGCATAGAATGCATGCGCATTCGGGGGCATAGCTCAGCTGGGAGAGCGTCTGGTTCGCAATCAGAAGGTCGGCGGTTCGATCCCGCCTGTCTCCACCAAGAAAACAATCAGTTAGGCCAGCCTCTCGGGGCTGGCCTTTCTGTTTTCGGCTCTGTGTAAGCACCATGTAGGCATTTTGGCGGTGCCTATTCGCGCCAAATTGGGCTCCGCCTATCGCACGGCGGTTTCAGCTTTCGCAAGCGTCACCCTCGTCTCGAACCGCCCCTTCTGCCGATAGGCCTCAAGATTGACGCCCTGCAGCTCAGGCACCCGCTTGTAATCGACGTTGCCCTGCTTCCAGTAGCGAGTCACGGAAACACCGAAACCGGCCTCGCTCGGATGGGTGCTCAGTTCGAGCAAACGATCCTTCGCTGAATCGAGTCGTGCAACCAGTGCATCGGCGTCACGCTTCAAGCTCACGTACGCCTCTGCCGCCAGCCGCCAGTCTTCGTCCTTGCGAATCACCTTGTCCCGCTCGGTCAGTTCCGGTGGCGTGTCCGTTTCCAGGCAGCGCATGAAGCCGTCCCAGGCCTGCTGTATCCGCTTCCAGCGGGCGGGGTCCGGCGCCACTTCGAACAGGAGGCCCTGCTGCTGCTCACCGTCAAAGACGTACAGATGCGCCATAGCCGCCTTCGATACCATCAACTGGTGTTCGATCTGCCAGTCGTAGTGAGCGGGTACCTGGCCATCGGCAATGGCCTTCCAGAGGGTGGAAGCGCTTCCCTTCACCGGGCACTTGATCTCCAGAATCAGATCGCCGTCGAAGGTCAGCCCGTCGAGACTCGCAGAGTACAAGCCGTCGACCAATACCAGCGGCTGCATGACATGGCCGGTGAGGGCCTCGTAGGCAGCGCGGGCCTGTGGCTCCAGCGCCGTACCGCGGGCCATGGCCGCATTGACCTCGGGCTGCCGGCGACCGGTGCGCAGTTCCCACAGTTGATAGGGCGTCTGCCACGGTGAAGCGCCCATCACCACCGCCGTTTCGGAAGCGTTGCGACACTTCGCCCGGTGCTCGTGCCATTCCGGGCTGCCCTGGACCAGTTTGACGATGGTGGTCATCACGCGGCCCTCCGCTTCTTCGTTTCAAGCGCCGCGATGACACGGGTCACCTCGCTCCTGGGAATGGTCTCCAGCGAGTCGAAGCCAAAGTACGCCAGCAACTGCGCGACCTGGGTACCCGTCTCGGCGATCAGCCGCTCGATGAACTTCTTCTGGGCAGCGGTCAGGAAATGCTCGGATCCCGGCTGCGGGGTTTCACGATCCTCCTTGGTTGGCAGATTCGTGACCTTGGCCGCTGTAGCGGTGCGCCTGGGCTTGACCACAGGTACCGGAACCTCGGGGCTTCCCTCGCCGGTCTTGCTGGCGTTGCCTGCATCCTCCAGGTCAGGCAGGTCCTCGCCAGCGTAGATGGAGAGTCCCAGCCCGTGCAGCGCGATAGCCTTGACCAGGCAGCGCTGGATCGAGGTGTTGATGTCGAATGGCGTCGGCGCCAGGATCGGCCGGTTCTTGTTGTCCAGGACCGGATGAATCTGACTCAGTGTCACGCCTTGCACCGTCACCGCGACCTCGACGAAGAAGCCGAGTTCGCTCGACAGGTAGGGCAGCCCGTCGAAGCGGCGCACCTCCCAACTGGCGTCGGGATCGGCGAGCCGCAGTTGTGCCACGGCGAAGGGCCAGCTCAGGTACGAGAACAGGCCTTTCTTCTCGACGTGCTTCGACACATCGATCTGGAACAGGCGACGGAAGGGATTGGTTGAATGGGACGTGTTTTCCATGATGAACTCCAAAAAGGAACGCGAGAAACGACAACGCCCGACCGGCACAGGGCCAGGTCGGGCGTTGTCAGGGAACCGCCGGAATGGCGGCGATCAGGGTTGCGACGTTGTCAGATTTATTGACCGCATCAATGTCGCCCAACAGTCTTGTGGTGATTGCGGGAAGCCATGCCGGTCACCGGCAGAGCCCGCCCAGCGCCCTGGGGTGCAGGGACAGATCGCGTATCGGTGAAGAGATTGCCCAATACGTCAGCAGCACCGACGGGAGATCAGCGCAGCCGGGAAATCCGGGAGGTTTCCACAGGCTTTTTCGACGATCTATCCACAGAATTTGTGGATGAGCCGGCTCTCCACAGCCTGTCCTCAGCTTTGTCCACAGAATTGCCCACAGCGTCTGTACGCTTCAGGCAGCGAGCGGCATGGCGTCGGCCGGGGTGATCAGCCCGGCGTGTTCAAGCAGATAGTCGGCTGCCTTCTGGGCTTGCGCGGAAGCGGTGAACACCGCGCGCTTGTCGCGCTTGAGGACTTCCAGCCAACTGGCGATGTAGTTCGCGTGCTGCACCTGAACTTCAAGCCGGCAGTGCGCGGCCAGGAAGGCCGCGCCCATCTCGGCGATCAGCTCTTCCATCGCGTACGCCGATTCGCCAAAGCGCTTGCCGAGCTTCCTGCCGAGGCGAGAGGCGTGGCCCGTCCAGTGGCAAAGCTCATGGAGTGCCGTGCTGTAGTAACTCGCCTGGTCCCTGAAGGAGGAACGGAGCGGCAGGTAGATGAGATCGTTGGGGGGCGAGTAGAAGGCCCGGAAGCCGCCATGACGAATCTCGGCGCTGGAACACTCGATGATCCGCTCGGCGATCTCGGAAGGTTCCCAGGCGGGTCCCGTGTCCGGCGCCGCCCGGTATTCATTGGGCAAGCCATCGACCTGGTCCAGATTGAAGACGTGGAAGACCTTGAGCAGCGGCAGGAGCCGCTTCTCGGAATCGTCGCCCTCGGCGAGTGCTTCGCTGTCGGCCTTCTCGACCTGCCGTAATTCGTAGTAGATGATGGCCGAGCTGCGCTCGCCCTTGCGGACATGGCCGCCAAGCTGCAGCGCTTGCCGGAAGGTCAGCCACTGGTGAGTGGTGTAGCCGCGGCAGAACGCTTCCAGGCCCAGGACGATGGTATTGATGCCGCGATAGGGGCGCTGCGAGAGCGCATTGCGCGGGAACGGATCGTCGCCGCCGGCTTCCAGTTCGGCGATGATCTTGTCGGTGATGCTTTGATAGATGTCGTTCATTGCGAGTCTCCAAAAAGGAACGCCCCAGCCGGGGATGACCCGGACTGGGGCGCGAAAGGGATGGAAGGAAGGGAAAGATCGCCTGCAGGCTATCTCAGCAGGCGCAGGCTGTAACGCAGGATCAGGCGGACCCCCTGGCGTCCGGCTTCACCGGTGGCGGCAGCGAGGAGGACCCAGCGCAGCGACTGGTTGCCGCGTTTCACACGTCGAGGCGGATGCGTCCCGGATAGTAGTTCTGGCCGTCCGCGTAGCCGATCAGGCGTTTCAGGCCCGAGGTCGCCAGGCTGGTCAGCAGACCCGCCACCGTCGCTGCCATCACACCGCTGAAGGTGCCCCAGTGAATCAGAAGGACCAGCAGCGTCACCGCCAGGTCGAGCAGCAGGTCGTGCTTGAGTGCCCGCAGCATGGTTCGCCGGGGGAGTTTCGCCAGCAGCAGTGCGCCCGCGAGAAAGATCGTGAAACCGGTGGTCAGCATGATCTTTCTCCTTCAGGCGTTTGGGCGGGAGGACTCCTCCCACGCGTCACGGACATCGGAGGCTGCTTGACCGACGATACCGGGCACCGTCTTGGCGGCGTTGATGGTCGCGCGCACGAAGCGGAAGGTCACGAGCGCGGCGCTCTTGATGAGGCGCGTTTCGCTCTCGGCAACGGTCGGCGTGAGGGGGACGGGTTGAACTTGGGTTTTCATGGTATTGCTCCTGTTGAAGGTACCAATGGAAAGCGGCACCGCTCCAGAGGAGACAATGCCGCTACGGGTGTGAGGATCAGGGCGGTTGTCCTGGACCTCGACTACGGGGAAGGCTGGCGGCTACGTTGAGCGCAGCGCCAGACCGACGCAACGGGGAACGACGTTTGTCCGGAGAACGGACGAAGAAAAAGGAGTCTCTTGATCTAGAGGCTAAAGAGACTCCTTTTTCGGGGAAGAGAAAGCGAATCCGAACCGGCGGGCGGGTTTGTGGGAAGGGGGGATGGGTAAGGGCCAATGCTCTCAACCTATCAGACATAGTCATACCCCGTTTTTGTAAGCATGTGATAAATGTGGTTTTTTGGTGAAATTTCTGGGAGATGACCTGTTTGGTTTTATCTGGACGAGGTTCTTGATGAGTTCGTCGAAGACGGAGGCGACATTGTCGAGAGCATTGATGCCCTGGAGGAGCCAGCGTCCGAGGGTGCGCTTGATGCGAGAGAAGGTGTCGCCGCGGTTGATGAAGTAGCGTGGCGCGGGTATTGGGATCGAGGGATTCACTGGCGGCATGGACGGCCAGGGCATTGAGGTTGTCGCAGGAGGTATTTT
>NZ_SPMX01000119.1 GCF_012940005.1 Candidatus Accumulibacter contiguus | reverse complement strand
CAACGCGGCGTCCCCGGCAAAGCAAGGCGACGAACCTCCTCCTGCGCTTGCGCACCCTACACCGACGATGTCTGGCGCTTTGCCACGGATCCCGGCGTTCCGTTCACCAACAACCTGGCCGAGCAAGCCGTGCGCATGTCCAAGGTCAAACAGAAAGTCTCCGGCGGCTTCCGGACCAAGAAGGGGGCCGATGCCTACTGCATCATTCACTCGTATCTCGCAACCATGCACAAGCAGGGCGCCAATCTCTTCCACGCCCTGATCCTCACTTTCCAGGGCCAGCCCCCTCAGCCTCGCCTCGCTTGAGCTTCGGCGTGGTCGCCCTGAGTAGTTACTCGCCGCCTTGTATTGAAGCGTCGAGTCGGCCAAGAAACAAAGGCAGGCATCGCCAACATTCATCTGCTATACGACATACGCTTGCCTGACGGCACCCAACTTGGGGACCGTCCCGACTTGGATGCACCGACGCTCGTGCTACCGGTGTCGATCCGCTATGAGAGCAACGAGCCACTCACCGTGGCCTTTGAGTTCGGCTCGACGTTGGCGCAGGCCGATGTTTTGAGCCACCTCAACCAGAATTCGTTGCACTACAGCAGTGCCATCTGGCGGTCGCTCGATGCGGCAACGATCACAACCATGCTTTCCTCGTATCGCTTCGGCAACCGGCCGCTGATTGAGCAGATTGATCCGTTGCCCGTCGCGGTGTCGGGCAACTATGTGATCTTCGGCTTCCCACTTAAAGCGGGACAGTCATGCTACCGATAGAGTCTGAGGATGAAGGGAGCTGAGGAGATGGGAACTGGTTGCCGCATCTCCTGTATCATCAGTTTTATGACAAAAAAAACTCTACGACTCAAGCCATACGGACAACCAGCCGCGTCATTTTTGCCGCACTTACAGACCAGGGAAAACGAAGCCTGCGTGCAGTGGGGGAATTAATTCATCGCCCGAAAAGCAGTGTTCATCGCCACCTGCAAGCGCAAGCCCGTAGGAACCGACATCCTGAATCGGGGTTTTGGGAAACCGAAGAGGGGGAGGCATGGCTGAGATTGCTGGTATTTGCTGTGCTGTAC
>NZ_SPMX01000118.1 GCF_012940005.1 Candidatus Accumulibacter contiguus | reverse complement strand
ATCTGAACGAGCGTTCTTTTATCCTCCGCGCGAAACGATACCTTGGCGACAGCGAAGCCAAACTTCAGTGGGCTTCTGGCGAAGAGACCGGCAACAAACTCGATCAAACCGACATGGAGGACCTGCTGGCCAGCCCTTATGTCCAGTACCTGTCGCAGCAGTTCGTCGATCAACTCTGCTCGGCAGAAGGCCTAAACGACGCTTTGGTTACGGAGATCGAACGTGTGATCTTCAATGCCCACCCGCTCACGGAGCGCCAGGGAGCCGATACCTTCACGGAGTTATTAGACATTCGTCTGCAAGGCTCACGCCAGACGCGCGAACGCCAGCAACAAGCACTGACCAAGGCGTCCGTGGACCTTGCTGACGAGCGAGTCAAGAAAGACGGGCTTAAGGCGCTGGAGAAAGACCGCGATGAGAAGAAAGGCTCGATCGAAAAGGACAAGACCGATCGCAAATCGCTGGTCACCAAGGGCAATGAAGAGCGCACCAGCTGCCATGAGCAGGTCTCGCTTGCAGTCGATGAAAAACGACAATTGGTAGACCAAGCCAGGCGCCGACACCAGGCCCTACTTCACTTACAAAACGACGTGAGCGACTTTCGCACACGACAGGCGCCATCCCTATTAGCCGACCTGAAGGACGAACGCGAGGATGCCGGTCTGAGTGCGTCCGACTGGGAAGCCTTCAAGCTCGACTACGTTGGCCCAGTTGACTCGCTGCTGATCGAGCGAATCAAACAGGCGAATCTGTTGGTCACCGCGCTGCTAGGGCCCGCGGAAACCGATCCGCCGACTCAGGAAAGCCCTGACCCAGCTATCGCACTAATCCCCGCAAACGCAGATCTCCGCGACGCGAAGAAGCGGCGCCAGATCATTATCGTGACGCACAACGCTAACTTGGTGGTAAACACCGACGCGGATCAGGTAATTGTGGCCCAATGCGGACAGAGGTGGCCCCGTTTGTTTGGACAGCAAGAGCTCGTCGATAAGTGGAGCCCTGCCAGTTCCGGTCGGCTGACCGGTGATGCGGTTGGTTTTGACCTTCTGGGATTTTATCCGAACCGAATAGAGCTCGGTGGAGCTTGTGGGCGAAGGGACGTGCGGTGGGAAAGTCACCAGACTTTTCCACGGCAAGCGGCCCGGTGCGCGCCAGCGCATCGTCCACAAATCCACGGAGCCCCTTCCTCATACCTTACGCTGCGGCGCGGATGGCCGACGCGAGGGCCACGAAGTAGGCGGCGTCCGGCGTCTTGCCGTCTAGGGCGCGATGCGGTCGGCGCTCGTTGTAGAAGCGGACGTACGTGGTCAGGTTGGCTCTTGCATCGGCGACGCTGTCGTAGGCCTTGAGATACACCTCCTCATACTTGACCGTCTTCCACAGACGCTCGACAAAGACGTTGTCCCTCCAAGACCCCTTGCCGTCCATGCTGATCCGGATGTCGTGCGCCTTGAGCAGACCCGTGAATTCGCCGCT
>NZ_SPMX01000117.1 GCF_012940005.1 Candidatus Accumulibacter contiguus | reverse complement strand
GAGCAGGACGCCCGTTGAGCACGCAGTGCGAATAAGGCGCCGTGAAGCAGGACAAACCGCTTGCGGGTGGGCCTACTTCACCTATCCTGCCCCGATATATGCCTTTCATACGCCAAGGGTAGCATGTCTCTGCCCTTGCTTGTAGCTTTTTATTCGTTATATCATTTGTTGTGCGAAGGCAGGAACGGGCTGGCGACGATCAAACAACGGTCGAGAACAGGTAAGCCTGTTGCAGTGAGGACGAAACAATGACGGAACAACGGCAACAGCAACGCCGGATGATCGATGGCCAAGAGCTTGTCGGCGCGCATCGCTGAACGGATCGCGCGCAAGAAGCCGGCTGGCAATGTGCGCAACCGGGCGGCGTTCCTGGCTCTGCGTGGCGAGGTGAAGCAGGCCATCGACGATGGCTGGCCGGTCAAGACGATCTGGGAAACGCTGCACGACGAAGAGAAGGTCGCCTTCAGCTACCAGGCGTTTCGCGGCTACGTGAATCGCTTGATCCTGTCGCCGCCAGCGAACGGAGAAACAGCGCCGGCGCCGGTGGTGGCCGATCAATCCGGGCAGGCGGCCCCAAGGTCGGCCCCGCAGTCAGCCAGGACGCCGGCCGAATGGAAACCAGAGAAGCTGGCCGCGACCGGCTTCACATTCAACCGAACACCGAAGAAGGAGGATCTACTCTGATGGCGAAGATTCACATGGTTCTGCAAGGCAAGGGCGGCGTCGGCAAGTCGTTCATCGCGGACGGTGATTGCGC
>NZ_SPMX01000116.1 GCF_012940005.1 Candidatus Accumulibacter contiguus | reverse complement strand
TTCGCCTCGCAGCTTCTCCACTTCTCCCCTCAACTGCCGCACCAGCGCACGTAAGGGCCAAAGCTCGCGGATCAGATCATCCTTCTCGGCAACACTCAGTCGTTCAAGGTCGGGAATCTCGTCCATGCCCACTCACCTGTACGAAGCCTATCCATTGCGAGGTCAATGCTGGGTTCTCTTGAAAGCTTGGACGTTCGCTCTGAGCAAAAATTCCAGTACCTGAGCGTCGCCACGCTTCAGCCTGTCCGCTTGGCGGAGGACTCCTGAGTAGTTACCTCGAATCAAGGCCAGGCCCCTTGCCTGGCGTTCAGCTCATTGGTCGGCAGTCTGTGCTGCCTGCTGCGCCCGCTCTCGGGCGAACGGTTTTTACGGCTGTTGGGCCAGCCACTCCGCGAGGCTTTGCCGGCCGATGGGGCCGGGCAGTGTTTGCCACAGGTCTGACCCTTTCGTTCGGCGGGTTATAGTCCATCCGGTCGAAATTGTAAAGCGGTTTTTGGTCCGACGATCCTGGCCGGGAACTCTACCATTGATCACAATTTGGACAGCAGCGTGTTATCCTCTGCTCTCGAAATTTGCCTGCCGAGTCACCAATGGGTCGTTCAAGGGGGAAATCTGCTGGTTCCTGGGCGCAGCCAGAGCGGCTGCGAGTCGCCTTGGCCTGGTTCGCCGGCGGTCTGTTGCTGCATCCTGCGATGGCTTGCGCGACGGGCAGCGTTTACGTCTCGTATGCTGCCGATGGTGTGCCGAGCTACGCCAGCCAGCGCCTCGATCCGAGCTACCGGCTGTTGATCCGCGGCGAGAACCCGCCCCAGGATCGCGGCACGGCTTCAAGGAAGCTCGCGAGGGTGGACCAGGCCGCCGGAAAACTGCAATTGACGCCGCTGATCGACCACTACGCACGCCTCCACCAGGTCGCACCTGAACTCGTGGCGGCGGTGGTCGGGGTGGAGTCCGGGTATAACGCCCGGGCCGTCTCGCCGAAGGGCGCACTCGGCGCCATGCAGCTCATGCCGGCGACGGCCGCCCGCTACGGGGTCACCGATGCCGGCGATGCGGCACAGAACATCGATGCCGGCGTGCGTCATCTCAGGGATCTGCTCAACGCGCATCAGGGCAACGTCGCCCTCGCACTGGCCGCCTACAACGCCGGCCAGGGAGCGGTGGCCAGGCACCGCGGGCGCATTCCGCCGTATCCCGAAACCATGCTGTAT
>NZ_SPMX01000115.1 GCF_012940005.1 Candidatus Accumulibacter contiguus | reverse complement strand
CATCGAGTGGGATCCAGCTGCCGAGCGATACGCTCTGGTCGGGACCGGCGTTGGCGAAGGGCGCCTGGTTGATCGTGCTGCATTTGGCGCGCGTGCAGGACAGTACGCAGGCGCGCACGTCGAGAATGTCGATGCGGCCATCGTGATTGGCATCGCGGGGGTCATCCGGGCCGGTAACCGTGGGACGGCTCGGCAACATGCGCTGCAGCAGGGTGATGTCGTCGAGGTCGACATCCCCGTCGCCGTCGAGGTCGCAGGTTTTGGCCCAGACCTGACCCGCCAGCACGAACCAGCACAGGAGCAGCCCTACCCCATGTTTCGCAGTTCGAAACATCGACCCCATGTCCCCCAGGGCGAGCGTTGGAGGCGCTCAAAAACAGCCTCGAATCAAGGCCAGGCCCCTCGCCTGGCGTTCAGCTCATTGGTCGGCAGTCTGTGCTGCCTGCTGCGCCCGCTCTCGGGCGAACGGTTTTTACGGCTGTTGGGCCAGCCACTCCGCGAGGTTTTGCCGGCCGATGGGGCGAGGCAGTGTTCGCCCCGGGTCTAACCCTTTCGTTCGGCGGTTTGTAGCCCATCCGGTCGAGATTGTAAAGCGGATTTTGGTCCGACGATCCTGGCCGGGAACTCCGAGATCAGTCCCTGCCGCGCCGCGTCGCGTCGACAGCAGGCCGAGCAAGCCGAGGCCGGCAAGTGCCAGAATCGATGGCTCGGGGACACCGGGCGGCGGGATCGGCTCAATCCTGGCCGAGGCGCTCACCAGGGTGGGGTTCAGCGACACCGGGTTGAACTTGCACGCTCCCGGATTGCAGGGGGCAATCTCCACGGAGTACCCGGCCATTCCATTCGACGTGATCGTCAAATCGGTCAATCCTTCGGCAAGCCCCGTGAAGGCCAACGCGACGGTGAAGTCGACGTTGGGGCCGTCAAAACAGGTTCGCCCCTTGCGATAAGGATCGGGCTGCCACATGTGGTTGTCACCGTCCACAACCACACCACCGGCGTAACTCGCGGGATCGTTGTCGTTTTGCCAAGGCTGGCAATGGGGAGTCCGCGTAAGCAGGCAGGATTCGTCCCTGAACACAAAACCCCCATTCGATCAGGCACATGCCGGAATCGATCGGCTACCTGGGGCGCCCAGGTGTAAAAAAATGTCGATACCTCGATGTGCGTCGATAGACGCCGCCTGCCCCAGTGAATTCCAATCCAAAGTCATGTACGCCCACCGCGACTACACCCCGCAACGCATTGTTTGTCTCACTAAGGCCGGGATGATGCTGGGCGGCTTGCTCAATCCGCCCAAGGAACCGACCGTAGAAGGGCTGCGGCTAAATGACCTGTCGGTCCAGACGAGCACCTGCGGGGCGGTCATCCCGCGCGTCTATGGGATGATCACGGTCGATGGGAACGTCTTCTGGCTGGAAAACAGTTCGATCAAGGAAATCTACTACGGAACCCACACGCAATCCCCGGATGCGCGCAGCTAGGCGGGCATGAACCAGCGTTGTCCATGCTCACCCACTTCGCGCAGCGGATAGCCGTAGAGCCTGCTCAGCGAGTCGCTGCTGATCACCTCGTCGCAGGTACCCTGCTGCGTCGTTCCATCGCCGAACAACAGCAGGGCATGCGTGCAGAAACGTGCGGCCAGGCCGGGTTCGTGCAGGACCATCACACAGGCCGCCCCCTCGTCGCGGGCGAGTGCTGCGAAAAGTTCGAGGGTGGCCATCTGATGATTCAGATCGAGGTGGGCGAGCGGCTCATCGAGCAGGTACAGTCGCGGCGCTTGCGCGAGCAATGTGGCAATCGACAGCCTTTGCTGCTCGCCACCCGAAAGCGTCTGCACGTCGCGCGCTGCGAGTTCCGCGAGGCCGACGGCTGCCAGCGCCTGGCGGGCGATCCGGGCATCCTTTTCGGATTCCCAATCCCAGCGGGCAAGATGTGGGTGGCGTCCGACCAGCGCCGTCTCCAGAACCGTCGAGGAAAATGCTTCACTCCGGCTTTGCGGCAGCCAGCCGCGAATGCGCGCGCTGGCGCGCGCGCCCAGCCTTTCATAGCTCGCCCCGTCGAGCAGCACGGCACCGGCTGCCGGCGGTCGCAGACCGGCCAGTACCGACAGCAGCGTTGACTTGCCGGCACCATTGCGTCCGAGGATGGCCAGGCATTCGCCCGGCTGTACGGTCAAGGCCAGGTCATGGCAGAAACTGCGGTCAGCCACGCCAACGCTGAGCGCATGCGTAGACAGCAAACCGGGGACCATCAGTACCGTCCAGGTGCAGCGCGGGAGAGCAGGAAGAGAAAAACCGGCACGCCGATCAGCGCGGTGAGCACGCCCACCGGCAGTTGTTGCGGCGCCAGCAGGGTACGGGCCAGGGTGTCGGCAATCACCAGCAGGCTGCCCCCGGCGAGTACCGAGGCGGGCAGCAGCAAACGCTGATCATTACCAGCGGCGAGGCGAACGAGATGCGGCACGATCAGGCCAATGAAGCCGATCGCGCCAGCATGCGTCACCGCGGCAGCCGTGGCCAGCGACGCGACAAGGTAAACACCACGGCGTAATGGGCGAACCGCGACCCCCAGCGCCTGGGCAATGTCGGCACCACGCGCCAGCAGATTGAGCTCACGGGCAAACGGCAACGCAATCAGCAGCACGATCACGAGCAGGATCAGCACCAGTTGCGGGTCCCCGCTCTGCGACAGATCACCCATCAGCCAGAAGAGCATGCCGCGCAGCTGGTCGTCGGGAGCAAGCGCCAGCAGCAAGGTTACGACGGCACCGCAACCGGCAGCAACGATCACGCCGGTCAGCAGCAGGCGCGACTGCGTCCAGCCCCCTTCTCCATGCGCCAGGCCGAACACCAACAGCATCGCAGCGAGCGCGCCCGCGAAGGCCAGGCCGTTGATCCCCGCGACGCCCAGGCCAAGTACGATCGCCAGCAAGGCGCCGATGCCGGCACCGCCCGAAATGCCGAGCACGTAAGGGTCGGCGAGCGGGTTGCGCAGCAAGACCTGCAGCAAGGCACCCGCCAGTGCCAGCAGGCCGCCACAGGCGAAACCCGTCAACGCCCTCGGCAGACGCAGGCTGCGCACGACGTCGCCGGCCATGCCGTCGCCCTTGCCAAACAGGGTCGCCAACACCTCGGTCGGGTTGATCGCAATACTGCCCACCATCAACGCCAGCACGATGCTGAGCTGCGCCAGCCCGGCAAGCGCTGCGAGGATCAGTAAAGCACGGCGGCGGGTGGGCATGCAGCGCCCTACTTCGGCGCGTAGCGAACGCCGACAAAGACGTTCGCCCCGGCAGTGGCGTAGTTGTCGGCCGTCTCGTAATCCTTGTCGAAAATGTTGTTGGCGCGTGCAAACAACACCCAGTCTCGCTGCAGGCGGTAATCGGCGTAGAGGTTCACCAGACCGTATCCCCCGAGGCGAACGCGGTTGGCCGGATCCTCGTAGCGATTGCCAAGCAATTGCCACTCGCCGCGCAGATCCCAGTTCCCAAGGCTTCGGCTGAGGTAGCTGCTCATCTGCTGCTCGGCACGGCGAGCCAGCCGATTGCCTTTGTTTGGGCCGTTTCCCTCATTCCGCGGATCCAGGAAGTCCAGCGCGACCCCGGCGCCCCACTCCGAGAAACGCCCGTCGTAGGTCAGCGTGGCACCGCGCAGCAACGCCTTGCTGACATTGACCGGGGTGAATGTCGGTGGCCGGAATTCGATCAGATCAGTCACCTGATTGTGGTAAACGACCGCCGAAGCGCGATGACTGCCCTGCTCCCAGTTGACACCGGCTTCGGTATTCTTCGCCGTCTCCGGCTTCAGATCGGGATTACCACCGGCGAAACCGAAGAGGGCAGGAAAATACAGCTCGTTGAAGGTCGGAGCACGAAACGCCGTGCCATAGGAGATATGGGCACGCCATTGCGGCGTGAATTGATAGCCATAGGCTGCGGAACCTGTGCTCTTGCCGCCAAACTGCGAGTTGTCGTCATGCCGCAGATTGAACTGCAGCCGGTGCTGGTCGAGATTTCCGTTCCAGCCGGCAAGCCATGAATTGATCGTGCGCTCGGTGACGGTGTAGTCGGTCGTGCTGGAAACCTTCTGCCTGTTGTACTCGTAGGCCAACAGGGCTTCGCCGACCGGCAGCTTGATGTCGTGCTGCCAGGACACGAGGTCCATGGTGGTATTGAAGACGCTGTCCCGGAAGTTCCCGATATAGTCCTTGCTGTCGTCGGTACTGCGACCGAGACGCAAGGTACTGGTCCATGCCTGATGCAGGCGATTGCGCGAGTAGATGGAATAATTGCCGACGTTCTGGTCATTGCTGAAGGGCTGAGCGGCGCCCAGCGTGCCGAAGTCATTGCCGTCGTACTGGTTGGTGCCTTTGCTGAGCAGCAGGTTGACCCCGAGTTCCTGCCCTTTGGCCGGGCGAACGGCAAAACTGGCGCTCAGGTTCCTGTTGTAATAGCCATCCCGGTCGCGATTGTAGAACAGGCTCTTCTTGTTGTTGATGGCATTGAAGCCGTCGGTATTCGTATAAGCTGCCTGGACGCTGTAGGAAAGCAGTTCCGTGCCACCGGCAATGCCGACGCTGGTGTCGGTCGTGTGGTAGGAGCCATAACCGGTGCTGGCGTTCACCCGCACCGGCCCCTCGCCTCTGCGGGTGAAGATCTGGATCACGCCGCCGATGGCGTCGGCCCCGTAGAGCGAAGACGCCGGGCCGCGCAGGATCTCGATGCGCTCGATCTGGTCCAGCGGAATCCGCGACAATGCCGCGCTGCCGCTCGTCGCCGAGCCGATGCGCTGGCCGTCGATCAAAACGATCGATTGATTGGTATTGGCGCCACGGATGAACACGCCGCTATTGGACCCCGCACCGCCGTTGGCGACGTACTGAATTCCCGGTTGCCGTGCCAGGAGTTGCGCCAGTGTCGTCTCCCCGGCCTGATCGATTTCCTCGCGGGTGATGACCGACACATCACTCGTCAGTTCATTGGTTCGGGTAGCTTGTCGAGTCGCCGTGACGACAATCGGGTCGAGTTGCGTGTCTGCGGCATGCAAGGCCGTCGAGACCAGTGCGGCAACAGTTGCGGTGAAAGTGGCGGCACCGGCTGCCCGCCGTGTATTGGGATGCATGATGAAATTCCCCCTCTTGCCGACCAGCGTCCCCGCAAGTCGGCGGACCAATAATGCGGAAGGGCACGAGGGAAAGGCAGGCATGCGAGCCGAGCGTTGCGTGTCCGCTTCCCCGCGACACTTCCGTCCTGTGGTGTGCGAAGGCCGGTATCCGGGCTCGCGAGTCTTGACCTGCCGCCTTCCCAGGCTTTTGCCCAGTGGCATTTCGACAGGCCCACACTCGCTTACCGTTGCGGGGGCAGCACAGGCATTCTGTTGCGCATCGAGCGTTGCGCGAAATCCACCTGTTTCCCGTTTAACCGC
>NZ_SPMX01000114.1 GCF_012940005.1 Candidatus Accumulibacter contiguus | reverse complement strand
GTGCGCTGTTCGGATGACTGATCCACACGCGGGTATGGGCAAACATCGCGCGCACTTCACCCTTCTCCCCGTCGCGCAGGATCACCGGGTGCCACTCCTTTCGTTTCAGGCGCGCGGCCCATTCGCGGGCTTCCCAGGCCGGTACCCACGCCTTTCCCGGATCGGTAAAGTAAAACTGCTGGTCGCTGTGCACCTCGGTGGCGAATACCTCACCTGCATCGTCCCAATCAAACAGCAGCCAAGTCGCGTGGCCATAGAGGCCGTCGGCACCGATGAAGCCAAAGCGCACCCCGGCGGCTCGTGCCCGCTTGACCATCTCGGCAGCCATCTGCGGCTTAGTCCGAAAGACCCGTGCCGATTCCGGAATCCCCGCTTCCTGGCAACGCTTGGCGTCTTCAACCCAACGCTCTGGAAGGAACAATTCGAAGTCGATGATCGCCGCCTGCGACCCTCGTGCCAAGGCGGCATACACTCCAACCTGCGAGTTCTCGACCTTACCCAGGCGACCGTTGTACTGCCTGGCGACGCCCGCTGAATGGTCGCCCTTCTTTTGGACCCCAGACTCATCGAGCAACAGTCCCGTCTCTGGCCCACCGATCCACTCGTCCGCTTGTCGCGCCGTCTCCCGACGCACATTCTCAAAGTCCCATGCAGCATCGCTCAACAGGTGGTGGAGGCTGTAATACTCGGTCTCCGCCACCGTCTCGCTCATCTGTTCCAGGTTCGCACGAGGGCTTTGAAAAAGGCCCCGCAAGTACTGTTCAGCTTGCTCGGCCGTGCTTCGCGTTTTACTGCGGAAACACTCCCGGAACGACTGAAAATGGCTGGTCAGATTCTCGCAGCAGCTGGCCACCGCACGCCCGATCCCAAATAAATAAATTTGGCGATTTCATCGTCATACTCCTTATGTGGTAGAGCATTAGATATGTAGCTCAATAGCCTGTATTTCAACCATTTTAGAAATGTGGCAAAGTAGAATTAGGAACGTTCAAAAAAACAACCTGCGGAAATTCATTGCTGGACTGGAAAAACGGTGGGATTCCATTGATCAGCTTTCGCAAATTGTTATTGAAACGTTCCTTAGTGTGAGTAGCGAAGACAGATGAAGATGTGATTGCCACTTTTCGTTTCTATGCGACACATGGAAATCAGAAAGGCTCATATTTGGTTGTCAGTGCATTATAATGTCATGTACTCAGCAATTCCCGGCATGATTTAACCTGTTGATTTATATTTATAATTAACACACCAAATCTGTAATTTCTGACCAAGCGGCAAACTCCAGCCTTAACTTGCGGTGTTCAGGATATATGACTCTCTGCACGTCGCCTCGGCCATTGTCGGCAAAGCGGACATTCTTGTGACGACGGATGACCGGTTCAGCAAACGGTTGCGGCAGTTTGGCAGAGTCAGGGTGCTTTTCCCGATGGAAGCGGTGTCTTGTCTGGAGAAATGGTATGAAGACTGAAGCAGAAATTCGCATCGCCGGAATGCAGGCGTTGATCAGTGCCCTCGGGTTGGTTGAAGCCGAACGCTTCATGGTGGCGGTATCGCGCGATCGCTTCAACTATACCGAGTGGCGGCGTCATGGATTGCCGGGGATGTCGCTCGAACTGCTGGCACAGCAAGCAAATCGCCATACAGAAGAACTGAACGTGCAGCAGGGAAAACCGGAAGGCTGCGGCAAGTAGTTGTTGTCAAGATTATAATGCCGGAAGACGCATTCGACGGGTGAGGTGGCGAGATGGCAATTACCGATTGGCCCGAGGACGAGCGACCGCGCGAGCGCCTTTTGGCGAACGGAGCGGCGTCTCTGTCGGATGCCGAATTGCTGGCGATCTTCCTGCGTGTCGGCGTTCGCGGCAAGAGTGCCGTTGATCTGGCGCGCGAACTGATCGGGCGTTTCGGTGGCTTGACCCGCATGTTTGCCGCCAACTCGGCGGAGTTTTCGGCAGTGCCCGGCATGGGGCCCGCGAAATACGCGCAGTTGCAGGCGGTCGTCGAACTGGCACGGCGGGCGCTGGCTGAAGACATGAAACGAGGAATCACCTTTGCCTCTCCTGGTGCCGTACGCGACTACCTGCGGCTGCATCTCGCGGGCCTGGAGCACGAGGTCTTCCTTGCCTTGTGGCTGGATGCACAGAATCGCCTGATTGCCGCTGAAGAGCTCTTCCGCGGTACGCTGACGCAGACCAGTGTCTATCCGCGCGAGGTCGTCAAACAGGCGCTGCGGCACAACGCTGCGGCAGTGGTGCTGGCGCACAATCACCCCTCCGGAGTGGCCGAACCGTCACGCGCCGACGAGTTGCTGACCAGCGAACTCAAGCAGGTGCTGGCCTTGGTGGAAGTGCGAGTGCTCGATCACTTCATCGTCGCCCAGCAATCACCACCCTTGTCTTTCGCCGAACGGGGACTTTTGTAAATTCACTCAGGCCAGACGGCTAACGATCAAGGATGACTGCTTTCTCAGAGCAAAGCGGCGTGACCATTACGAGGTGCACCAGCAGCGTAAAGATTCACCCCCCCAAAAAAATCCCCCCCAGAAATAATTCGTACGTCATAATACTGCCACTCGACAACGAACCGACGCAATGCACCTCCGCAAGCACGACCTTCTGCAAATGGACGCCGAGTGGCTGAAGAAGCTGCCAGCGGAGCGATTGCCGGACGTGTCTATCCGCCTGCTGGATGACGTCAAGGAATTGCAGGATCGTCTGAATCAGAACCCGGCCAACCGCTCGCGGCCCCCGACCAGCCAGGCGCCTTGGGAGAAACCCGGCGCGGGCGAGGAAGAGGAGGAAGAGATGCCTGCGAAGAGGCCCCCGGCGAAAGTCCCGGAAGCGGCGACGGAGGCGATGGACCCAGCGAATTCGACGGAAGAAACCGTCCCGCGAGACGAGCCGCCGCCCTTACCGCTGAAGGCGTCGGACCGAAAGGCCGGCAAGCAGTCCGGCAGTCCGGGTCATGGCCGCACCCAGCAGCTCACGGTGACCGACACGTGCGAGCACCGGCCGGCGTGCTGCGCGGCTTGTGGTCTGGCGCTGGCGACGGATACCCCGTCGCAGGCCTACACGGCCTGGGATGAGGTCCCTATTGCGCCCCCCATCGACGGTCAGATCGGGTTGATCTTCCGGGTCACGCGTCACCAGATGCTCGAAGTGAGCTGCCCCTGCGGGCATACCACCCGTGCGCTGCCGTGGCGTGCGCCAGCCTACAGCCTGTGGGATCGGGTGGGACTGGGCGAATGGCGCCTGGTGGGTCCGCAGTGGGCCGGGATGATCGTTTTCCTGGCGCTGCGGATGCACCTCTCCCTGCGGCGCTTTCGCGAATTAGTGATGGCTACCGAGTCTACCGCGCTTGGGAGAACCGCCTGCGCTGCTGGGCGCACCGGATGCGCAAGCTGCGGGGACTGGCCGAATCGAGTGATGCTCGGGTGGCGGAGGTCGGAAAGGAGATGGAAGGGCTGATGAAGACCTGGATGGCCGCCATTTACGCGGCGCGAATCGACCCGCCGCCGGAAGGACTGCGGATTCGCTACGCCGCGGCCATCGAGCGGCTACGGCAACAGTGCGAGGCGCACCAGGCGGATGACCACAAGGTGCTGGGTAGCGTCGCCCGCGAATTCCTGTACGAGGGGAAGGTCATCCTGCGCCCGGTCAACGAGCCCCATCTGCCGCTGACGAACAACGCCGCCGAACAGGCGCTGCGGCACTGGGTGATTGCGCGCTACCTCAGCCACGGCACCCGCTCCGAAGAAGGATCCCGCGCCTTTGCTCTCTTGGCCAGCGTCATCGAAACCTGCCGCCGCCGCGAGGCATGCGCCTGGCGCTATCTCGGCACCGTCATCGAGGCTGCCCGCAAGGGCCTCGAACTTCCCGCGCTCCTCGCCATCCCGGTAGCTGCGTAG
>NZ_SPMX01000113.1 GCF_012940005.1 Candidatus Accumulibacter contiguus | reverse complement strand
TTGGTTTGCTGGTCAAGACTTTCATGCTCACTGCTCCTTGGCGTCAGTAGTCAAACGATTGGTACGGCTTGGAAAACGTCATGTCCCTGGCGACAATGACATTGAAGCGATACCCCGGCCGGATCTCCAGAGTTGGTGCGATGTTCATGTTCTTGGCGATCAATTGCGCGGTGACCTGGCCGAGTTGCTGGCCCAGCGCTTCGCTCATCGCGCTGCTGGCGGTCGGTGCGCCATAGACACTGTTGCCCTGGTTCTGGCCCTGGCTATAGGTGATCCCGGCGGTCACGGCAGACATCAGCAGGGCCGATCCGAACAGGCGCAGGTAATGGTTATTCACCCGGTCGGTGAACCCGGCATAGCCGACACCATCCGCGCCGGGCATGGCGCCGATGTCGATCGCCTTGCCGTCCGGGAAAACGATGCGCTGCCAGGCGACGAGGACGCGGGCCTGGCCGTAGGCGACATCGCTCGAGTAGCGGCCGACCAGGCGCGAGCCTTGCGGGATCAACAGATGTTTGCCGGTTGGCGTGTCGTACACGTCTTGTGCAACCTGGGCCATGATCTGGCCCGGCAGCCCGGAGTTGATCCCGGAAATCAGCGTTCCCGGGATGACGAATCCGGCCCGCAGCTCAAACGGCGAGCGCGGCGCTTCAAGCCTGGAGTCCAGCTTCCAGCGATCGCCTGGCTCGCCGCTACTGTCCTTTCCGAACTGCGCGACGTTGTTCCTGCCGCCCGCGGCCGCGGTTGGCAGCAATTGGGGAGACGCGGCACCTGCGCCTCCGATGCCGGCACCTTGCAGTGTCGCCAGCCGGGCCTTGTAGGCTGCCGTCGGGTCGTCGTGGACCGCCGCCTCGCTCTGCTGTCGTAGAGCGGCCAGACGCGCCAGCGTTTCTTCCCGGCTGCCCGGTGCGCCGGCATGACCCGCAGCGGCAGGCGCCGAGCCCGCGCTACGCGGGGCAACCATCTGCACCGTGGTTCTGGCCTTCACCGCCTCTTCGAACTGCTGCATCTTCGCCATACGGATACGATTCAGTTCCTCGTCGCGGGAGCCGCTTTGCGGCGTGCCACCACCGGCCAGGGTCGGTGGCTTCGGCGGTGTATCGAGGTTGTCCGGGCGTGCAATCAGCACGGCGCCGTCCGCGGTCGCGGGCGCAGAGAGTTCGGGAACCTGCAGCGGCTTCGCGGCCGCCGGCGGAATGATTCCATCCTTTTGATCGCCGGCGATTTCGCTGGCGAACAGGCGGGTATTGCCGCCCTTCTCTTTCGGCCCGGCGTTGGGCTTGTTCTGCTGGGCCGCGCGATCCGCAGCGACCAGCACCATGATGGCCAGGAACACGGTCATGACACCGCCGACGAGATACACCGGCAGGTTATTGACCCGGCGCACGCCGGATTTTCTGGAGAGTTCGCCGGGCGAGGCCCCTGGGGACATCTGGTCTTCGGTCACTTGGTCAACCATCGCCGATCACTCCTTGCGAACCCAGGCACCGGCTGGCGCCACGCGGTTGTTCTGCGCGAGGTAGGCGCGGCTGAGCGATTGCTGCCCGACCATCACGGTGATCCGGTAGAGGTTCGGACTGGCCGCCGTGTCGAGCAGGTAGTGCAGGTTCAGCCCTGGCGCCGTTGCCGCTGCGGCTTCCGGAGAGCCTGCCTGCGGGGCCGTTCCCGGCTTGAACTCCACGAGCGCATAGCCCCTGGCCCGCAGTGCTTCCACCAGGGCGCTGCCATAGGCATCCGGCGTCGGCTGGCCGAGATGGAAGCGCGTTCTTGCCGGCGGATACAGGGTGACCAGCTGCTTGACCGTGTCGGCGACAATCCTTTCCTCCAGGCCGGCCGGGGGCTCGGTCGCGAAGTTGCCGTAGGGCGCGGTCGACGCACAACCGGCCAGGGTCATCACCAGGAGCGCGGAGAGGGCGAACTGGCGCATGGCTATTTCCCCCTTTGGATCGTCACGCGATCCTGTGACGAACCGACGCCGGCGATCAGGATTGCCTTGTCGAACACGCTATCGACGATGTAACGGTCGCCCTGAACGCGGTAATTGACCATCACGGTTTCATCGTCGGTGAACACGCCGCCGTCCTTGCGCACCACCAGCAGCGCCGGCGCTTCGGTCTGGGCCATCGTCGAAGGCATCTGGATGACGGTCTTGCGGCCATCGTTGTACACCCGCACCGGTTTCCAGGCCGCGCTGCCCGATACCTCGTACGCGAAGCTCAGGTTGCCCATGTACTCGCGGGTTTCCGGCAGCGTCCGGTCGTCGCGATCCCTTCCTTCGCGGACCTTGATCGCTTCCCACTTGGCCATCGCCTCCTCGGGGTAGGTGAAGGAGACCTGCGGCATGTACTGGCTGCGATGCGAGCGCAGCTTCAAATGATAGCTGCGGCGGTTGGTGGTCACCACCATCGACGTTTCCAGGCCGACGTCGAGCGGCTTGATGATCAGGTGCTGCACTTCGCCGGCGCCGCTGCCGGTGACGGCCGGTTCGACCGTCCAGCGGGCCGTGTCGCCGAGGTTGATCGAGTTGACCTGCTCGCCGGCTTGCAGGGCGACGTCGCATACCTGCAGCACCGCGCAGACGATGCTCGGTTGCTGCGCGCCGTACA
>NZ_SPMX01000112.1 GCF_012940005.1 Candidatus Accumulibacter contiguus | reverse complement strand
GCTGTCGACTTCTGCCAGTGCCCGGCCAGCGCTTGTCGGCTTGCTCGGCTCGGGTGCTGCCACCGCCAGCCTGCTGCCAGGGGTAACGTGATCGGAGCGTAACTTGTTGATCTGCTTCAGCTCAGCCAGCGTCATCCCGTAGTGCTGGGCGACCTTGAGCAGGGTTTCTCCTTTCTGTACCGTGTGCGTGCGCGTGACCGCGACTGGTGCGGGTTCGGGCGGCGCGAGACGCGGCTGTTCTGCGACCAGTGATGGTTCAGGCAGTCCGGCGAGGTCGGCGGGATCTGCGCCCTCCTGTCCGGCGACCAGCAGAGTCAGTCCCGGAGCGAGCCTGATCCTGCCGTTGATGCCATTGACCGCCTTGAGGTTGGCTACCGTCATGCCGAAACGCGGCGCGACTTCTTCGAGCCTGTCGCCCGCCCGCAGGGTATAGGCCTGCCAGGACGAAAGCGGTTTCTCGCTCTCCTCGTGTGCCTCGAGATTGCTGATGAAGGTGTCGACCTTGTCGGCCGGGATCACCATCGGCGTCTCGGACTTGATCACCGGACGATTGTGCGCCGGATTCAGCGCGACAAAATCCTTGACCGGCATTTCGGCGAGCTGCGCCGCCAGCTTGACGTCGATATTGGCGGTCCTGGTGACCGTCGTGAAATAGGGCCGGTTGGGAACACCGCGGATATTGAGATTGGCTAGGATGTTGGGATTGCTGAAGACATTCTTCAGGGCCTGCAGTTTGGGAACGTAATGCCGCGTTTCCTCGGGCATCGTCAGGCTCAGATAGTCGGTCGGCAAACCATTGGCCCGGTTCTTGTTGATCGCCTTGCCGACAGCGCCTTCGCCCCAGTTGTACGAAGCCAGCGCCAGATGCCAGTCGCCGTGCAGATCGTAGATGTATTGTAGGTAATCGAGTGCCGCCGCGGTCGAAGCGACGATGTCACGGCGAGCGTCGACCCACCAGTTCTGTTCGAGCTTGTACTGCTTGCCGGTTGCCGGAACGAACTGCCACAGACCGGAAGCATGGCTGCGCGAGTACGCGGTCGGATTGTAAGCGCTCTCTACCATCGGTAGCAGGGCAAGCTCCATCGGCATGCCGCGCTTTTCGATTTCCTCGACGATGTGATGCAGGTAGCGGCTGCTGCGCTCGACCATGCGGCGCAGCGATTCCGGATGATTCAGATACCACTGCTGATGATGCAGAACCAGCGAGTTATTGATGTTGGGCATCGAGAAGCCCTGCCGCATTCGATGGAAAATTTCCTCTGGCTGCGCAGTCAGATCAATGGTTTCGGGAAGCTGTGTCGGTGCGGCGAGTTCAATGACCGGCAGGACTCCATCGGGGTCGAGCCGCCAGGCAGCAGCTCCAGCCTGCGGCAAACTCGAAGCGGGCGGTGCCTGACTGATCGAGGCAAGGTTTGCCGATTCGTCTGACGAAGCCGCCCCACAAGCAAAAGCAAGAACAATGGCGAATGCAATTCGTGGCGTCATCCGTACATCCTTTTCTCGTTCTCGGGTGGGCGCCAGTTCATCCCCGCAGTGTGGGATCACCTGGTCGAATGGTGAGACTGCAAACGAGTGATTATAGAACAGAAAAACAGGCGGGGTGGACAACAATTGCCCAGCCGATTCCCGACAGGATGATGATTTTATATCCGGAAGGCTCATGTTGCGTTTTGAGGACAGGTATCATGTTCATGAATGGAGTACATGGCAGCAGGTAAAATGCGAACAGTATAATGCCCTCACAACCCAATAAGCGCTCAGCAAAAAGTCATCCGATATTTAGATCCGAAGCCGTCCAGAATTTCTGTGACGTCGGCCTCCAGGAGAGCGGCGCTCCTGGCTTTGAACGCCATCCACTCGTACTTCATCTTGTGCCAGAGCTTCTCGATGCGGTTCAACTCCGGGCTGTAAGGCGGCAGGAAGTAAAGCGTCAGGCCCTTGCCCTTCAGTAAAGCCAGCAGAGGCTGGATTTCCTTTGCCTTGTGGATCGAAGCATTGTCCAGGATGACCGTCAGAGGCTTTCCGCTGCATTCCAGAAGGAGACCGAGGAAGCCACCAAAAGCAGCCGCGGTCGTGGTCTCCCAGAACTTGGCGGTGAACAACGTCCCGTTCGAGATCAACGCACCGAGCACATTTCAA
>NZ_SPMX01000111.1 GCF_012940005.1 Candidatus Accumulibacter contiguus | reverse complement strand
ACACAGGTGGCGCCAGCGGCAGGCCGAGATCGAGTTCGACGAAGCTCGATGACACGGGCGCGCTGCGCGCGTCTTCGGCGGCGTTCCTGGCGGTCAGGCGGTGCTTCAGGCTCTTGTAGTCGAGCTTCAGGGCGACGGCAACCTTGGCGATGCCGTACCGCTCGGCGAGTTCGGTCGCTTGCGACCACAGCTCCTCCGGAATGCGAGAACTGCGGCGGCGGGTGCTCCGCCACTGGGCAAGCGCCGCGGCGGTTTCGGCCAGTGGCGGGGCGGTTGCAGGTAAAGACGTTGACATTGGTAGGCCTTTCTAACGGTCGTTACGGGCCTACCAAGGTACCAGGCCAGCGCTGGAATTTCACGCAGCATTGCCGAAAGGACACGATTTTCCAGCGTCCAAAATATACCCTAAGCTGCATCAGGTCGGACACAGTCCCGAACTTGATGAGCTGCGGGCCAACATATTCAGCGAAGATGGCGAACTCCTGAACCGCCGGCGGGTAGGTGAAAAAGCAGTTGAGGAAATGGTAGCTCTTCACGAAGCGGGCCAGTAGAGTGACGAACGCCTTGCGCTCTTCCCAGTCGGTGAGCTTCGCCTGAAAGCGCGTCCGCAGAGCGTTCACCTGGAATTGCACCCGCGCATCCGTCCCGTTCTGGAGCAGGGCGAGCAGGTCGCCAGCGTCCTTCTGGGTGAAGACGCCCGCGGCGAGAATCTCCGCGTACAGGTTCGGGCAGGTCTCTTGATCCGGTTCCTCCGGCTCGAACGGCGTGCCCTTCCGATACTTCGCGAAGGCTTTGAGGATTTGCTTCGCGTTGTTGGTGAAGTCCACGACCACCACAACCTTCTTGCGGGGGTGGCAGCGGTTTAGCCGCGAAACCGTCTGCACGGCATTGCGCTCGAGCACCGGCTTGTCCAGGAACATACCCGCGAGCAGGGGCTGGTCGAAGCCGGTCTGAAATTTGTTCGCCACCACCATGAGCCGGTAGTCGTCACCCTCGAAGCGGTCTTCGATCAGCTCACCGGTCTGCAACTCATTCACGGCGTGTTCACTGATGGCCGCGTTCGTCTGCGGGTGCACGAAGTCCGAGAAGGCATAGAGCACCTTGTAGTCGGCGCCGCGCTCCTTGAGCTTCTCCCTGATAATGTTGAAATACCGTAGCCCGGCCACCCGTGACGAGGCGACGATCATGGCCTTGGCGCGTCCACCGATGAGTGGCTTCACGTCCTTCTCAAAGAGGCGCAACATCACCTCGGCCTTGTACTGAATCAGCCCGTCGTCCTGAAAGGCCAGGTTCTGAAGCGCCTTGGACACGACGCCCTTGGGGTAGAGCTTCTCCTCGTCCAGGTTCGGGACTGTGGGGCAATGCAGGTGGTAGAGCGTCTTGTAGGAGATGATGCTCGCCGCCACGTCGACGATGTAGCCCTCGGCGATGGCCTCCGCCTCGGTGTAGCTGTCGAACGGCTTGCCGAACATCGACACGGTGGCCGGCGCCGGTGTCGCGGTAAAGGCAACGAACAACTGGTTCAGGTCATGCTCGCGGATGACCTTGGCAATCTGCTCTTCAGGGTCGTCTTCGGGGGCGTCGTCGTCCGGCTCGCCTTCCTTGCGGAATGGCAGGCGGATGGCCGCGCCCATCTGGCCCTCCTGTGAGCGGTGGGCTTCATCAATCAGGAAGGCCACCCGCAGTTTCTTCAACTCCGGGTTCCTCTGAATCTCCTCGAGCACCCAGGCAAACTTCTGCTGCGTGGTGACGATGATGGATTTCCGTTCCTTGAGGAAGCGCGGCAGGTCGTCGGCCTTCTTCGCAATGCCCACCACATCCTTGAGGTGGGTGAACTTGTCGATGTCCTCGCGGATGTTCGTGTCGAGCGATTTCCGGTCCGTGAGGATGAAGGTGATGTCCACCAGCTTCTCGTTCGTGCCGGGCTTGAAGAGGCTGTGGAGGCGGTCGGCCAGCCAGCAGATGGAGAGCGTCTTGCCACTGCCAGCGGAATGATCGGCCAGATACTTCCTGCCGATGTCGCCCGCCGTGGCGAAGTGGGCGGTGATGTCCTCCGCCACGCGCCGCACCAAGCGGCTTTGGTGATAGCGCGGGAAGAGGGTCAATTTGATCGGTTTTCACAGCGCGATCTCACGCGCATCCCTGGTTCTCCTGTTGCCTACTGGACGAGTCGTCTATTGCTTAGCACGTTCAATGGAAAATCGATTGGTTCGATTGCTCGATTTTGCTCTGGAATGTCCACTGGAGACAACCCAAGGTTCCAACGTTTATGGCATGAAGTTTCTCTTTCCAAGATTAGTTTTGACTGCAAGGGAAACGATAAAACGGCAC
>NZ_SPMX01000110.1 GCF_012940005.1 Candidatus Accumulibacter contiguus | reverse complement strand
GTCTTGGCGGCGTTGATGGTCGCGCGCACGAAGCGGAAGGTCACGAGCGCGGCGCTCTTGATGAGGCGCGTTTCGCTCTCGGCAACGGTCGGCGTGAGGGGGACGGGTTGAACTTGGGTTTTCATGGTATTGCTCCTGTTGAAGGTACCAATGGAAAGCGGCACCGCTCCAGAGGAGACAATGCCGCTACGGGTGTGAGGATCAGGGCGGTTGTCCTGGACCTCGACTACGGGGGAAGGCTGGCGGCTACGTTGAGCGCAGCGCCAGACCGACGCAACGGGGAACGACGTTTGTCCGGAGAACGGACGAAGAAAAAAGGAGTCTCTTGATCTAGAGGCTAAAGAGACTCCTTTTTCGGGGAAGAGAAAGCGATTCCGAACCGGGGGGGCGGGTTTGTGGGAAGGGGGGATGGGTAAGGGCGCGAGCGGGTGCGCCCAAATTTTTGCAAAAATTTTTTGTGGCTCTCTAGCGCGCCTCAATTCGGCACAGCCGAAAGTTCTCTATGGTCGAGATCAGGTTGCGGACTCTTTAAAGCGACGACGCGAGGCCAACAAGCCCAGACCAAGCAGTAGCAAGGCCCAGGTTTCTGGCTCGGGAACCGGTGCCAATAGGTAGCCTTCATGAGTACCAGTGTGAATGTTGAGCGCTGGGCCGACAATCCACCCTTGGTCGTTGATAGCGTTAGCCCCGATAAGTACCCAGCCCGCACTCACTACGCTCGGATCGAGGAAGCTGTTGAGATCGGTCGCCGTCGCGCCATTCCACAAGGTAGCATGCTCAGCAACGTTGCCCGTGGTGTACGACCACCCTACCACTTGGCCAGAGTTATTGATGGCGACGGCTTGGCTGTGTGTGCCACCTACCGTGCCTAAGTCAATGGTCGTGGTGCCATTCCAGATGGTCGCGTGAAAGGCAGTGCTGCCCAGGATATCTGAAGACCCTGCCACCACGCCGGAGTCGTTGATGCCGCCGGCGTGACTATTGGCCCCGCCAAGCGTGCCTAAATCGGTCGCCGTAGCTCCGTTCCACACGGTGGCGTGGTAGACGCCTCCGACGATGTCAGAAAACCCTGCCACCACGCCGGCATCGTTGATGTCCATTGCGTAGCTGTTCGTCCCGCCCAGCGTTCCCAGGTCGGTCGGCGTGGCACCATGCCAAATGGTTGCATGATACGGAGCGCCACCTGGGGCAAGAAGGGAATACCCTGCCACGACGCCAGCGCTGTTGATAGATTGGACGAAGCTTTGTGTTCCCCCCCAGCGTACCGAGATCGGTGACCGTAGCACCGTTCCACATCGCAGCATGGAAGGTAGCATTGCCCGTGGTATAGGACTCCCCGGCGACGATGCCGGCATCGTTGATGGCGATGGCGTAGCTGTTTGTCCCACCCAGCGTACCTAAGTCCGTTGATGTCGTGCCATGCCAAACGGTAGCGTGAGTGGCGGTATTGCCGATGATGCTGGCCGACCCTGCGATTACTCCAGTATTGTTTATGACATAGGCATCACTGTGAGTCCCACCCAGCGTGCCCAGTAATGTGAAGGTATAGGGTTGAGCACTCACCTGGGTCGCGCTCAATGTCACGCCCGTGAAGGCGATTGCACACACGGTTCGCACGCTCGATTTCATGAGGTTCTCCAGGTCGGGGTACGTGTCGTTCAGCTAAGCAGACACAAGATAATCTTAGATTCTGAATCAGCGTGCAGCAGCGTCTACGCCCCGCGATCCACGCATTTGGCAATGGCAGCATTCGATCGCAGGTTGAGGCAGTGTCTTAACCCAAGTTTAACATCCGGGATAAAAACATCTATTTAATCAGCTTGTTGCGACGGTACGGTTTTTTTGTAGTGCAAAATAGCCGTAACTACTCAGGTAAAATTGTTATGTAAAAACAATTGGTTAGAAACATGAAAACAATGGCATAAATTTGCAACCACTTGATTCTAAATCAGTCCCATTCGTCATTATGCTATTTCAATATTCGCAACGTGTTGATTTTTAACAAGATGCAGTACCTGAGTAGTTACAAATAGCCTTATAACACATTGATTGTAAAAAATGTTTTTTTGCATGTTAAACCCCGGTTAAGTCAGAATTGCCGGGCTTGGTGTGAGCAATTCCTCTACTCGCTGATCTAGACTTGATCTGTGGGTGGGTGTCTGCTGGCGGGCTCGCCGCAAGAACTACTGGTTGCGGTGCGGGAGCAATAGGTGTTGACGGTGAGGGCGCCAGCAAGGCTGTGGGCTTGTCGGTGGTTTTGTTGGCGAGAAACGCGGCAACGACGATTAAGGTGACAACGGACCCAGTCCAAGATGCCCCTTCTTTCTTTTCTTCCGGCATTGTTGGGGGCAACTTGGGCGCCTTTGGCACAACAGCTTTCTGACTGTTTATGTAAGAGATGCCCACGAAAAAATGCAACAGCCACTGCGAGTAGATCGACAGCCGCATAGGCTGGACTGCCGGTTACCACACCGATGACGCCAGCAATCATCGCGGTGACCGCGAGCCAAATCTTGCTGCGTTTCACTGCCCCAACGACAAGCACCGGAACGGCGTGCAGCAGGGCAATGAGGATGACCGTAAGCGTCATCGCGGAATCCTAAGGAGGCGAGCAATATTAACTTGTAATTCTACATTAACAGATTCTAATGGCATTTTTGGGTGCTGGCGGCTGCCTTCGGTAGGCGCTGTCGCGGGCGCTTTGTCGCCGTGCATGACGCTCGGCGATGATTCGCACGAGGTCTTCGCGACCGTGAATCTTCACCGGGAGCTGCGCCACGAGCATGTCGACGACATCGGCACAGGACAGTAATTCGGCGTAGGGTGAGTGTTGCCGCCGCTCCTTGACGAGAAAGAGTAGTGCAACGCAGACGAGCGCCATGTGGTTGTACCAAGCCCGCCACTTGCGTACCTGGTAGTCGGCCATCCCACAGCAACCTTTCGCATTCTCGAAGGCGCGCTCGATGAAGTGGCGCTGTGCCTGCATGCGTGCCAGCTCGCGAAGTGGCGTGTCGGGCGCGCGTTGGAGAGCAGTGAACTTCACCTCCTTGCC
>NZ_SPMX01000011.1 GCF_012940005.1 Candidatus Accumulibacter contiguus | reverse complement strand
CCACGGCTGGTTATCGTCACCGATGTAGGAAAACGGGATCGAGTTCTCGGGGTGTGAATGAAAGTATTGGGAGGGTCCGATGTGCTCCCCTCCCCCCTTGTGGGGGAGGGGTTGGGGGAGAGGGGNCGTCCATGCCCTCGCAGAGGCCAGCAGAGCAGACTGACGGCTCTGGCCATATGCTTTCGCAAGGATTCGACGAATTCGTGTGCAACCATGGCCCCCTCTCCCCCCAACCCCTCCCCCGCGAGGGGGGAGGGGTGATCACCCATGCCAACGCCTCTCCATCGAACAAAGTACTTCGACCAACACTTTGATTCGCACCCCGAGAACTCGATCCCGTTTTCCTACATCGGTGACGATAACCAGCCGTGGCTCGGAAGGCTCCTATACTATACTCTGGATGCTGGAGTTGGATTTCCTATCCTTCGGCGACCCAAGCGAGTAGACAGCCACAGGGTCTTCAGTGTCGGGATTCTTTACACCTGCGGCCTGGCTAGGGGAAATTACCTCTCCACGGAAGGTGCGAAAATAGAATAACAAGAACAACATAATTACGTTTGTAAAATTCTGGCACGAAAACTGCTTCAGACGAAACGACGGTACGATTGAACGAAAGGTCAAGAACGATGAAAAGCATCCTGACTCGGTGGATTTCTGCGCTTGGGTTGGCAATTTCGGCGGTACTCGGGATGTCGGGCACCGCATCGGCCGCTCTTCTGACCATCACTATCGCCCCAATTGCTCTCACTGACGTTGGCGCCTGCAAAGGACCCGATCTTGCCCCCTCTGCTGGCTCGGCGGTACCAGATTTCAGCGGAAACTGCTGGGACCTTGGGAGTTATCCGAAGGACCCTGGGGCCGATCAGATAAGCCTCACGGGCGATACGTACACTGCCGACCACCTGGCGTTGCCCCCTTCGTTTACTCCGCTCACCTTCACCTTCATTCCGGGACATACCGGTGGCGGCTCGGCAGGTCCGGACACCGGGAACTGTTCGGATGGCGTTCTCAACCCCTTCAGTCTGGACCGCGCCATCACGATCAATGGTGTTTCGGGAACGCTTACGCAATCGGGATCCTTGAAGGTCGGGTGGTGCTTTGACACGCTCAATATTTCCCAGGGTACGGCTAGTATTGATGTGCCCCAAATCGGTATCGTGACCATCTCGGTGGGTGGAGTCGTAGATCTGCCGGCCGATCTCGATCCGGAAGGCGATCTGCCCGTGACTGCAAGTATTTCGCCTTCTGCGGAGGTTTCGCTGCCCTCGACACTTGCCCTTGCCTTGATCGGCATCGCTGGCCTCACACGAAGCCGCCGTCGCGCCGCCTAGCGCTTCATGGTCGTCGAGCGGTGGCGCAGAAAGCCGCGTCGTTTGTTCTTGTTGCTGCAGGCAGCAGAACGTGCTCACAAGCGTCAGAATAACTTTGGCCGCTGCGAGCATGTGTCCGGTTACGGCGTGAAACCAGCCGCATCTTCCTGACGACCTCGTCGAAGGTGGACACCGGAGTGACTTCCGCCATGACCGATATCACCGCTCCCCGCGCCATCGCGGCCAACCTGGCCAAGGTGTTGCATGGGCAGCACGCCAACGTGCGCAAGATCGTTTCCGCCTGGGTTGCCGGCCTGCACGTGCTGCTGGACGATTACCCCGGCACCGGCAAGACGACGCTGGCCAAGGCACTCGCCCGTTCGGTCGAGGCACTTTTTTCGCGGGTACAGTTCACCCCGGATCTGCTGCCCAGCGACATCGTCGGCGTCTCCATCTTCGACGCGAAGACACAATCCTTCCGCTTCCATGAAGGACCGGTGTTCGCCCATGTATTCCTTGCCGACGAAATCAACCGGGCTTCGCCGCGTACCCAGTCGGCACTGCTGGAAGCCATGGCCGAGGCGCAGGTGACGGTCGATGGCCAGAGGCGAGCTTTGCCTCAACCCTACTTCGTCATCGCCACGCAGAACCCGGTGGAGCAGGCCGGCACCTATCCACTGCCCGAGGCACAACTGGACCGCTTCGGCATCCGGCTCGGCCTGGGCTATGTGAGTGCCGAAGAGGAAGAGCGTCTGCTCGACTACAGCGCCGCACGGCATCCGCTTGACCAGCTCGTGCCTTGTGCTACTGTCGCCGGTCTGCTGGCGGCACGCGATGCTGCGGCCGGAATCACGGTGGCGCCGGTGTTGCGCCGGTACATCGTCACCCTGGTCCAGGCCACGCGCAGCCATCCGGCGGTTCAGATGGGCGCGAGCCCACGCGCCTCGATTGCGATTTTCCAGCTGGCCCGGGCACTGGCGCTGTTCGATGGCGCATCCTTTGTCACGCCGGACACGATCCAGGATATCGCGCCCGACGTGCTCGCCCATCGCCTGGCGCTCGATCCGCAAGCGCGCTATTCGGGCACCACGGGTGCCGAAGTGGTACGCGACGTTCTCGGGCGGATACCCGTGCCACTCTGATTGGCGATAGGCCGTGGCCACGCACAAACTTGCGCTCTTCCGCTTCGTCTTCGTGGCGTCGCGCTGGCTGCGCGAGCGGCTGACACCAGCCGGACTGGTGATTGTCGCGCTCACTGCCTTTGCCGGTGCTTTTGGGCTCGACACCCAATCGAATCTTGCGCATATGCTGTTCTCCCTCGGCGCGAGCGTCGTTGCGGTCGACGCTGCCGCCGCTGTCCTTGTGCACCGTCGTGCGCCACGCTTGAGCGTGCGCCGCCATTTACCCGACTTCGTGACGTCTGGTGAGCCAGCAAGATACCGCATCGAAGTGCAGAATGAACGTACGCAGCCAACTCGAACAGGCGGCCTCGTCGAACAGTTGCGCCAGCCCTGGCCATCGCCGACATCACTCGAGCATTTTCGGGGAGCGGCGGCAAGCAACCGCTTCGACCAGCGGATCGGCTACCCGGCGTTCCTGGAGATATTGCGACGCTTACGCGCGATCGACGTGGAACGGATCAGTATGCCGCCGCTACTTCCAGGCCAGCGTGTCGACATCGAAGTCGCGATACGGCCAACGGCACGCGGGCTCGCCGTTTTCGAGAGTCTTGCGCTTGTCATTCCCGGTCCGCTCGGACTGGTGGAAACGCGCGTGCCGGTCAACGCTGGAGAGGCCACGTTAGCGGTGCTGCCGACGCGCCTGCCGGTGGAATTGCCGCCCGCCGCCAGCCATCGCCTGCTCCAGCCCGGTGGCATTGCGCTGGCGCAGCACGTCGGCGACGCCGAGGAGTTCCGTTGCCTGCGCGACTACCGCCCGGGCGATCCGCTGCGGGCCATCCACTGGCGCAGCTTCGCACGCACTGGCAAGCCGGTGGTGCGTGAATTCCAGGAGGAATTCTTCGCGCGGCACGCGCTGCTGCTTGACACCGCTGCACCGTATCCGTTCGCGCCGGCTTTCGAAACGGCGGTATCGATGGCGGCCTGGCTGGTCGCCCAAGCGCGCGACGCCGACAGCCTGCTCGACCTGATCTTTGTCGGCGAGCGTGTGCATCGCGTCACCGCCGGCCGCGGTCTCGGCGGCGCCGATGCCTTGCTGCGCCTGCTCGCCACGGTCGCGCCCACGCCACCGGCGAGTATCGATCCCCTGCTGGCTACGCTCGAGCGCAACGCCGCACAGGTGTCGTCAGTCATTGCCATCTTCCTGGCCTGGGACGAGCCCCGCCAGAACGCGGTCCGGCGCCTGCTGGCGCGCGGTGTGCGACCGGCAGTGTGGGTCGTGGAGCCGGATGGCGCGCGCTTCGCTGGTGACGATGCGGGCTTCGCCGGCATCCTGAGGCGCATCGCCGTTCCCGAAGCACCCGCCGCGACGCCGGCGACATGACGACGCCCGCGTGGCTGCAAGCGGCCGGACTGCTCCTGTGGGGCTTCGCCACCGGCCAGGACGCGCTGGGCATTCTGCTCGCCGTTGCCCGCCTACTGGCACCCGCCAGCGGCCTGCGGCTGACCCTGACAGACCGCGATTTGAACCGTGCGGTCGACCTCTCTGCACTGGCGGTCTTGCTGACCGTAGGGGGATTTCTCCTGGCGCAGGGCTTGCCGAAGGGATTGCTGGCGGGTACCGGCTGGCTGCCCGCCGCACTTTTCCCGCTGCTGCTGCTCGAAGCGCTGAGCGAAACGCGGCTCCGTCTGCGGCACCTGGCGTTGACGCTGCGTCGCTCGACGCACCCGGATGCCGACCACGTAGCCAAGCTGAGCGCACCCTACCTGGCCATGACCATGCTCTCGGCAAGCGCGCTGGCCAAGCCATCGCCGTGGTTTTTCTGGGCATTGGCTACCGTCATGCTGACATGGCTTCTCCTGGCGCGGCCATCCCCTCGCGGGAAGGGGCTTGCCGCCTTCGCTCTCGCTTCGCTGCTCGCGGTTGCCGTGGCTTATGGTGCGAGTGTAGGGTTGCAGCGCGGTCAACTCGCGTTGCAGGAATGGGGCATCGATATCCTGTTCGATACCGATGCCGACCCCTACCAGAGCCAGACGCGGATCGGTGACCTCGGCCGCGTCAAGCTCTCCGACCGGATCCTCTGGCGGGTCGAGCAGGCGCCACCCGCCGTTGCTCCGCTGCTACTGCGCAGCGGCGTGTTCACCCGGTACGCGAATGGCGCCTGGGTGGCGCGGCAGGATTCTTTTGCGCCGCTGCTTGCCGCGCCGGCCAAGGGCCAGCCATGGCTTAAGCTGCACGGACAAAGCCGCAAGGGTGTCGCAATCATCCCCGTACCCGTCGGCGCCGAACATATCGGCGCTGCGCCCGGGATCCTGCAGCGCAACGCCTATGGTGTCGTTCGAGCTGGCGAAGCGCCGCCGCTAGTCGATGTCGTGGTGGCAAGGGAGGCGGTTGCGGCATCAAGCAAGCCCGAGACCGCCGACCTGTCGCTGCCGTCCGGTTTTGCCGACCTGCTGCTGCGCTTGCCTGAACTTGCGACGCTGACCAAAAGAAGCGAGCGCGAACGGCTGATGGGCCTGCAGGACTGGTTCGCCGGGCACTTCCGCTATACCCTGTTCCTGGGCGATGAGCAGCGCGGCGGACGCGACCTCGAGCGCTTCCTGCTGACCGACCGCGCTGGCCACTGCGAGTATTTCGCAACCGCCACCGTGTTGCTGCTGCGGGCATTGGGCATTCCGGCACGCTATGTCACCGGCTATTCCGTGCAGGAATATAGCCGACTCGAAAAGGCTTTTCTGGTGCGGCAGCGGCACGCGCACGCCTGGTCCGAGGCCTTTGTCGATGGCCAGTGGATCGAGGTCGATACGACACCATCCACCTGGCTGACGGTCGAAGAGGATGCGGCACCGTTCTGGCGACCGCTGTCGGATCTCCTGTCTTTCGCCTGGCGACGTTTCGCTGAGTTGCAGCGCGACATGGCCGCATCCGGGTACCCGGTAACCGCCTTGGCACTTGCCACGCTGCTGGCGGCGCTGCTGGCGTGGCTGACGCTGAGACGCGCCGGGCAGGTACGGAGATCCAGCGGAAAGAACTCCGGGGCTGGCGATCCGGCGAAGGACGTACCCAGCGAGGAGATACGTTCGTTCCGGGCGCTGGAGCATGAGTTTGCCGTCCTGGGGCTCGGCCGTCGTCTGAGCGAACCCCCACGCGCCTGGATTGCCCGGGTTGACCGCGAAGGCAGGTCAATTCTGGGTGCGCCTCGGATTGCCAGCGCGTGCGACCTGATCGAAGCCCTGTACCGGAATCGTTATGGTTCCGCTGCGAAAAAATAATGCCCTGCTTGCGGTCGCATGTCATCCATGCGGCTGGGCGGAACGCCCAACTGGGGCTTCCGCCCGATGACACTCCCGGCTCCGCAGCGTTTCGAACAGGCAGATTGCAGCGGCGGCAGCAACATTCAGAGATTCGGTGGCGCCGGGCATCGGGATGCGCAATTGCAGGTGGGTCGCAGCCAGCACGGCAGGCCGGACGCCGAGACCCTCGCTGCCGAAGACCCAGGCCAGCGGTCCTTGCAGCCGGGCCGAATACAGACTGAGCGGCGCGGCGAGTGCGGTGGCGACGGATTGCCCGCGATAGGCAGCAAGGAACTCGCCGAGATCACTGTTTTCATGAAGGTCGAGCTGAAAATGTGCACCCATCGCGGCACGCAGCGTCTTCGGCGACCAGGCCTGCGCGCAGTCGATCGACAACAGGATCTGGCGAAAACCCGCGGCGGCTGCGCTGCGCAGGATCGAACCGACATTGCCGGGATCCTGAACGCCATCAAGCAGCACCGTATCGGCGTCGTAGTCGAGCTTGCGCATCGCCGCCGGCAGCGGCACGACAGCCATGATGCCGCTCGGTGTGTCGACCGTCGCGAGTTCGCCGAACAGCGCATCGGAAAGTAGTGTCCTGGTCTTCGCGGCCCCACGGCATTCCAGGTATCTGGCGATCTCCGGCCGACCGGCGCCGCTGTCGCTGACCAGGATTTCTTCCGGAATGCCGCAGTGGCGGCCGTAGGCTTCGATCAAATGCATGCCGTCGAGCAGCACGCGCCCGCTCTTGCGCCGCTCGCGGCCGCTCTCGCCGAGTTTTTTGAGCGCCTTGTAATGCGGATTGTCGCGCGCGGCGATGCGTCTCACGGTGGCCCGAGGCGCGCCACCGGCCCAAAGCTGCGACGATGTTCGGGGCTCGCGCCGTGTTCGCGCAGCGCCGCGAGATGCTGGGCGGTGGGATAACCCATGTGCCGATCAAAACCGTACTGCGGATATGCAACATGCAGTTCGCGCATGTCGGCATCGCGTACGGTCTTGGCCAGAATCGACGCCGCGGCAATGGCGGCGATCTTGCCGTCGCCGCCGACGACGGCTTCTACGGGGTACGGCAACTGCGGGCAACGATTGCCATCGACCATCACCCGTACCGGCACCAGGTGGTGCTTTGCGGTGAGTGCGCTGACGGCGCGCTGCATGGCCAGCAGACTGGCCTGCAGGATGTTGATGCGGTCGATTTCCTCGACGCTCGCGGCAGCAACCGCCCAGGCCAGCGCCCTGGCGCGGATCTCTGCGGCGAGCGTTTCGCGCTGCCGGGCGGAAAGCTTTTTCGAGTCCTTGAGGCCGGCGATCGGCCGCGCCGGGTCAAGGATCACTGCGGCGGCCAGCACTGGCCCGGCGAGCGGGCCCCGGCCGGCCTCGTCAAGCCCACAAACCAGGCCCTCAGCTTGCAGCAGCATGTTTGCTCGATGCCGGCGGCAGGCAGCCGATCACTGCCAGCGCTGCCTTTTCGGCAGCATTCTGGCGCAATTGCAGATGCAGTTCTCGAAAGCGTGCCTTGAGCCCATCGCACACAGTCTTGTCGGCGTAGAGGTTGAGCAGCGCCTGCGCGAGGTTCTCGGGAGTCGCATCGTCCTGGATGAACTCGGGAACGATGAAGCGACCGGCCAGCACATTCGGCAAGCCACAATAGGGCAGATAACCGCCAATGCGCTGCATCAGCCACCAGGACAGCGGTGCCATCTTGTAGGCGATGACCATCGGTCGCTTGAGCAGTGCGGCCTCGAGGGTGGCGGTGCCGCTGGCCACCAGGACAACGTCGGCGGCCATCATCGCCTGATGCGCATGCCCGAACAGCAGGCGAATCGGTAGCTCCTGTGCCTGGCAGCGATGCAGCGCAGTTTCGAAGAGCAGGCGTGTTTCGCGAGTTGCCAGCGGCACGAGAAAAATCGCATCCGGGATCTCGGCGTGGATCCGCAGTGCGGTTTGGATGAAGGTATCGGCCATGTATTGCAGCTCGGACTGCCGGCTGCCCGGCAAGAGCGCAAAAACGGCAGCCAATGAAGGAAGTCCAAGCAGCGTGCGCACGCTTTCGCGGGCATCTTCGAGCGGCAGCATGTCGGCCAGTGGATGGCCGACATAACTCACCGGAATTCCCTGCTTCTGGTAGATCTCCGGCTCGAAGGGAAACAGCGCCAAGACCCGTGCCACCGCCGCGCCAATCTTGTGGATGCGTCCGCCGCGCCACGCCCAGATCGACGGACTGACGTAGTGAATGGTCGCAATACCGCGCTGCTTGAGTGCTTTTTCGAGCCCGAGATTGAAATCCGGCGCGTCAACACCGATGAACACATCGGGTGGATCAGCCAGCAGGCGGCGTTTGAGGTCCGCGCGAATACCGGCAATTTCACGATAGTGCCTGAGCACCTCGACGTAGCCGCGCACCGCCAGCTTCTCTAGCGGATGCCAGGCGTCGAAGCCCAGTCCGAGCATTTTTGGACCCCCGACGCCATAGAACACGGCATTCGGCAGCCTGACCTGCAGTGCCTGGATGAGCTGGCTGGCGAGCAGATCGCCCGAGGCTTCACCAGCCACCATGGCAATCCGCAGCACGCCTGCGGTCATCTGATGATGCCGCGCTTCGATACCGCGAGGAAGTCGATCAGCGGCTGGATTTCGGGATGTGCGACGGCATCTTCGACGAGCTTGGCGCGCGCTTCTTCGAGCATCAGTCCGGATTTGTAGAGCGTGCGGTAGGCACGTTTCAGGGCCAGCATTGCCTCTGGCGAAAAACCCCGGCGCTTCAAGCCCTCGGCGTTGATGCCGAAAGGACTGGCGGTATTGCCGGCGGCCATCACGAAAGGCGGAACGTCCTGCACCGCCACCGTCCCGGCAGCGGTCATGGCATGCGCGCCGATGCGGCAGAACTGGTGGACGCCGGAAAAACCGCCGAGAATCACCCAGTCACCAATGTGCACATGGCCGGCCAGCTGCGCATTGTTGGCAAACACGGTACGGTTGCCGACCTGGCAATCATGCGCGATGTGCACATAGGCCATGATCCAGTTGTCGTCACCCATGCGGGTGACGCCGGCATCGAGGGCAGTGCCCAGGTTGAAGGTGCAGAATTCACGAATCGTGTTGCGGTCTCCGATCTCCAGGCGCGTCGGCTCACCGGCGTGCTTCTTGTCCTGCGGTGGTCCGCCGAGCGAGGAAAACTGGTAGATGTGGTTGTCGCAGCCGATGCGCGTTCGCCCGGAGATCACCACATGCGGGCCGACCACGGTATTGTCGCCGATTTCGACCTGCTCGCCGATGATCGAAAAGGCACCGATGGAAACGTTGGCTCCGAGTTGCGCACCGGCCTCGACGATGGCACTCGGATGGATCACTGCCGTACTCATTCCGTGCTCTTGACCAGGTTGCTTTTCGCGCACATCAGCTCGGCGTCTGCCACGACCTCACCGTCCACACGCGCCTCCGCCTTGAACTTCCAGATGTTGCGAAACTGACGCTGGATATCCACATGCAGATGCAACTGGTCACCGGCTGCCACGGTCTTCTTGAAGCGCGCCTTGTCGATGCCGACGAAGTAGAACAGCGAAGTCATGTCGGGTTTTTCGCCGAGGGTCTTGAATGACAGAATGCCGGCCGCCTGCGCCAGCGCTTCCATGATCAGAACGCCGGGCATCACTGGATAATGCGGGAAGTGGCCCGCAAAAAACGGTTCGTTGATGCTCACGTTCTTGTAGGCGTGGATGGATTTTCCGGGCTCGCACTCGAGCACCCGGTCGACCAGCAGAAAGGGGTAGCGGTGCGGCAGTTGCTCGATGATCTCGTATATGTCCATTGCGTTCAAGACGTTTTCCCCATCAGTTCGAGTTTCTTCTCGAGTTCGGCAACGCGCTCGGCGAGCTTCGCCAGGCGCTTGATCTGTGCCGCATTGTGCAACCACTCTTGGTGTGGCGCGAGTGGAAAGATGCCGGTATAGGCGCCTGGCCGGCTGAGGCTCTTGGCGACCAGGGTACCGGCGGAAACATGGACATCGTCGGCAATTTCGAGGTGGCCGCTGATCATTCCCGCCCCCCCGACGGTGCAGCGACGGCCGATCCTGGCACTGCCGGCTATACCGACACAGCCGGCCATCGCAGTATGGTCGCCAATGCTGACGTTGTGCGCAACCTGAATCTGGTTGTCGAGTTTGACGCCGTCGCCGATCACGGTATCGTCGAGAGCCGCGCGATCAATCGAGGTATTGGCGCCGATCTCGACGTCGTCACCGATCACCACACGACCGATTTGCGGGATTTTGATCCAGCGCTCGCCGTCCCTGGCAAAACCAAAGCCGTCAGCGCCGATGACCGCGCCGGCGTGGATGATGGCGCGTCTGCCGATCACGCAGTGGTCGTACACGACCACATTCGCGTAGAGCACGGAATCGTCGCCAACGCGCACACCGTCACCAAGCACACAGCCGGGATACAGCGTGACGTTCTCGCCGATGCGCACATCTTCGCCAACCACGGCATTTTCGCCGACACTGACCGATGCCGGCAGTGGCGAATGGACCACCGCGCCGGGATGCACACCGGGCCGGCCTTGCGCAGCCGGATTGAGCAGCGCCACGACACGCGCGTAGTAGGCGTAGGGGTTCGGGTGAACAATGCGCGGCAGCAGCGTGTCGTCGGCAAACTGCGGCGGGACGATCACTGCCGCCGCCTGCGTCCTTTGCAGTTGCTCGCGGTATTTCGCGCTGGCGATGAACGCGATCTGGCCCGCCCCTGCAGAAAGCAGCGAACCAACTTGCGAAACGAGCAGCGATCCGTCACCTTGCAACACCCCGCCCAGACGGGCGACGATTTCGTCTAGTTGCAGACCTCCGGACACAGGCACTCCATTGAATTGGGCAATTGGCGCCGATTACTTCGCCGCCTGGGGATCGGACAAGGCCTTGATGACCTTGTCGGTGATGTCGAGTTTCGGACTCACCCAGACCACATCCTGTACGATCAGGTCGTACTTCTCGTTATCGGCAAGCTGCTTGATCGCCTTGTTGGCCTTTTCAATGATCGCTGCATTTTCTTCATTCTGGCGCAGGTTCAGATCCTCGCGAAACTCGCGCTGCTTGCGCTGAAACTCTCTCGACAATTCACCGAGATCCTTCTCCTTGCTGCGGCGCTCGGATTCCGCCATTGTCAAGCCGCCTTTTTCGAGCGACTCCTGCAGGCCCTGGACCTGCTTGGCCAGACGCTGCAAGTCCTGGTCACGCTTGGAGAATTCCTGCTCGATCTTCTTGGCCGCTTTTACGGCTGCGGGTGCGTCACGAAAAAGACGCTGGGTATTGACGTAACCGATCTTCAACTGGTCTACCGCCGACGCGTAAGTCACCGGCAGCGAGGCCATCAACGCAACCAGCAGCCTGGCAATCGTCTTCTTCAAACTCATTCTCCTAGATTAAAAGGTCGTCCCCATCTGGAACTGGAACTTCTGTAGTTTAGCAGTACTTACCTCGTTGATCGGTTGCCCATAGCTGAATTTCAACGGTCCCAGCGGCGAAATCCAGGCCGCAGTCAGGCCGGCCGACATCGCAAGTTTTTCCTTCCCGACGGTGTAATTGCTGGTGAACACATTACCGGCGTCAAAGAATGGACCGAAGCGGACCGACTTGTCGAATCCCGGCAGCGGCATCAGCAACTCGGCATTGAACACCGCCTTGCTGGTACCGCCGAGATAGGTATCGGGATAGAGCGGATCCACCGGACCGAGGCTGGCGGTCTGATAGCCGCGCACCGACCCGATACCGCCGGCGTAGAAGTTCTTGTAGAACGGCAAGGTCTGACCGCCCAAACCGTTCGCGTACCCAAGCTCACCCATCAGCATCAGAACCAGGTCCTTGCTCAGCGAAAAGTAGCGCTCGTTCTTGTAGGTCAGTCGATAGAACGACAGGTCCACACCGGGGACGGCCACTTCGACGGCAGCACGCTGGATGCCACCAGTGGTCGGATAAATCGAGCTGTTTCGGGTATCGCTGGTCCACGAGACGGTCGCCGGCAGCGTGACATTCGAGTCGCCATGTTCGGCCCGGAACTTGATGTACTGGGGTGGCGTGGCTGCCGTGACGGGAGTGATGTCGATCGTCGTCTGATCGATCGCCAGTCCGAAGCTGAGCGTTTCCTTTTCGCCGATCGGGTAGCCGAAGCGGATACCGCCGCCAATGGACTCGGACTGGAAGGCATAGCCCAGCGAGGTCGGGTTGACTCGCCGGTCGTAGAGGTCGAAGCCCTGACTGATGCCATCAACCGTGAAATAGGGATTGGTATAGTTGATCGCGAGCGTGCGGTTCAGTTTGCCAGTGTTCAGCTGCAAGGACAGGAACTTGCCACTGCCGAAGATGTTGGACTGCGAGATCGAGCCGGATAGGATGACCTTTTCCGCACTCGAATAGCCAGCGCCGATCGAGATGTTGCCGGTCGATTTTTCGGTCACATTGACGTTCACATCCACCAGATCAATGGTTCCCGGAACCGGCGGAGTTTCCACGTTGACCTCGCCAAAATAACCGGTCTTGTCGATCCGCTCACGTGACGCGGCCACCCGATCAGCGTCGTACCAGGCCCCTTCCATCTGACGCATTTCCTGGCGAATCACCTCGTCACGCGTTTTGCTGTTGCCGGTAATGTTGATCCTGCGCACGTAGGTTCGCTTTCCCGGATCGACGAAGATCGTAAACGCCACCTGACGCTTTTCCTTGTCGAGTTCCGGCGCGGCATTGACATTGGCAAATGCGTAACCTTGTGCGCCCAGTTTGTCGGCAATGGCTTTGGTGCTCTCGTTCACTTTCTCTCGGGAAAAAATATCCCCCGGCTTGATCTTGACCACATTCCTGAACTCTTCGTCGGAGAGCGTCAGATCGCCCGCCAGCTTGACCGATGAGACGAGGTAGCGATCGCCCTCGTTGATACTGATCGTGATGTAGATTTCCTTCTTGTCGGGAGTGATCGAGACCTGTGTCGACTCGATACTGAACTCCAGATAGCCACGATCAAGGTAATACGAACGCAAGCTCTCGAGGTCGGCAGACAGTTTCTGCTTGGAATACTGGTCACTCTTGGTATACCAACTGATCCAGGTGGGCGTCTTCTGCTGCAATACCGAAAGCAGATCCTTTTCCCGGAAAGCCTGCGCGCCGACGATGTTGATCTGCTTGATTTTGGCGGTCTCGCCTTCATCGATATTGAAATTGATCGCCACACGGTTGCGATCCAGCGGCGTGATCGTGGTGGTGATCGTCGCCGCGTAGCGGCCACGCGACAGGTACTGGCGTTTCAATTCCTGTTCGGCCTTTTCAAGGGTGGCGCGGTCGAAGGTACGCGATACCGCGACACCCACTTCTTTGAGTCCCTTGATCAGCTGATCCTTCTCGAATTCCTTCAGGCCGATAAAATCGATCTGCGCGATGGCCGGCCGCTCCTCGAGCACGACGATCAGCACCTGGCCATCGATTTCAATCCGGACATCCTTGAAAAAGCCGGTGGCAAACAAGGTCTTGATGGCTTGTGCCGCCTTTTCGTCCGTCATCGTGTCGCCGACCTTGACCGGCAGGTAGCTGAAAACGGTACCGGCCTCAACCCTTTGAATGCCTTCGAGACGGATGTCCCTGACCGTGAACGGTTCCACCGCCGCTGCGCCAGAGACAACAAGGGTAGCCAACAGAGCTGCCAGCAGGTTTTTCTTCATGAGCTCAGCCGGAGAACAGTAATCGATTGATGTCGTTGTAGAAGGCGAACGCCATAAGCATGAGCAGGAAGGTCAGCCCGATTTGCTGACCAATTTCCATGGTGCGCTCGGAGACTGGCCCACGCTTGATGATTTCGACGAGATAATACAGCAAATGCCCGCCATCCAGAATCGGGATCGGCAGCAGATTGAGGACGCCAAGGCTGATGCTGACTAGGGCGAGAAATTTGAGATAGTAGTCGATTCCCAGTCTCGCCGACTGGCCGGCGTAATCGGCAATGGTCACCGGCCCGCTGATATTTCGCCACGACACCTCGCCGGTAATCATCCTGCCGATCATCAGCAGGGTGAACGCCGATTTGTCCCAGGTCTCGACGACGGCCTTGTGAAACGCCGACCAGGGCCCGTAACTGACGGTGATCATCAAGGCCGCGCGTGCCTGGCCATGGTCACTGACCGCCGCACCAATCCGGCCGATTTCGCTTCCTCCCTCGTTTATCGCCGCCGGCGTCACCGTCTTTTCGATGCGCGCACCCTCTCTCAGCACCTCGACCCGCAACGCTTTTGCCGGGGACTGGCGAACCACGCGCACGACGTCCGCCCAACTATCGACGAGTTGCTCGTCAATGCTCAGGATTTCGTCTCCCGGACGTAGTCCGGCAGCGTCGGCAGCACTGTTCGCGTTGATCTTGCCGAGCACCGGCGGCAAGCGCGGGCGGTAAAGACCGAAGCCCAGCCGGTCGAGCGCGTCTCCCTCCCAGCCCGAGCGCCGCACGGACGAGACATCCAGGCGGCGGATGGTGATCTCGTTGGCCGCATTGATTACCTCGAGCTCGACCTGATCCTGCTCGGCGGCCCGCTGCAGCAGGACCCACCGCATCTCCTGCCAGGTCTGCACCCTTTCGCCACCGACCTGAAGGACCCTTTCGCCGTTTTCCAGCCCGGCCGCAGCGGCAGGACTCGCACTCACCGGGGTGCCGAGAATCGGCTTGAACTCTTCCGTTCCGTGCCAGAAAAGCCCCCAGTAGATGAGAACTGCCAGCACGAAGTTGGCCGCGGGTCCTGCGGCGACGATCAGCATCCGCCGCTGCACCGGCTGCCGGTTGAAGCTCCGGTGCAATTCCTCGGCAGCCACCTCACCTTCGCGCTCGTCAAGCATTTTGACATAGCCGCCGAGCGGGAAGGCAGCAATCGCCCACTCGGTTGCATCCGGACCCCAGCGCCGCGACCAGAGCGGCCGGCCAAAACCGACCGAGAAGCGCAGAACCTTGACCCCGGCCCAGCGCGCGGCGAGATAGTGTCCAAACTCGTGAAAGATGACCAGAATTCCCAGCACCAGGGCAAAAGCGGCCAGATAGTAGAAAAATCCGCTCATCCGCAGATCCTCGCCACGATCCAATGCTCAGCGGCAGCGCGCGCTACCCGGTCGGCAGTCAACACCTCCGCCAGCGAGCCAGGCGCCGCGCCTGCCGGCAACTGATCCATGACTGCTGCAATCACGCGGGGAATGGCCGTAAAGGGTATCCGCCGTTCAAGAAAGGCCTGTACTGCCACTTCGTTGGCAGCATTCAGCGTCGTCGACGCGCTGCCGCCCTGGCTGAGCGCACGATAAGCCAGGGCCAGACACGGAAAGCGCTCCAGATCGGGCCTCTCGAAGTGCAGCGAGGTGACCTGGAAGAGATCAAGTGGCTCGACGCCGGCCGCGATACGCCGCGGATAGGCCAGAGCATGCGCGATCGGGGTACGCATGTCGGGATTGCCCAGTTCGGCAATCACCGAGCCATCGGCGTATTGAACCAGGGAATGAATCACGCTCTGGGGATGAATGACCACCTGAATCCGCTCGGCGGGGACGTTGAACAACCAGTGGGCTTCGATGACCTCCAGGCCCTTGTTCATCATTGTCGCGCAATCGACCGAGATCTTTCGTCCCATGACCCAGTTCGGATGCGCGCAGGCTTGGTCAGGGCTGACGGCATCGAGGTCGGCAGCCGCCATTCCGAGAAACGGCCCCCCCGATGCGGTGAGAAACAGCCCAAGCACGCCACTGGCATCGAGATCACCGGCATAGTTGGCCGGCAGAGACTGGAAGATGGCGTTGTGTTCGCTGTCGATCGGCAACAGGGTCGCACCGTTTTCTCGTACGGCCCGCATGAATACCGAGCCGGCCATGACCAGGGCTTCCTTGTTGGCCAAAAGAATTCTCTTGCCGGCGACGGCTGCGGCCAGAGTGGGCGGCAGACCTGCTGCACCAACGATGGCGGCCATCACCGTATCGACTTCGGGAAGCTGTGCCATCCGGATCAGCGCTTCGGGCCCATGCGCAACTTCGGTTGGGCAGCCTGCGGCAGCCAGCCGCGCACCAAGGTCGGCAGCCAGAGAAGCATCGCCAAGAACGGCATGGCGGGGCTGAAACTCGATGCACTGTTCGAACAGGCGGTCCGCCTGGCGGTGCGCACAAAGCGCGACGACACGATAGTGTGCTCGGTGGCGGCGCAGTACATCGAGTGTGCTGAGCCCGATGGAACCTGTCGATCCAAGGATCGTAAGCTGCTGCGCAGCCGTCCCGGAAGCCATCAAAGCCGCGTCGCCAGCCAGACCAGTGCGACCAGCGGCAGAGTCGAGGTGAGACTGTCGATCCGGTCAAGCACCCCCCCGTGGCCGGGCAGGATCCTGCTGCTATCCTTGAGCCCTGCCTGGCGCTTGAGTAGCGACTCGAACAGGTCACCGAGAATGCTGATCGCCGTCAACAACACCAGAAGCACCAACAACAGCGGCAGGTTTCCGGCCAGGGTGGCTGGCAGCCTCGATGACAACAGCAATCCATAGACGAGCACCGTGACGCCACCGCCAATCGCACCTTCCCAGGTCTTGCCAGGCTGATGCTGGGTGCCAGCTTGTGTTTGCCCAGGCTTCGGCCGGCAAAATAGGCGCCAATGTCGGCCAGCCAGACAACGGCCATGATCGCCAACAGGGCCTGCGGACCCGCTTGCCGCAATTGTATCAGCGCCAGCCATACCGGCAGGAGCAGCACGATGCCGGTCGCCAGAGCGAGGACCGGGTTGGCGAGAGGCCAGCGCCGTTGCAGCCAGATCGGTACCAGCAATAGCCAGAAAACCGCAGCCGGCAAGTAGAAACAGGCCCCCAGACGCCAGGCAGTCGCGTCGAAGCCGGCACCCAGGCCGACTGCCGCTGGTTCGAGAACCGCCACGATTGCACACAGGAAGGCCAACAGGACTCCCAGCGAAATCTGCCCCGCTGCACCGAGGCGCATCAGTGCCCCCCACTCCCAGGCTGCGACGCCGGCTACTGCGGTGACGAACAATAGCCACCCCAGCGGCGACAGGTAGAATAGCGCGCCCAGGAAAGCGGCAAACAGAACAAGCGCGGTGATCACCCGCGTCCTAAGCATCGATACGCGAGCCGGTCGGTGATGCAGCAGAAACGCCGGTCAACTGTTCGCTGGTACGCCCGAAACGACGTTCGCGCTGCTGATACGAGACCAGGGCCGCGTCAAAGGCAATCGAGTCGAACTCGGGCCAGAGCACCTCGGTGAAGTACAACTCGGAATACGCGAGCTGCCAGAGCAGGAAGTTGCTGATCCGCTGCTCTCCACCGGTACGGATGAACAGATCCGGTTCCGGCGCGTAGCTCATCGCCAGATGCGGCGCCAGGTCGGCTTCCTGCCATTCAGTGGATTTCCCCGGGTCGCTGCTCAACATGCGGTTGATCGCCTGCAGGATGTCCCAGCGCCCACCATAATTTGCGGCAATCGTCAGGTTCAGGCGGCTGTTGCCCGCCGTGCGTTGCTCCGAGGCCCTGATCAGCGCCTGCAGGTCCGGATCAAAACGCGCGAGGTCGCCGATCACCCGCAGACGTACGCCGTTGCGATCGAGCTTTTTGACCTCCTCCTTCAGAACGCGTACAAAGAGTTGCATCAGCAGCGAAACTTCCTCTGGCGGGCGGCGCCAGTTCTCGGAACTGAACGCAAACAGCGTCAGATACTCGATGCCACGTTCAAGACAGGTTCTGACCGTGACACGCACCGTTTCAACACCGCGATGATGGCCGGCGAAGCGCGGTAACAGACGCTTTTTGGCCCAACGTCCATTGCCGTCCATGATGATCGCGACATGGCGAGGTACCGCCGATGTGGTCGGAACGTCATGGGTTGAACTGGCAAAGCGGGCCATGTATTTCACTCGTCGGCAATTGCTAGATGGCCATCAACTCGGTTTCCTTGTGGCTGAGTTGCTTGTCGATTTCCGCCACATAGCGATCCGTGAGCTTCTGGATTTCATCCTGGGCACGATGCTCCTCATCCTCCGAGCATTCCTTGTTCTTGAGCATTTCCTTCAGCGTCGCGATGGCGTCGCGCCGCAAATTACGCACCGCAACCTTGGCGCCTTCCCCCTCACCCTTCACCACCTTGATCAGATCACGGCGCCTCTCCTCGGTCAATGCCGGCATCGGCACACGGATCAGATCCCCCTGGGCGGCTGGATTCAGGCCCAGGTCACTGTCACGAATGGCTTTCTCGACTTTTGCCGCCATGCCCTTTTCCCAGGCCTGGACACCGAGCGTACGGGCGTCGAGCAAGGTCACATTGGCAACCGTGTTGATTGGCACCAGCGACCCGTAGTACTCGACCTGCACATGGTCGAGCAGGCCGGTGTGGGCCCGCCCCGTCCGTACTTTCGCCAGATCGGTCTTGAGTGTCTCAAGTGACCTCTGCATCTTGTGTTCAGCGGTTTTTTTTTACTTCTGCTATGGACATCTCAATCTCCCTCAGCAATAGACCAGGGTACCCTCTTTCTCGCCCATCGTAACCCGCTTCAGCGCACCCTGCTTGAATATCGAGAAGACGTTGATCGGCAGCTTCTGGTCGCGGCACAGCGCAAAAGCAGTGGCATCCATGACCGCGAGATTTTGTGCGATCGCGTCGTCGAAGCTGATCCGATCATAACGGGTCGCCTGTGGATCCTTGTTGGGGTCGGCGGAGTAGATGCCGTCGACCTTGGTCGCCTTGAGCACGATTTCGGCGCCGATCTCTGCCCCGCGCAAGGCCGCGGCCGTGTCGGTAGTAAAGAACGGATTGCCGGTACCCCCGGAAAAGATCACCGTCCGCCCCTGCTCCAGGTAACGAATCGCCTTGGCACGAATGTACGGCTCCACCACCTGCTCGATGTTCAGCGCCGACTGCACCCGCGAAACCATGCCGGCAGCCCGCATGGCATCGTGCAGCGCGAGGCCGTTCATCACCGTCGCCAGCATGCCCATGTAGTCTGCCTGAGCGCGGTCCATTCCCCTGGCAGCAGGCGCCACCCCACGAAAGATATTGCCACCGCCGATCACCACGCCGACCTGCACACCCAGATCGACAACTCCCTTGATTTCCGCAACGATTGCCGAGATCGTCTGCCGGTTGATGCCGTAAGCATCACCACCCATCAATGCCTCGCCCGAGAGCTTGAGCAGGATACGTTTGTAGCATGGCGAGGTTGCGGACATCGGCGTCTGACTCCTGCAGGTCTGGTCGATTGACGGGCTATGCTTACTTCTGCGCGGCCGCGGCAGCCTGTGCGGCCACCTCGGCAGCGAAGTCGTTGGTTCGCTTGGCAATGCCCTCACCCACCACGAACAGCGTGAATCCGGCAACCGAAGCGCCCTTGGCCTGGAGCAACTGAGCGATGGTTTGCTTGCCATCTTCGGCCTTGACAAACACCTGACCGAGCAGCGTCACTTCACTCAGGAACTTCTGAATCGAGCCTTCGGCGATCTTTTCGATCAAGGCTTCCGGCTTGCCGGCTTCGCGGGCTTTCTCGATGGCAATCCGGCGTTCGCTCTCGATCAGATCCACGGCAACACCTGATGAATCCAGCGCTTTCGGTTTGGCAGCGGCAATATGCATGGCCAGATCCTTGCCCAGTTGATCGTCACCCCCCTGGTAATCGACGAGGACGCCGATCTTGGCGCCGCCATGGACATAGGAAGCGAGCTTGCCCCTGGCTTCAATGCGCACGAAGCGGCGGATCGACATGTTCTCGCCGATCTTGCCCACCAGCGCAGTACGCGTCGATTCGACACTGCCCTCGCCCATCGGCAGCGTGGACAAGGCAGCCACATCCGCCGGGTCATGCTCGGCAACCAGCGCCGCGCAATCTCTGGCCAATTTCAGAAAGTCGTCGTTCTTGCCGACGAAGTCGGTTTCGCAGTTGATCTCGATCATCGCGCCAAGCTTGTCGTCGCTCGATCTGTGGATTGCCACGACCCCCTCGGCGGTAATCCGGCTGGCCGCCTTGCTGGCCTTGGAACCGAGTTTCACGCGCAGGATCTCTTCGGCCTTGCCGAGGTCGCCGGCGGCCTCCGTCAGCGCCCGCTTGCACTCCATCATCGGCGCGTCCGTTCTTTCGCGCAGCTCTTTCACCATACTTGCGGTAATTTCCGCCATTTCAGTCTCCACTTGCTGACACGGCCAGAATTGCCGGCCGTGGCTCAATCGATACGTTCAGGAAAAACAAACCGGCCGCGGGCAGGTCCAGCCGCACGGCCAGCGCGGTACAACCGACGATCAGTCGTCTTCTTCGATAAACTCGTCGCCCGATACAGCATCGAGGATTTCCTCGACGAACTGGCTGCGTCCCTCGAGAACCGCATCAGCAACGCCGCGAGCATAGAGACGGATGGCGCGCGAAGAATCGTCGTTACCCGGAATGACATAATCGATGCCCTCCGGAGAATGGTTGGTATCCACCACGGCAACGATCGGAATCCCCAGCTTGTTCGCTTCGGTGATGGCAATCTTGTGGTAACCGACGTCAATCACAAAGAGGGCATCAGGCAGCGAACCCATGTCCTTGATGCCACCGATCGACTTGTGCATCTTGTCGAGTTCGCGCGTGAGCATCAGCGCCTCTTTCTTGCCGAGGCGGTCGAGGGAGCCATCTTCACACATGGCTTCCATCTCCTTGAGGCGCTTGAGCGACTGCTTGATGGTCTTGAAGTTGGTCAGCATGCCACCCAGCCAACGCTGATCGACAAACGGAGAGGCGCAGCGCGACGCTTCCTCGGCCATGATTTCGCGCGCCTGCCGCTTGGTTCCGACAAACAGGATGGTACCCTTGTTGGCAGACAGCCGGCGAACGAAGGTCATCGCTTCATTATACTTGGCCAGCGTCTTTTCCAGGTTGACGATGTGAATCTTGCTGCGGGCGCCAAAGATATAGGGCGCCATCTTGGGATTCCAGAACCGCGTCTGATGGCCGAAATGAACACCGGCCTCAAGCATCTGTCGCATTGTTGTAGACATACGTTCCTCAATATCAGGGTTAGACCACCATCCGCCCACCTACAGCCCGCCATTTCGGCAGGCACCCTTGAACAGGCGAATGTGCGTAGTTGGACGGACCTCCTCGGTACGCCCGACGCACCACGAAGGCGCGTTCTGCTGTTTCGCTGACACGGGTCAGCAAAAGTCGGCGATAGTATCATCAAGAGCCATCGAATTTCAATTCGGGGAACAGGATTCAGGAACCATCGTGCAAGCGCAATCCTCCTTCCCGGGTGATAACCGATTGAGCACTCGTCAAATTGCCTAAGCTCCCTGCTTCCTTTATCCTTCGTTCCTCCTCAACTGGCACTGGCCTCCACGCATGAGCATTACTCAGAAGACCTCTCAAGAAATCGAAAAGATGCGCGTCGCTGGTCGCCTGACAGCAGAGGTGCTCGACTACATCACTCCGCATGTGAAATCGGGAGTCAGCACGGGCGAACTGGATCGACTCTGCCATGATTACATCGTGAATGTTCAAGGCTGCATTCCAGCGCCGCTCAACTATGCTCCACCCGGCTACAAGCCTTATCCGAAGTCGATTTGCACCTCGATCAATCACCAGGTCTGCCATGGTGTCCCCGGTGATCGGCAGTTGAAGAATGGCGACATCGTCAACATCGATGTGACCGTGATCAGCGACGGCTACCATGGCGACAGCAGCCGCATGTTTCAGGTCGGTGAGACCTCCGTGCAGGCACGACGGCTGTGCGAGGTCACCTTCGAGTGCCTCTGGCTGGGCATTGTGCAGGTCCGGGCCGGCGCGCACCTCGGTGACATCGGTCACGCGATTCAGCAATATGCCGAGAAATCCGGCTATTCAGTGGTCCGCGAGTTCTGCGGCCATGGTATCGGTGCCAGGTTTCACGAAGAACCCCAGGTGCTTCACTATGGACGGCCGCACACCGGCATCCGGCTCGAAGCCGGCATGGTGTTCACCATTGAACCAATGATCAACGCCGGCAAGGCGGCGATTCGAAGCATGGCCGACGGCTGGACGATCGTCACCAAGGATCACAGCTTGTCCGCGCAATGGGAGCACACCATTCTGGTTACCGACACCGGCTACGAAGTCCTCACCGTGTCGGAGGCTACTCCTTCGCAGCCAGACTGGATCAGGTAGTTGCCATGAACACCGACACCTTCGATCGTTCGGCGCTCGTCGCTGGCTGCAGGTCGCGTTTGCAGGCTGGCCAGTCGATGCTCCGCGAGCGCCATCCCGGCGAAGGTGACGCGGCACGCCTGTTGCGCGAGCGTTGCCAGTTGGTCGACGAGGTCCTCTGCGACCTGTGGCAAGCACTGGCGTTGCCGGTTTCCCTGGCTTTGGTCGCGGTCGGTGGTTACGGGCGCGGCGAACTCTATCCGGCCTCCGACGTGGACATCCTGCTCCTTCTGCCACAAACGCCCGACCAGGTATTGACCGCTCGACTCGAGCGCGCGGTCGCGCTGTTTTACGACATCGGTCTGGATATCGCCCCCAGTGTGCGTACCGTCGAAGAGTGTACGCACACTGCCGCCGCCGACCTGACGATTCAGACCGCATTGCTCGAAGCACGCCTGCTGGCCGGGAATAGCGAACTGTTCCAGGAAGCCTGTATCGAACTCAAGGGAAACCTGGATCCGCGAGCCTTCTTCGAAGCCAAACGGATGGAACAGGAAGAGCGTCACCGCCGCTTCCAGGATTCACCCTACAGCCTGGAACCCAACTGCAAGGAAGCTCCCGGTGGGCTGCGCGATCTGCAGACGATCCTGTGGATTGCCCGCGCGGCCGGCTACGGTGACTCCTGGGAAGATCTCGCGCAGCACGGCTTCATCACCCCGGAAGAACAACTCCAGCTGCAGCGCTGTGTTGCTTTTCTGCAGCGCCTGCGTACGCGCCTGCACCTGCATGTCGGCCGGCGCGAAGATCGCCTGCTGTTCGACTACCAGACGGCGCTCGCCGAACAGATGGGATTCGCGCCCACCAGCACCCGCCGGGCCAGTGAACGGCTGATGCAGGGCTACTACCGGACGGCAAAGGAAGTCACACAGATCAACACGATCCTGCTGCTGAACATCGGTGCTGCGATATCGCCGCCGCCTGAGCAGTTGCCACTGCCGATCAATGAACGCTTCCAGAACCGGCACGATCTGCTGGATGTGGTCGGAGAAGAAGTCTTCAACGAGTGTCCCGGGGCCATGCTCGAAGCTTTCCTGTTGATGCAGAAGCACTCCGATCTGCAGGGAATGACGGCGCGCACCTTGCGCGCCTTGTGGCATGCCCGGACCCGGATCGACGTGGATTTTCGCCGTGACCCCGGCAATCGCGCCGCTTTCCTGGAAATCCTCAAACAGCCGCGCGGCGTGCTGCATGAACTGCGACGGATGAACCAGTTCGGAATTCTCGGGCGCTATCTACCCAACTTCGGCAAGATCGTCGGCCAGATGCAGCACGACCTGTTCCATGTCTATACCGTCGATCAGCACACCCTGCAGGTCCTGCGCAACCTGCGCCGCTTTCTCGCCGACGAATTCGCGCATGAATATCCACTGTGCAGCGAGTTGATCAGCGATTTTCCCCGTTGCTGGGTGCTCTACGTGGCGGCGCTGTTCCACGACATCGGCAAGGGACGCGGCGGCGATCACTCGGAACTCGGTGCCGTGGATGCCGCCGAGTTCTGCGCCGAGCACGGCATCGCTGCCGAGGACAGTCAATTGATCGTCTGGCTGGTTCGACAGCATCTGCTGATGTCCATGGTCGCGCAGAAGCAGGACTTCACCGACCCGGACGTCCTCGGCTCCTTTGCCAGGATGGTCAAGGACGAGCGCCACCTGATCGCACTCTACCTGTTCACCGTCGCCGACATTCGCGGCACCAGTCCGAAGGTCTGGAATACCTGGAAAGGACAGCTACTCGAACAGCTTTTCCGAAGCACCTGTCGCACCCTGCTGGCCGGCGGCCAGGTACCGGTCCGGCAGGGCCTGATCGAGGAACGCCAGCAGGAAGCCCTGCGCCTGCTGCGCTACTTCGCGCTTCCCGACGCGGTGCACCAACGCCTGTGGAAGCAACTCGACACGGTGTATTTCCTGCGCCATTCCGCGGAAGAAATCGCCTGGCACACGCGCGCCCTGCACTATCGGACCCGCGTCGAGCAGCCGGTGGTCAAAGCACGGGTGAACCCGCAGGGCGAAGGGCTCGAGGTGTTGATCTATACGAAGGATCAGCGCGATCTGTTCGCGCGCCTCGTCGGTTTTTTCAGTCGTGCCGGCTACACCATCGTCGACGCCAAGATCCACACCACCCGTCACGGCTACGCGCTGGACAGCTTCATGCTGCTCGACCTCAGTGATCGCGGCAGTGAGCGCGCGATGATCAGCTACATCGAACACGAGTTGACGGCGCGTCTCAACCGCCAGAGTCCGCCCGAGGCACCCGGCAGCGGGCGCCTCTCACGACAGGTCAGACACTTCCCTATTCAGCCGCTGGTCACCATCGAGCCGGACGAAAAAGGCTCGCACTATGTGCTTTCAGTGAGCGCGGCTGATCGCCCGGGCCTCCTGTACACCATCGCCATGACTTTGGCCGCGCATTGTGCTAATCTGCATACGGCAAAGATCTCGACGCTCGGCGAACGTGTCGAAGACACTTTCCTGATCAGCGGCGGAGACCTCCGCGACACGGCCAGCCGCATCAGGCTGGAAACCGAGTTGCTGGAGCGCCTGAAACTCTGACGGATCAACAGGAGGGGATGAGCAAGGCGAAAGACTCGGTAGTGCCAGCGAAACGGCAACCATCGGGAAGCACGGCAGAGCGGGAACTGTCGGTTTTTTTTTACACCCAAACCTTGACGACGCCTCCGAGATCTCGGAGAAAAACTGCAATTCAATGATTTAAACCCCGTTTTTCTTATCATCTGAATCCTGGTACATAATTTGCTAATACATTAGCTAGGCGTGATTCAGCGACGGACGTTCAGTGGCACGACGGCGGTTCTTCTGCTTCTGTGATACGTAACGTGATGCAGTCCGCAAACGTTCCGCGCAACGAAAGCTAGAATATGTTGCTCAGGCAGAAATCGATCTCAAGGAAAACACATGTCAACGACTCCATCAGAACGAACCCAGCAGCGCCGACGCCTGCTGAAAGCTGCCGCAGCAGCACCGGCCATCTTTACGCTGAATGCCGAAGCTAGAGACCTTGCCTTCAGCACTACCCAGTGCGTTGTTCGTGGGCAGGCTCTACACACTCCACCTGCCCCGCCTCCCGTAACCGACTTTCCGGACGCCTGGGTACGCGAAAGGATAACTGTAGGTGGCGTGGAGAAGTTCCAGATCGCTGACGTTGGGCATGGGCCTGTTTATGGTGGAACGTGCTGGAATTCCTTCTATCAGGGTCAGGGTCGGCAGGCGGATGGCAACAACGTTCTGATTCCCTGATTCCCTGATCCATGACCTGTCCTGACCAGGCTGGAGCAGCCTGATTGGCTGAGATTTCGTACCGCAGACTGGGCGACGGCGGTGCCGTTTTTGATTCGAAAAGTTGGCAGACCCATATCCTGACCCCGTCGGCAGCGATCATTTTCGAAGCCCTCGCTGAAATCTGCGAGGACGGGCCGGTACCGCAAGCGCAGGCCTTCGAGTTGCTGCGTGATGAGCTGGATGTGGATATCGACACCCCCGAAATGAAAGAAGTGTTGCGTTCTCTTGAGGAGATGGGCATCCTTGGCGGATGATCGCCGCCAACCCGAGAATTCGAGACCTGCCGCCAAGCCTGCTGGCACAGCGTTTTTCAGAAGCATCCGTGACGCTCGATTATGGTGCTGCCTTGGTCCGTGTCCGGACCGTCCTCAAGCCTTTCGTGCGAGATTTTCAACGAGTTTACGGGGCGTTTTTCCTGGCTGAAAAAGCCGATTTTGCGGATTTTCACATCGAAGTGTGTTCCGGAAAGGGCCTGCGGGCCATCCTCGGACCACAATCCCGTTTCCTGATCGACGGCATTCAGCCCTTCGATCCCTTTCCCAGAGAGCAGGCGCTTCCCCACTTCGAATGGGGGGTCAACTGGTGTTTTGGACAACGCTTCAACCAGCATGTCCTGCTGCACGCCGGTGTCCTGGCTCTTGGTGAGCGGGGCGTGATCATGGCTGCACCACCGGGCTCCGGCAAGAGTACGCTGACGGCGGCCATGATGCTGCGTGGCTTTCGGCTGCTGTCCGACGAGTTTGGCGTGCTCTGCCCACGCACCGGCCAACTGTGGCCAATGCTCAAGCCGGTGGCGCTGAAGAATCGCTCGATCGACGTCATCCGCGCTTATACCGACGAAGCGATCCTTGGCCCCGTCTACGGAGGAACCCGCAAGGGAGACGTGGTCCACCTGGCTCCCGATGAGGCCAGCGTCGATGCCAGGAGACTTCCTGCCCGCCCGCGTCTGGTGCTTTTCCCCCGTTTTCGGGAAGGCGCTGCGCTGACGACTCGTCGTCTGCCCAGCGAGGAAGCTTTTGCCCGCCTGGCTTTCAACAGCTTCAACTACGGTCTGCTCGGGCGGATCTCGTTCCATGCCGTGGCTGATGTCATCGACGCTTGTTCGGCCTACGAACTCGAATACAGCCGGCTGGATGAGGCGATCGAATGCCTGCGTGCAATGCTTTCGGAATCGACCGTAGCAATGGCAGCGGCATGATCAGCCTGGAACGTGTCGATCCCTGCGTGCATGGCCTGCTGGCCTTGCTGATCGACCCCCGGCAGGCAGGCAGTGTCGGTCTCGCCGACTGGGACAAGATCATTCGTCTCGCCCGGCAGTCCAGACTGCTGGGGGTGCTCTCGTACCGAATTCAGTCGCACCCTGAATTACTGCCACAGTTGCCGGAATGCGTGCTGGGTCATCTGCGCTCAGCAGCAGCCTATTCGGCGCATCGCATCCAGATCCTGCGCATCGAGCTGGCAGCGCTGGCCAAGGCGCTACCGGCCGAGATCCCGGTGGTCGTGCTCAAGGGAGCAGCCTACATCGTGCAGAATCTTGAAATCACCTGCGGCCGTCTGCCGAGCGATGTCGACCTGATGGTTGCCTACAGCGATCTCAAGCGAGCCGAGGCCGCGCTGCTCGACGCCGGCTGGTCAGGTGAGGTGATCGATGCCTACGACCAGCGCTACTACCGCGAATGGAGCCACGAACTGCCCCCGATGCGCCGTCCCGGACATTCGGTGGAACTCGATCTGCACCACACGATCACGCCGGTTACGGCCCGTCTCAAGCCGGACACGGCACTGCTTTTCGCCGACCTGCAGGTGGTCGAGGGGGAACGATTCCTGGTCCTGCATCCGCAGGATCAGATCCTGCACGCAGCAGTTCATCTTTTCCAGGACTCCGAACTGTTCGCCAATCTGCGCGATCTGGTCGATATCGACGGCCTGATCCGCACCCATCTGCACTCGGAAAGCGACTGGCAGGCGCTCGCTGTACGCGCTGCACGCCACCATCTTGAGCGACCCCTGTGGTATGCCCTGCGCTACTGCCGCGCGTGGCTCGCCACCGCGGTGCCTGATGCTCTGCCATTGGCCGCTCCACCAGCAGCGGCCATCCGGTGGATGGACTGGCTCTTTCCCCGTTGCACGCTGCCGAGAATTCCGGACCGGCAGCCACCCTTCTCGCGGCGGATTGCCGCGCAACTTGGCTTGCTCCGCTACCAGTGGCTGCGTATGCCGCCCGCCCTGCTGCTCCGCCACCTGGCCCACAAAGGCCTGCACTCCCTGCGGCCACGTCCTGCGGTGCCGAACAAGGCCGAATAGGCGTTCCGCTCAGGCAGGCTCGGCAGCGAGTTCGGCATACAGATCATGCTCGTCGGCATCGACCACCCGTACCCGCAGAAAATCACCCGGTTCGGCGTCGAAATGATCATTGACGAACACCAGTCCATCGATTTCCGGCGCATCGGCTGCCGAACGAGCGATCGTTCCCTCATCGTCCACTTCATCGACCAGGACGTCGATTTCACGCCCGATCTTCGCCGCCAGCAACTCTGCAGAGATATCTTCCTGTAACTCCATCAGACGGCGCCGGCGCTCCTCGCGAAGTTCCTCCGGCAGCGCACCTGGCAAGGCATTGGCTGCCGCGCCGGCAACCGGCGAATAGGCGAAACAGCCGACGCGATCGAGGCGCGCTGCCGCGATGAAGGCCAGCAATTCCTCGAATTCGGCTTCACTCTCCCCAGGGAAACCGGTGATGAAGGTGCTGCGCACCGTGATCTCGGGGCAGACGGCCCGCCACGCCTGGATCCGTTCGAGATTGTTCTCGGCACTCGCCGGACGCTTCATGGCCTTCAGAATGCGCGGGCTGGCGTGCTGGAAAGGCACATCGAGATACGGCAGCAGCTTGCCCGCGGCCATCAGCGGCAGCAGCGCATCGACGCTCGGATACGGATATACGTAGTGCAGGCGCACCCAGATGCCCAGTTCTGCCAGCGCTTCGCAGAGTTCCTGCAGCCGGGTCCGCAGCGGACGACCACCGAAAAAGCCGGTTCGGTACTTCACATCGACACCGTAGGCGCTGGTGTCCTGCGAAATGACGAGCAGTTCGCGCACGCCGGCGTCGGCCAGCGTCCTGGCTTCCTGCAGCACCTCACCGATCGGTCTGCTGACCAGAGGTCCGCGCATCGAGGGGATGATGCAGAAGGTGCAACTGTGATTGCAGCCCTCGGAAATCTTCAGGTAGGCAAAATGCTGCGGCGTCAGCTTGATGCCCTGCGGCGGTAGCAGGCTGGAGAACGGGTCGTGCGGCTGCGGCAAATGCGCATGCACCTGCTGCAGCACTTCGTCGGCGGCATGCGGGCCGGTCACCGCCAGCACCTGCGGGTGCGCCTGGCGGATCACTTCTTCCCGTGCTCCCAGGCAACCAGTGACGATCACCTTGCCGTTCGCGGTCAGGGCCTCGCCGATGGCATCGAGCGACTCCTCGACCGCGGCATCGATGAAACCGCAGGTATTGACGACGACCAGATCGGCGCCTTCATAGGAAGGTGAAATCAGATAGCCCTCGGCGCGCAATCTGGTGAGAATCTGTTCCGAGTCGACGAGCGCCTTCGGGCAACCCAGTGAAACGAAACCGATGTTTTTTGGTTTGGACATGAAGAACTGCTCGAATGAAAAGGCGTCGAGTATACCGCCAGCTTCGCTTCCACGATGCAGAACAAGCGGCCGCGAGCAACACGAGTGATTGACGCCAGCGGCGCAGGGTGGCAAGGTGCATGGCTTCCGGTCTCCAGTGATGCGGCGGCAATACCGCGGGGGATAGGAGCTAAACGTCCGATGGCCCGTTTCGTCCGACATCGGAAACCATGTATTTCTCCAGCCCAGTCTGTCTAGCGAAGGAAGTTTCATGCCCAGGAACACCCCCAGTGCCGCCGATTCGGAAGCTGCCACCCGACTCGCCGAACAGACCGCAGCGGCCATGTACAGCCGCGACGCGGCGAGCAAGCTGATTGGCCTGCAGATCATCTGCGTTCGCCCAGGATATTCGCGGCTGACGATGGTCGTTCGGCCGGATATGGTCAACGGCCACCATATCTGTCACGGCGGATATCTGTTCACCCTCGCCGACTCGGCTTTCGCCTATGCCTGCAACGCCTACAACCGGAATACCGTCGCCTCGGCGTGCCACATCGACTTTCTCACACCAGCAAGGGAAGGCGAACTTCTCGAAGCCGAGTGCGAGGAACGTTCTCGTTCCGGGCGTACCGGCGTCTACGACACCACCATCCGCAATCACAACGGCAGGATCGTCGCCCTCTTCCGCGGCAAATCGTACCGCATCGCCGGTGAAGTCATCGCCGGCCTCGAAGCGGAAGAAGCTCGCCCGGCCTCAGCCGGCGTACCGGCAAGCCGGGTCGAGGGCAACCCGCAGTGAGCCATCCAGGTGCATGTCTTTGGTTGTCAGAACAGGAAGCTCGTCAGCCATGCTCTGGCCAGACCGACGGCGCTGGCCCAGTCTTCCGGACTCATGAAATGGGGAGCACCCGCAATCTCCCGATAGCTCAGCCGATCCGGATGCTCGCGATAGCGAGGCAAGAGCCTGGCGTGCAGGGCCTGGGCGGCTGCCGGCGGAACGACCGTGTCGTTCTCGGCGGTGATCGAGAGAAGCGCAGTGGGGAAAAAACGGTCAAGGGCGAGATGAGGGCTGTCCGGGAGCAGCCATTCAGGCGAACCGAGGAGCGCAGCCGCCGCACCAATGCGCCGATCAGCAGTAACCGCTCCGTAAACGATGCAGCCACCCATCGAAACACCGGCAACGGCGACTCGCTTCGGATCAGTCAGACCGCCCTCGACCAGCATGTCGAGGAATTGCGGTAACTCGGCAGCCGTCCGGCTGACGAGGCGATCGAAGAGTCGGGGGTTGCCCGTTGGCGACCCGGAAAATTGTTGTTCGAAATCGGCGAGCCGGCGCTGGCCGTGACCTACCGCATCCATGCCGACAGCCAGCAGCCCCGCCTCGGCTAAACAGCACAGTTCGGGCAGATGCAGCTCCTTGTCGGCGCCAAACCCGTGCAGCCACACCACCGTCGGCGCCGGAGCATCTCCACCCAGCGGACGTACGATCAGCGCCGGGACCTGAGCAAACATGGCACGCGTAATGGCAAGGGTCATGATGGCTGCCGCAGGAGACCCCGAGAGGTGGAAGCGCCCTCTTCGCGGCACTCTGCCGAAGCAGTCACGAACTCACTTTCCAGGGCGCCTCCCATCAACTCGCGTCCAGACGGACGCGAGCTGCTACAGACTTCAGGCGCCGCGCTCGCGCATCCAACTGGCAACCTTCGGCGCCAGGACCTTTTGCGACAAGCCGCCGGTGTAGATGCCGATGTGGCCCGTGGCAATGGCAAACTCGGTGTAGTCCTTGCTGCCTACATACTTGCCGAGAGCAACGGTGCACGGCGGCGGCACGATGTGATCCTTTTCGGCAAAGATGTTGAGGATCGGAATCGTGAGTTCCTTGAGGTCCACCTTGCGGCCACCAACCTCGAGGGTACCCTTGACGAGTTTGTTTCCTTTGAGGTAGTCGCGGATGAACTCCTTGAACATCTGGCCGACGGCGTCGGGGCCGCCAAACAGCCATTTTTCCATGCGCAGGAAGTTCTGCAAGGCCAGACGGTCGTCAAGAATATCGATCACGTCAGCGTACTTGCCGTAGTTCAGGATAAACGGCGAAGCCATCATGAACGACTCGTTGAGCACAGTGGCCGGTACATTGCCATGCACGGCAACCATTTTCTCCACGTCGGCTTCACCCCCCATGGTGAACATCAAGCCCTCGTGCGGCTTGTGATTCGCCTTGTAGGCGTCGAAATCGATCGGCGACACGGTCAGAACCAGGTGGCTGATCTTGTCCGGATTGAGCGTCGCGTAGGTGGTTGACATGGCGCCACCCTGGCAGATACCCAGCAGGGCAATCTTGTCGACACCATGGTACTTGCGAATGAAGTCCACCGTATCGTCGAAGTAGCCGTTGATGTAGTCGTCGAGAGTGCGGAACTTGTCTACCTGACGCGGGTAACCCCAGTCGTTGAGGTAAACGTCGATCCCCTGATTCAACAAATTACGGACCAGTGATCGATCAGGCTGCAGGTCGGCTACTTCGTAACCATTGATCAGCGGCGGCATGATCATCAGCGGCGTCTTCATGATCTTCGACGGCTCGACCAGCGGATGATAATGGTAGACCTTGATGCCATCCTGCTCAAAGATGACGTCTTTTGGCGTGCTGCCGATATCGATGTCATCGTCAGTCAGATTGGTGAGATTGCTGACGCCCTTGGCGAGCTTCTCGTTCAGGGCAGCGGCTTCAGCCATGAGGTCAGCGGGAAGAATCTGGATTGGGAAAGAAAACATGGGTAGCACCCTCCTAACGGTCTATTAGCTTGTAAAGCCGATCAAAAACAACATTCAGGCTTCGGCTCACTCGCTCTTGGCACGCGCTACTGCTGCCTTGCGAGCCGCAACGCCGCCCTTGGCTGCAACTTGTGCTGCCGGAGGCAGTCCCTTTTTGAGCGCTCGGATCTCCTTCTTGAGTTCGTGGATCACCTGGTAGGTTTCGTCCAGTTCGCTGCGAGTAGGCATGTCGAGACTGCGGAAGATGTCCTCGACGACCTCGCGTTGTGCCAGTTTAAATTGCTGCTGGGCCTTGGTAAACGCGTTTTGCGTATCGAGGAACTCTTGCGTATTGAAGGTCACCAGCAACGATTTGTCGGCAGTACGGTACCAGAGGCCCATCAGTTGGCGCACAGCGGTGATCTTTTCACCCTTGGCAGCCACTTTGCCGAGTTCTTCCACTGTCGCCTCGACGGCTCTGGACAACGCATCGGCGAATGCCTTGTGGAAATTCAGACTGGTCTTGCGCAGATCAACGACCGCGTCGACCAACCGCAACAACTTGGCGTTCTTCTCACGAGAAGCGCCAAAGAGAGGAATCTGACCGACGCCCGCCAGCGCACTGGCGTCGCCTTCCATCGACAGCAGGCGATTGAGTCCGGCGGTACCGCCGAGCATCGCCTCGCCGATGTGCCCGGACGAAGCCGCCTGCATCAGAAACGACAACCAGGGACCCATGGCTTCGGGCAAATCCTTGCTCAAGGTTCCACTCAGATTACCGATGTGCGAACCCATGCCAAAACTGCGCTCGAGCATGGCCGTCGACTCCTTGGCCCACTGCTCGGCAAAACCCTTGAGGTCGGGGCGCCAATCCTTGTTGGCCTCGAGGTTGGGAGCCACGACTTTCATGGACTTGAAAAAGAAATCCATGACACGGTTCATCGCATTATGGCTACCGGTCATACGATCCATCAGCAAACGTGCTGCTTCGTTCGTACCTTTGGTGGCGGCTTCAACGCCTTGCTTGACCGCGGCGACTGGGCCTTCCTGACCGCCCGGGAGATTCTGCAGCATCTGGGACCAGTCGCCCCACAAGCGCTTCTGCGACTCGGCCCAAGCGTTGACGACGCCGCCCAGTTGCTCATTCGGATTCTTGTTTTCCACTCCTGTGATCTCCTTTCAGTGTATCGGACACGCCTACCGCCACGGTAGGCGGATGCCCTGCGGTAGACGGGGTGCACTCTACAACAAAACTGCGGCCGTCTGGCGACGGCCGCGATCTTGCAGCTTTACTGGCCTGCTGACGGTATCAGGCCAATGCCACCACGGCATCTGCCTTGTGTTTTGCCTCACCCTGCTCGTTGGCACAGGTCAACTCGAGGCGAACACATTTTTCCCCACCCTGCTCCAGTTTCTCGACCACCTTGCCGGTGCACACCATGCGCTCGCCGATCTGGGTGATGGCCGTAAAGCGCACCCCGAAACTGCGGATCGCTTCCTGTGGCACCCATTGCGTCAGCATGCGACCCAGGTAAGCCATGCCCAGCATGCCGTGCGCAAAGACATCAGGTATCCCTTTCGAGCGGACATAATCCTGGTCGAGGTGCAGGGGATGATGGTCGCCGGAACCCGTGGCATACAGGGCCAAGGTCAGACGAGACACCGGCTCGGTGGTCAACGAAGGAATCTCGTCGCCCACCTTGAGCGCATCATAATTCGCTGTTGTCATCGACTATCCCCCTATGCCCGAATAACCATCACGGAGTGCACATCGCACACCAATTCGCCCTGCCGGCGCACCTTGACATCCTTGACGACGAACTGCAGAGCACCATTCTTCTTGTCGTAGATGTCGGTAATCTCGCCATCGAAAGTCAGCGTATCGCCGGCATAGACCGGCTTGTGATACACGAACGACTGTTCGCCGTGCAGCATCTTGCCGAGATCGCAGCCCATGGTTTCGAGGTAATCGAAGGGATGTTCCTTGTCCATGTCCATGCAGAAGAAAAAGGTCGGTGGCGCCAGCACGCCCGGCAGACCGGCCTTCTTCGCGGCCTCTTCGTCGAAGTAGATCGGGTTCGTTTCACCCGTCGCCTTGGCGAACCACTTCAATTGCCATGCCGTCAAATGGACGGAATGTTGCGGCACTTTCATGCCAATGTGTTTCTTGTCAATCAACATCTGTTTCACTCCTGGACCACCCCGGAGACCGGGGTGGAAACGCCGTGTGGCGACTTGATCAGAGAATTTCCAGGGCGATCGCGGTGGCTTCGCCGCCGCCAGCGCAGAGGCCCGCGATGCCGCGCTTGAGACCACGCGCCTTGAGTGCGTAGAGCAGTGTCACCAGAATCCGTGACCCCGTGGCGCCGATCGGATGGCCCAGCGCACAGGCACCACCATTGACGTTAACCTTGTCGTGCGGCAGATCGAGATCACGCATCGACACCATGGTCACTGCAGCGAAAGCCTCGTTGATTTCCCAGAGGTCAACATCCGTAGTCTGCCATCCCACATTCTTCAACAGTTTCTGGAAGGCAAACACCGGCGCGGTCGTAAACCAGGCCGGTTCTTGCGCAAAAGTGGCATGGCCAGCGATCCGCGCCAGAGGCACGATGCCGGCTGCCTTGGCGTCCGATTCGCGCATCAGGACAAATGCCGCAGCACCGTCAGAGATCGAAGACGAGTTCGCCGGCGTCACCGCCCCATCCTTCTTGAAGGCCGGCTTGAGTTTGGCGATCTTCGAAACGTCGCATTTCATCGGTGTCTCGTCGAGGGCAATCACTTCCTCACCCTTGCGGCTGGTAACAGTGACCGGTGCGATCTCGTCCTTGAAGACACCGGAAGTGACTGCGTTCTGTGCACGCGTCACTGATTCAATCGCGAAGGCATCCATCGCTTCGCGCGAGAAAGCATATTTATCTACGCACAGTTCAGCAAAGGCGCCCATTAGTTTGCCTTGCTCGTACGCATCCTCAAGACCGTCGAGGAACATGTGGTCATGCAGCACCCCATTTCCCAGCCGGTAACCCGTGCGAGCGGTGGTCAGTACATGCGGAGCATTGGTCATCGACTCCATGCCACCGGCCACTGCGATGTTGATCGAACCAGCCAGCAGTTCGTCGTGCGCGATCATGACCGATTTCTGGGCAGAGCTGCACATCTTGGTCAGGGTGGTGCAAGGCACCGACTTTGGCAGACCTGCGCCCAGGACCGCCTGGCGTGCGGGGGCCTGACGCAAGCCGGCCATCAAGCAGCAGCCCATCAGTGCCTCATCGATATCCTCGACCTTGACACCCGCCTGCTCGACTGCGGCCTTGATCGCGACACTACCGAGTTGCGTGGCCGTCAAACCCGCAAACTGACCCTGGAAGGCGCCCACTGGCGTGCGCTTCGCGCCTACGATGACAACGGATTCACTCATAAAACACTCCTATTATTACAACGACTCTTGCCCGATTGAAATTAATTGCAGGTCAGAACTTACTTCCCTGGCATCCGGATGGCACCGTCGAGACGGATGACTTCACCGTTCAGATAAGTGTTCTCGCAGATGTGCCGGACCAGCGCTGCATACTCGGCAGGATAGCCCAGGCGCGATGGGAACGGCACCATCTTGCTCAGCGTATCCTGAACGGGTTGTGGCAGGCCCTTCATCATCGGCGTCCCGAAGATACCTGGGGCGATGGTGACGACGCGGATGCCATGCTCTGCGAGCTCGCGCGCGACCGGCAGCGTCAGGCCAACGACAGCCGCCTTCGAAGAGGCATAGGCGGCCTGGCCAATCTGGCCGTCGTAGGCGGCGATTGATGCGGTGTTGACGATCACCCCACGCTCACCGTCCTCGTTCGCTTCGTTCTTGCTGATCGCTTCGGCAGCAAGACGAATCATGTTGAAGGTGCCGATCAGATTGATGTTTACGACGCGCGCAAAAGTTGCCAGGTCGTGCGGGCCATTGCGGCCAAGCACCTTTTTGGGTGGTGCGACACCGGCACAGTTGACCAGTCCGTGCAGCGCGCCGAATTCCTTGACGGCCATTTCGATGGCGGCGCTTGCGCTCGCCTCATCGGTCACATCGGTCTTGGCAAAGCGCGCGTTCGGTCCAAGTTGCGCGGCCTGCGCCTCGCCGGCAGCAGCATCGATATCGACAATCACCACCTTTGCACCAGCGCTGACCAGGCCGCTCGCCGTTTCCGCTCCGAGGCCGGAGCCTGCACCCGTTACCACAAAAACACTGCCACTGATTTGCATTTTAACCCCCAAAAAAATATCGCGACATCACGCAATGCCGCGCTCCTGGACTGTGCCGACGGCGATCCTCATGAACGAGCGTCGTCACAGTAAAAACAGAACCTCCTGGCACATCGAGAATTCTCTTGATGATGCGAGTGCCTGAGCCAAAAAGACTGCTTGGCAACAACCCGTACAGCGAACCGTTGCGCTCAACAAGTTCCCTTGTGTCTGGCGCATTTACGCCTGGCCGGTAACGGCGGCGAGCAACCTCGCCATTGTCGAATGCAGACCGCTGCCGAGTCAAGCACCAGACGCAGTCCGGCAACGAGGGCCACGCCATTCCCATGCTGCAGTCGGTCGCTAAGTGCCCGTTGTCACCGCTTCTGTTGACCTGGATCAGGGCCGCGTCCGCGCGATGCTTTAGCATGCTGGTCACTTGGGCGCTATGGTGCCCTGATCTGACGATTGTTTCAGCACTCAACGGAGAATACTCATGGTCGAAACGCTTAACGAATCTCAGGAGCCTGCTGCGGCAACCGCGGCGGTCACCCCACCTGAAGCGAGCGGTGCAGCAAAGCCGCCCGCCAAGCCCCGCATCGCACGTCGGAAGAAACCCGCAGCAAAGCCGCCCGCCCTGCCACCGGTTGCTGATGCCTCAACAACCGCAGCGCCTGACACCACAACGGCCATGCCTCTGGCTGCCGTTACGGCAGCCACGCCGGCGACCGTCGATCCGCAGCCGCGAATGGAGTTCTCTCGCCGCCTGGGAGATCGCCATTTGCTGGATTCCGACGCACTGGAAAACATTGACCGGATGACCAATGTGGCGCTCGGTCAGTTGAGTGGCGGAATTTCACCAGCATCGCTGGCGATGGCTTATCTCGACTGGACGGTGCATCTGGCGGCATCGCCCGGCAAGCAGTTTCAACTGGCAGCCAAGGCGACCCGCAAGGCGATGCGCCTGGGCGCCTATGCCCTGTCTTCGGCAATCACGGGTAACGCCGAGCCGACCATCAAGCCACTGCCCGGCGACCATCGCTTCGATCATCCGGGCTGGCAACGTTTTCCCTACAACGTGATCTACCAGGGCTTCCTGCTCAATCAACAATGGTGGCACAACGCGACCACCGGCATTCGCGGCGTTTCCAAGCATGGCGAAGCCGCAGTCTGGTTCACCGCCAAACAGATCCTCGACATGACGGCACCATGCAATATGCCGCTCCTGAACCCTGAAATCGTTGAAACCACGATCAACGAGCGAGGCGCCAATCTGTCACGGGGTGCCCAGTTCTATGGTGAGGACATGCGCCGCTCGCTGCGTGACGAAAAACCGGCCGGAGTCGAGGCGTTCAAGGTAGGAGAAAATCTCGCCATCACGCCGGGCAAGGTGGTTTATCGCAATCTGCTGATGGAGCTGATTCAATACTCGCCGACCACGGATACCGTCCAGCGCGAACCCGTCCTGATGCAGTCGGCATGGATGATGAAATACTACATCCTCGACCTGTCGCCGCACAATTCGCTGGTCAAGTACCTGGTGGATCAAGGCCATACGGTGTTCATGATCTCGTGGCTCAACCCCGGCGCGGAACACCGCAATCTCGGCATGGAAGATTACCGCAAGCTGGGAACACTGGCCGCCATCAACGCCATTTCGGACATCCTGCCGGGGCGCAAGATCCACACCGTCGGTTACTGCCTGGGCGGCATTCTGCTGACCATTGTCGCCGCTGCGATGGCTCGCGACGGGGATGACCGGCTGGCCAGCGTCACCTTGTTCACCACCATGACCGACTTTACCGACGTCGGTGAAATCAACGTCTTCATGGATGCCAGCGAAGTGACCCTGCTCGAGGACATGATGTGGCAGAAAGGTTATCTGGGACACAAGCAGGTCTCCGGTGGCTTCCAGATGCTCAAGTCCGCCGATCTGATCTGGTCGAAGATGGTGCGCGAGTACTATCTTGGGCAACGCGAACCGATGTTCGACCTGATGGCCTGGAATGCCGATGGCACGCGCATGCCGTATCGCCAGCACTCCGAGGTTCTGCGCCGGCTGTACGTGGACAACGAACTGTTCCAGGGCAAATACCTGGTCGACGGGCGCGCCATCTCGATCAGCAACATCCATGTGCCGATGTTTGCCGTTGCTGCCGGGGCCGACCACGTCGCGCCGTGGCACTCGGTATACAAGCTGCACCTGCAAAGCGATGCGACCGAGCTGACTTTCGTCCTCACCAGTGGTGGCCATAACGTGGGCATCGTCAATGAGCCGGGGCGTCCGCGCCGCTCCTTCCAGCTCAGCGTTTGCCGGGAAGGTGAACGCTTCCTGGATGCCGAGACCTGGAAGGCAAAGACGCCGGTGTATCAGGGGTCGTGGTGGCCGGTGTGGCAACAATGGCTGCAGCGGCATTCCTCCGGCAATGAAGCCGCACCACCGATGGGAGCGCCCGACAAAGGCTATGTTCCGCTCTGCGACGCACCGGGAACCTACATCTATCAGGTTTGAGGATCAGCAACTTTCGCAATTCCCTGCCTGATAGTTGTCCCGCATCGTACGTTTCAAGGTCTTGCCTGCCGCGTTGCGTGGAAATTCGTCCATGATCTTCAACGCGTGCAGGCGCTGGTAACGGGCGTCGACACGCGCGTTGATCCAGTCACGCAGTTCGCAGGCGCCAACCGTCGCCCCGTCGTGGAGCAACACCGCAGCAACCGGCGTCTCGCCCCATTTTTCATGCGTCACGCCGAATACCGCCACCTCCCTGACATCCGGATGACGCGCAGCGACTTCTTCGATGTCCCTCGGGTAGATCTTGACGCCGCCGCTGTCGATCATGTCTTTCTTGCGGTCCACCAGATAGAGGTAGCCCTCGCCGTCGGTATAGCCCAGATCGCCGGTAAACAACCAGCCGTCGCGGATCGCCTGCGCAGTCAGGTCGGGGCGGTCGTAATAGCCCGACATCAGCGATGGTCCACGACCGACGATCTCGCCGACTTCTCCGGGCGGCGCGTCGCTGCCGTCTTCCCGGACGATGCGCAACTCGTAAAAACACGGCGGAGAGCCGACCGAACCGGCCTTGCGCAGCGACTGCGTCTTGTCGAGAATGGTCCAGAAACCTTCAGTCAGTCCGTAGAGTTCGTAGAAGCGGTCAGGCAACAGGCGATTGAGCAGATCCTTCTGTTCCTGATACAGCGGCGCACCCAGCGAAAGGATCATTTGCAGTGAAGAGAGCCGTTCGGCAGAGAAATTCGGCGAGTTGAGCACGGCAATGATCTGCGCCGGCACCATCATGGTATGCGTGACGCGCTCGCGAGCGATGATTTCGATCGCTTCTTCCGGATCGAACTGGCGCTGCAGGACGTAACGTGCGCCCAGATAGAAGCAAGGCATCATGGTCACGAAGGCGCCATTGAAGACGATGGCACCAGTATGCAGTACCACCGATTCGGGGCTCATTCGCCATGCCGAGGCGAACAAGGTGCAATACATCGAGCGCACGAAATGCGTGTGCATGATTCCTTTCGGGAGACCAGTCGTGCCGCTGGTGTACATCACATTGAACAGGTCATCCTGAGCGATCGATACCGGTTCCAAACGTCCATCCGGAGAGTTCCCGAACGGGGCCGTATAATCCGCGTAGTCGGCCCATGGGCCGTCGATCATCAGCACGTGCGCAGCCGTCAGCCCTGGCAACTCGTCGCGAATCTGATCAACCATCGGCGCCATCGAGCGCTGCGTGATCAGACATACGGCACCTGAATCACGCAGCAGGCTGGCCAGACCAGAAGCCATCAAGAGCGGACTCAGGGGTACCAGCACTGCACCGATCGACGGCACCGCCCAGTAGATTTCGAGCAGTTCCCGACAGTTGCTCAGGACCGTCGCCACCCGCTCACCTTTTTGCACCCCGAGCGATTGCAGCAAGCGGGCGCAACGGTTGACGCGCGCGTCAAACTCGCACCAGGTCAGACGTTCCTGCTCAAAAACGACGGCGACCTGATCCGGTCGGAACGTCGAGTGATGTTTGATCAAGCTTGCAAGTTGCAGCATTTCCCTTCCCTCCAAGAAACCGCGCCATGCGTGGCCAATCGCGGCAACCCGCCCGGTTCAGTACATTCCTGACTCGTCGAGAGCGAAACCGCCCCCCCTCAGCCTGGCTGGCCCGCACCCGAGCGTTCTTCGCCGCCACGCTATCGCAGCGCAACAAAACGTTACTATACAACTCAACTTCGCCCGCCAGTGTAAAGCCCTGCGCAAACCCTGGCGCGGCTCGACGAATAGCGGCAACAAGCCCTCCGGAAAGCCATTTAACTGACGATTCGTGGCGCTTGCAGCCGCCTGGAAAATAATCCTTTCGAGAACTGTCAAGCGGGGTGAACAATTCCCGTACAGAGGAGTAGAATGCATTGTGCGGTGCGGAAAAGTGCTCGCTTGCAGCCGTCGTTCGGGCGCCAGCATGCATACCACCAGGTACGGCTGCTAGCGTTTGCTGTGCGAGTTGGCGAGCTTCTGAACTGCGCCAAGTGCGATGGCTGTTCGCATCGTTTTTCGGGAAGGAATCACCGGTGTCCGTTCTTGCGGCGGAGCCAAGGTAATCGTGGGTCGCCGACTGCGGTCTGGCCCGTTTTGACTGACGTTAATTTGGAGGTTGGAAAATGAATGCTCTGCTAAGGGAAATGCCTGATTTCACCACGAGTTGGTGGAGGTATACGCTGGCCATGATGCGCGCCACGAATCGCGAAGTCAGCGAGTTTAATGACAATCTCTTCATTGCCGCTCACATCGCCATGACCGCGGCCCGTGACAACCCGCTGAGCATGATGGAGACCTTCGAGATCCTCGAACACAACGTTGCCATGGGGCGCAAGGGTCTGGCCGGGATGCAGGCAAAGATGGCCGACTACTCTTTCGACCAGATCGAAGAAGGGACGCGCGCTTTCCTGAACACCATCCTCAATTCGGAAGGCGAAAAGCTGGGCGGCTACATGCGCCGCGAAGCCGAAATCATGGAGGCAGTCTCCAACTTCAATGAGCAGATCGAAGCCATCGCCGATGAATTCGGCTTCCATTTCAACACGGCGAATTACAAGCTGGTCCATGAAACGGACGCCTTCGAGCTCTATCAGGTATTGCCGCTGAAGGCGGGCGTTGAAGTTCGCAAGGATCTCAAACCAGTCATTCTCGTGCCACCGTACATGCTGGGGGTACACATCCTGGCGTTCCTGCCCTTCGAGAACAAGAGTTACAGCCACTCGTTCGCCAACGAGGGTATCCCGACCTATGTCCGTGTCGTCAAGGACATCATGAACAATCCGAAGGTCCAGACGCTCACGCCAGACCAGGACTGCGAACAGACGCGCGAGCTCTGCGCCAAGGTCATGGAACTCAACAGCGGCAAGAAAGTCACCCTCAACGGCACCTGCCAAGGCGGTTACATCTCCCTGATGAACATTCTGTCGGGTAAACTGAAAGATGTCTGCGACGCCTTGATCACCAACGTGACCCCGGTTGACGGCACCTATAGTGATGCCATCAGCGGCATGCCGACGATGCACCACGACTTCATCACCACGACCTTGCCGAGCGGCAACAAGGTCGCCAATGGCTACCTGTTGAGCCTGGGAATGCGCTTTGTCGCCATCGACCGGGAAACCCCGCTGGTCAAGGTGCTCGATCAGGTTTCACTGCACCGCGCCACCGACCTCAACCCCGGCAAGACACCGGCTGCCCTCTTCCGCTGGCTGCTCAAGGAACGTGTACACCTGCCGCTGGCGATCGCCAACATGAGTTCGCACACCTTCCAGGATCCGATTGCCGATGACGGTACGCTGCCCGTACAACTCTTTGGTCAGCCGCTGAATATCAAGAATCTGATCGATCTCAATGTGCCCTGGTATCAGAATTATGCGATCAAGGACGACCTGGTCACGCCACCGTGTGCCACCGCCGGCAACAAGTTCCTGGAAGGCTGGAATGGCCTGGAGTCGGTCGCTTTCTTTGGTGGTCACGTGGCCATCCTGACCAGTCCTCATGGCAAGAAAGCACCGGTCACCGGCACCTTCAAGGACGCCAACGGCAAGGATTCCCGCGGTCCGGTGAAATTCCAGCTGGACATCTCCTGATACCGCATCGTAGCTGACAGCAAGCAGCGCCGCAGCCTGAACATCCAATCGTTCAGGCCGGCGGCAGCATCTGTAACGAATGACGGCGCCAAACAAGGCGTCGTCAGCGTTAAGTGTCCGTGATTCCGGTTTTCCCCAACCCCGAGACGCAAGTCCCGACCCAGAGTACCAGGGAGAACCTGCGCCTCGTCACAGGTTCTCGAATCCATCCCTATTGAGCCCGGAGATTTTCTTTATGACCTACGTCAACATTACCGCCGAAGTGCGCGGAAAAGTCGGCCTGATCACACTCAACCGCCCGAAGCAACTGAATGCCCTGAACGATGACTTGATGGACGAACTCGGCAATGCGCTCAGCAGCTTCGAGGCCGACGAGAACATCGGGGCGATTGTCATCACTGGCTCGGACAAGGCCTTCGCTGCCGGTGCCGACATCACCGTGATGCAGTCGCTCTCGTTCATGGAGGCGTACAAGGGGGACTTCATCACGCGCAACTGGGATACCCTCAAGAGCTGCCGCAAGCCGGTCATCGCCGCCGTCGCCGGCTATGCCCTGGGCGGCGGTTGCGAATTGGCGATGATGTGCGACATCATCCTGGCAGCCGACACCGCTCAGTTCGGCCAGCCCGAAGTCCGCCTCGGGATCCTTCCTGGAGCGGGTGGCACGCAGCGCCTGCCGCGCGCGATTTCCAAGGCCAAGGCGATGGAATTGTGCCTGACCGCGCGCACCATCGACGCCGTGGAGGCTGAACGCGCCGGGCTGGTTTCGCGTGTCGTCCCGGCCGACAAGCTCCTCGATGAGGCGATGTCGGCTGCCACCAGGATCGCCGGTTTCTCGTTGCCGGTGGTGATGATGATCAAGGAATGCATCAATCGCTCCTATGAAAGCTCGCTGTCCGAGGGCCTGCTCTTCGAACGCCGCACTTTCCATTCGGCTTTTGCCCTCGACGATCAAAAAGAAGGCATGGCGGCTTTCGTCGAGAAACGCAAGGCTTCCTTCACCAATCGTTGACCTATGGCGCAACGGCCCCGCCCGAGCATCCCGTGCGGGGCCTGCGCTCAACAGTGGGCCAGATCGACGGCATTGTGAATCGTGATCTGGTCCACCCAGGCCTTGGCGTAAACCGTGCTGTAGATGTTCGAACAGGCAGCGACTTCGAGGGTCAGCGTGACCGTACGGTTGGCAAAGCGTGCCAGGTCGATCGCCGCCTGGCGCAGCCATTCGGTTTCCTGGTGGACCATGCCGATGGCAGTCACCTCGTCAACCACCTGGCCATCAATCAGGACACGGAAACTCGCACTGGTGTAATCGTTGACCCCGGCACTGAGATCCAGCCGCCGTACGTAGCTGAGTTCAGGCTGCGAACCCAGTTTGATCCGCCGAGAAATCGACTGTGCCCGTGCGCCAAGGGCACCGCGGTCGCCTGACGAGGCGTGGCCGTAGAGCATCGATCCACCCCGGAAGGCTCGCGGGTCGTCAAGCAGCAATTCCCATCCCGACCCTTCCCAGCCGGACGTTTTCAGATTCGCTTCGGGAGCTGCCGAAGCCGACCGCTGCGAGATGCCCTTCAATACACCGGCAGCCTCCAGCGCCGTCGAAATGATTCCCGGAACGTCGATGCCAAGCGGCGCCTTGCTGTCCGGTCGGCGACTGCTGGTACCCGGTTTGAGCAGGCCCGCTGCTTCCAGAGAGGCCGAAATGATGCCATGCACGTCGAGGCCGAATGGCCGGCCGGTTCCGGAACGCTGCTCCTGCGCACCGGATGCGTAGTCCTCCGGCCCGCTTTTTTGCGTGGCGTCTTCTTTGCAGGTACGCTGACCAAAGTCGATCGTGCTGGCACTCCCGGCAGTCGACGCACGGGCAGATCGCCCTGCTTCCTGCCCAGCCGTGGCCGGGTCACGCGCACTGGCCGGGCGCTCGGCAAGGAGTCCCCAGAAGTCGGCAATCCGGTGCGTCGAAGAAATTCCGACGGCGTTGAAGAACGGGGCTGCCGTGCCGCACTGATGGGGTTCGGCGCCCGGATCCAGAGCAGCACCGTGTGACATGCCGGTGACCGTATAGGACTCGATCAGTTCGTCGCCGCCGGGTCCCTGCCAGACTCGACGCGGATAGCCATCGACCGTCATCTGGATCGTCGGCTGCAGGTCGAGGCCATGGATGTCCGCCCATTGCTTGATGGTTTCTTCGGCGTTGACCGGCTTGACGGCGGTGTCGGCATCGCCATGCCAGACCGATACCCTGGGCCATGGCCCCTGGTGCGGCGATGCTGCCCGCACCAGTTCGCCCCACTCCCTGGACGAACGCGAGCGCCCCTGGAAGATGCTTTCGAGACCCTCTTGCAAACCCTTGGCCGTACGGTAGGGCACGCCGGCAATCACCGCACCGCCTGCGAAAACCTCCGGATAGGTCGCCAGCATCACATTGGTCATCGCCCCGCCAGACGAGGTGCCGGTGACGTAGACCCGGCGACGATCCAGGCCGTGATCACTGAGCATCCGGTCGACCATCTGTTTGATCGACAGTGGTTCACCCTTTTCGCGGTCATTGTCTTCCGGTTTGAACCAGTTGAAACAACGCAAGGGATTATTGTTCCAGTGCTGCTGCGGGAACAACACCGCAAAGCCGTAGCGATCGGCCAGTGTCGACCAGCCGCTCCCCTTGTTGTACGAAGCCGCGCTTTGCGTGCAGCCATGCAGCACGACCACCAGCGGGGCATTCGCCGGCAAGCGATCGGGGACATAGCGGTACATCCGCAATTCGCCGGGATTCGACCCGAATGCAGTGACTTCGAGCAAGCGGTTCTCTTGCGCGTCCACCTGCTCCGACCAGGCTTGCACCGCGGTCAGCGCCGACAGGAGTTTCTCCCAGCGACTTCCATGCGGCGTCTTCGCCGCGAGTTCTGCCATCTTCTTGATGGCGGCCACTTTATGGCCCAGTTTGTTCAACATTGGCGTACTCCTGTCATCGGACAAGGTGGTCAACAGACCGATCTCGAGCAATTTCCGGACCGGCAAGAAAACGGTGTGAAGGAGGCCCGGATCGACCACTCCACCACGTTGGGGATCAAGCCAGGCCGGCGGAGCAGCGTCCGGGGCCAGGCCATAGGTATGACTGATCACGGCGCGCCGGCCTTGCCAGCAAGCACTGAATTGCAGCGAGGCGACCGGGCAGCCGCGGTTGATCGAGACGCCGAACAGTTCGCTGGCAACGATTGGTCGCGTCTCCTCGGCACAAGCCAGTTCCAGCAGGCCGGCCAGCGCCTCACCGAAGGGCAGCCCATCCAGGCGGATCGAGAATTCGGGACGCTTCTCGGCGTTTTCATCGACCCTCGCCGGACCGAAGAGCACTCGCGGCGCGTTGCCACCCGCTGCTACCGCGTTCGGCCGCAGATCGGCATAACAACGAATGGCCTCGAGGGTCTGCGACTGTTGTGGTGCAGCCATCGCCCCGATCAGCAGATGGGCGGCGTACAGCGGACTCGCCGGCGGCGAGCCGCGCCCTCGCGGTCCAGGAGCGACCAGCCCGCCGGTGACCATCAGCGTAACGCGGAAGCGCAGGTCGCGCCGCGACTCGCCGAGAATGTCGGCGAGCCGCTCGCTGAATTCATAACGTGCCAGTCCATTTACCATGTAACAACGATAACACGCCTCCTGCAGAATTGCACGTAATTATTTAGTAAGTGACGATAAATAATTTTCGGCCGGATTCCTTTCGCTGCCGGAGCGGCCAAAAAGACCGACGGCAAGTTAGTCGGACCTCGCCACCTCCGGTTCCATGCAGTCACCCGGAAGGCGGGATTATTGTAAGATTCGGGAACGCTTCCTCACTTGCCACCCCGACCAGGCACTCGCTCCCAGGAATCTACGAGAATGATCGATCTGTACACCGCTGCGACCCCCAACGGGCACAAGATCTCGATTGCCCTTGAGGAACTCGCCCTGCCCTACACGATGCACACGCTGAACCTGTCCAAAAGAGAACAAAAACAGCCGTGGTTTCTGGCCATCAATCCGAACGGTCGAATTCCCGCGATCGTCGATCGCGCAGAAGACGATTTTACGGTCTTCGAATCCGGCGCCATCCTGCTCTACCTGGCGGAAAAAACCGGCCGCCTGATTCCTGACGACACCAAAGGCCGCTCACGGGTCGTGCAGTGGCTGATGTTCCAGATGGGCGGGATCGGACCGATGATGGGCCAGGCCAACGTCTTCTTCCGCTACTTTCCAGAGAAGATCACGCCCGCGATCGACCGCTATCAGGGTGAGTGCAAGCGACTCTTCCGGGTGCTGGATGGTCATCTCAAGGAGCACGAGTTCCTTGCCGGCGACTACTCGATCGCCGACATCGCCAACTGGGCCTGGGTGCGCACGCATCGCTGGTCAGGAGTTGACATCGATGACCTGCCGCAACTGCAACGCTGGCTTGAACAGATCCGCCGCCGCCCGGCGGTGCAGAAAGGAATCAATACACCACCATCGGAGATTGATCGCGACGCCGACGACGAGCAGGCGCGGCAATTTGCCGAGAAAACGCGCCAGATGGTCGAAATGGGCCAGTCGCTCCAGACCGGCGTCTGAGACAACACGGATTCAATCGCGGCAGCAAGCACCACTATCCACCCGGCCGCAGGCAGAGCGAGGGCACCATGAAACTTTTCATCTCGCCACGCACACCGAATATTGGCAATTGGCTTGGCGCAGCAGGGGCACCGCCCTGCCAATACACCACAGATCGAACCCAGGAATTAGGGATACGCGGGTATAATCGGCACTTCCGTCACCAGTAGAGAGATCACGAAAATGGGCCTAGATCGCGTGCCTTCCGGCAAGGCACTTCCCAACGATTTCAACGTCATCATCGAGATTCCGATGCATTCCGATCCGGTGAAGTACGAAGTGGATAAGGATAGCGGCGCGGTTTTCGTCGATCGATTCATGTCCACCGCCATGCACTACCCGTGCAACTACGGCTACATCCCGCATACCATCGCCGGCGATGGTGATCCGGTCGATGTGCTGGTGGTAAGCCAGTTTGCCCTGCCCCCCCGGGGTGGTCGTGCGCTGTCGCCCGATCGGTATGCTGGCGATGGAAGACGAAGCCGGACCAGATGCCAAGCTGCTGGCTGTCCCGGTCGATAGTCTGTCGTCGATGTATCGCGACATCGAGTCGCCGCGCGATTTTCCGCAGGTCATTCTTGACCAGATTGCGCACTTTTTTTGCCCACTACAAGGATCTCGAGCGCGGCAAGTTCGTCAAGGTTGCAGGTTGGCTCGGCAGTGACGAAGCCAAGAAGGAAATCATGGAAGGTGTCAAGGCGTACGCGGATGCCAAAGAGAAGCCGGCATTCTGAACGATTCCTCTGCTCACGCTGATCGGGGGCGCGCGAGCGCCCCTTTCGCTGGTACCTGCGCCCATGTCTCTGAAAATTGCGATTGCCCAGATCAATGCCACGGTTGGCGACTTCGCCGGCAACCGAAAGCGCATCCTCGATTTCGCCGAACGCGCCCGGCAACAGGGTGCCGACCTGCTGCTGACGCCGGAGCTGGCGCTCTGCGGTTACCCACCCGAGGACCTGCTGCTGCGCGACGACTTCTGTGCTGCCTGCGATCGCGAACTCGATACTCTGGCCGCCAGCCAGCCTGGCACCGATGGCATCGCAATCCTCGTGGGACACCCGGAGAAACGCGGCCTGCACTGCTACAACGCAGCGACGCTGATCAACGAAGGCAGGCGGGTGGCCACCTATTACAAGCAGCGCCTGCCGAGCTACGAAGTGTTCGACGAGGAGCGCTATTTCGACTCCGGTGACGACCCCTGTGTTCTGACGCTCAAGGGCGTTCGCTGCGGCGTGAATATCTGCGCCGACGTATGGGAAGCCGGTGCGGCCGATCTGGCTCGCCAGGCTGGTGCCGAGATCCTGCTGGTCCTCAACGCCTCGCCTTACCACATCGGCAAACGCGAGCGGCGCACCGAAGTCCTGCGTCAGCGCACCGCCAGCACCGGCCTGCCGGTAGTGTACGCGAATCTGGCCGGCGGACAGGACGAACTGGTCTTTGACGGTGGCTCGTTCGTACTGGACTCACAAGGTGCGCTCTGCTGCCAGTGGGCACAGTTCGAGGAAGCGCTGGGCATCGTTGACTTCGTCGATGGCCAACCGCAGCCGGGACCCATCGTTCCGGCGCCGTGTCTCGAAGCCGAGGTCTATCAGGCGCTGCTCCTCGGAGTCCGCGATTACCTCGGCAAGAACGGTTTTCCCGGCGCCATCATCGGCCTGTCGGGTGGCATCGACTCGGCGCTGACGTTGTGCATCGCGGTCGACGCACTGGGCGCCGACAAGGTCCGTGCGGTGATGATGCCTTCTCCATACACGGCCGAGATCAGTCTCGCGGACTCGCGCGAGATGGTCCGCCTGCTTGGCGTACGCTACGACGAAATCGCCATCGAACCGGCGATGCAGACGCTCGGCGGCATGCTCGACAAGCAGTTCGCCGGTCTGCCGGCTGATACCACCGAAGAAAACCTGCAGGCCAGGATTCGCGGCATGATCCTGATGGCGATCTCGAACAAGACCGGTTCGCTGGTACTGACCACCGGCAACAAGTCGGAAATGGCCGTCGGTTACTGCACGCTCTACGGCGACATGGCCGGCGGCTTCGCTGTGATCAAGGACATTGCCAAGACGCTGGTCTACCGTCTCGCGCGCTGGCGCAATACCGTCGCCTACGCAATCCCCGAACGGATCATCAACCGCCCGCCATCGGCAGAATTGAAACCCGACCAGACCGATCAGGACAGTCTGCCACCTTACGAAGTGCTCGACGCCATCGTCGAGGCGTACATGGAGAAGGATCTCAGTCCGCGTGAAATCATTGCCCGCGGTCATGCCGAAGCCGATGTGCGGCGCGTCGTGCATCTGCTCAAGATCAGCGAGTACAAGCGACGGCAGGCTCCGGTCGGCATCCGTGTCACGCAGCGCGGTTTCGGGAAGGATTGGCGCTATCCGATCACCAACCGCTACCGCGACCTCTACTGATGGCGATCGCGAGTCTACTGATCACTTGCGGATGCCTGATTTCTGATACGATTTCCTTACGATCTTCCCTGGAGCAGAGGCCATGAAAAAAATTGAAGCGATCATCAAACCATTCAAGCTCGACGAAGTCCGCGAGGCGCTGTCGGAAATTGGCGTCACCGGCCTCACCGTCACCGAAGTCAAGGGCTTTGGCCGCCAGAAGGGCCACACCGAACTCTATCGCGGGGCGGAATACGTGGTCGATTTCCTGCCCAAGGTGAAGATCGAGATTGTCGTTTCCGACAGCGCGGTCGACAATGCCATCGACGCCATCGTCAAGGCTGCGCGTACCGGCAAGATTGGTGATGGCAAGATCTTCGTCAGCACCGTCGAGCAGGTCGTGCGCATCCGCACTGGCGAACTAGACGAGTCGGCGATCTAAAAGCGCTCCGCAGCAGGAACGGCCTGCTGCGGGCCGTTCTCGAAGAGCAGTTTTTTCGCTTTCTCTATCCGTTTGGTCAGCAAGAGCTGGTGCGGCGTGACCGGTATTTTTGCACAGCCTCCCATACCAGTCATTCATTTGCGATTGTTTAGCGGGATCTGCCGCCCCCCTTCAGCAACACCCACAAGGCGCCATCACCGCCGTCGCTGGGCGGTGCGTGGCAGAAGGCCAGCACATCCTTGTAGCGACTTAGCCAGGCCTTGACCAGGTGGCGCAGAACCCCTTCCCGCCCCGGCGAGCCGTGGCCGCGACCGTGCACGATGCGCAAACAGCGCTTGCCGGCAGCCAGCGCTTCGGCAACGAACAGCGACACCTGCTCGTGCGCCTCGTGGCGGTTCATGCCATGCAGATCGAGATGATCCTGGATGCTCCAACGACCACGGCGCAGGTCACGCAGCAGGGTGCGCGGCAGGCCGCTGCGCAGGAACGAGTCGGCACCGCCAAGGTCTAGCCAGTCGTCGATGGCCAGCGGTCCGTGCAGCAACTCGGCCACCACCGCCGCTTCGTCGAGTTCGCGCTGCCGCGGTCGTGAACTTGGCTTGGGCGCTTCCAGGATGACCCGATCGAGCTTGCGCAAGGGCGTTGCGCCGTCGACAGCGGCGCGAAAAGCGGCCAGATCCTCCGGGCTGGGTTGCGGTCGCAGCGTCATCGCAGACATCGCTCCTCACGCCGGCAATGCCTCAGCCCGCCAGTCCAAGACTGTCCAGGTAGCGTTCGGCATCGAGTGCCGCCATGCAGCCGCTGCCTGCCGAAGTACAGGCCTGCCGGTAAATGTAATCCTGCACGTCTCCGGCAGCGAAGACGCCGGCAATCGACGTTGCCGTGAAATTGCCGTGTTGCCCGCACTGGGTCAGCAGGTAGCCGCCTTCCATCGCCAGTTGGCCGACAAACAGGTCGGTGTTCGGCTTGTGGCCAATGGCGATGAAGACGCCCAGCAATGGCAGGTCCTCGGTAGTATCGGTGAGCTTGTCGCGGATGCGCATGCCGGTCACTCCGGACTGGTCACCAAGCACTTCTTCCAGCGTGCAGTTCCAGCGGATCGTGACCTTGCCGGCTTTTTCCTTGGCAAACAGCTTGTCGTGCAGAATCTTTTCACCACGTAGCTTGTCGCGGCGATGCACGAGGGTGACGTGACTGGCGATGTTCGCCAGGTACAGTGCCTCTTCGACCGCGGTATTGCCACCGCCGATGACGGCGACCGGCTGGTCACGATAGAAGAAGCCGTCGCAGGTCGCGCAGGCGGAAACACCACGGCCGGCAAAGGTTTCTTCGGACGGCAGGCCCAGGTACTGAGCCGAAGCACCGGTGGCGATGATCAGCGCATCGCAGGTGTAGGTGCCCGAATCGCCGATCAGCGTAAACGGCTTTTCGGTCAGTCGGGCGGTGTGGATGTGGTCGAAGACGATCTCGGTTGCGAAGCGACGGGCATGCTCTTCGAAACGCTGCATCAGCTCCGGTCCCTGCACGCCCTGCGCGTCGGCCGGCCAGTTGTCGACGTCGGTCGTGGTCATCAACTGCCCGCCCTGCGCCATGCCGGTGATCAGCACCGGTTTGAGGTTGGCGCGCGCCGCATAAACGGCGGCGGTATAGCCGGCGGGCCCGGATCCGAGGATCAGCAGGCGGCAATGGCGGGTGGCTTGGGTCATATCGATGGGCTCTGGTAGTGAATCACGGAAAAATTATAACCGGCAACGCCGGCCGTTTCGCGCTGAAGTTTGTCGCTCGACGATTTCTTTCTTTGACGACGCGAAGTCGATTCGATATACTCCCGGCTTCGTTGGCCAAGTAGCTCAGTTGGTAGAGCAGCGGACTGAAAATCCGCGTGTCCGTGGTTCGATTCCGCGCTTGGCCACCAATAAAAACAAGCAATTAGCCCGATCCAAAAGGTCGGGCTAATTGCTTTTTATTTCTGTGTAGGCGATGTGTAGGTTTCTGGGGGTAACACACCGGCAGGTGCGTCGTTGGATCAGCGCAGACTAAGAGAAGGTCTGGCTCGCCGAGTCGGGCAGGGCTTCGGGTAGGTTCGCAAGATGGTGGCATGCTCGGCCGTTGCGGACGGAAAGGGATGCCGCCGACCGTTCGCCTACTACCCCCTCTGCAGAAGCAGTGCTTAACGGGTACTCTCTGCAAGAGGCCGGTGACTTTGCCCGCAGGCGCGTTGGGTGCTACACAGTATGCCGGCGGCAGCTGCGACCACTGCGCCAAGCACCACACCAGGCCGGTCGTCCGGGGACAGAGGAAGCACCGGGGAAAGTGGAAGCGATCCACCGGCGCGCCGCCCGCTACGCCTGGGCGCTGTTGCTCGCGCGGATCCATGAGGTCTTCCCGCCCCCTGCCTTGACGGCCATGTACCGGGCTTCATACACTTCTGAGGCTCCGTTGGATTTCTATCCGCTTTCAAACGAAGGGAGTACGAAGGCTATGTCCATGCAGCCAGCAGTAGAAGCCTACACGGTGCAGGATTACCTGCAATGGGAAGGTGATTGGGAGCTGATTCACGGCCAACCGGTTGCAATGGTCCCGTCGCCTAGCTTCGATCATCAGCAGGTAAGCGCCGCCGTATTTCGGCAACTTGACGAATCGCTCGACGATTGCCCGTACTGCCAAGCGGTGTTTGAAATAGACGTGGAATTTGCGCAAGACACCGTCGTCCGACCCGACGTGCTGGTGATCTGCTACCAACCTGAAAGTGAACGGCTGACCCGCGCCCCTGATCTGATTTTCGAAGTCATCTCGCCCAAGACTACCCGCCGGGATGAAGTTGTCAAATTCGAACTTTACCGCACGGAAGGCGTACCCCATTACGTGCTGGTCTACCCGGAAGCGAAAAAGGCCAAAGTGTGGCGGCTTGTGGAGGGGGAATATCGCAAGGTCGGCGACTTCCACGACGAAACTCACTGTTTCAAACTGTCCAAATGTGCCTTCGATTTCGACTTCAGCCGCCTGTGGAAGCGCAAGGGTGGCCAACCGTAAACGCATACGCTGCGAGAAATCTCCGCGCAGGCCTTTGCCCAAGCCCGGAAGCAGGTGTCGGCTATCGCCTTCGGGCTGCTCAACGAGCATTTCCTCGCCTTGGTCGATGCGCAATTCGGCTTTCCTCTCGGGCACGGGTTGCGGGTGGTGGCCGGCGATGCCAAGGTCCTGCGCCTGACCCGGTTCGGCAAGCCATTCGTCCGCCCTGTGGTCGACGCCATGGGCTTCGCGCTCTATCTGCCCGGGATCGAGAGGACTCTGGCCACCAAGCGCTAGACTCCCGACGTCGGCGAGCGCCAGAGGCTCTTCGAACCCCTCGACAAACTCCACCCCAACGACCTTCTGGTGCTCGACCGCGGTTAGCCGGCCTCCTGGCTCTTCGCCGCCTTGTGGCAGCGAGGACGCCATTTCTGCATGCGCGCGGACAGCCGCAATTTCAGAGTCATTGAAGCCTTCCGCCGATCCGGCCTGGCCGAACAAATACTGGCGGAAGCTCAGGGATTTGAACCCTGGATACCTTGCGGTATGCCGGTTTTCAAGACCGGTGCAATCGACCACTCTGCCAAGCTTCCTGCACGGCGCTGGAGACTGGGCACTGCTCCTGTGAGGAGCGGCCACGCGTCTGCAGCAGCGCGAATGATAGCACGGCTGCCACTCTGCCAACGTAGTCGGCGAGCCTTCGCAGAATTTCCAGCTTTGCGCTACCTCAACAGCGGGACGACCCGCTCCGGGGAGCGGATCGAGCAGTTTGCTCCGCTGGCTCAGGCGAAGCGGCGAAGCGCCAGTATTGAAACTTTTCCGTTAATTGGCTAGTCTTAAGCGCGTAATCGCATTTCCATCAACAGGAGGAACACCATGCAACCCCAATTTCAGATGACCGGCCAGGCCAGTGGCGAACTTGCGCTGCAGCAGAACCGGGTTCTGCGCAATACCTTCATGCTGCTCGCCTTGACCATGATTCCAACCGTCCTCGGCGCGCTCGTCGGCGTACAGATGCAGTTCTCGTTCCTGTCTGGCAGCCCGATGCTGTCTTTCCTGCTTTTCCTCGGTATCGCCTTCGGTTTCATGTGGGGCATCGAGCGCACCAAGGACAGCGGCGTGGGCGTGCTGCTCTTGCTCGCGTTTACCTTCTTCATGGGCTTGATGCTCTCACGCATCCTGCAGGTGGCGCTTGGCTTCAGCAATGGCGGTTCGCTGATCGCCATGGCCGCGGGCGGGACGGGGGTGATCTTTTTCTCGCTCGCCGGGGTGGCCACGGTGACCAAGAAGGATTTCAGTTTCCTCGGCAAATTTCTGTTCATCGGCATGATCGTCGTCCTGCTGGCAGCCGTGGCCAACATCTTCTTCCAGATCCCGGCCTTGTCGCTGACCATCTCGGCAATCGCGGTGATGGTCTTCTCTGCCTACATTCTCTATGACATCAGCCGGATCATCACCGGTGGCGAAGACAATTATATTTCGGCGACGCTGGCGGTGTATCTCGACATCTACAACGTTTTCGTCAGCCTGCTGAATCTGCTGATGGCCTTCAGTGGCGATCGCGATTGATCGTGTCCTGCACAGAAGGGCGGCCTTGGCCGCCCTTCTTCATTCAGGCGGCAGAAATGCGCCGCCCTGCAGCATGTGCGTACCGGAGCGACCCGGGATCTCGGCAAATATGACGTTGTGACGCGGCAGGGTCGCGAGCTTGCGCGAACTCAGCAGGTCGCGCAGAGCAACCAGTTGATAACCCTGGTTTTTCCACTCGACGAGCAGACGCTCGAAAGCATTGCCGAACTTCATCCCCTCCAGTTCGGCACGCAAAGTGAACACGTGCTCGCCGCCGGTATTGCCGGTCTCTTCGAGAAGCCGCTCGACGGCCTGATCCACAGACGCGGCTGCCGGAAGCAGCAGTTCGTCGAAGGTGGGTAGCGTCGTCGGAAGTTGCGGGCAGTGCACGAGTTCGCCGTCAATGACCGGGATGAACGGGAATTTCCCCCGGCAATCGCTGGCGTAAGCAAAGCCCAGGCGTTGTGTCAGGCGCAGAGCATGGCGATTCATCCGCCAAGCGGCAGCGCCGTGCGCCTGCGGTGGCTCGCCGAAAAGCGCTTCGAAACGTCGGTAGGCCTGCGCCATTTGGGCTTCGATCCAGGCGTTGTCGGCAGTGTAGACGCGGCTTTCCCAGCGCACGCGATTCCAGGTGTGGATGGCGACTTCAAAACCGGCAGCATGTGCCTGCCGCATGCTCTCGGCGCCGCGCCTGCCGATATCCGGTGCCGGCAGGAGCAGCCCGTAGAGGCGAGTGCGGAGATCGTAGTAACGGCCTGGCGAGGCCTGGCGCGTTTCCCGACCGCTGCAGTCCGGACCGAGCGAGAAAAAGAAACTGCCGGCAGCGTCGTGCCGCTGCAGCATCTCGATCAACGCCGGCACACCAACCAGCGTGCCGCGGCAGGTGTCGACGTCGATCTTGAGGGCGATTCGCTTCATCGGCACGGGAACCGTGGCTGTGTTCTGGCAAAACCTGCCGGCGATCGCCGAGCGCGCTCAGACAAGGAGCAGGCCGACGGCGACCTTGCGTCCTTCACCGATCAGAATGTTGTAGGTGCGACACGCGGCCGGAACATCCATCACTTCGATCCCCTTCTGTGCTCGCAGCAATGGTCGCATCAGTTCCGGGCTCGGAAAGCGCAGCCGCTGGCCAGTACCCAGCAGAACGACTTCGGAATCCAGTGCGGCGAGCAGTTCGATATCGGCGACGCTCAGTGTTTCGAAAGTCGCCTGCGTCCAGTTTGGCAGCAGGCGATCGGGCAGCACCAGCAGATTGCAGTGGTGACGGACGCCGTTCACGCTGACGTAGTCTTCTCCGTAAGCGGTAAAAGTGTTCAGACCGCTGGTGTTCTCGAGTTGCAGTTTCATGAAAATTGCGGTGCGCAATACGATAAAGTAGGATTATAGCTTTTTTGCTGATCACGTTCAGACGCCGGCAACGCGCAATCACTGCCTGTGCCACATGCTGATCGATGGCTCGTCAAGAACGCAGACCATTTCCAGAGACTGAATCATGAGAGAGTTTTCGCGCATCAAACGCTTGCCCCCCTATGTGTTTAGCATCACCGCCGAGTTGAAGATGGCCGCCCGTCGGCGCGGTGAAGACATCATCGACATGAGCATGGGCAACCCGGACGGCCCGACGCCGCAGCACATCACCGACAAGCTGGTCGAAGCGGCGCTGCGCGAGAATACGCACGGCTATTCGATTTCCAAGGGGATTCCACGCCTGCGGCGAGCGATTTGCGACTGGTATCAGCGGCGCTACGACATCAGCTTCGACCCGGACAGCGAAGCCGTGGTGACCATCGGGTCGAAGGAAGGCCTCGCGCATCTGATGCTTGCCACCCTGGATCGCGGCGATACCGTCCTGGTGCCCAACCCGTCGTACCCGATTCACATCTATGGGGCGATCATCGCTGGCGCCGACATCCGGTCGGTACGCATGACGCCGGATGTCGACTTCATCGAGGAGGTACAACGCGCCATCCGCGAGTCGATTCCGAAACCAAAAATGATGATTCTCGGCTTTCCGAGCAATCCGACGGCGCGCTGCGTAGACCTGGATTTCTTCGAGCGTATCGTGGCTCTGGCCAGGCAGCACGACATTCTGGTGGTGCATGACCTGGCCTACGCCGACATCACCTTCGACGGTTACCGGGCACCCTCGATCATGCAGGTCGAAGGCGCACGCGAGGTCGCCGTCGAATTCTTCACCATGTCGAAGAGCTACAACATGGCCGGTTGGCGGGTCGGCTACATGGTTGGCAACCAGGAACTGTGCAACGCCCTGGTGCGCATCAAGAGTTATCACGACTACGGCACGTTCACGCCGATCCAGGTCGCCTCGGTGATCGCGCTTGACGGTCCTCAGGACTGTGTCGAGGAAGTGCGCCAACTTTATCAGGGTCGTCGCAACGTGCTTGCCAAAGGGCTGCACGAAGCCGGCTGGATGGTCGAGATACCCAGGGCGTCGATGTACATCTGGGCGAAAATTCCCGCTGCCTATCAGCAGATGGGTTCGCTCGAGTTTGCCAAGAAGCTGCTCAACGAGGCGCGGGTGGCGGTGTCTCCCGGTATCGGTTTCGGCGAGTACGGCGACGATCACGTGCGTTTCGCGCTGATCGAAAACGAGGAACGCACCCGCCAGGCGATTCGCGGCATCAAGGACATGTTCAGGAAGGACGGCCTGCTCTAGGCCAAGACAATGAAAGCGATACGCAAATCAAACAAGCTGGACAACGTCTGCTACGACATTCGCGGCGCCGTGCTGCAGAAGGCCAAGCAGATGGAAGACGAAGGCCACCACATCATCAAGCTGAACATCGGCAACCTGGCGGCTTTCGGCTTCGAGGCACCCGAGGAAATCCAGCTCGACATGATCCGCAATCTGCCGAGTGCGGCCGGGTATGCGGATTCGAAAGGCATTTTCGCGGCGCGCAAGGCGATCATGCATTACACGCAGCAGAAGCATATCAAGGGCGTCGTGCTCGAAGACATCTACATCGGTAATGGCGTCTCCGAACTGATCGTGATGGCCATGAACGCCCTGCTCAATGCCGGCGACGAGGTGCTGGTGCCGGCGCCTGATTACCCTTTGTGGACGGCTGCGGTGAGCCTGTCGAGCGGCACGCCGTGCCATTATCTCTGCGATGAAGCGAATGACTGGCTGCCCGACCTCGACGATCTGCGCGCCCGGATCACACCGCGGACACGCGCGCTGGTGGTGATCAACCCCAACAACCCGACTGGCGCGCTGTATCCGGACAGTGTGCTGCGCGAGATGGTCGCCATCGCCCGCGAACACGGCCTGATCATCTACGCCGACGAAGTGTATGACAAAGTCCTCTACGACGGCGCCACGCACACGGCGATTGCCTCGCTCTCGCAGGACGTACTGACGGTGACCTTCAACGGCCTGTCGAAAAACTACCGTTCCTGTGGTTATCGCGCCGGCTGGATGGTGATTTCCGGCGACCTGCGCGAGGCGCGCGACTACATCGAGGGCCTCGACATGCTCGCCTCGATGCGCCTGTGCGCCAACGTGCCGGCACAACACGCCATCCAGACCGCGCTCGGTGGCTATCAGAGTATCGACGATCTGGTTGCGCCGGGAGGCCGCATGTGTCGCCAGCGTGATCTCGCGTATCAACTGATCACGGCCATCCCCGGAGTCAGTTGCGTCAAGCCAAGGGCAGCGCTGTACATGTTCCCGCGCCTCGATCCGCGGATCTATCCGATCGACAACGATCAGGAATTCATCGCCGAACTGCTGCAGGAAGAGCGCGTCCTGCTGGTCCAGGGCAGCGGCTTCAACTGGCCGTCACCCGATCACTTCCGCCTCGTCTTCCTGCCGTATGAAGACGATCTGCGCGATGCCATTGCCCGCATCGCGCGTTTCCTCGCCGCTTATCGCAAGCGCGCCGGAACACAGGCGTAGCGCGGCATGTCCACCCCGCAGCTTCCTCACGGTCGCTTTCTCCACGACCTTACTCCTTACTTCTTACTCGTGACTGCACTATGAAACCTATCCACGTTGGACTTCTCGGGATCGGCACCGTCGGTGGCGGTACTTACGCCGTTCTCCAGCGTAACGCTGAAGAAATCACCCGCCGCGCCGGCCGCCCCATTCAGATCAGTGTCGTTGCCGACAAGGACCGCGAACGGATCCGGCAGCTCACCGGTGGAAACTGCCGGATGACCGACGACGCCTTTGCGGTGGTCAGCGACCCGGAGGTCGACATCGTCGTCGAGTTGATCGGCGGCTACGGGGTCGCCAGGGAACTCGTACTGCAGGCGATCGCCAATGGCAAACACGTGGTCACCGCCAACAAGGCCTTGCTCGCCAGGCACGGCAACGAGATTTTTGCCGCTGCCCAGAAACAAGGCGTGATGGTCGCTTTCGAGGCCGCCGTCGCTGGCGGCATCCCGATCATCAAGGCACTGCGCGAAGGTCTCACCGCCAACCGCATCGAGTGGATCGCCGGCATCATCAACGGCACCACCAACTTCATTCTCTCCGAGATGCGCGACAAGGGCCTGTCCTTTGCCACGGTGCTCCAGGAAGCGCAGCGCCTCGGCTACGCCGAGGCCGATCCGACCTTCGACGTCGAGGGCGTGGACGCCGCGCACAAGCTCAGCATCATGTCGGCGATCGCTTTCGGCAACTCGATGAGCTTCGAGCAGGCGCACATCGAAGGCATCAGCCAGCTCGACGCGGCCGACATCCGGTACGCTGAACAGCTCGGCTACCGCATCAAGCTGCTCGGCATCACCAAACGCACCCCCGAGGGCGTCGAGTTGCGCGTGCATCCGACCCTGATCCCCGCCAAACGGCTGATCGCCAACGTCGAGGGGGCGATGAACGCGGTCCTGGTCAAGGGCGACGCCGTCGGCGCCACGCTCTACTACGGCAAGGGCGCCGGCGCTGAACCGACCGCTTCGGCGGTCATCGCCGATCTCGTCGATGTCACGCGCATGCATACCGCCGACCCCGAGCACCGCGTCCCGCATCTCGCCTTCCAGCCCGACGCGATGGTCGATCTCACGATTCTGCCGATCTCGGAGGTGGTCAGCAGCTACTACCTGCGCCTGCGCGTCGAAGACCGCCCAGGGGTGCTTGCCGACGTGACGCGCATCCTCGCCGACGACGGCATCTCGATCGTCGCCATGATCCAGCGCGAACCCGGCGAAGGCGAAGAGCAGACCGACATCATCATGCTCACCCACAAGACGGTCGAGCGCAACATCGACACCGCGATTGCCGGCATCGAGGCGCTGCCGGCAGTCAAAGGCCGGATCATCCGTTTGCGGCTGGAAGAATTGCTGTAAGAAGACCAGAATTCGCCTCAGCAACGAAAAAATCAGCTGCAGTGCGGGTTTACGAGAGGCTTGTGAGAGTGAGTACATGCCGAACAACGAATCCATCCCCGCATTGAATGCTGCCTTGACGGCCGATCAGTTGCGCAGGCGCTACATCACTGCTCTGTCGCTCATCGCGCTGCTCACCATCGCCTCCCAGATCGTCGTGCAGTATCTGATTTCCGATCAGGCTTATACGAGGTGAAACAGGAACGAAAACGGCTCTCCGTGCCGAAACCGTCGCCTTGAGTATCGCCTCGGCGCCCACCGACCCACCTTGAAGAGCGTACCATGACTACCGTCACCGACGTCAACACACAGGCCGCTTCCGGCCTGATCCATATCGATGCCCTCTTGAATACAGGCCCCGGCTGGAACTGGCTGACCCCTGCACGCAACACGCTCTTTTATACCTTCGCACTGAACGGCGGCAATAGCAGCGACATGGGCAGCCAGATCAGCACCACGCCGGTGGCCTTCAATGCCACACAGCAGACTGCCGCGGTGCAGGCCCTGCAGCGACTGGCGCAAATCACCGGCATCCACTTCGTGGCCACCGCCGACGGTGCTGCAGCCGACATCCACTTCGCTGCTGCCGACATCATCTCCAGCAGCACTGCGGGCCTTTGCACAACGCGCAGCAACTATGCTTTCGACGGTAACAACACGATCACTGCGTACACGGCGGACGCCTACATCTATCTTGACAACGCCAACTTAGCAGCCAGCAACAACGCGCCCATTGCAGGTTCGAACGGCTACGAGGTGCTCCTGCACGAGCTGGGCCACGCCCTGGGACTGAAGCACTCCTTTGAAGGCAGCGTGCGCCTGAGCAGAGCCGACGACAACACGGCGAACACGCTGATGTCCTATACCCATGTCGGTGGGCCCTACCGCGACTATTCACCCTACGACATCGCGGCACTGATGTTCCTCTATGGGGGTGACGGTCTGGGTGGCGCGCTCGGCCAGGGCGGCAGCGGGCAGTACCTGGTGGGCACCGCCGCTGCCGACGCCCTGACCGGCAGCAGTGGCAACGACCTGCTCGAAGGCAAGGCCGGCGACGACAGGCTGAGTGGTGGCGCCGGCAAGGACGCCGCCACTTACAGCGGTCCTGCCGACCGCTATGCGGTGGGCGTGGTGGACGGCGGCTGGTCGGTGGGTGACACCTCTGGCAACGATGGCCACGACCTCCTGTACGGCGTCGAACGCCTGCATTTTTCCGACCACAAGCTGGCGATCGACATCGATGGCAATGCCGGAACGACCGCCAAGATCCTGGGAGCAGTATTCGGCGCAGCCTCGGTCGACAACCTCGCCTATGTCGGCATCGGACTCGGCCTGCTCGATGGCGGCATGTCCTACCAGGATCTGATGCAACTGGCGCTGGATGCCCGGCTCGGCACAGGCGCCAGCCACGAGGCGGTGGTGACTTTGCTATACACCAACGTGACCGGCGGCGCGCCCCCGCCCGACGCGCTGGCGTTCTTCACCAAGCTGCTCGACAACGGCACATACACACCGGCCAGCCTGGGTGTGATGGCCGCCGAAACCCCGCAGAACGCGATCAACATCGATCTCGTGGGGCTCTCCGAAGTCGGCATCGGGTTTGTCTGATTGCCAAGATCAAAGCACCTGGTTCACCAGACGGTCCGCGCGCGTTCGCGCGAGGCGTTTGAGGATGCGCTGCACCGGCGCCGGGTAACTGTCGATATCATCTAGCGAGCGGTAATCATCGAGTCGGCGCGTGTGCGCCAGGATGCGATCGAGTTCCGCATGGTGCTGAGCGATCAGACGGCGCTCGGGATCGTGGATCAGCAGCCCGTTTTCGAGATCCAGGCGCCAAGCGCGCGGATTGAGGTTGCTGCCGGTGATCAGCGCGTAATCGTCGTCGACCAGAAGGCCCTTGAGATGAAAGCTGTGCTTCTCGTGGCGCCAGAGTTGCAGATCGAGCAATCCCTGGGCGACGGCGTTCTGGTGAGTCTTGCAGAAGCGGCGAAGATTGGTTTCGTAGAGGTAAGGCAGTGCGCCAATCGTCGTGAAGGGCTCTTCAGGAGGAATGTAGAAATCGTTGGCGGTCTTGTCGCCGACGACGATCGTCACCTGGCAGCGCTGCCGGATTTTTTCGTCGATGGCCCGGCGAACCACGCGGGGCAGGTTGAAATAAGGGGTGAACAACACCAGACGTCGCTCGGCGCGCTGGATCAACTGCAGAATCACTGCGTTGAGTTGGTTTTCGCGACTACCGAAACCGAGCAGCGGCGTGATTCCCACTTCGCCGCTGCCGATAGCCCCGGCAACGATGTGGTAGCGACTTTTCGCAAGAAGCCGGCGAAGCTTGACAATCGCACCGCGCAGAGCAGGCGTTTTTGGCCGCGACTCGGTATTGAGAGGGCATACCGCCGCATTGACCTGCAGGATCCGCGTCAGCAGCGAAGCCATGCTATCGGCAAGAGGGCGATTCTCGATCAGATGATAGCGATCGAGGCGATAGCGATCCTGGCGATACAGATAGACGTCATTGATGCTGGCGCCGCTGTAGAGCAGGCTGTCATCGATGACGAAGCCCTTCAGATGCAGTACACCCAGCCATTCCCGACCCTGCACCGGCACGCCGTAGATCGGGACGCCAGGGCCGAGGCGGCGAGCCATTTCAACGTAGAGGGCAGCATTGCCGGCGCTTGCCAGCTTGCCGATCAGGCCCCGCTGAGCACGGTGCCAATCAACGAAGATCGCGATCTGCAGGTATGGGCGCGCTGCTTTGGCGGCATACAGGGCCGCCAGCAGTTCTCGGCCGGATTCATCATCCTGCAAATAGAGCGCCGAGATGAGGATTCGCTGGCTGGCCGTGGCAATACGTTCGAGAAGTGCCGCACGGAACTCGCGCGGACCGAACAGGGTCAGGACACCCGCCGCCGCCACGGGGATGCAGGGCAGACCTTCCAGGCCGATCGCAGACTGACGATGGCCACGCAAATGCTGCACCACTGCTGCCAGGGCGCTGCTCATCGGAAGGTGCGCAGGAGTCCGATCGATGAGTGCCGATCAGGGTGCATATTGGTCGAGGTAATCGTGCACTGCCAGGGCTCCCAGTTGATATACGTCGCGCGAAGACTCTTCGATGCGGCTTTGCTGCTCCGGAGAAAACCGGCGTGCCAGATGCGTTCTGAATTTCTCGACCAGCACGGGAATACCTTCGGCACGGCGACGACAGTGCCCAAGCGGGTACTCGGAGATCAGTTCTGCTGTCCGGCTACCATCAGCGAATACGACTTGCACGGCGTTGGCGATCGAGCGCTTGGCCGGGTCCAGGTAGTCCGCCGAAAACCTCGGTTCTTCGCTGACCTCGATCTTCGCACGTAGCGCGTCGATGCGTGGGTCGNCA
>NZ_SPMX01000109.1 GCF_012940005.1 Candidatus Accumulibacter contiguus | reverse complement strand
CCGAACGTGTACAGCACAGCAAATACCAGCAATCTCAGCCATGCCTCCCCCTCTTCGGTTTCCCAAAACCCCGATTCAGGATGTCGGTTCCTACGGGCTTGCGCTTGCAGGTGGCGATGAACACTGCTTTTCGGGCGATGAATTAATTCCCCCACTGCACGCAGGCTTCGTTTTCCCTGGTCTGTAAGTGCGGCAAAAATGACGCGGCTGGTTGTCCGTATGGCTTGAGTCGTAGAGTTTTTTTTGTCATAAAACTGATGATACAGGAGATGCGGCAACCAGTTCCCATCTCCTCAGCTCCCTTCATCCTCAGACTCTATCGGTAGCATGACTGTCCCGCTTTAAGTGGGAAGCCGAATTCTCGAACTTCTGATGAATGTGCAGCAAGAGTCGTCCTTGCGACTGGCTCGACTTCTCGTGAGCGAGCCTAGATTTCTCCGCGTCAACACTATGACAGCTCCGGGAAGTTATTCCCTGGACGGGCCGAAAGAGATCGACGAATTGGCGGACCTTGGCAATTTCGCGGCTCTCCAAACGGATGTCCTCAGCCAGGTGAAATCACGTTTCTTAAATGGAGTTTCGGTGACTCCTTGGGAGCGGTTCCCGTAATTATCACCAGCGCCATGTGATGGTGCCACGCCTGCCAGCGGCGGGCCGAAGGTTCCTCATCGTCCCAGATCCATACTCGCCGGGTCAGTCACTCCGATAATCCAACACATGCCCGGCCTGGCTAACACTGCGCATCCATGACTCCATGAGCGCATGATCATGCGGCCGGGTCGCCGGGCTGGCTGCAATCCCCAGGGCGACTGCAGCTACCCGGAGAACCCGAGAACGACGCGCCGCGTCATCGCGCTTTTCTTCTCAATCTTCGTGACGACGACGGAGCCGACCTCGGCCGTGTTTGCCACATGCGTGCCTCCGCATGGCTGCAGGTCGACGCCCTCGATGTCGAGGACGCGCACGCGACCCAGGCCACGCGGTGGCTGCACGCTCATGCTGCGCCCCAGGACAGCTCTCCGGGAAGAAAGTTCGGCCATACGCCGCAGTATCGTTGTTTTCATCAGCTTCGAACTCAGCTATGCTGCGCGAACGTCGAAAGAACGATGTAAACCAATGGAGGAATTATGTTCCAAGTCCGAATACACGGTCGCGGCGGCCAGGGTGTGGTGACGGCTGCCGAGATGTTGTCTATTGCTGCGTTTGAGGAAGGCCGCCACGCACAGGCCTTCCCGAGCTTCGGTTCCGAACGTACAGGAGCCCCGGTCGTCGCCTTCTGCCGCATCGCCGACCAGGAAATCCGGCTGCGCGAACCGATCATGGAACCCGATGCCCTGATCATTCAGGATCCGACGCTGCTGTTCCAGGTCGATGTCTTCTCCGGCCTGAAAAAAGGCGGTTACATCCTGATCAACACCACCCGCAGTTTCGACGAATTGGGTCTCGGCGATTTCCTTCGCGACTGGCCGAAGGAAAGATTGTGCACGGTCCCGGCGACCGATCTCAGTCGCAAGCATGTCGGTCGTCCAATGCCCAATGTCCCCTTGCTCGCCGGTTTTGCGGCAGCATCAGGGATCATCCGGCTGGAGTCGGTAATCATGGCGATCAACGACAAATTCTCCGAAAAGGTGGCCAGCAACAATATCGCTGCCGCAACCGAGGCTTATCAGTTTGTCCTCGACGAGATCGAAAGCGCACGTCAGCAGGAGGCCGCACATGCTTAAGCAGACTGAAGGTTCACACGCCGTTGCCGAGGCTGTCGCCCTGTGCCGGCCCGAGGTGATCTGCGCCTACCCCATTTCACCGCAGACGCACATCGTTGAAGGCCTGGGCGAGATGGTCAAGGCCGGCGAGGTCGAGAACTGCGAGTTCATCAACGTCGAGTCCGAGTTTGCCGCGATGAGCGTCGCCATTGGTTCATCGGCAACCGGTGCGCGCACCTACACCGCCACCGCTTCACAGGGCCTGCTGTTCATGGTCGAAGCCGTGTTCAACGCTTCCGGCCTCGGCCTGCCGATCGTGATGACCGTTGCCAACCGCGCCATCGGGGCACCAATCAACATCTGGAACGATCACTCGGATTCCCTCTCGCAACGCGACTGCGGCTGGATCCAGTTGTTTGCCGAAACCAACCAGGAAGCGCTCGATCTGCACATCCAGGCCTTCAAGCTGGCAGAGGAAGTCAGCCTGCCGGTGATGGTGTGCATGGACGGCTTCATCCTGACGCACGCTTACGAGCGCGTGGACGTTCCCAGCCAGGAGCAGGTCGACGCTTTCCTGCCGCCTTACGAACCCCGTCAGGCGCTGGATCCCAAGGAACCGGTATCGATTGGCGCGATGGTCGGCCCCGAGGCTTTCGCGGAGGTCCGCTACCTCGCGCACGCCAAGCAGATGCAGGCTCTTGGACTGATCCCGAAAATGGCCGAGCAGTTCAAAACGGTATTCGGTCGTGAGTCGGGCGGCCTGACGCGTTCGTATCTGACCGACGACGCCGAAACCATTGTCGTGGCGATGGGTTCGGTGCTGGGAACGATCAAGGACACCGTCGACGAAATGCGTGCTGCCGGCGAGAAGATCGGCGTGCTGGGAATCACTTCCTACCGGCCTTTCCCGATCGATAGCGTCCGTGCCGCACTGCAGAACGCGCAGCGCGTGGTGGTGCTCGAGAAGAGCCTGGCCGTCGGCATCGGTGGCATCCTGTCTACCGACGTGCGCATGGCGATGTCGGGCCTGCAGTTGCACGGCCATACCGTCGTCGCCGGACTCGGCGGGCGGGCGATCACCCGCAAATCCCTGCGAGCGCTGTTTGCCAAGGCCGCTCGTGGCGAACTCGAAC
>NZ_SPMX01000108.1 GCF_012940005.1 Candidatus Accumulibacter contiguus | reverse complement strand
CTGGAAGGAACAATTCGAAGTCGATGATCGCCGCCTGCGACCCTCGTGCCAAGGCGGCATACACTCCAACCTGCGAGTTCTCGACCTTACCCAGGCGACCGTTGTACTGCCTGGCGACGCCCGCTGAATGGTCGCCCTTCTTTTGGACCCCAGACTCATCGAGCAACAGTCCCGTCTCTGGCCCACCGATCCACTCGTCCGCTTGTCGCGCCGTCTCCCGACGCACATTCTCAAAGTCCCATGCAGCATCGCTCAACATGTGGTGGAGGCTGTAATACTCGGTCTCCGCCACCGTCTCGCTCATCTGTTCCAGGTTCGCACGAGGGCTTTGAAAAAGGCCCCGCAAGTACTGTTCAGCTTGCTCGGCCGTGCTTCGCGTTTTACTGCGGAAACACTCCCGGAACGACTGAAAATGGCTGGTCAGATTCTCGCAGCAGCTGGCCACCGCACGCCCGATCCCAAATAAATAAATTTGGCGATTTCATCGTCATACTCCTTATGTGGTAGAGCATTAGATATGTAGCTCAATAGCCTGTATTTCAACCATTTTAGAAATGTGGCAAAGTAGAATTAATGGCTTCGACAATTTCGTTGGTCATTTCGAGCATCTCGTAAACCCCGGTACGCCCCTGGTAGCCTGTTCCGGCGCAATGCACGCAGCCCTTCCCCTGCAGGAAGCGGTGCTGGTCGACCGTGTCAGCCAACTCGTAGCGCAGCCATTCGTGTTCCTGTGGCGATGGAGGATGTGATTCGGCGCAGTTTCCGCAGGTCACCCGTACCAGTCGCTGCGCCAGCACCAGCTGCAACGACAACGCGACCATGTAACGAGGAACGCCCATGTCGAGCAATCGAATGGGTGTCGATATGACGTCGTTGGTGTGCAGGGTCGACAGCACCATGTGGCCCGTAATGGCCGCTCGCATGCCGATTTCAGCCGTGGTCTGATCGCGCATTTCGCCTACCAGAACGATGTCCGGATCTTGCCGCAGTGCAGAACGCAACACGCGCTCGAAGGTCAGATCGATCTTCTCGTGCACCTGCACCTGATTGATGCCGGGGAGCCGGTATTCCACCGGGTCTTCCACCGTGATGATCTTTTTCTCGGTGGTATTGAGTTCGGACAGCGCAGCATAGAGCGTCGTCGTCTTGCCGCTTCCGGTCGGACCGGTGACCAGCACCATGCCACTTGGACGACGTATCGCATGGCGCAGACGCTCGAGCGTGCGTGGCGGCATGTTCAGCCGATCCAGCCCGAGCAGACCGGTGTTCTGGTTCAGCAGGCGCATCACGACCGATTCGCCATACTGCGTCGGCATGGTCGAAATCCGCACGTCGATCTGGTTACTGCGCACCTTGATGGCAAAACGACCGTCCTGCGGCAAGCGCTTTTCCGAGATGTCGAGTCCGGACATCAATTTGAGACGCAGAGAGAGGGCCGGGGCGATCTTGGTATCGGCCTCCATCTGCACCTGCAAGACGCCGTCGATGCGGAAACGAACGCGCAGCGACCGCTCCTGCGGCTCGATATGGATATCCGAAGCGCGCGAACGAATGGCTTCTTCAAACACGGTTTGCAGCAATTTGACGACGGGTGCTTCCTCGGCACCCGTCGCCGTTCCGAGCAAGCCGCCAAATTCGACCGGCACATCTTCCAGGTCGGCGGTCAGTTCCCTGGCCAGGCCGCTGATTTCTTCGGTGCGCCTATAGACGCGATCGACCAGCGCCAGCAAATGACCCTCGGCAACTACCACCAGGTCGATTTCGCGACGCAGCAGACGCAAGATTTCGTCATACGCCTGCAGGTCGGTGGGATCAACGAATCCAACCCGCAGTCGGCCACGCACCTCGTCGAGCACCACCGCGCGAAAACGCCTCGCCTGCGCCTCGGGCAGCAGATTGACCAGTTCAGGGCGTGGATTGAAGTGTCTGAGATCGACGTAGGGAACGCGCAATTGTTTTGCAAGCGCCTGCGAAATCGCCTCTTCGGTGACAAATGAACTGTCTACGACGATGCGGCCCAGCTTGCGTCCGCTGCGTTTTTGCTCATCGAGCGCGAACTTGAGCTGTTCATCGGTGAGCAGGCCTTGCTGAATGAGCAGATCGCCGAGGCGAATCTTTTTCCGGGCGAGCCATGGCAAGTTCCAGTTGTCTTGAGGCAATCATGCTAATCGTCCGATTCTACCTGATTGGCTGGCCAAGGCGACAATCGAAGCAGCGAAGCGAAACGGATCGCCGCGGGGCCGGCAATCCCGGCAGGCTATAATTGTCCTCTCCGTTGACGTTTGCCAGGGCGGTCATGCTAATTTTTCGCGTCGGTGTCTGTCTGTTGCTGCTGGCTGGGCTAGCGGTGGCGAATGCCGCCGGTGCTCCACCGATTGCTGCCGCTGCCGATCTCAAGTTCGCACTTGCAGAGATCGCCGAGCACTTCGAGAAGGCGACGGGGCGCACGGTGAAGCTTTCTTTCGGTTCCTCGGGACACTTTGCTCACCAGCTTGAGCAAGGCGCTCCCTTCGAGTTGTTTCTCTCTGCCGACGAGAACCTGGTTTTCCGGCTTGCCGACCAAGGACTGACGCTGGATCGTGGCGCCTTGTATGCCATCGGCCGCCTGGTGCTGTTCGTCCCGCACGGATCAACCCTGCAGGCGGATGCCACCTTGAATGATCTGAGGGCGGCATTGGCCGACGGCCGCGTCAAGCGCTTTGCCATTGCCAATCCGGAGCACGCCCCCTACGGTCGCGCGGCGCGCGCGGTGCTGCAACAGGCAGGGCTGTGGTCGGCAATCGAGCCGAAGCTGGTGTTGGGCGAAAACGCCGCGCAGGCCATGCAGTTCGCCGCCTCGGGTTCGAGTCAGGGAGGCTTGCTGCCGCTGTCTCTTTCCAGGGCACCGGCAATCGCCAAATCGGGGACCTTCACGCTGATTCCCGGCGAATGGCACGCGCGCGAACCGTTGCGCCAGCGCCTGGTGCGGATGAAGTCCGCCGGCGATACCGCGCGTGCCTTCCACGATTACCTTCAGCAACCTGCCGCCCGCGCCATCTTCGTTCGCTACGGCTTCGTGCTGCCGGGCGAAGCGCCGCGCTAACGGTCATGACTTTTCCAGGCGCCTCCGATCATGAAAGTCATGACCGTTTCCCTCTCCCCCCAACCCCTCCCCCGCAAGGGGGGAGGGGAGATTCGTGAGTCGCATACGCGACTTTCACATTAACGGTCATGACTTTTCCAGGCACCCCCGATCATGACATGAAAGTCATGCGTGCGTCGCTGACGCGACATCCACATTGATGGACGCTACCGCGATCGTTCTGTCGGCCAGACTGGCCTTGCTGACCTTGCTGCTGCTGCTGCCTCCAGCGATTCTTGCCGCCCACTGGCTGGCGGTGACCCCGCGCAAGAGCAAGGCCTGGATCGAGGGCCTGCTGGCACTGCCGCTGGTACTGCCGCCGACGGTGATCGGCTACTACCTGCTGGTGGCGATGGGCAGCCAATCGCCACCGGGACGCTGGTTCGAGGCGCTCGCCGGCCATCCCCTGGCCTTCAGTTTCAGCGGGCTGGTGGTG
>NZ_SPMX01000107.1 GCF_012940005.1 Candidatus Accumulibacter contiguus | reverse complement strand
TGGTCACGACCCACACCGTGGTGTTCTTCATCGGCTACCGCACGGCGGAAATTCTGCAAAACGCCCTGCAAGACGGTTTTGATGGCCGCCTCATCAGTGATGGCTACCGAGTCTACCGCGCTTGGGAGAACCGCCTGCGCTGCTGGGCGCACCTGATGCGCAAGCTGCGGGGACTGGCCGAATCGAGTGATGCTCGGGTGGCGGAGGTCGGAAAGGAGATGGAAGGGCTGATGAAGACCTGGATGGCCGCCATTTACGCGGCGCGAATCGACCCGCCGTTGGAAGGACTGCGGATTCGCTACGCCGCGGCCATCGAGCGGCTACGGCAACAGTGCGAGGCGCACCAGGCGGATGACCACAAGGTGCTGGGCAGCGTCGCCCGCGAATTCCTGTACGACTGGAAGGTCATCCTGCGCCCGGTCAACGAGCCCCATCTGCCGCTGACGAACAACGCCGCCGAACAGGCGCTGCGACACTGGGTGATTGCGCGCTACCTCAGCCACGGCACCCGCTCCGAAGAAGGGTCCCGCGCCTTTGCTCTCTTGGCCAGCGTCATCGAAACCTGCCGCCGCCGCGAGGCATGCGCCTGGCGCTATCTCGGCACCGTCATCGAGGCTGCCCGCAAGGGCCTCGAACTTCCCGCGCTCCCTGCCATCCCGGCAACTGCGTAGGGGGGTGAATCTTTACATAACGCATGTTCGAGTCATAACCAGTCAGGTCTGGGATTGCCGCGGATGGCTTCGCGGCCCCGCGTCTGTCGGAAAGGTGCGTTAATCAGCGGTTCCCGAGTGGGCGGTGTTACGTTTGGTTTTAAGTTCCCGGGATTTTGTACGAACGAATACGCCAACGCCGCTAGGCATAAAGTGGCCAACATAAGCAACTTTGTTTCTGAGGAGATCGAGTATGCTGAAAGTCCTAAGCATTGCAAACTATGCAACAAACGATAGCTTAAAGGACTTAAGCCGAAATAAGACTGGTTATGGCTACGTTGTTCAAGATATCCTAATGGCCATGTCGAAACGCTCTGATGTCACATTTTATTCTTACAGCGGAAATTACACTACGTTCGCATTTTGTGGTGTCAAGTACCTAGGAAACAGAATAGTAACGATATTAGTGCGATCACGTAAGCTATGGGCGACGTGGAGTGCGCTTAAGTTTATTTTGAAAACAAGATCCATATCCAGAGAAGTCCTCAGAGTATGTTATGCGTATTATGCTCAGGATTACATAAACACCTATATTGCGCTGGCCGATGTCATTCACATTCACGGCTGTAGTCCTAACTTGTATCCCGCTTGGGAAGCAGCCAACAATTCCGATAAGGGGGTTGTCGTAACGCTTCATGGGCTAAATTCATTTTCGGAGCATAGCAAAGCGAGTCTAATGACCAAAGAGTGGGAGAAACGCTTTTTAGGCGAATTTGTTCAGTCAAAAAAAAGCACAATTAACGGTGTTGACTAACGCGACGAAGGAGATTGTGGTTAAGTATTGTGGACCTAGTGTGGCAAACAGAATCCACGTAATCCCCAACTTCTTGAGAGACGAGTTTTGTTCGGCAAAAACCAACAAAGTAAAGGGCAATAGACACACGATATTGTACGTTGGTAACATAAGCAAGCAAAAGAACCAAGCTGCGTTATTGCAGGCAGTTGTTGAGCATAGAGATCGGATAGGCGATCGGTTTCGGTTTGTTTTTTTGCGGCGAAGTATGCGACGCATCTGTCGACATATACAAGACTAACGATCTGCTGAAGGGAGTTGTGGAATTCCATGGCCATGTTCCACGGGCCAATCTTAATCAGTATTACTTACGAGCCTCCTTGGTCGTCTTGCTTAGCAAGGTAGAGGGGTTTGGTATGTCTGTCATAGAGGCTCTTGCCTACGGGGTGCCGGTGTTGATCAACGGCAAAATGGAAATAGCATCCATGCTTGAAGAGAGCGATTGTGTTACTTTAATTAATGACGTTAACAATACCAAGGAGATAATTGATAAGCTATTACAGGCAGTAGACAAAAAATTGCGAAAGCAAGGACGTGAAGCTATACTGCCGTCGCTTTAGCGAAGGATCAGTCTTAAGACTGTACAACGACTGTTTTGCGGTTGCAATTGCCAACAGGTGATCAAGTTGGCATATCTTTATTGGGGTTGGTCCGCTAATAGCAACTCTAATAAGCGGTCTCGGATAAGTTCTCCGACAATCACAGGGCGGAATTTCTCCTCGAATCGCTGCTGGAATGTCGGAAGACTTTTTGAGGACCGCTTATCGAGGAAGGACGGACTTTGCGAGAAAAACACGGCGAAGGCCGACAGGGCCGCATCCTCCATCTCATAGAGCCGGGCGTTGCTTCGCTTGCGCCCGTCCGGTAAAGCCCGGAATGCATCTCGAACCTTCTCGAACCTGAAAATCATCAATACTTCGATCAAGTTCGAGGTTAACACCATAACACACTGTTTACCAGGATTATTTTCAGAACAGCCGTAGTTTCCCTCAATCTTCATCGCCCAAGTCTGCCAATCCTCGTGCGCCAACCTACGCCAACAGCCGCCTTGCGTGGGTTTGACATGAGAACTGCTGGGGAAAATAGTAGCTTTGCCGAAAGGACAGGCTTTATGATAGTCTCGGGCGTCACAGCGCGTACTTCTAGCGCGATATCGGTAACACTCGCGGTTTACCTATTGCTCTCCCAATATCGTCTAATGGGGTTCGCAAATATGGGTTATGTGGTCGGCGTTGTCGTTGCGCTATTCACGCTAAGACAAAATCTAGTACTTAAGACCGATAAACTGTTCTTGCTGTTCGTGCTGTCAATATATATAATACTTCTTGTTAAATCCATAGCCTTAAGAGATTTATTTACAGCGAACAAGAATTACTACTTTATGGGCGTGCTGCTATCGTTGTGTGTTGTTGCGTTCTCTTCAAGACTAAACATCGATGAATTCTACAAGAAATATAGGGTATTGTGCCTTGTTGCGTCGTGGGTGGTGATGGTTCAAGGAGTTTACATGGCCGCGACGGGCGATCTGTTGGCTCCTATTCAGTTGTTTCCAACAACAACAGCAGAGCAAGAACAGGGCCTATGGATCGCGGCAAGTAGAGCCTCAGGATTTTTTTACCGAGCCACAAATGTACGCCGCATTTATATTGCCTGGGATCGCGCTGGCGTTGGTAAAAAGGGAAGCCAAGGTTGCGGCGATACTGATTTGTGGAATACTAGTAAGCGGATCGACGTACGGAATTGTAATCGCCGGGGCATTGTTGCTTAGTAATATGACGATGAGCAGGCGTAAAGATGCCGGCTATGCTACTTTTGTAGTTGTGACGGTGCTGTTCGTTGCCGTGCTTATGGCAACCCAGTATACCGCCTTGTTTGATCCAGCGATAGAGAAACTCCTAAGTACCGATGTGGCCACAAATGTTAGACTGGCCAATTCGCCGGCTGTATTTTATCATATGAGCCTGGCTGAGAAGATTTTTGGCTTGAATGTAGGCGTAGATGAGTTTATGAGACGAAACGCCTTCCTAATGCCCTGGTTATACAATTATATGGAGATCCAGTCGGATGGTTCAACGTACTTGTCTGGCATGTTTGGGCTTGGAGTGGTGTATGGTGTCGTTCCAATGGTTCTGTTCTTTTTTACTGGTAGTTAAGTACTTTTTTGCGCGGAAGCAACTTCCAAAGAAACCTGGCAATAATAGTCATGTTGCATTCCCTATCGGCGACGATTTTGTTTAATGGCTACTTCGTGTTCTTTTTTTTCCTTATTGCTAGCAAACCAAAATAGCCATAACAACAATGGAGTAAGAGGCGTATTTGGTCATCGCTAATAGAGAATCGGTAACCGTTTAGCCCCCTACGACATATACCAACTATGCTGCAGTGGTTGCAAGCGAGGGATGGTTTGGCTATGGTATCTCACCAGTGAGCGGGTAATCGTGTTCGTGAGGCAAGTGAGTGTACCTGAGCGACTTTGATCTTCAGCAGTGGGATGAGCAGAAGCTGATGGCGTTACCGGCGAAGCAGAAAGATGGCTTGCTGGTGAAGTTGCTGTGGGATTTGAAAGAGGCGCGGGAGCGGCTCAAGGCGAACTCCCAGACCAGTTCTCGGCCACCCCGCAGTGACCCTCCGTGGCACAGCACAAACTCTGGGGATGAGGATTCGGAAGCGGCCGGGGAGGCAGATGG
>NZ_SPMX01000106.1 GCF_012940005.1 Candidatus Accumulibacter contiguus | reverse complement strand
CGAAGCATCAGTGGGGTCGTGTCGCTGATTTCTCGATGCGAGGCGGCCGGACTAGTACAGCGTAGCGTCAGCAGCAGCGACCGGCGGCAGGTGGACGTGCAACTGACAAGAAAAGGCAACGAATGCGTTGAGCAACTGGCTGGCCTTCATCGCCGTGAGCTCCTGTCCTTGCAGGGAACATTCACGGTGCCCGACCTAACCACGCTCGGCCGCAAATAGCAACGACGGCGAGCGCTTGTCTCATTCGACCAAGTGGAAAGGAGTTCCAGGATGCAGGCAACTGCCGCGTGTGCGGATACAGATTCCGATCTCTATCAGGCGATCGTGGATCAGGCCCCGGATGTGATCATTTTCGCCGATTGCGAGGGAGCGATCCGCGTCTGGAATCATGGCGCTGAAACCGTGTTCGGCCATTCCGCCGCCGAAGTCCTCGGCGAAAGCCTCGACGTGATCATTCCGGAACGGCTCCGGAAAGCACACTGGGAAGGCTTTCACAAAGCGGTTGACAGCGGCCAGACCAAGTACCGGAACCAGGTACTCACAACCCGCTCGGTGCACAAGGATGGGAGCAAGCTCTACGTGGAACTGAGCTTCGGCCTGGTGAGGGACGGCAGCGGCACGATCATCGGTTCCCTGGCCATCGGCCGCGACTGTACCGCCCGCCACCTCAAGGCAGTCGCACAGTCTTCGGCTGCCGCGCAAGACAAGCCGAGCGACAGGGCCTTGAAGTGACGACAAGCATTCCTGGATTCTCCGCACCGACCGTCGGAACCGAGGCGCCTCTGGAGATGCTTTCCGCCTGCCATGGCAGAATTGAAACGCAATGCGTGACCTTGCGGCGCCTGGTTCCACACCTGCTGGTTCATGGCGTCGACGAAGAAGCGCGTGCGGCGGCGACCAGGGTAATACGCTACTTCGACACATCCGCCCTGCACCATCATGCCGATGAAGAAGACGACCTCTTTCCGGCGTTGATCGAGTCGATGGCCGGTTCTGACGCCATCTGCCTGCGCGCGGTGATCGACGGGCTGAAAGTCGATCACCGCGCGCTCGAAGCGTGTTGGCGACACCTGCGCGGCATCCTCGAAAGGATCGCCGCCGGCGAGCAGGTGTCACTGGTCGCTGACGATGTCGAAGCGCTGGCCGTTCGCTATGCGTGCCATATCGAGTACGAGGAAAAGGAGCTCCTGCCCATGGCTGCGCGCTTGTTGAGCGACCATGATCTGGCCCGCATCGGACGCGCGATGCGCGAGCGCCGGGGAATCGACGAGGCTTAGGCGAGGTTTAGGCAACAAGCTCGCGCACGCGAGCGCAAATCCCGGCTGCCGACGATCGCCGAGCGTCTCTTTCTCGTCCTCCGCGGATCAAGCGGCCCGCCCCTCGCCGGCTTCCTCATAGGTGCGTCCGTCACGGATGTGATAAATCCGCCGGAAGGTCGGGATGATCTTTTCGTCGTGGGTGACGACGATGATCGCTGTCGCGAAGCGCTGTGCCATCTCGTTGAGGATGCGGACCACAGCCAATGCGCGCTCGCTGTCCAGGGGGGCCGTCGGCTCGTCGGCGAGGATGATCGGCGGCTGGTTAACCAGCGCGCGAGCGATCGCCACCCGCTGCTGCTCACCGCCGGACAGCTGCGCCACCCGTGCTTGGGAACGGTGCCCGACATCGAGTGCCGCAAGCATCGCCCGCGCCCGCTCGCGCGCACTGGCGTTGGCCACACCGGCCAGCATCGGTAGCAACGCCACGTTATCGGTGACGTCGAGGAAAGGAATGAGATACGGCGCCTGGAAGACGAAGCCGATGCGATCGCGACGCAAGGCGCGCAGATCGGCCACCTGCCAGCCATTGTCGTAGATTGCCTCGCCGGCCAGCGCCATTCGCCCCGCGCTGGGCTCGATCACCGCACCCAGGCACTTGAGCAGCGTGCTCTTGCCCGAGCCACTGGGGCCGATCAGCCCGACAACCTCGCCGGGCTGGACGATCATGTCCACGCCCTTCAGGGCATCAACCGCTGCATCGCGGACGCCGTAGCGCTTGGTCAGGCCGCTGATTTCGATCGCCGCGGGCATCTATCCCCCGATCGCCGTCGCTGGATCGACGCGCAACGCGGCGCGGATGGCGACGACGCTTGCCAGCGCGCAAATCGCCAGCACCAACAGCGCACCGCGCACGGCGTCCCCGGGGAGCAGCAGGACGTACTTGGGGAAGATCGGTGCCCACAGCGTCGCCGCAGTCTTGCCGACGAGAAAACCGATCGCACCCAGGCCGAGCGCCTGCTGCAGGATCATGGCGGCGATGGTCCGGTTGCGTGCCCCGATCAGCTTGAGCACCGCGATCTCGCGGACCTTGTTCAGGGTCATCGTGTAGATGATGAAGGCGACGATGGCCGCGCTGACAATCGCCAGGATGACCAGGAACATGAAGATCTGCTTCGCCGACGTGGCGATCAGCTTGGCGACGAGGATTTCGTCCATGTCGGCACGCGTATAGGCTTCGAGGTGTTTCCAGCGCCGGATGTTGCTGGCTACGGTCGCTTCATCGGCGTGCGTGGCGAGCCGCAGCAGGACCACATTCACCGTCCGGCTGCTCGCCTGGCTGGCTTGTACGGCCTCGAGCAGTCCCGGTATACCGGGGCGGTTGAACGCCGGATTGGCGGCAGTGCGTGCGCGTTCATTGACCAACGCATCGTTGTCCTTGAGGAACTGCACTTCCTGCGCATCGCGCAGCGGCACGAAGACCATCGGGTCACCAGCCGACGACACCATGCGGCTGGTCAAGCCGACCACCGTGTACTCGTGCCGTCGGATACGGATGCGCTGCCCAAGGCGGAAGCCGGTCTTGATATCGGCAATCGCCTCGTAGTGCGAACGCGTGATCGGACGTCCGGCGACGAGGTAGCCGGGCTCACCGGGGTGTCCGGGCTGGAAGCCGACGAGCATCACCCGTACATCCTGGCCCTGATCTTCGATCTGCATCGTCAGGTAGGTGACATTGCCGGCCTCGACCACCCCCTTGACGCCAAGCAGCGCGCGATAGGCGTCGTCGCGTACGTTCGAGGGTTCGGCGTAGGGGCCGAGCGTATTGCGTTGCACGACCCATAGATCGGCCCCAGCATTGCCCAGCAGGACGCGTCCGTCATCGACCAGTCCGCGATAGATCCCGGCCATCGACAGCGTGACGCCGATCAGCAAGCCGAGCCCGAGGCCGGTGAAGACGAACTTGCCCCAGCCGTTGAGGATGTCGCGACCGGCGAGATTGATCATCGCCTGGCACCGACGATGGCGACGACGACCCTGACTTTCGCGTCGGGCTGCAATGCCTGCTCGCTGTGTACGACAACTTCGTCGCCTGCTGCCAGACCAGCAAGAATCTGGCTGCGGCCATCCAGGGTGGAGATGCCGACCTCGACCGGATGAAACGTGACGCGCCCGTCCTTTATTCGCCACACGCCATCCTGTCGGTCCACACGCTTCACCGCTGCCGTCGGCAACCAGGGTGCATCGGGCAGTTCAGCGGTGCCGATGGTCACCTCGACCAGCTCTCCGATCGAGAGTGCGTCGGGAATCGCCGCGAAGGCGACATTGACGATGCGCTCTTCGGCGACCGAATCGCTTAGCCAATCGACGCGCCGGACTTCGCCCGGGTAGACACGCTTGGCATCCGAGCGCAGCACGATCTCGGCTGACTGTCCAACGCGCACGCCGCCGGCCTGGCCCTGGTCGATGCGCGCCCTGACCCACAGGCTCGCCGGGTCAATGACCTGCAGCACGGCCTGCCCGGCAACGATCGTCGATCCCGGTTCGAACAGTCGCGCACTGACGATGCCATCGACGGGACTCGCCAGCAGTGCCTGCGCGCGCAGCTTGCCGACACCGGCAACATCGGCCAGCGCGCGTTCGTGATCGCGCCGCGCCGCCGCCAGTTGGGCGGCCGTGGCGTCCGCTACCGCCGTCGCGGCATTGGCTTCTTGCTGCTTGGCGTCGGCGGCCTCTTGGCTGAAGAAACCGCGTGCGCGTAGTTCGGCGGAACGACGCGCGCTGGCGACCGCGACTAGCGCACGGCTCTGCGCCGCGACCAGCTCAGCTTGCGCCGCGCGGACAGCGCTTGCGGCACGTTGTGCGACGAGTCGGCCGCTCGCAACGCGATCGTCGAGGTCGACCGGATCGAGTTCGGCAAGTAGTTGCCCGGCCGTGACGGCATCGCCCTGGTCGACCAGCACGCGCGCCACGCGGCTGGCCGTCGTCGGACCCAGTGCATAGCTGCGGCGAGCCTCGACTGTGCCGATGCCGAAGGTGCTCTCCAGCAGCGGCCCCAGCTGCACCTTGGTCAAAGTCACCCTGGTTGGCGCCAGCGGTCCCTGGCTGGTCGCCAGCCAGCCGAGCAACAGTACACTGGCGACGGCGACTGCGCGCAATACCGCCTTGCGGGAAAAGCGCAAGTTCATGCTTCTTGTGGCCCGCGATAGCCGTGCACGAGCAGCGGGAACATCTGCTGCGCACGCGCCATCATTGCGTCCTCGTTGCCGGCGAGCGCTGACTCGATGACCAGGCCCTGCACCGCCCCAATGAACAGCACCGGCGCCAGCGCGGTATCCAGCGCGGCGGGAAGCTCACCGGCCGTCCTGGCCTCGGTGAACAGCGCGGTCAGCCGCTCGCGGTAGCCAGCGATCATCGCCTGGACCTCGGCGCGCACCGGCGAATCCCCGGGATATTGCAGCTCGTGGAACAGTACGCGGGGAACGCCGGGGTTGGTCGCGATGAAGGCCACGTGCGCGAAGAACGCGGCCTCGATCTTTGCCAGCGGCGACTGGCGCTGCGCCACAGCGGTCGCCAAAAGCGTGCCAAGCGATTCCCGGACCCAGGCAAAGACCGCCATCCAGATTGCCTCCTTGTGCGGGAAGTGACGGAAGATTGCCCCCTGCGTGACGCCGATCCGGTCGGCGATGGCCTGCGTGGTGATCGCATCCGGCCCGCGCTCGCGGGCCAGCGCAAGTACCGCAGCGACGATCTCGCGCTGTCGTTCGTCGCTGCTCAGACGTTGGCCAGAAGCCTTGTGGACGCTGCTCTGAATATCCATGATGGTGGTCAGCTTGCATTTCTGTAAGTAAGTGGTTACTATCTTAGGCGTGTAGTGTCCGTTTGGCAAGCGCGACTGTCCCGAGGAGAACGAACTCATGAATTTCCCGGAGTTTTTTGAATCTGCACCACGAATTACCGTTCGCGACCCACTGGCCCGGTTCCTCGGGGCGGTGGAGGACGGCATCATCGAATACACCTACAGCGACGCGGTCAAGCTCGCCGGGCATTCGTGCCCGACCGTCGCTTCCGCCTATCTGATGACCCGCGCAGCCATGCGCGCCCTCTACCCGGCAGCCTTTCCCGAGCGCGGTGGCATCCGCGTCGAGCTCCGGGATGACCGACTCACCGGGGTTGCTGGCGTCGTTGCCAATGTCGTCAGCCTGCTCACCGGTGCGAGCAACGATACCGGCTTCAAGGGAATTGCAGGGCGTTTTGATCGCCGTTGCCTGCTCTCCTTCGGCGCCGACATCCCCGGCCAGCTGCGTTTCACGCGGCAGGACACCAGTACGGCGGCCATTGTCTCCGCCCGGCTGGAGCGGTTGCCGGGCGATGCGCGCATCGCTTCCCTGATGCCGCGCTGCGTCGCCGGTACTGCCACCGCCGGGCAGACCGCACAGTTCCAATCACTATGGCAAGACCGCGTCCGGACGCTGCTCGTCGAGCATGCTGACGATCCGGAGATCATTGTTGTTCAACATTGAGGAGAATCCCATGAACATCCACCGCACCCTGCTCACAGCCGCCCTGCTCACTACCTTCGCCATCGGCGCGCCTGCCTCTGCCGCCCCCGCCTCTGCCACCCCTGCTTCGGCCACCAATTCGCACCAGCACGCAGCGGCTGCGCCAACCAAATTGATGCTCGACCACGGCAAGAAGTGGGCAACGGACGAGCCGCTGCGCCGGAACATGAGCGATATCCGCACCGCGCTGGTCGCGAAAGCGACAGCCATCCACCACGGAACGCTGACGGCAGACGAGTACAAGGCGTTGGGCAGCCTGGTCGAGGCGCACATCGCCAAGATAGTCACCGAGTGCAAGCTCGACCCCGCAGCAGACGAAAACCTGCACCTCATCGTCGCCGAACTCACTACCGGTGCCGACGCGATGCAGGGCAAGTCGAAAGCCACGCCGGCTGCCGGAGCAGCGCAGACCGTAGGCGCGGTGAATCAGTACGGCCGTTACTTCCAGCACCCGGGGTGGAAACCAATCGACTGATTCGTCTGGCGAGCAAACAATGAATGGCTGCGCGGCCGGCCTTTCATCGTCGAGCGCGGGGGCCGCTACTCTAAGACGATGAGGAAGGAACGACCGTGAACGATATCTTGCAACCGGATTGGGACCCGAAATCCGACGCCGTCCAGCGTGATCAGCGAGCTGCCTACGACGAGATGCGTGAGCGCTGTCCGGTTGCGTACAGCGACTTTCTCGGCTGGTCCGTGTTTCGGCACCAGGATATCGTTCGCGTGCTGATGGATCCCGACACCTTCAGCAACGCCGCATCCCGACATCTCTCCGTTCCGGACGGCATGGATCCCCCCGAGCATACCGAGTACCGACGGATGATCGTGCAATATTTTCGGCCGGAACGTGTGGACGCGTTCGAGCCGCAATGTCGCGAGATCGCCGCGAAGCGTCTTCAATCGCTGCTGGAGCGCGATGAGCTGGAGTTCATCGGCGACTTCGCCCATTGGTTCGCCGTACGGATTCAGTCCGCCTCGCTCGGTTGGCCGCTCGAAATGTGCGAACCGCTGCGTCTCTGGACGCAGAAGAATCATCAGGCGACTTTTGCGCAGGACCGGACGGCGATGGCGGAGGTCGCCAAGGAATTCGAGGGCTACGTCCACGAGTTGCTGCAGATCCGGCGGGCGGCCGGTGCGCAGGCCAGCGATGACATCACCGGTTCACTGCTTCGGCAACAGGTACAGGGCCAACCGTTGCGCGATGAAGAAATCGTCAGCATCGTGCGAAACTGGACCGTCGGTGAGGTCGGCACGATTTCGGCAGCGCTGGGCATCCTGGTTCACTACCTCTCGCAACACCCGGAACTGCAGCAGCAGCTCCGCACGCAGCCCTCCCTGCTGCCCGCCGCAACCGAAGAGATTCTCCGGATCTACGGACCATTGGTCGCCAACCGCCGCATCACCACTCGTCCGGTAGAGATCGGTGGCAGGAAGATCGCCGCCGGCGAACGGATCTCGCTGATCTGGATTTCTGCCAACCGCGATGGTCGTGTTTTCGAGGATCCGGAGGCGTATCGGCTGGACCGCGACCCGACCGCAAACCTGCTATATGGCGCGGGAATCCACGTCTGCCCAGGCGCTCCTCTGGCTCGGATGGAGATGCGTGTGGTGATGGAGGAGATCCTCGGGCGCACGACCCGCATCGACCCGATCCCGGACCGGCCGCCCACCGGCGCGGTGTACCCCGGCAGTGGTTTCGCCACCCTGCCCATACGACTCCGATAGGGGGGTCTACGCCGGAACCCCAGAAGATTCCGTCATCGGGTTCTGAGATGCAGTGGAGCCGAAAAAGCAGTTAAGAGGCCAAAATAGATGGTCAAATAGGGCGTAGCCAATTTACATTGGCTCTTTTGTTCTTGACCACATCTTCAAAAGATAGCCAAGTTCGGTATACCCAACTTGGCCATCCACTACATGCAAATCGCCCGACTCTACCTGCGTGTCAGCACCGACGAACAAGACCTTGCGCGCCAAGCCGACATCGAGCACAGCGCCCGTCAGGCTGGCTATTACATCGCCGGCATCTATCGCGAGAAGGCCAACACCCGATCATGGACGGCCCGCTAGTGTAGTGTTGCATTCTGTTTAGCGCTTAAGCGGCTGTTGGCGCGAATGACCTTCTGGAGGATGTCGCGAGCGCTCTTGGTCCAGATAAAGGGCTTGGGCTTGGTGTTGTGATGGGCGATGTAGTCGTCGATGGCAGAGACCAACGCGGGGACGCTGGTGAACACGCCACGGCGCAGTCGTTCGGTCGTGATATCGCGGAAGAAGCGCTCGACCATGTTCAGCCAGGAGGCCGAGGTGGGGGTGAAATGCATCTGAATCCGCGGATGCTTGGCCAACCACTCCTGTACAACGGGATGCTTGTGTGTGGCGTAGTTGTCGGCGATCAGGTGCAGCGCCTTGTCCTTCGGCGTTTCCCGGTCGATCTTGCGAAGAAACTTGAGCCACTCTGTGTGACGGTGCTGCTGTTCGCACTGTGCGATCACGCTGCCGTCCAGCACGTTGAGCGCGGCGAACAGCGTGGTCGTGCCGTTGCGCTTGTAATCGTGGGTCATGGTGGCTGCACGCCCTTTTTTCAGCGGCAGCCCGGGCTGCGTACGGTCGAGTGCCTGCACCTGGCTTTTCTCATCGCAGCACAACACCAGCGCATGCCCGGGTGGCGACATGTACAGACCGACGATGTCTTCGAGTTTCTCGACGAACCTGGGGTCACGAGAGACCTTGAAGCCACGTACCAGGTGAGGCTTCACGCCGTTGGCGCGCCAGTGGCGCGAG
>NZ_SPMX01000105.1 GCF_012940005.1 Candidatus Accumulibacter contiguus | reverse complement strand
GTCCGTCGCGGGATTGTCCAGCAGCCGGTAGGCCGCTTTGGTTTCCGCCCAACCCCCCGCAAGCCACCGGGATGCTTCCGGTCGGTTGTGCCGACAGATCATCCACCAGCTTGATCAAGCGCCGCGTCCGCCGCGCATCCCCCCAAATCCAGATCCTTGAACTCCTCCGCTGCCCAACCCATGCCATACCTCCGCAAGATTACGAAATATACGTTTTAACAACAGCTTGAAAACTGTTGCCGTTTGCATATATGGGGTGGGTAAGCGGAAATGCAACAGCGTTTGCTATCGCGTTGGAGTCAAGCCACGCCGCGCGCTCCTATGTCAAGTGAGTTGTGGGTAATCGGGTGCCTCGATACGCTAGAAAAAATGCAATTTTGCGAGGCTGACCTCATTAACGGAAAGGTCTCTGAGTTGTTAGGCTCTGCCTATATCTTGATAAAGGGCGAGCGCCTACCTCCCGCCCCATAGACTTAATCAGCGCAGTCAGCAGACCGCAGAAAAGCGCTCACGGGCGTGCAAGAGCTTGGGGTCAAGTCCTGCAATTATGCATCCATGCCCAACCCTGCGCTCCAGGCGACCGGCCGCATAAAACCGCTTCCGTCGCCTGAGCTTCGACGTTGGGCCTTTCGTTTTTCAAGCACTCTCAGGAGTAACTTATGACTAAATTGCTACAAGAACACGACTATGAATCGGCTGCTTTCGAGATTGGATGCGAAGTGGCTGCTGTCAAGGCAGTTGCAGAAGTTGAAAGCGCTGGCGCTGGCTTTCTGCAGGATGGCCGCGCCAAAATCTTATTTGAAGGGCACATATTTTATAAATACACTAAGGGTAAATATCCAGAATCTGATATTAACTATAAAAAGTGGACTAAGCAGTACTATGTCGGCGGCGCTGGTGAGTACGAAAGATTGGCTAAAGCGGAGAAGCTGGACAAGGTTGCGGCAAGATTGTCCGCTAGCTATGGAAAGTTTCAAATAATGGGTTTTAATTTTGCAATTTGCGGATATCCATCGATTGATGATTTCTATGACGAAATGCAAGCTAATGAGGGAAATCATTTAGAAGCGTTTATTGGGTATGTGAAACATGTGGGGCTTGGAGACGCCATGAGAACTAAAAGCTGGGCTGAATTTGCCAAGAGGTACAACGGTCCAGAATATTGGAAAAATAGTTACGACAAGAAAATGGCAGATGCATACAAGAAATTTTCTAAACAGACGTGATTAATGCCCAACAAAATGCTCCAGCGGACGCGCCAAAGGCGCGCGCCGCTGAGCATTGCCGATAGCGCAGCACCGCTCGCGCGGTGCTGCGCTATCGCTTCAGCTGTTGAGTTCCGCTTCGCTCCACTCCACCGGCTTGATAGCCGCCGCGCTTCGCGCTCTGGCTATCAACTCGTTGGAGCCTCTGCGCTTCTCAGCGGGCGCTTGTTTCGCAAGCGCCCGCCTGCGATGCTCAAGGCTCAACAGCTGAAGCGTTGTACGTCGTCGGTCACAATGCTCTTCCAGCGCTCGCGCTCCGCTTCTACCGTGTCGGTCTTGGGGCCACCCGTTACCTCTGGTCGCACGTCGGCTGCTGCGACTGCCGGTCGCGTTGTCGACCCTTGTCACTCGCTTCGGGCCACATCGTCGGGCACCGCATGGGCCATTAGTGCCTCTTTCGTTCTTGCCTCTCGCAATCCTCTGCCGCCTCTCGACCGCAGCAGCAAACCCATCGCCTTGCCCTTCGCGCATCGCGACGTACAACGAATAAGGTTAGATCGTGCGAGCGAAGCGAAGCCGCGATCTGAACCGTTTGTTGGACGAGCCCGGATTCGGAGGGAAGCGGCGGGGGAGAGGAGTACAGAAAATATGTTTCGCGGAGCAGGCCCCGCCAGGGATCTGGCGAGGCGTTGGGAGCGAGGGGGTCGGTGCGCGGAGTGACGTTGGGGTGGTTTTCGGACGCTGGAGAGGGCTGTTTTGCTCTGCGGGAGCCGATTTTTCGGCAAACGATCACCTCCGCTGGGGAACGGATGTCCCGGAAAGAGCGCCAATAGAGTCGCGTTACCTGCTTAGCCCTCCTTCGGCGACGGGTCGTTCGGCGGATTGGCAGGAGAAATGTGGCGCAGACGGGTGCGCACGATCACCATCACCGCTCCGCAACACGGACAGAAGATCGGAGCACGGTCGTTGACGTGCGGCGCCACAGAACGAGGAACGACGTGGAGCACTACCTGGAGCAAGGCGATCAGGCGCTTGCTGTTTGGGTGGAGAAACCCGAAGCATCGCACGCGATGAAAACCCTTGGGCAGCACATGCTGCAGAATTAACCAAAGGAACTGCGGACCGGGAACGGTGCGCTTTTCACTCCTTCCCGTGCGGGCGTTGCGATAGCGGAAGGTGACCTGACCGTTCTCGCAGGCGAGGATGTCTTTCTCTGCGATGACGCCTCGGTACAAGTACCGCCCCAGGTAGACCAGCGCCGGCTCCCCACTGCCGACCGATTTGATGTGTACCACCCACTTTCGGGGATGGTGGTGCGGGAGCGCCAGTCCCTGCGCCTCGATCGCAGCGAGCACCTTCGCGCGAAACACCTTGGCCAGCGCTCTCTCGGGAAACAGATAGACCCGCCCGGATTTTCCCTGGCGTTTCGTTCGCCAGCACTTCTTCCTCTGATCGACCACCGCGGCGGGCATCAGCAGATGGACATGAGGGTGGTAGTCCAGTTGCCGCGTGTTCGTATGCAGCACCGCGATGGCCCCCGCATCGCCCTCCAAAGACTGGTCGTTTTTGGCAAACGTACGGACGGTTTCCCAACTCGCGCGCAACAGCAAGTCAAAGACGACGCCGGGGTGCGCTCTCGCCAGATCCCGAAACTCTCCCGGAAGTGTAAACGTCAGCAGAAAGTACTCGGCAGGCAACCGCTTCTGGACCTGACGTTCGAGCCATTCCTGGCTTTCGTGATGTTGGCAATGCGGGCAAAGGCGATGCCCACAGGAATGCGGGATGACCACCTGATGGTCGCATTCGGTGCATTGCACTTCGAACTTCGCGCTCGCTTGCGTACGACATTGCGCGATCGCCGCTAGCGCGCGAAGAGGTTCCGCGGAGATTTGATTGGCGTACTGCGCCAAGAAGTCCGCCTCAAAGGCGGCGAAGACCGAAGCCAGCCGAATCATTTGACGTTCCCCCAGGCGATGGGGAAGCGGTCCATCAAGCCATTGATCCGTTCGATGGCGTGGTGCTTGGTTTGGTCTGTCAGATGGGTGTAACGGGCCGTAGTGAGAATCGAATGGTGACCGAGAAACTTCTGTACCTCGATCAGATCGACGCCGGCTTCCATGAGATGGGTGGCGTAGCTATGCCGCAAGCTATGAGGCGTAATGTTTTTTTTTACCCCGCAGGCGTCGACGACCTTGTGCAGGGCCTTCTGCACGCCGCCTGGATCGAGCGGCGAGGTGGCCAGCGCGGCGCCTTTCAAACCGCCGGCGCGGTTGGGAAAGAGAAGCACCGGGTGACGATGGAGCTGCCAGAAGCGTCGCAAGCTTGCGAGCGTCGCCTTTGGCAGGGGCACCAGGCGATCCTTGTTCCCTTTGGCATCGCGAATATGCACGCGCTCGCGCGCCGCGTCGATGTCCCCCACTTGCAGCCGCAACCCCTCGCCCAGGCGCAGGCCCAGACTGTAGAGGGTGAAGAAGAACACCCGGTAGCTCGCCACACGCGTCTGCCGAAAGATTCGTTCGGCTTCCGAGACGGTGACGATGTCCGGCAAGTGCTGGCTCCTGGGCGGCCGGATCAGGTCCGGCGCTACCCACGGTCGGCGCAAGACGTGCTCGTAGTAGAACTTCAAGCCGTACAGATCCAGCTTGACCGAACTCCACGAGTGCGACGACACGAGTTGCGTGAAGTAGTCCAGCAGCTGCTCCTCGGTCAGCTCGTCAATCCGATGATGGAAGTACGCACCCGCCCGCCGGATCGCGCGTGCGTAGGCCTCAATCGTCTTGGGCTGTAATCCCTGGAGCGTCAGATGCTTCAGGTGCTGCTGGTAGTTCTTCTCAAACCTCTCTGCTGCGGACAATCCTTCCATTTTCCGGTAACCTCACGTTTCGTCAAAGAGACCCCTCGTCCGAGGGAGTGAGGCTCCATTTTGAAGGCAGAGACGCAACCGCGCATCCTCCGCGTAGCGGCTTCGTCCAACCCATCATTCCACCGGACCTGCGCGAAAAGCCGCGCAGGCCGGTGAATTCAGACGTTGGGCCACTGAGATTCCGATGGATTACGCCGCACGGTGTCGCTTTACATACGCCCGCAATGCATCGTTCATGCGGGTTTGCCAGCCCTCGCCAGTTGCTCGGAAGTACTCCACCACCTCGGGACTGTATCGCACCGTTACCGCTACTTTGGTAGGTTGCTTTTGTGGGCCTCGTTGGCCGGGCAGGCGAACTTTGCCCTTCGCCCAAAAAGCCTTTACCGACGCCGCATCGTTGGGGTCGTATGGGCACTCCGGATCATTCACCTTGTCAGGTGCGGCCGCAATGGCTGCCGCTCTCTGTTCCTTGCTAAAGGTCGAGGGCTTCGAAGTAGGCGCGCGTTTCATGTTTGTCACCGTAACGACAGGAAATCAATCGAGCGCCGTCATTGCGCTCCGTCCATACCAAGAAGACAACGCGATCGTGAAACCAGCCGAGGCTTTGCAGGCGCTGCTCGCCGTAATGTTCGCGTTGATCTTCCACCGTGACCATCGGGGCATCGAAAACACAAGCAACCTCAGCCAAATCAATGCCGTGATTCTTCAGGTTCCTCTTCCGCTTGAGTTCGTCCCAGGTAATCATCGACCCATTGTCGTTACAAAAAGCTACCCGTGTCAAGCTTTTCGTAACTACAGTGGCCCAACGAATAAGGTTAGATCGTGCGAGCGAAGCGAAGCCACGATCTGAACCGTTTGTTGGACGAGCCCGGGGGACACTGAGCGAGCTGCCTAGAAAATATGTATTTGGGAAGTACCCCGGTGGGAAGGTTTACCGGGAGGGCGGGGCTGGAGAGCCCGCTTCATGGATGCCGTTGCGACAGCCGATGCCTGTTTTGTGGGTTGGCGGATCTATTGTGCTCCAATTTGCCCCGATTCGAGGCAAGTCGTTCCCTCAGCTTGTGGGCGCTGATCTCCCGTCAATGACCAAGGGGAGTCACGTTTACAGGGTCAGTTCGCCTCCTGAGTGGCGATGGGAATCGACAGGGTTCCTGCGAACAGCGGCCGAAGCTGCGTTTGCACGATGACCATCACGGCCCCGCAGCGGGTGCACAGGATAGGAGGTCGTTCCTTGATCCATGCCGTCCACTGGCCAGGAACGAACTTCAGGAGAACGTGCAGCAAGGCGATCAGGCGCTTGCAGTTGGGGTGCAGAAAGCCGAAATTGCGCGCTCGCCGAAAGCCTTTGGGCAGCACATGCTGTAGGACCAGCCAGAGAAAAAGCGCGCCGGAAACGGTTCGCTGTTCCCTCCTCTCGGTCTTGGCGTTGCAATAACGGAAGCTCACCTGGCCGTCCTTGCAGGCGACGATATCGTTCTCCTGGATGACCCCCCGGTACAGATAGCGCCCCAGATAGAGGAGGGCCGGCTCGCCGCTGCCGACGGATTTGCAATCCACCACCCACTCCTTCGGATAGCGACAGGGAGGCGTCAGCCCGGCGGCTTCGATGGCCGCCAGCCTCTTCGCCCGGAAGACCTTGGCCAGAGCTTTGTGGTTGAACAAATAGCCTCCTTTGGCCTTGCCTCGCGGCTTGGTTCGCCATTGCTTTTGCTCCCCGTCAACCGCTGCGGCCGGCATGACGAGATGGACATGCGGGTGATCATCCAGCCGGCGCGTGTTCGTATGCAGCACCGCAATGGCACCTGGCGTTCCCTGAAGCTGTTTATCGTTCTGGCTGAAGGTGCGCACCGTCTCCCAGCTACCACTCATGAGCAGATCGTAGACGACGCTCTGGTGCGCCCAGGACAGCGCCCGGAATTCGGCGGGCAGCGTGAAGGTCAGCAGAAAGTACTCGGCGGGCACCTGCTTCTTCAACTGACGTTCCAGCCATTGCTGACTCTCATGATGCTGACAGTGCGGGCAGTGGCGGTGGCCACAGGAATGCGGCACCAGCTTCTGATGCTCACATTCCGTGCATTTGACCTGCATCATGGGGCTGGCCTGCGTGCGGCAATGTTTCATGGCCGCCAGTGCTCGATAGTGGTCCGGCGTGAGTTGATCCCGGTATTGCGCCAGGAAGTCCGCCTCGAAGGTTTCAATGACGGTAGCCAGGCGGATCATTTGACCTGCCCCCAGGTGATGGAGAAGCCATCCATCAGGCCGTTGATCCGTTCGATGGCATGATGCTTGGTCTGGTCGGTCAGATGGGTGTAGCGGGCGGTGGTGAGAATCGAGTGATGGCCGAGGATTTTCTGTACCTCGATCAGATCGACACCGGCCTCGATCAGGTGGGTTGCATAGCTATGGCGAAGGCTGTGGGGGGTGATCTTTTTTTTTAGACCGCAGGCCCCGACTACCCGGTGCAGGGTGGTCTGCACGCCACCGGAATCCATCGGCGTCATGGCGATCGCCGCGCCCTTCAATCCGCCGTGGCGATTGGGAAACAATAACACGGGGTTGCGATGGACTTGCCAGAAGCGGCGCAGGAGTGGATGGGTCGCCTGCGGCAGCGGCACGAGACGGTCCTTGTTGCCCTTGGCGTCGCGGATGTGCACCCGCTGACGGGCCGCATCGATATCCCCCACCTGCAGCCGCAGCCCTTCGCCGAGGCGCAATCCCAGGCTATAGAGCGTGAAGAAAAGCTTGGGGTCAAAACGGAGCCTGTCAATAATTATGAGACACCAGGGTGTATTAATTTAGTGTCGAAGCCGAGGGGGTTGGTGGGGCCGCCTGGGGTTTTGGAGGGTTGATCCAAGCTGCGGTTGGGAGTTTAGGTGGCTGAGGGAGAGTGCCTTTGAAGCGCTCGGGATGGAGTAGGAAAGCGGCGTTGAGGGTATCTGCGCGCAGCTCGTAGAGAGCCTGGGCACGGCCGTAGTGGACGGTCTCTGGGGTCATGAAACCGATCCCCGAATGGCGATGGGCGGTGTTGTACCACGCAAAGAACTGCTGGCAGTGGATGCGGGCATCTTCGATACAACCGAAGCGCTCGGGGAATTCGGGACGGTACTTCAAGGTCTTGAACTGGGCCTCGGAGTAGGGATGGTCGTCAGAGAGATAGGGCCGGCTGTGGCTCTTGGTGATGCGGAGATCCTCCCGCAGGGAGGCGACGGGCTTGCTGCGCATACTGGCCCCGCGGTCGGCGTGGAGAGTGAGTGTGCCGGGCGCGATGTCCTGTTTGGCGGAAGTGTCGGCGATCAACTGCTCTGCCAATTCGGCGGTTTCCCTGGGGGCGATCATCCAGCCAACGACATAGCGACTGAAAATATCGAGGATCACGTAGAGGTGAAAGCCGGTGCACTGGGCCGGCCCCTTCAACTGGGTGATGTCCCAGCTCCACACCTCGTTGGGCGGGGTGGCCAGGAGTTCTGGCTTGGCGTAGGCGGGATGGGTGAGCTGGTTGCGTCGCTCGCGGCACGGCCCGTCGCTGGCCAGCAGACGGTACATGGTACTGACCGATCCGAGATAGATCCCCTCGTCCAGCAGGGTGGCATAGATGGTGGCGGGTGCGCAATCGGCAAAGCGCTCGCTCACCAGGACCCCCCGTAGGGCTTGCCGCTCGGGTTCGGAAAGAGCCAGCGGTGCCGGCGGACGGGGCGCTGGCGCCATCGGGCCGAACACCACTTGACGTCGTCGGGCGTCCTCGCGGTAGACCCCGCTACGCGGGATGTCCATGACGGCGCAGGCACAGGCCAGCCCGACGGCCGGAGCCAAGACATGGACGGCGTTCATCAGAATAACTCTTGCAGCGTCTCGTCCGTCGGCAGCCCCAACAAGGCGCAAACTTTTTTTTTGGACGTCGATGATGGTACGGGCCTGCGCCAGCTTATGGCGCAGGCGCTCAATCTCTTGGGTGAGTGTGGTGATTTTCCGGGCCTCTTGGAGAGCCGGGTCGGCTTTGCGCCCGCGCTTTTGCGGCGTCAGCGCGGCCTGCTCGGCGGCCTGCCGCTGCTTGCGCCAGGTGTTCAAGTGCGAGGAATAAATACCTTCACGACGCAGCAGCGCGCCAATCTCACCGGCTTCCGTGCAGCCGTCGGCCTCGGCCAGGATGCGCTGCTTCTCGCTACTGGAAAACTGGCGCCGTTTCGCCGTAGCCGCGACTTCCGGGTTCGGCGGCGGCGCGCTGGAGGACCCGTTTCCAGTCGCCCTTCGGGCTCCTTCCAACGGGTCCTCCAGCGCCAAGGCGTTGGGTGTGCTCATCGTGTCTTCTTTCGTATTGGCCATGATTCAGTCCTACCTTTCTACTCTAATTCGTGAGGGGTAGGTGTCTCAGGCCATATTGACACGGAGGGATGTCGTGCGGCGCGAGTATCGTCGCCAGCTCGCTAGCGGACACCGAAAAATCGACGAAGGCCAGGCGCGGCCAGTGCGACAGGTTGCGCAACAGCGCATCGATGCGCACCCGCCGGTCGCCGGCTTCGTACTGGCGGCAGAGCACGCGACCGTCGGTGAGTACCGCGACGAGGGCGACGTCGCGGCGCTCGTCGATCTCGCGCGGCGCAAAGACCGCGCCGGCGGCGGTGACCAGTCGGTCGGGGATGCCGCGAAAGGCCGCCCGTTCGACCGGCAAGCCGTGCGCCATGAGCGCCGTTTCGACCTCGTCGGCGAGTCGCGCGAGCGCGGGGTCGTCGGCCGTCTCGTCAACCCACAGCCAGACTTCGCGCTGATAGACGGCGCGCTCGAAACGCAGCGCGGGGATTCCGCCGCCGGCGGCAGTCGCCTTGACGGTGGCGGCCATGTCGAGGCGGCGCGTCGGTTCGTCGGCGATGAAACGGCCGATACCCCAGACCAGCGCTTCCTGTTGGCGCGCGTCGAGCAACTGCGCGCCGGCGAGATCTGCCGGCGGCAGGAAGACCCGTGGCGGGCCCTTGCGTATCGGCGCGGGCGCCGGCTCGGGCAGCCAGCGACGGCGCCCGAGGGTCAGCCAGACGCCGCCGGCAGCCGCGGCCGCCAGTCCCCCAAGCGCGAGCGGCAGGCCACCGGTCCATAGCGGATTGGCGGGAGTGACGGTGAGGGTAGGGGTCCAACTGGTGAACCGCTGCCGGCGAAGGTCGGCGGGCGCAAGCGTTGGTGTCGAGGGTTTGGAGGTTTGGTCAGTCGTTAGCTGGGCAGGGTTTTCGGCCGGCGAGGTGGGCGGCGAGGGATCGATCCGATAAGCAACGAGGACGCAAAGCAGGATCAGCGCGCCGACCAGGGCGTAGGGCCAAGCTTTCTTCCTGGTCTGAGTCTCAGGCTTGCTGGAACCGCCGGCCGGCGGTTGCCAGGGCCGTCTTGCCGGCCGTCGAACGGGTTCGAACGGCCGCTGTGCACGCGCCTCGACCTCGCTTGCAGCGCCTGCCAGCCAGGCCTCCACGACGCGATCGAAGACGGCGTCGTCTTCGTCCCCCTTGACCAGAATGGCCCGCAGGATCGATTTCAACCGCCTGTCGTCGGCTGATCCCGGCCGCAGGGCGAATACCCGCTGCAAGCGAATCGCCTCGGTGATCCCGATCGGCAGGCCGGCTTGCCGCAGGGCCTCCAGCAAGGCCTCGAGAGAGAGCGGATCGGTCATGCCGGCGCTGCTACGCCGGGTCTCGACCATTCTCGAGAACCGTCACCGCAACACCTGCAGGTCGTCCCGGTCCTTGATCAGCGCCGACAAGGCCGGCAGGTCGACGAGCCGGCAATCGCGCAGTTCACCTTCGCTCACCACGCCGCGCGCCGACAGCACCGTCAGCCAGACGAGCAACTCGGCAGTGGCCGGTGGCTTGCGGATGTCGCGGCTGCGCAGCTCAAAAAAAACGTTCGATGGCGGCCTCGCGGACCACTTCGGGCAGATTCGGGAAGTCGCCGAAGCGCGCATCGACGGCCCGACGCACGAGTTCCGGGGAGAACTTGATGTGATGGAAGATGCAGCGCCGGAGAAACGGCTCGGGCAGGCGACGCTCGCTGTTGCTGGTGATCAGCACGATCGGCGGCGGTCCCTGCCGGCCAACCGTCCGCCCGCTTTCGGGAACGTGAAACTGGTGCTGCGCGAGGACGTTCAGCAGATCGTTCGGGAAATCCCGCGGCGCCTTGTCGATCTCGTCGATCAGGACGAGCGAAGGTGTCTCGGCGTCGTAGGTTTTCCACAGCGGACCGCGTTCGACGAAACTCGCGCGCTCGAGCGGCTTGCCACCTTGCTGCGGGGCGTTCGCCGCGTGCAGGTAGGCAACGGCGTCGAAGCGGTAGAGCAGGTCCTCGGCGGTCGTCGTGCTGCGCACGAAGAGCGGGAAGACCTGCTCTTCGATCGCGAAATACCACGCCAGGTAGTAGGCGACCTGTGTCTTGCCGGTGCCCGGCTCGCCGGTCAGCAGCAGCGGCGCGCCGACGGCCAGCGCGACATTGACCGCGTCCACCAGTTCCGGGTCGGGTTGAAAATGCGGCGCCGCGGCGCGCAGGCTGGACAGCGTCTCGGGCAGGCGCCGTTGCGCCAGCGCCTCGCGCCGGGCCGGAGTGCGGTCGTCGGGGACAAGGAGTTCAAAGGGGGTCATCGCCATGCCGGAAAAGTCGGGAATCAGAGAGGTTCGTCATCGACAGGCTGCTCCACGCCCTGCTCTCGCCGCAACTTGCCGAGCAGATCATACCAGGAGCCCTTCTGCGCCAGATCGATCAGCGCCACCACCTGCCCGAAGTCGCCATCCGTTGCCTTGATCAGCCGTTGAGCGACCTCCTGCCGAAGGAGCGTGGGGCAACCCGACCGCTCGTCGCCCAGGTATGTGAACAAGTGTCCTTCGTCCACGTGCCCGAGCGCCGGCAGATGGTCGATGCGAAAACGTGGACTGGCACACCACGGCTGCCAGAGCTCCTTTCGAAATGCCGTGGCGAGTCTTGCGTGTTTGCTGGCTTCGAGTTCGATCGACAGGAAGCAAACGATGCGCAGGTCATCGGGGCAGTGGGCAGCGAGGAACTCGCTCGAAAAGCGCAGCCAGTCGCTCAACTGGGGGAGCGTCAGCGGTGGCTGGCAATCCGTCCCGTGACCGAAAAGCCCCCAGTTGAGCCACAGCACGCCGCGCTTTGCGGTGCCTTTGACGTTGGGCGCATGCCGGCGCAGGAGGTGCCGGACCGCTTCGCTGCCGTCGCTCTGCAACTGCAGCGTGAGCTCCTGCTCCAGGTTGCGCCGCAGTTCCTCGCTCCGCAAGACGGGGTCGGGATTCTCACCCCGCGCGATGGGAAAGCTCAGCCGCAGCCAGTTGCTTTCGGAGTACTCGAAAGCCTCGAGTTCGAGATAGTGCTGCAGTTGGTCGGGCAGCGCGCGCAGCATGTTACCAGGGGCCGCATGGGCGACCAGCGCCATGACCCGCAAGCTGTCGCTGCGAAGGAACTCTCGGAAATGCTTCGCCGCCATGCCCTTGGCCTCGTCGCGGTCGAGCGTCAGGAGCGGAACGCCTTGCACCGCCGCTGCGGCATGGGTTTCGGTGTTCCAGAGCCGGTAATCACCGTGTGCCGCGAAAGCGACGGCTTCCGCGAGCGGCCGCTCGCTGCTCGCCTGCTGCAGCGCGGTGAGCGGGTCGTCGCCGTCTTGCAGCCAGCAGCGGAGCCAGGCGGCCGCCACGCCGGTGGCGTCCGCTTCGCAGTTTGGCAGGCGGCGCCAGATCAGCAAGGGCACCAGCCCGGCGAGCGGCGTAAGCACCTGGGTCGCCAGCCCGCTGACATTGAGGCAGATGACTGCCGGTCGTCGTGAGGTTTTCCGGACCGACGCGGCGAGCTGCACGAGAGGCAGCAGCTCGGGACCGTCGGCACCATCGAGCAGCAGGCCGGGTCGTTCGGCGGTGCCGGCGCCGTGACCGTAGACGTAGACCAGGTGCGGCTGCATGCCGCGCAACGCGTTGTCCAGCTCGTTGCGCGTGCGCACGATGCGCAGGTACTCGGGGGGTTGCCGGCGGCTCGGCCAGACCTTCTGCAACACATCGACAATGGCCTGCACGTGGGTGGGGTCCGGTGCTGCGCCATCGGATCGGGCTTGCGGAGCGACGATCAGCACGCTGGCCGGCGCCGGAGTCACCAGATTCTCCCGCGGATCGATGGCGCTGCCGGTGCTGAACTCCCAGTCGCGATCGACGAGCCGCGTGTTGCGCTAGGCCGTGAGCCGCCAGGGAAGGCCGAGCAGCAGCGGTTCGTCGCGGGCGACGATACGCAGTCGCACGGGCGCCCATGGCGGGTTGGGGCGCGTTGCCGGCAGCGGTTGGTGGAAGAGGGTGCGCAACACGTCCTCCCATTGCTTTGCCGACCCGAACAAGAGATCGAACAGGAAAGCTCCCCACTCGCCCGCGTGCCGATCGATCAGGTCCTGAAGGGATGCCACTGGCTGCGTGTCGAGCGCTGTGGCGATGGAGCCGAGCGGTGCCTCGAAGGTGCTCCAGGGGCGGCTCGCCGAGGCAATGGCGTCGCTGCCCGGCAGGTAATAGCGCGTATCGAGGGTATCCTCACCGCGCTCGAAATGAACGGTCAGTTCGTAGACGCGGGACTCGGTGCGGGACCCGGCGCGTGAGGGCAGGTACGAGTCCCTGGTTGCCCGCGGCGGCGGCTTCCGGTCGGGCGTGACGCTGGACGCTGCGATGGCTGGGGCGATTGGCGGGCCCGGCGGCTTGCCTCCGATCCCTGCAATCAGGGTTCGGAGCGCTGGCTCCTCGTCGAAGCCACTTTGAAATTCGACCGGTCGGATGTTGGCGAGGAATGGGGGCAATACGCCATGGGTACTCCGCGTGACACCAGGCAAGAGCACGGGTACGAGCCGGTAGCCGGGCTCGCGGACACGCCGCTCGATGGCGACGCGCATTTCTTCGTCCTGCCACGGACCAACTCCGCTCGGGCCAATGAAGACGACCGAGGCACGCGCTTCGGTCAGGGCTTTCTCGATCACCGGTTGCCACTTGTCCCCGGCCGCGACGTGCCACTCGTCGAACCAGGGTTCGATGGCGCAGGCGCGGAGGCGATGCGCGATCTCGGTGACCGCGGCTTTGTCAACGCTGTTGTAACTGAGAAATACGGCGTGCTGGGTCATCGGTCTTCCCTCCCATGAGTTGCCGATGGGGTGGTACTGGTGGGCGTTGGAAATTTAGGCGATTTCCGGGAAATAAAGATCCCGAACAACTAACCGCAGCAGCTTGTTTTTCTGGTCCTGATCCCGGCCTAACGCCATGACTCTTGGTACGGCGTTTTGCGGAAATCACCTTACTCCGTCGCTTGCGTGAGAGGAGGCATGAATTTTCCTTCGTCTTGCAGCCGTTGACACGTGTTGATGATCAGCGCGCTTGCCGTGGCGGCGTTGGCGGTGCTGAGCAGGTAGCGGCTGGTTTCGGGATCGAGTCCGTGGGCGAAATGCTCGTGCGAATCGCTTTCTCCGCCGGTGCGCCGGGCAAGCTCCTCGGCCATGCCGCCAAAACCACCGAGCAGAAAGGTCGGGATCTTTCTCGCCAGCGCGAGTTCGAGTTCCTCCAGGGTGCCCGGGCGCAGCGCGGTGCCCGCCCAGCGCTTGCCGCCGATGACGGCCAGCACGTCCATCTCGGCTATCAGCCGTTGGCGCATCGCCGTCAGGCTGGCGTTTCTGACCAGGGAATCACTGGCGCTGTCGCCGCTCGCGCCAGGCGGCACCACCCGATCGACCTCGATCAGCTCGACGAGCCCCTGATACCGCTCCTGGCGGAGCTGACTGCCGAGGTGTTCGCCGGACCACAGCTCGGACATCACGAAGGTGACTAGCGGGGAGCTGCGTGTCCCTTTGTACGGTTCGGCAAGACCCAGAATGCGGGGCGTGAAGCTGGGATGGCAGCCGTGAACCAGCCGGCCTCCGTAGCGAAAGACCGCATCGGCAAAAGTCGAGACGAACTTCAGGATTTCCCAGTCGAGGGCGCGCGCGCCCCACTCGGCCTGGTCCGGCACGGCGCCCGACAGTCCGATCCGCAGACCGGAAAGGTTGATGTCGACAAGTCTGGATGCGGTCATGTCATGCCGCCTGCGGTCTGCGGAAGGTTTCAAGGTGGAGGGTGAGTTCGGTCAGGTCGACGAGCCGCAGCAGGGGGTCTTCATCGAGACGCAAATGCTCGGCAATCTCCTCCAGATTCGGCTCCGGAACAGGTTCGTCATAGAGGAACAGCTTGAAGTTGTAAGCCCGTGGCGGCGGGGCCGTGCCGGCAGAGCCGCCCGCCGGTGCCGCGGCCGGATGGTAGCTCTGGAAGGCCTTGACCGAGCGGTGGAAGGTGGGGCCGTCGACCGAACAGTGGGCCAGCATCCGGGTTTGCGAAAACCTGGATTCCTTTCTGGTCGACTCATACATTTGGCGATGCTGGTCGAGCGTGCTCCAGGAAAAGTGCACTCGCTCGAAGGCCTCACGGGCATGCGACGGCAGTTTCATGCGGTTGCGGACGATTTGCAGCAGGCGCTGCTCAATCGCCACCAGTACCTGGTTCAAATCCTCTTGAGACAAGGAAACGCACATGGCGTCGTTGCCAAGCGTGACCTCGAGTTCGTGGCAATAGAGCTCCCGCAAGGCCAAGAACGACGAACCCGGTTTTCTGAGCTCGCCTGCGGCAGGGCGCAGCACCAGCGGGAAGATCGGCACGAAACCATGAATCGCCGCGTCGATTTCCTTCTTGATCCATTTGGAGTCCGTGACCTGCGGGGTGTCGAGCAACAGCACCATGTCCGCGCCCGCGACGTGCTTTTCGATCTCCTGCTGAACGATTTGCCCCCCATCGAGGCGCTCTGCGTCCAGCCAGGCAGGGTAGCCGTGGCGCGTCAGGTACTCGACCAGTTGCTTTGCCACCTCCCGCCCATCGCTCTCCCGGTACGACACGAAGAACTTCTTGCCGGAACCGCGCAGCCAAAGCCCGAGCAGGACACCAACCCGGCGCACGACGTCCCTCACATCGGTGTTCCGATCATGCAGACACGGCAGGGCCTTGATGGCATCGAGCGGCGCCGGCGGTACCCTGAGATCGGGCAAAGTCGAGATCGGCAGGATGCGTGCGTCGCGCCGTTCGGTGCTGGCCGCCGACACCTCCTGACTTAGCGTTCCCTGCAGTGGCGCCGGCAGCGGTCCGGCGCCGAAGACGACGACCAGCAGATCGTCCCAGCGCGGCCAACTCTGCGCGGTCAGAAGCGGCGGGGCCTCTACCTCCCCGCACTGTAGCACCTGGAGGTCTGGGTATGCCTTAGCGAGTTCGCCCGCAATCTCGTCGGCGCGGGTTTTCGCATCGTCCGTTGAAAGAATATAGAGCACCTTGCCTCCCGCCGTGTAAGTGATCCGCTTCGAGCTTGTGTCAATTACTCTGGCCAACCGGAAGCTGGACCCCAAGGATAGGAAATCCAACGGCGCCATCAAAAGAGTATATGAGCCTTCATCAAGGGGCGTCAATCTCGGATTGGATCCCAGAAACCCATGAAAAGTCATCCCCCGTCTGCTTCCTTCTTGCTGCCGGACGACGCGCCGGGGGCGGTGATTTGCACTGCGGTCGCCGCGATTGGCCCAGTCTCCGTCTCCGTCACTGTGGCAAGCGACGCGGTCAGACTCTCTGCAGCAGCCAGTCGGCCAGGGCGGTTCAGGTCGTCGGTCATTGGGCCGAACTCGCGTACCGTGTCTTCCCACTCACGCTTGGGTACCGCCACCCAGTGGCTTGACGCCCCGATGTCAATTCCCGCTGTGTTGGGAAACACGAGAATTAGTAAAACGTTCCGCCAAAAAAGATACATATCAGACGATCCCCATGTCGAACTTCTTCCACCGAAAGACAACGGGCGCCTGATTCATTTCGTCGATGCCTTTGAGGATATGGGACTTGAGTTCATCGACGGATGCGACACGGATGTGGCGGAGGAAGGTGCGCGCCATTTTGGAGAATGCACACTCGATGAGATTGAGCCAGGATCCATGCTTGGGCGTATGAACATACTCGAATCGTCCGGGACGCGTCGCGAGGAAGGCCATGGTCTCCTTCGAGATATGCGCCAAATGGTTGTCGAGGACGACACGAATGATCGCTTCGGGGGGATAGTAGGCGTCAATGTCTTTCAGCAGCTCGATGAACTCGACGCTACGGTGTCGATCCTCGGTATGGGCAAAGATATGGCCAGAGTGGAGATCAATGCCGGCCAGCATGAAGACGGTGCCGTGACGGACGTACTCGTAGTCACGCTCCACCGTCGTCGCTTTTCCCGGCGTTGGGGGCAAGTCGGGGGCGGTCAGGCCAAGCGCCTGAACTCCGGGCTTTTCGTCAACGCTGACCGTGTAGATGGGATTCGGGCGCCCATCATGAACGGCGCCCTCACGGTAAAGGGAGACCTCGCGATAGATCATCAACACTTCCTGCCTCTTGCGGTCGAACTCCGGGTCGCGTCGCTCCAGGTAATAGCGAATCTTGTGCGGCTTGATCTGGTATTCGTTCAGGATCCGCCAGACGGTACTCTTGCCGGCTTGCGCCAAGCGTGGATACCCGGCCCCTTCGGCATGCTCGGAGACAAACTTGGCCAGCGCCGAAATGGACCACAACTCGGCTGCCAGTCCATGATCTTTGGGCTTCGTACAGGCCACGCTGACCACCCAGGCCTTCGCCTCTTCAGTAATCTCGGGTGCATGCGGGCGATGGTAGGCGTCCTTGAGCCCAGCGGCCACGCCCGCCGCCAATGCCTTGTCGATGCACTTGTCGACACGCTGTTTCGGCTGCTGCGCGACATCGACCTGGCCCACCTCGAGCAGGCCCACCTCGAGCTGGTGAAGCGCCGGATCCGCGGCAAGAGCTTTCGCCGTTACCTGATCCACCACGGCTATCCGATCGCCATCGACGGCTCGCAAAAGCTCGCCGGCGACCCCCTCTGGGCGGAGGAACTCCTGCAGCGGACCGTAGGCAAAGAGGAAACCCGCCACCTCCAGTACTTCGTCTACGTCCTGGAGGCCAGCCTGGTCTTTCACAACGGCCTGGTCATCCCGCTGCTCAGCGAGTTCCTCGAACACGCGCTGGGCGATACCGAAGCGCAAAAGCAGGATTGCGAACTGCGCGGCTTTGTGCGCTTGAGCGACCGGCTCAAGATCTGGTTCCCACGTCTGCCGATCCGGCTCCTGCTCGATGGCCTCTACGCCAACGGGCCGGTGATGCAGCGCTGCCGTGACCTCCACTGGCCGTTCATGATCGTGCTCAAGGACCAGGATTTGTTCACCGTCTGGCAGGAGTTCCACACGCTCCATGCCCGGAAGCCACAGGGCTTCCAGCAGAACTGGGGAAAACGCCAACAGCACTTCATCTGGGTCAACGACCTCGACTACGCCTTGGGTCCGAACGGGCGACACCGCCTCCCGCTGCACGTGGTGGTCTGTGAGGAGATCTGGGAGCGGGTCGATGAACGGGCCAGGACGGTGACCGAAACGTCGCTCCATGCCTGGCTCTCCAGCCAGCCGCTCAGCCGCGAGAAGGTCCATGCGCGCTGCAACCTCGGCGCCCGCTACCGCTGGGGCATTGAAGCGGGCTTCCTCGTTGAAAAACGCCAGGGCTACCACTATGAGCATGCCTTTGCCCTGGACTGGAATGCCATGAGGGGCTATCACCTCCTCATGCGCCTGGCGCATGGGTTCAATACCCTGGCACGTTTCACTCGGCAGTTACGCAGCCTGTATCAAGAACTCGGTGTGCGCGGCGCTATTCGCTTCATCCGAAGCTCCTGCGCCGCCCCCTGGCTCGATCCTGCGCGGATGCGTGTGCTCCTCGCCGAGCCGTTCCTGCTGCAACTCGAGTGACCTTGCCCGAGCCTACCAAGACCTCTTCCCCAGCGCGGCGCACTCCGCGCCGGGAAACGCTCGCCTGACCACACGACCGGACCTCCAACCACCTCTCGACCGCCTCCTGATTGACCACCCCACCCGCGCCGCAAGCGCCACTCTGCCGCCCGCTACCCGCAATTTGACCGCCCCGGCGGCGAAAGTGGGCGTTGCCGGCAAACAGCCTCGATTGGGCAGGGTCATGCTTGGGCAGGGTCATGCGTCAGGGCTGGGAGAATTGCTGCAGTTTTGGTGTTTAGCAAACCTTCTGTTAGAATGCCCTCCTTCCGGAGAGATGGATGAGTGGTCTAAGTCGCACGCCTGGAAAGCGTGTGTGGGATAACACCCACCGCGGGTTCGAATCCCGCTCTCTCCGCCAGGATACCAGACGCAAACTGTCTGAGCCAAAAACGAACACCCCGCTCAACGCCTTGTTTTGCGGGGTTTTTCGTGTAAACCTCCTGACTTCGCCTACCCCACAAATGTCATTTCTGGCGTAATTTGGCGTCTTACGGGGCGTTTCTCTCGAAACCTCCTGACTTCGCGAATTTGGTACGGAATTTTCAAGCTATTGGTTTTGCTTGAGTTTTCGAGTGGTCTTGGCGGGTTTTGCGATGGCGTATGCTTTGGTTTTGTGGGGTATGCCAACACAAACCATGTGCTTTTTGACAAGAGGCAGATAGCCAAGGGCAGTCATTGATGGTGCACCTGTGTCGCTCGCGAATCCGACCAAACCAGCGCTTGTGTTGTAGCATAGTCAGACAAGAGTCGATGAGGATGGGCCATGACAATGCTGGCGTTTTTCGAAAGATTTGGCGATCTCGCGTTTGAGGAAATGCGGGTGCTCACCGTTCCTCCTGGAAATCCTGTCCCCGCTGACGAGTATGGTTTTCTCGAATTCTATTGTACCGACGACGATTGCGACTGCCGACGGGTGATCATCAAGGTCGTCGGGCGAAAGAGCGCCGACAAGGTCTGGGCGACAATCAGCTACGGATGGGAACAAGCCGCCTTCTATCGAAAGTGGTCTCGGGGAACGGAAAATGCCCATGAGTGGCAGCGTCCGACCCTGGATCCGCTGAACCCGCAGTCCTCACACGCACGAGACTTCCTCGCTGCGTTCGAGCAAATGATCCAAGACAAGACCTACGTCGACAGGCTGAAGCGCCACTACGAGATGTTCAAAAAGTCCCCGCAGCAGCCAGGGCGAGAGGGACGGAAGAGGTAGAATGTTTGCCGTGGCGCAGGTGTGTGGATACCGCTTCTACGCACTTGACGTTGTGCTGCCCGACTTTGAAAAGCCCGACCAACATTTGAGTGGTCTTGGCGGGTTTCGCGATGGCGTATGCTTTGGTTTCGTGAGGTACGCCATCGCGAGATGTCTCCTCGGTGAGACGCAGCGTAGGGTGAAAGTGGCGAGCGTCTGCTGAAGCTGAAACGCACAGAACCATAGAATAGCAGAGCAGCGTGACTGGCGGTGGGGTAGCCGTGTCTCGACCGGGTGCGAACGAAAGTGTTGGGCGAGTCCCGCTCTGATAATTGTCAGCGACGTGAGCAAACGTAAGGAAATTAGCGGAGAGTTGCGATAGAGTAGGGAACCCATCCACGGAGAGAAGCCATGCCTAAGATTTCCCACATCGAACCTTGCGATTCCAGAGACTTGGTGGCCCGTTTGGAGGCTAATCCAAAGATACTGGCGAAAGTGCTAGAGATGCTGGAGTTGGTGGAGAACGCCGAAGGGGATCTGCGTCGGGCCGATGAAGCCGAGCGCCGCGTGATAGAAATTCTCCGCGGGACGGGCCAGGAGATTCTGACGGGATGGGCCGAGCAGGTTGCTGA
>NZ_SPMX01000104.1 GCF_012940005.1 Candidatus Accumulibacter contiguus | reverse complement strand
GTTTCCCTGGTCTGTAAGTGCGGCAAAAATGACGCGGCTGGTTGTCCGTATGGCTTGAGTCGTAGAGTTTTTTTTGTCATAAAACTGATGATACAGGAGATGCGGCAACCAGTTCCCATCTCCTCAGCTCCCTTCATCCTCAGACTCTATCGGTAGCATGACTGTCCCGCTTTAAGTGGGAAGCCCTAAGATCGAACATCGGATGTTCAGCTACATCAGTATGAATTGGCGAGGAAAGCCTCTGGTCAGCCATGAGGTCATCGTCAATTTGATTGCTGCCACCACCACACAAGCAGGCCTAAAAATTGAGGCGGAGATGGATACCAACACCTACGCGAAAGGCATACACGTGACTGATGATGAACTCGATAAAGTTCACATAGAACGCTCCGAGTTTCATGGTGAATGGAACTACACCATCCGGCCATCGGTTTGAACTTGTACAACTTATTTCTGGACAGATACTTGGCTGGCGCGCCGTATTTACCATGACATTCGGGCTATCCGCACTCTGATCCAACCAACCGTGGATTGCACAAAACCCAGGACCATCACCTTGGTTCGCGATGGGCCGACGACGTGCGTGCCTTCCGGGCCGCACTGGAAACCCGCTGGTGCGTTGGTGATACCATCCAGAACCTGCACACCCGCGTTTCGCAACTGGAAGATGCCATCCGTACCGCCAGCACGCTGGAAACCCAGCGCCTCACCTATATTCTCACGACCATCGTCTTGTGGCTAGGGTGCTTCGATGAAAGACCGCTATGCTCGCGAAGTCATCAACGGGTTCCCGTATCCCGTGGCAGCCATGTTCGTCAGGTTGCGTACCGACGAATGCCTGGACCCCGGCCCGAACCGGCTGCGCTATCTGTTGAGCACCGGTGAAGCCATCACGCGTTTCCTCGGAGTCGTGAACCTGTGCCAGGCGCGGGACTTTGCCGAATCGACCGGGCACGTTCCGCCGCACGCGCTGCGCGCCGATTTCCGGCTGCGCTTCGAGCGCATCGCCTGGGGAACCTGGCTGCACCTGGCTCGGGAAAGTCTGCGCTGGCTGCTGACAGAACCGCAGGAAATGGTTCTGATCCCTGAAATGGGACGCTTCTTTTTCGATCCCCCGCCGGCCGACAGCCGGGCGGTGAAGGCGCTCGGCGAACTGCTCACCTTGCGCAACGGACTCAGCCACGACAAGATCAAGGTCATGCACGCCCATGAATTCCAGGATCTCTGCGGTCGCGCACAGGAGCACCTGGAAACCGTACTGGAAGCACTGGAGTTTCTGCTGGATTATGAATTGACCTTCATCAGCGAAATCGACGTCGAGAAACGCCGCCGGCACGAGCCTGTCTTCCGCCACCGCCTGATGAAGCTGATCGGCAATTCGGGCGATTTCGAAGGCGACCGCAACAAGCAGACCTTCCCCCTCGATTCCCATGCCGTGATCCTCAGCCATCGCGAGAGCGGTCGCCATCTCAACCTGGATCCGCTGCTGGTGTATGAAGCGAAGGCCGGCAAGGCACCCGATATTTTCTTCTACAACGGGATGAAAAACCCCGATCAGGCCGAGTACGCGGCCTGCAAGCATGGCGGAAATTTTCGCGGCGGAGATTCCGAGCGGGCCGCCAATCTGGCGGAGGAACTGAGCATCCTGTTGCAGATGTTTGGCGACACCACAGCCGCGCCATCAGCGCTGGTCTGAGGAGCCACGATGGATGAGCAAGAAAGCCTGGACACCCTGTTTGCTGGGGTAGGTGCGGCAACGGAGCAGCAGCGTTCCCCCTTCAAGTTTCTCGATGCCTACGGCGTGGGGGATCGCAGCCTGTTTTTCGGGCGCGACAACGAAATCCACGATTTGTACGCCCGTTTCTATCATAGCCGGGTGCTGCTGGTTTATGGGGAATCGGGTACCGGCAAGACTTCGCTGATCGAATGTGGCCTGCGCAGCGAAATCCCTGCCGAAGAGGCATTGTTCGTCACGGTGCGCACCGCGCAGGATCCCTTCGAGGCCGTGCGGCGGGCCTTGCAACGGGTGTTGGGGAACGCACCGGAATGGGAAATCGGCGCACTGCTGCGCGCGGTCGTCGAGCAAAAGAGCAAGATCCTGGTCCTGGTGTTCGATCAGTTCGAGGAATTCTTCCTGTTCCAGCCCGCCAGTGTTCGCCAGGCTTTCGCGCGTGCGGTGCAGGGCTGGCTGGAACAGGAAGGGAACTGCCGATTGGTGATCGGCCTGCGGGAAGAATATCTGGCGCGGGCGAGTGAACTGGAACCTTACTGGCCAGACTTGTTCCACAATCGTCTATGGATTCGCCACCTCGCCAGAAGTGACGCCGCAGCCGCGATTGTCGGGCCTTGTGAGGTCTGCGATGTTGCCCTGGAAGAGGGCCTGGTTTCGCACATCCTCGCCGACCTGAGCGGCGGCGGCAGCGAGGTGGAATTGCCGGTCTTCCAGGTGGTGTTCGATTCACTCTATCGAAAAGCGCTGCTTGAGGCCCCGGAACATCCCCGCCTGACACTCGGCGCATACCGGGAATTGGGCCAGGTGCAGACCATCCTGGGCCGCTTTCTCGAAGAGCGTGTCCAGAGTTATGGAGAAGGCAGCGAGCTTGCCCGCCAGATTCTCAAAGCTCTGGTGACCGCCGAGGGTACCCGCCAGTTCGGGAACCTTCAGAATATCGCCATCCGGGCCAGACAGTTCGGCCCGGAACTCACTGACGCCCAGCTTGCCGACTCCTTGCAGCGCCTGATCGGGGACCGGCTGGTCCGCGAAGACCCCGACCAGCACTGGTACGAATTGCGTCACGACGCCCTCGCCCAGCAGATCCGCCAGTGGATGAGCGGCCTGGAACAGGAACTGGTGGACCTGCGCCAGACCCTGGAAAACCGGCTGCTCGAATACCAGAGGCATGGTCGGCTGCTGGAAACCGATCTGCTGGCCACCCTCCCCCCCTACGAAAACCGCCTGGCCCTGCGCGGCGAACTGGCCGAACTGGTGGAACTCAGCAAGCGCCGGGCACGGCGACATAAACGCCTGCGTTTCCTGGCGGTCGCCACCGTCTTCACCATCGTCATGGTCTTCGCAGTGTTCAGTTTCGTCCAGTGGCAGGAAGCAAAACTCCAGAAGGCCCAGGCCGAGGCCAACTTCAAACGGGCCAGCGAAGCCGTGGACCACTTCTTTACCCAGGTCAGCGAATCAACCCTGCTCAACCAGCCTGGATCGGAGCCCCTGCGCCGGCAGCTCCTGGAAAAAGCGCTGAATTTCTACCAGGATCTCGCCAGACAACGGGCGGAAGATCCACAGATGCGAGCGGAACTGGCGGCGGCCACTTTTCGAACAGCAAAAATCCGGAACCTGTTGGGCGACCATCGCCATGCCGAAACCGCTTATCGCCAGGCCATTGCCGACTTTGCGGTGCTGGCCCGCAGCCATCCCGAGGTACCGGAGCATCAGAGCTATCTGGCAAGGAGCTACAACAACCTCGGTCTCCTGCTCAGCGACAGCGGTGATACGGTGGCGGCGCGGGTAGCGTACCAGAATGCACTGGACCTTCTGGAGCGGCTGGCACGAAACCATCCCGAGGTGCCGGAGTACCAGAGCAGACTGGCGCTGAGCGAGCACAATCTTGGCATTCTGCTCAGCGACGGCGGCGATGCGGCGGCGGCGCGCGCCGCGTACCAGAAAGCCTGGACCTGCAGGAAGGGCTGGNNCGNGAGCATCCCGAGCGTGCCGGAGTACCAGAACAACCTGGCGATGAGCTACAGCAGTCTCGGCGTCCTGCTCAGTGAAGGCGGCGATGCGGCGGCAGCGCGGGTGGCCTATCAGAAAGCCCTGGATCTGCGGGAACGACTGGCGCGAGACCATCCCGAGGTAGTCGAGTACCAGCACAAGCTGGCGATGAGCTACAACAACCTTGGCCTCCTGCTCAACGAAGGCGGCGATGCGACGGCGGCGCGCGCGGCGTACCAGAAAGCCCTGGACCTGCAGGAAGGGCTGGTCCGGGAGCATCCCGAGGTGCCGGAATATCGGAGCTACCTGGCTGAGAGCTACAACAATCTCGGTATCCTGCTCGGCGGCAGCGGTGGCGATGCGGCCGGGGCGCGGGTGCTGATCCTGAAGGCCTCCGAAATCTTCGCACGCCTGACCCGCGAATTTCCCAAGCAGGTGGCTTACCGGTCAGGTTGGGCAAGAGCGGAAGGAAATCTCGCCTGGACCGAACTGATTGCCCGGCAGCCACGGGAGGCCATTGCCAGTGCCAGTCGCGGCCTGGAAGCCGACCCGCAGCAGCTCTGGATACAGATCAATCTTGCGCATGGCTATCTGTTCGACAAGCACACTGCGCAGGCACTGGCCATCTATACGAAATACAAGGACAGCAAGCTGCCCGAAGGCAAGACCTTCGCCGAAGTCGTACTGGCGGATTTCAAGGTATTTCGGGCCAAGGGACTCCAGCATCGGGACATGGCCAGGATCGAACAAATCCTGCGCGGCTCGGGAGCGGGAAATCAGTGATCACAGTCATTCTTGGTTCCCGGAAATCGCTTCAAAAGAAATTGTAATTGAGCTGAAAGTTGATGCCCTTATCCTGAAGATTGCCGCCGTTGCTCCGGACAAAATTGGGATAGCTCAGGCGTTTGGCGAAGCTGAAATCCAGGCTGACGCCCTCCCAGCGCATGCGGGTGAGCAGACCCATCGAGGTCAGCGTATCGGCGGCTTCACTCTGGTTCTTGCCGCGGCCGTAGTCGTAGAACGGGACCAGCGACAGGTTGAATCCCTTGCCCGGATTGCGCACCAGCGGATAATCGAATTCGACATTCACGATGCTGCCGGTGTCTCGGATCATCTGGTTCTCGCGATAGCCGCGCACCGTATAGACGCCGCCGATCGACATCCGGTCAAGCGGCAACAGCCGATCCCGGGTCTGCTGAAGATTACCGATCAGGATCAACTGAGCGCCATTTTCCAGGACTCGCCGCGCATATTGCGCCTGGCCAAGCCAGATATTGTAGTGGCTGTCCGGTTGCGGCGTTCCTGCGGGAAGGCCGGCGATTTCCTGAGCATTGTTGCGGGCCAAAGTGAATGTCGAACGTAGCGCCAGCACCTGACTTTCGGACCGATAGGCGTATTCCTGCCAGAAACGCCAGGCCGACACCCGGGTGACCCCGTCGGGCTCTCCCGGGATGAACGAGAACCGCTGCCCCAACAGGGTCGTGCTGTTCTTCCTTTCGACGCGGTTGACCCCCAGGGTCAGCTTGTGCTGCAGCGTTTCGACAAAGACCTGACTGAGACCGAAATCCCGGGTGTCGAGGACGCTCTTGATATCCAGATCCTGCAAGGGGTCTTCGATCACCGTCGAGTCTTCATGTTCGAACTGAAAAGAAAACCGGGTGCCGGTCTGGTTCAAGGGCATCTGCCAGCCGACACTGTAACGGCCGTTGGCGCCACCCTGCGTGGAGTCCTGCACGCTGCCATTGAGCACGTCGCCCTGACCGGTCAGGTTTCGCACCCAGCCGCTGAGGCCATAAGCATTGGAACCGATCGAAGGTGGACGGTAGTTGTTGGCGAAAGCCGCGAGCTGGTACGGGCGCGCCCGCAGCACCTCGACGTCCAGAATCGCTTCGCCGAGGCGGGTGTCGGGGATCAGGCGGGCGTTCAGGCGTTCGAACAGCGGATCGTCGAGCAGCAACTGGAAACGTTCACGCAGGGTGTCGACGTTCAATGCGCCATCACTGCTCCTGGTGAGCCGCTGGCGGAGATAGTTTTCGTTCAGGCGCTCCAGGCCATGCAGGCGGACTTCGCTCAAGCGGCCCTCGACGATGTCGAAAGTGACGGTGTCGCCGTCGATGGCCTCCTTGCCCAGCAGGGCGCCGGAATTGATGTAGCCCCGATCGACGTAATGGCGGCTCAATTTCTGCCGCAGGTCTTCCAGTCCGGCCGCATCGAGCGGTCGGCCGGCATACGCCGCGGCGACCGCGTCGAGTTCGCTGGTCGGGATGACGCGATTGCCGCGAAAGAGGATTTTATGGATCCATACCGACTCGCCAGCCGCTCCCGGCGCAGGAATCGTTGGCTCCGGAGAAACCGGCGGCAATTGAAAGCCCTCAGCGGGTTTGCCCGGAAGGTATTCCGGACGCGTCGGTTCCTGGACGTTGAGATGGTCGATCGCCTCGGCCGCGAAGGCGGCTGACGGCAGCCCCATCAGCAGCCCGAACAGTGCGACCGGGATTGTCTTGACGCGCATAGGATTTCGCTTGGTCATGAACGGGCACACCCCCGTGAGGCGAAGGCCAGCCGCGGATCACCCGGCGAGGGCAGCAGCATGTCGCCAACGACCATCGTGTCTCCCCGGAGCGGGCCGAGCAGGTTGCGGGCAGAGGACGCCAAGCCGCCGCGGCCGGTTTGTACCAGCGAACTCCCGCCGGTGATCCGGCACGGGTTGTGTCCCAGTCCGCCGCTGTCGAGCAGTTGCACGTTGAATCCGGTCAGCGCGCCCGAGATATCCAGCAAGGGCGTGCTGATCTGGACCACCCCGCTCACTCCGGTCGGCGCGGCGGCCTGGATGACATTGAAGCTGAACACCCCCGGCTGGAAGGTGTAGGGTGTCTGCCCGCCGATGAACAGGGTGTCACCGCTCGGCACCAGCGCCTGCACGTCGACCTGCACATTGCCGCCGGAAGCATTCCTGGCAGCGGTATTGGCCTGGATGAAGCCGGTGTTCATGATCAGCGTATGCGCCTGGAGATGGATGTCGCCGCCATTGCCCGCAGCCCCCTGGACGGAGGTGCTGATCTGCGCGTTGTCCAGCAGGATCATGCCCTTGCCGCCGGTGATCTGGATCGAACCGCCGTTGCCCTGGTGGGCGCTGGTGGTGATGCCGCTGGTATCGAGAGAGAGGCGTTGGCCGAAATCGACCTGCACATGGCTCGCCGCGACATTGCCGGTCGATGAGGCGGTGATCTCGGCGTCCCTGAGGAGGATCGTCGGCGCGCTCACGGTCAGGAGGCCAGGCGTGACCACGGAAGGGTTGCCCACGGAAGCATCGTTCTGAATGGAAACCGTGCCGTGACTGGTGAGTGAGACACTGTCCCGGGCGGAAAGAAAAATCTGACCGGTTTGTCCGGAGGAACCGTAATACGCTCTGCTGAATATCCCGGAATTCCCGCCAGGGGAATTCTGACCATCGATTCTTACGTTCGCGGCAGAGACAGCGACCTTGCCCGCGCTGCCCGAAGTGAGCGTGGATGAACTGATCATCCCGCTGTTAGCGATTTCCAGGTTTCCCATCGCTTGCACATCCAGGCTTCCTGCATTGCCGGATCTGGCCAGATTTTCCAGGGTTCCATAGGCGGCGCTGAAGATGCCGAACAAGGTCCCTTCCCCGAAAATCCTGATGTCGCCAGCGGAAACACGGACGCTGCCCGCATTCCCTGACCCGTACGTCGAGGAATCAATTTCGCCACCATTACTGATCGTCAGGGTGTTCCTGGCATTGACCTGGACGTTGCCACCCAAACCTGTGGGGACGGGCGCCAGGACTTGCTGCGAGCTCGTACTCCGGATGCTGCCTTCGCCATCTACGGTGATCGTGTCGGCAGAGACCTTCACCGTGCCGGCATTACCCGTCGACCAGGTGGATGAATCGATCTGTCCGGCGTTGAGCACCGAAAGGGAACCGGCGACGATGATATCGATGTCGCCGGCGTTGCCCGCATTTCCGGTCAGCCCTGACAAAGGATAGTTGTTGCTGCTGATCCCTGTCGATGTCCGCGCTCGCATTCCGTCGATGACGAGCGTACCGGCCGATACCTTGACCGTGCCCGCATTGCCCAGCGACCAGGTAGACGAGTCGATCAATCCGCCATTCAGCACCGCCAGCGTGCCAGCAGTCGTTACCTCGATGGTGCCCGCACGGCCTGCGGGATTTGAAAGTGAACGACTGGCGCTACTGATGGCAGCGACACCATTTCCCTGGCCATCGAGGGTGATCGATCCGGCCGATACCTTGACCGTGCCCGCATTGCCCGACCACCAGGTGGACGAATTGATACTGCTCCCGTGGTCCTTGACGGAAAGGCTGCCGTTCGCCTGCACGTCGATGTTGCCGGCGTTTCCGGATAACTCCGCCTTGCTCAGGATCCCCGTTTCACCCGAGCCCTTGGAATCGATGACGATCGACCCGGCACTGACCATGATGTTTCCGGCAAGGCCGCTGGACCAGGACGACGAGTTGATTGTTGCAGCGTTGCTGATCGAGAGCTTGCCGCTGGCGAGAATCCGGATGTCGCCGGCGTCACCTCTGGATTCCGGTTTGGAATCGCTGAACAGGCCGGAACCGGTACCATCGATGGTGATGTTCCGCGCCGATACGGAAGCCGCTCCACCAGCGCCGGCGGCGTAGGTGGAGGTGTCAACCTGCCCGTCGTTCTTCAGCGTGATGTCGCCACTTGCCTTGATCCTGACGCTGCCGGCATTTCTTGCACTTTCCGTATAAGAGTAGAGACCGGTCTGCTCACCGCCACTTCCCCCATCTGCAGTCAGGGTACCGGTGGCGATCGAGATGTTGCCGGTGTGGTACGCGTCATCGCTCAGTGCCCATACATACCCTCCATTGAGGATGTCCAGATTGCCTCGGGCGATGGGCAATTCACCGGCAATGCGGGCTTCTCCGGCAATGCCGCCGAAGGCAACGATTCGAATGTCGCCGCCCTGACTGCCAATGCGCCCCTGGTCGATCTGCACATCTCCCCCGATCAGGCTCAGCGATTGCAAGGGTTTGGCCAGGATTCCGGCGCCCGCATTGACCGCAATGCTCGCCCGCGTCGTTCCAAGAAAACCAAAGGCTTCCGGCGCAGCGCTGGAGAAAGTGCTGGCGGTCGTGGTATCGGCATGGAAATTGCCGTCGGGAAACTTCAGATAGTTGGCGGTGCTGACGTACAAGGCCGCCGGCACATCGATGACCGCCCCGGCGCCGAAGGTCACTCCCGCCGGGTTGATGAAAAAGAAATTGGGAGCGCTGCCGGTACTCCCCGGATCGAGTTTCAGCAAGCCGCTGATCGTCGACAACTGCCCGCCGGTGACGCGCGAAATCACATTGCTGGCGGGGCCATTGATCGTGAACACCGCGCCGTCACCACTCCCCACGCTGAATTTCGAAAAACTATGGAAGACATTGCCACCCGCGCGCTGCCCGTAATTCTCGGGAATGGCGATGTTCTGGTAGCTTACCGAACCCCTGGTCACCGTCCCCGCAGGCGTCAATGCCGTCAGCGGGCCGGCCCCGATGCTGCCATCGCGGACGATGTTCGATGCCGCCTGCGCCGGCAACGCGCAGCAGGCCGCTGCGAGCAGTGCTATGACGAGCGGCCAATGAGGTTTATTACCGTGGGTGGCCATGGTTTTCCTCACAGCCAGTTCCCGATGATGATGAACGGCGCCCAGTAGAAGGGGTGACTCCAATCGGGGTGACGGATCCATTCGAGTTGTGCCCGGCGCAGGGCCTCGGTCTTGGACAGATGGGCGTTGGCGATGCCGCTGTAGAAACTCTTCATGACCGCTTTTGCTACCTCGTCTGCAACCGGCCACAGGGTGCCGAGGACGCTCCGGGCACGCGCCTTGATGGCGGCGCCGGAGATGCCGAGCGGCGCGCGGTCGTTGCCTTCGGCGGTTTCGCAGGCGGACAGGCTCAGCAGCTCGATCGGCGTGCTCTGGAGCTTCTCGGCCTGGAGCAGGCCCTGCAGCCCGTTCATGCTGATCAGGTCATCGTAGGCCATGATGAAGCTGGTTTCGGCACTGCCGCCGAAGACGCCGTGCGAGGCGATGTGGACGATTTGGTAATCGCCGGATTCGGCCTGCTGGTGAAGGTTGCCGACGGTGAATTGCGCATCCAGCAGGGTATTCCCGTGCAGGATGCCGCGTAGCGCCTCGATTTCTTCCTTGACCCCCGGCAAGGTCAGACTGGCTCGCAGATCCTCGATCTGCCGGGACGACGGCTGGCCCGACGGCGCCGCACTGCGGAGCCCGCGCATCGAACGTAGTTCAATCGTCCGCGCAAGCCCCCTCCCCTTCCCCCTCCGATCCTTTTCGGCCGAGTCCGATTGCTGGATCTGTTCACTCAGTAACTGGCTGTGCTTGTCGACCACCGGTCCGGGTTCGGAGAGGCCGACCACCAGGGATGCCGCCATCTGCCCGGCCGGCACGGCGGTATGGGTCATGGTCATGCCGGTGACCATCGAAACCGCATATTTCTCGATGACGAACTGCTGGCCGTCATGCAGCGCGGCCATCGGCACCAGACGCAAGGCCCCCTCCGGGACGAGCACCAGCGAGTCGATGTGTTGAGCGGCGAAGGCGTCGGCAAAGGGTTTGAGGAGCCAGTCGTTCAGTTGCCGTGCCGGTTCCCGATAGTCCTCCAGACCGTTGCGCAAGGCGTCGGCCAGGGTCTGTGCCGTGGCGCGCAGGGTCGCGCCGTCAATCGCCGTGCTCCGCCGCTGGATGCCGCCCGACGTCTGCAGCAGTAATTCCAGGCGATCAGGCAGGATGACCGGGTAGAGCACCGCCGTTCCCGGTGGCACCCGTGCCGAATCGCTGCCATGCGCGGCTTCAACCGCGCAGCGATCTCCCAGGAAATCCTGCAATTCGGCTTGCCGGATCCATTCCAGCGCATTCAGCACCTTTGGCAACTGCGCCGCCTGAACCTCCGCCGGCTGCTTGTCGAGCTGCCGCAGCAGCAAATCGGTATAGCCCAGATAGATCGGTTCGAGCGTCGCCTGAAAAGACGATCGGCCATCTTCATATTCTATGGGGATATCCTGGCGCACCGACTCGAGGTGGCTGACGGCGCGCTGGTACGCGGCCAGCGCCGGCGCCTCCCGGCCTCCGGCCTGGAGCAGCCGCGCCTGCCGCCATTCCAGATCGATCAGCAAGCGGGCAGCCGCTCCCGGCGCCAGGGAATGCGCCTGTTCGATGGCCTGTTGCGTCAGGATCAGCGCATCCTGGTTCCGGTGATGATCTTCATAAAGCTGCGCCAGGGCATCCAGGGCTTCCACTGCGAGAGAGCGATCGCCCTGCTCCCTGGCGAGTTCCCTTGCCCGATCGAGGTGCCGATAAGCCAGGGACAAGCCCGGCATTCCCAGCAGTCGTGCCTGTTCACCCAGGTTGAGGTGGAAGCGGGCGAGCGGCCCAGGAGGTCCGCCGGCCTGGTCGATCTGCTGTGACAGCAGCAATAGTTGCGCAAGCTTTTCTGGTTCGGGAGCCATCCGGAGCAGGTTGAGACGAACGCTGAACTGGATCTCGATCGCTTCTGGCGCGAGGCCGAGCGCCTCCTGATAGTACCCCCTGGCTTCTTCGCTGCGCTTGCGAATGAGCGCCAGGTTGCCCAGATAGACGGCAAAATGGGCGCGTTCGACACCCGTCGATGATGCATAAGCCTCGCGCAGCAGACCTTCGGACTCTTCGTAGCGATGGGCTTGCAGCAAGGAGATCCCCAACTCCCCGCGCGCCCGGACCTGGCCGCCAGGGGATACGGCCAGCTTGCTGGCGGAAGACAAGAGGTCGATCGATTTCTGCAGATCCCCTTGTTCGCGAAGTGCGATGCCCTGGGCAACGAGGCTATCGCCGTTATCGACTGCCTGGCCGGCCAGGGCAAGCGCCGCAACCATCAGCAGCCAACACAACCTGACGCCTTGCCATAAGGGCTTGAACCATTTCCGCATTATCCCCTCCACGTATCATGTCTCATTCTATTCGAGGATCCATTCCGGCCATAGACGGGTAGCCCGGTGCTCAGGAGCGTGGCGTCTGCCCGTCATTGGCGCACCGCCAGGATGCGGAGAAGTACGACGGATCGTCGGGTAAGGATGGCAGCAGGCCACCAACGGTCATGACATTTCCAGGCACCCCCTGATCATGAACTCCCCGGAGCGGGCCGAGCAGATCGCGGGCAAAGGGCGCCAAGCCGCCGCGGCCGCTCTGTACCAGCGAACTCCCGCCGGTGATCCGACACGGGTTGTGTCCCAGTCCGCCGCTGTCGAGCAGTTGCACGTTGAATCCGGTCAGCGCGCCCGAGATATCCAGCAAGGGCGTGCTGATCTGGACCACCCCGCTCACTCCGGTCGGCGCGGCGGCCTGGATGACATTGAAGCTGAAGACCCCCGGCTGGAAGGTGTAGGGTGTCTGCCCGCCGATGAACAGGGTGTCACCGCTCGGCACCAGCGCCTGCACGTCGATCTGCACATTGCCGCCGGAAGCATTCCTGGCGGCGGTATTGGCCTGGATGAAGCCGGTGTTCATGATCAGCGTATGCGCCTGGAGATGGATGTCGCCGCCGTTGCCCGCAGCCCCCTGGACGGAGGTGCTGATCTGCGCGTTGTCCAGCAGGATCATGCCCTTGCCGCCGGTGATATGGATCGAACCGCCGTTCCCCTGGTTGGCGCTGGTGGTGATGCCGCTGGTATCGAGAGAGAGGCGTTGGCTGAAATCGACCTGCACATGGCTGGCCGCGACATTGCCGGTGGATGAGGCGGTGATCTCGGCGTCCTTGAGGAGGATAGTCGGCGCGCTCACGGTCAGCGTGGTCGGGATGAGAGCGCCAGGGTTCTCGACCGTCGCGAAGTTCTGGACCGAAAGCCCACCGCCATTGGCGAGCGTGATGCGGTCGCTGGCAGAGACCAGCACGCTGCCGGTCTGACCCGCAGAAAGCACTTCCGCGTTGCTGAAGACACCCGTTCCGGACCGGGTGAATCCCTGGCCATCAACGCTGAGTCCAGCGGCGCTGACCTTCACTGAACCCGCCTGACCGGAAGAACGGGTCGATGTGTCGATGCGTCCTCCGCCGAGAATCGCGATCTCTCCGGTCGCATGCACATCGACGCTGCCCGCCTTGCCGGTGCTGCCGAATGCCGCATCACTGGAAATTCCGGTTTTGTACCCGTGCCCATCAATCGTGAGGTTGCGGGCGGACACCTTGACCGCTCCCGCGTCAGAAGAAGATGTGGTGGAAGAATCGATATAACCCCCGTCGAGAATGACCATATTTCCTGTCGCCAGCACCTCCACGTTGCCCGTCCTGCCAGTGCTCCCGGTATAAGCACCGCTGGTGATTCCGGCCCCCAGACCTTGACCATCGATGCTGAGGCTGCCGGCCCTGACCTTCACCGAGCCTGCATCACCAGCAGAGAAGGTAGAGGCATCGATGTATCCTCCCTTGAGAATCTGAATATTGCCAGCCACCTCCACATCAATGCTTCCGGCATTACCCGTATTGCCTGACGCTCCATACGGATCGCTGCCAATGCCGGCCCCTGCTCCCTGGCCATCGATGCTGAGACTGCCAAGGAGACTGGCATCAGCAGC
>NZ_SPMX01000103.1 GCF_012940005.1 Candidatus Accumulibacter contiguus | reverse complement strand
ATCGCTCAACATGTGGTGGAGGCTGTAATACTCGGTCTCCGCCACCGTCTCGCTCATCTGTTCCAGGTTCGCACGAGGGCTTTGAAAAAAGGCCCCGCAAGTACTGTTCAGCTTGCTCGGCCGTGCTTCGCGTTTTACTGCGGAAACACTCCCGGAACGACTGAAAATGGCTGGTCAGATTCTCGCAGCAGCTGGCCACCGCACGCCCGATCCCAAATAAATAAATTTGGCGATTTCATCGTCATACTCCTTATGTGGTAGAGCATTAGATATGTAGCTCAATAGCCTGTATTTCAACCATTTTAGAAATGTGGCAAAGTAGAAGTAATGAGCACCGGTAAAGAGCAGCTTGAGGCTGTTGAGGAGGCTCGTCTTGCCGAAGCCGTTGCGACCCATGATCAGGCAGACGTTGCGTCCTGGTACCGGGGTGCCGAGGTCGATCTCCTGCTCACCGTAATAGGAGAACAGGTTGGTAAGGCGGAGGCTCTCGAATATCATGCGGCCGGCTCGGTCCTGTCGGCCTGACGAACAGCGTTCTCAACTACCTTGATTACATCCTCCAGGAGTTGCTGACGACTGCTCAGGCTGTCGAGTGACGGGTAGCGCTCGGTAACCAGGCTATACAGGTCAGTGGCCCAGATGCTCTGCACCTCGAACCTTGGAGCCAACTCGTCGATCAGGGCGAGGTCCCTGGACAGGTCTTCTGGTGTGAGGGTCACAGTCCCAACCTCCCTTTTGAACTCTCTGGCAATGGCCAGAGCGCTGTCGGTGACATCGAACTTGTCTGTCCACTGCTGCTGAATGTAAGCAATCTCCGCATCCTCGATCAGCCGACGTCCGACGGTCTTCTCGAGAGCCAGGAGTCGGCGCAGAATGAGCTTGCGAGTCTCTGAACTGAAGGGGCCGGGTCCGATGGAGTCATTACGGCGAATGCCGTCGCGCTTGCTCGTGTCTTCGCGAATTTCCTTGAGCCAGTTGCGGAATTCATTGAGGGGCTCCATCCAGGTTGCGCCGGAGTCGATGAATCCGCGCATGGATTTATCTTCCTTGACGACGGTGCAGGTCCAGCAACCGAAACGGCTTCCCCCACACGAAGGCGTATTGAGGTCCAGAACCACCGGGCATTCGCCGCCGCTCGCCTGCCGATACAGGTCGAGCATGAAGTCGTGAGTGCCACCCCAAGGCGGCGGATTGTGCGTGAAGAGGTACTCCCATACTTGATCGGTCGCCCACTCGGCGATGGGTGTCATTACCAAGGCATCCGGAATCTCATTGTGGGGATTCAGGCCACGGCTGTTGGTGGCGCGAGCCTCCATCCGTTGCGCGCGACTAGCACTCTCGTCCAGTCGCGTCCCCAAGAGCAGAACAACGCCGCCGTAATCTCGCACGATGCCATCGATCACCGCACGCGAAGGCTTGATCTTCATCTTGGTCGTACACCAACGGAACCAGCGGGTTGGAGAAGGGTATCCCTTGCCGATCAAGTTGCCCCAGAAACTCTGTTCGGGCGTGGGCTGCACTCGATGTACATGGAGCAGCAGGCCGTTGGCACGGGCGTGGCTGGCTAACCGCGACAGACGGTCCGCCAGATACTCCTCTACATTTGGCGCCTCAACGCGCGTGTCGGAGGCCACGACAAAGATCGGCTTGCGTGCTGTTGGCCCGAGTTCCACGAGCAACTCGTAAACCAACTGCAGGACCAGGGTCGAGTCCTTGCCGCCGGAATACGCAACCACCCACGGACGCTGATCGGCGAAGTAGTGGGCTCGCAAAGACTCTTGGGTTTCAACGACGTGTTCTTGGTCTGGAGGGAGGACCGACACTTGGATGTCCTGGAGTTTCATCGGAAAATGTGGGCCACTTCAAAGTATGTCCCAAGATTTTACGCGCGAACTTCGTGCTGCGGCCAAAACACATCAAATGCAATGGCATTACCGATGAGTGGATGTGACCATCGCCAACCGTTGAGTCGGCTCACTTCGAACAATCTGCTTGCAGCGGATGGAATGTCCATCTTTGCACAGAGGGTAAGTTCCTTGCACATGTATGCGCCCTACTGACAGTATGATGCACAAGACTAACCCATGGGTGCGAGGCGATGCGCTTGATTCCAACCAAGGTCGTTGGCAGACGGACCTACCTGCACACCGACTCTCTGTCCTACCTTGCCGCAAACACCGCGGCGCGTGTGGTAGAGGCCGAGCGCCTAGCTGGTTTCAACCGGCACGTGTATTTTAACCTGGTGCGTATAGATGATTCGGGGCCGTGCATCTCGCTGTTGCATTACCCCGACTTCGCTGACGACCCCTTTCCCTCGCTACGTGAAAGTTGGCTAGTGGATCTCGATCGCTCGACCGTGAGCTATCGCTCGTATGCTGAGTCACTCAATCCGCCGATACTGCATCGTAAGGAACTTCTGGTGCCGCCGGACGACTCACGGCGCGAGGCCTACGCAGCCTTGACCGCTACGGCCGAGTCGATTGGGCTTTTCGATGAACCGAAGCGCATCGGCTACCGCCGCCAGTGGCTGGCTCTCGTAAGGGAAAAGGGTTATCGCATCGAAGGTCACGCCCTAGTGCCGCTGGGCAATGATGAGTCAGACTCTGGCGCTGCCGACGAGGCAGCGCCGCGCCATACCGCTTGGCAGGCGTCGCGACACCTGACCGCGCTAGTGCGCTACGGCTTCTCGGCGCCGGTGCAGTCTCTGGCCCGCCATGGATTTCTCGATGGCAGTTATCGGTTATTTGACTACGGCTGTGGTCGCGGCGACGATGTGCGCGGCTTGCTGGAGAACGGCCTGACCGCCGCCGGTTGGGATCCGTACCATGCCGCGGACAACCCAATTCACGCGGCGGACATAGTCAATCTCGGCTTCGTCATAAACGTCATCGAAGACTTCGACGAGCGCTTGGATGCCTTGACCCGTGCTTGGTCCCTGGCCGAGCGCTTGCTCGTGGTATCGGTGATGCTGGTTAACCAGAATGATCCGCGGGGTGAACGCTTTCGCGACGGCGTGATGACGCAACGCGGGACCTTCCAGAAATACTTCAGCCAGTCGGAAATCAGGGGGTTTCTGGAACAAGTCCTTGACGAGGAGGCCATCCCGGTGGCGCCTGGGGTCCTCTACGTTTTTCGTGACAAGGATGCTGAGCAACGCTTCCTGGTTGACCGCTACCGCAGCAAGGTAAACCGGCTGCGTGAGCCATCGCCGCGCTTGTGCGAACGGGAGCAGAGAATACGGCTGGATCGGGTGGCGGAGCGCTACGACGCCTATCGGGAGCCGCTGGATCACTTATGGGATTTGTGGCTTACGCTCGGGCGCAAGCCGGACAAGTCGGAGGTGGACGACCTGGTCGTGCTCACTGAGGGTTTTGGTTCCTTGTCCAAGGCGCTGCGCTTCCTGGAAGAACGCGGTGATCAGGCAGAGATCGAGCGCGCTTCTGCCTCACGCGTCGCCGATCTGGAGGTCTACTTCGCCCTGAACCAGTTCGAGCAGCGGAAACCTTACGGCCACCTCGAGCGCGCGTTGCAACAGGACGTCAAGCATTTCTTCGGTGATTATGCCGCTGCGAAGGCCAGCGCAATGGCACTGCTGTTCCAGATCGCAGACCTGGAAGCCATCGACCAGGCCTGCCGCAAGGCAGCGGAGCATGGCTTGGGCTGGCTTGAGACGGGTCAGTCTCTACAATTGCATGTCAGTCTCGTCGAGCGGCTTCCAGCCCTGCTGCGGGTCTATGTCGGATGTGCCGCGGTGCTCTATGGCGACTACCGCAACGCGGACCTGGTGAAAATCCATACCCGCTCCGGAAAAGTCAGCCTGATGCGCTTTGACGACTTTGAAGGTCAAGCCCTGCCGCGCATGGTCGAGAGGGCCAAGATCAAGCTCCGGGAGCAGGACGTTGATTACTTCGCGTATGGTGAACAATACGAGCCACCCTACCTATACCATAAGTCGCGCTATATCAACGAAGAGTTTCCCAACTACCCCGAACAGATGGTCTTTGATCAGGCACTCGATGAGTTGGGTCTCTTTGATTGGTCAGGTTACGGTCCGTCGCCCGGGGCCTTTCTTGCCAAGCTGTCCCGGCATCGCTGGAGTATCGAGGGATTCTCTCTTGTGCGTTCACAGACGACCCCGGACCTCGACGATTCCTGCGGCCGGTATCTGACCTTTCGCCAACTAATCGAGTGCGGCGAAACGCAGGCACGAACGGGGCTTGACAACGTACCGATGCAGCCCGAAAGCTACAACGCTCTCGTGGAGTTGGCAGAGCACGTCCTGGACCCGGTTATCGACTATTTCGGCATGATCCGGCTAACTTATGGTTTCTGCTCCCCGGAACTTGCCAAGCAGATTCCCTGTCGCATCGAGCCAAAGCTCGACCAGCATGCCGCCCATGAAAAAAAACCGCGTAGGAAAGGCGATCTGTGGTCGCTTTGGCTCTGCCGTCGATTTCATCGTGGACGACGAGAACATGCTCAACGTGGCGCAATGGGTCGTCACCCATACACCTTTCGACCGTTTGTATTTCTACGGCGAGGATAAGCCGATCCACGTCAGCTTTGGGCCAAATCAGGATCGCCAAGTTGTTCGGATGATCGCCGGCAAAGGCGGACGTTTAGTGCCGCGGGTTGTGACGGCCCTTGCGTAGATCGACGGGAGGTAGTGTGAAGATTGATGCACAAATACGCATCGCCGGAATGGAGGCGTTGATCAATGCCCTGAGGCTGGTTGAAGCCGAATCCTTCATGATTTCGGCATCTCGCGATCGACTCAACCACGCCGCTTGGCGACGTTACGGATTGCCGGGAGTGTCGCTCAGTGTGCTGGTACAGTCAGCGAATCGGCATGCAGAGCAGCAATTCTCATTATGACCGAAGCAATGGGACGAGCTGGTCGGAAAGTGCCTTTCTGCCGTCCATGAGAGGGGTTTGGCCCCTAAATTTTGCCGATTTCCATGCGCTCGGTGGGGAAGCAGAAGGCCTCGTTGGCCAAAATGAGAATTGCTGCATGCAGAGGGAGCGGCGATCAAGGTAGCACGATAATTCTAGCGCCTTGTATGGGAAAATCGCGATGACAGTCTGGTCCCGGATTTTTTTGGGCCAGTCCAGTTTTACCTTCAATTTGTCGATCCCGCTGTATAACTGATCAGACTCCTGATGCACCGGCACCGGCTGCCGCGCGCTGCAGCCGGTCGGCGACCGCCGCCCAGGCCGGCGTTGCCGGAATCTCCTCGACGATGATCAGCTCGGCGTCGGCCTGATCCAGTTCACGCAGGGCGGCGTAGAGCGCACTGGCGTAAGCGCGGGGGTTGGCCGGCAAGCAGCGCCAGGCGTGTGCTGCCGGCGTGGCGGGCAACCGACTGTGACAGAGTACGGCACAGCGCCGACCCGTGCTCTGCAGAAGGTCGATGACCTCAACAATGCGCGCGGATGGCAGCAGGTGCAGCGGCGTCGTCGGCGCGTAGTGTGCGGCCAGCGAACCGGGAACCCGCGGCATAGCGGCGTCCGGCGGACGAGTGACGATCTGCGGCATGATGCCGATGACCGTCGCGATCTGTTCGGGAGT
>NZ_SPMX01000102.1 GCF_012940005.1 Candidatus Accumulibacter contiguus | reverse complement strand
GACCAGGTTGGCCAGCGTTTCGTAGTTGTAGCAGCGTATTTCTGCTCGGGGTAGAGACCCAGAATCTGCGCGAAGTCCTCGATGTGAACCCGCTTGCCCGGCGCCGGGCGGTCGAAGCGGCGGACAGCCAGAGCCGTCTGACCTCCGAATATACTGGCTTCCGATGGCAGGCCAGAAATCTCCGCAACCGGAATCAACTGAATTTCCGGGATATCGATGCCGCTGGCCTCTGCCCAGCGCATCGTTGCATGCTCGTTTTCCGGCACACCCGGAAAGCGGGCGTCCGGCAACTTGACGATCCAGTCGCCGCCGGTGCCACTGACCGTGATGGTCAGTCCGCGCCCTTCGCTTCGGGCGGAAAACTTGAGCTGCACTCCGGCCAGCGAAAAGTGCCAGTCGCTTTCGCCAGCGTGCTCTTCGGTCGCCTGAAGGGTTGCGTCGGCGGTTTCCGGCAACGCATCGTCGGCCATGATTCAGCCCTCCTCGTCGTCGACGATCAGCGACGCAATCCTCGGCCGATCGGGCTCGTCCCAGCGGGCATGGCGAGCGAAGAAGATCTCTACGCGCGGCCGCATCCACTCGGCGCGCAACTTCAGGAAAGCAGCGCTATCGCCGTCGTCGATCGCCTGTCGCGCGGCTGCGCTGATGCCATGCGACAGCAGGAGGCGGGAATCATCGATCCCGGCCAGCAGGCGGCGTATGCCCCTCTGGTGTGGCGGCTGGATGAGCCGGTTGGCTGCCGATTGCAGCGCTTCCACAGCTTCGCCGGCACGCACTGGAAAGATCTGTAACAGTGGTGATGAGTCATGGCCCGACTGGACCTGGCTCATGAGTTGCCCGGCGGCCAGCCTTTCACCGGTGACCAGGTCTCGTGGTTCGAGGCTAAACAGGACAAGGGCCAGCAGCTTGCTCGCCGCGAAGCGGAAATTGAAGCGATCGGCGACGTCGGGTATGGCCGACGGTTTTCCGCTGACCATCTCCAGCATCCCATTGACGGATCGTTCCTCACTTTCCGGGAGAATTCGCGCCAGGACCTTGCGCGTCGAAACCTTGTCTCCCTGGTGAGCGCCATTCAGCGCGACGGATCGGCACGGCGTTTGCCGATGGCAGGAGGAATCACAAAGTCCGCCGCGTCGAGGTCGACGTACAGGGCGAAGTCGTCCGAGTCCGGGTCGGCAGCGAGCAATATCCGGGCGAGGGAGACAATTCGCTGCTGACCATCGACCACCCACAAGGCATTCGGCATCTGCGGAGCAGGCAGGGTGAGCGATCCGAAACGCACTTCGCCCGCCGGCGCCGCTGCTTCCCAGAGCAGGAGCGTTCCCACCGGATAACCCCGAAAAAGGCTTTCCAGCAGGAGACTGGCATTCATGCGGTCCCATTTGAGGCCGCGCTGGAAACTGGGAATGCGAACCCGGCCGCTTGCCACCATCTCCAGCAGATCCTGGACGCTGAAAGTCCGCGCTTCCGGGCGTCTGTCGAGCAGCGCAGTCGTCGTGTGCTTGGCCGCGGTCGTCATGGCTGTGGTCGGGTTGACAGGTTGGGTCGATTGTTTCACAAGCCTCCTGTTTCTTGGCGGTCCAGTTTCTCCACCTGGGGTTGCCGGCTGCCCGCCCAGGTCAGGCGAAACGACGCGGCGCGGCGCGGATTGCCGACCAGCGCCGGCCGGAAGCAGACGAGGTTGGTGCCGCCGGCGCGGCGCACGCTGGGGTAGATGATTCCCAGCGAGCCGGCGTCGAGCAGGCGTGCCGCGAGACCCTGCGAAGCGACATAGCTGCCGGGGTCGAGGCAGGCGGCAAAGGCCGGCGCGTCGCGCAGATCGTGGAACTCGCTGCTGAAATCCGCGAGCAGTTCCTGGTAGTTGACGCTGTCGTCGAAGCGGCCGATTTCCTGGTACTCGACCGTCTTGTGGAAAATGATCTCGGCCAGTGCCGTTTCCAGTTCGAAAGCGCAGTACCATGCGCCGCGCTCGCCGTCGTTGAAGCGGCTGCCTTCCGGGCGAGGGTAGGTGAAGGCGGCATTGACGATGCGGAAGTTCGGCACGCCGAAAACCAGTTCGTCGACGCCGATTCCCGGCAGCCCGCCGCGCTCGCCGATCAGCCTCTCGTTGGTGGCGTTGTCGAGTTCGAACAGGTCGCGCAGGTGGTCGAGGTTCTCGGCAATTGCGGTCAGCACCGAATCCTCGCGCTCGGCAAAGCGCGAAGGAATCAGCCGTACCGTATCGATCCGGCGCAAACGCGACAGGCGCGGCAGTGACGGGTTCATATGCCGCCGCGCCGCGCTTCGAGCAGTTTGCGAACGGTCTGCATCGCCAGCAGACCGCCGCCAAGCATGAAAGCGAGCGGCGAGCGGCCGGCAAAAATCCGGTTGCTGTTCGGCAGGCTGATCCACTCGTCAGCCAGCTTGTCGCCGTAGAGAATGTGCAAGGCCTTGTAGATGCCGATCAGGTACGAGATGCGCGTGATCCGGTCGACTTCGAGCAGCCGGTCGGGGTTTTTCTTCCACTCGTAGAAGGCGCTGCTCGACAAGCCGCCGAGCAGCTCGCGTGCGTCTTCGTCGCGCAGCCGCCAGGCAGTAGCCAGATTGAAGAAGCCCTGTAGCGCCGACTTCGACAGACGCTCGCGCTCGGCGCGCGCATTGAGATCGACAAGAGCCGCCGGTTCGAAGCGGCTGGCGGGGTAGGCATAGGCAAGGTTCATCATGCAACTCCTTTCCAGGACAGTTTACACTCCGTTTGTGTAAATGCAAGGGATTCGGCCGAGTGGCCGGGTGCCCGCAAGCCGAACGACCTACCGCGAAGTACCACGGCAGCGATGTGCGTAACGACGGCCCGCTGGCGGCCGCCGACATCCGATGACAGTCGCAACCGCATTCGATCGAGATGATCCTGCCGCCGCTGGCGGTGGTGGTGCTCAGGCCTGACCGGTAGACGACCGCTCACCACCAGCCCTCGAATTGCAGGCCGATCGTCGAGCCCCGATTGCCGCTGGCGAAAATGCCGGTCGAGGCGGTCGAGGCGATGGCGGAATTGCCGGAGCCATTGGCCGCCAGCGCCGCCGCTTCGTTCCAGCGCGCATAGGTATAGAACAGGCGCAGTTCGGGGCGTGCCCAGAAGCCGCGGGCCATCGCCAGCGTCGGCGCGATCGTCAGTTTGGTCAGATTGCGCGTCTCGCCGGCAGTCGGTTGCACGCGGTCATGCCCGAGTTCGCCCTGGAGCTTCCAGTGCTCGGTGAAGCCGTAGGTCAGGCGGCCGCCGAGCGAGGTCCAGGTCTGGTCGCCAGCGGGCGACTGGTCCTTCTGGTATACCGCCGTCAGCATGCCGCCGAGTTTCGGCGTCATTTGCGCGTAGAGGCCTTCGACGATGCGCCAGCGCTTGTCGGCAGTCGTATTGGTCAGCGGCCCGGTACTGCCGAGCCCGGTCCCCGGCCCAACCCCGTATTGCACGGCAAACTTGTTCCAGCCATCGCCCAGAATGTTGCTCTGGCGATGCTGCACGGTCACCGACCAGCCGGAATCGCCGCCGGTATTGACATGGCCGGATTCGGGAATCACGCTCAGGCCGAACTCCAGTGCGCCGTTCGGATTGGCCTTCAACCCGCGCACCTGGAAATCGTAGCGGTCGGCCTTGATCGGCTGGTCCTGGTTGTCCTCGCGAAAGAAGGCGAGACTGACCTTGACGCCGCCGATGGCAATGTCCTCGACGCCGCCGCCGAGACCTTGCGGGTTCCAGTAGAAGAAATCGTTGATGTGGATGTCTTCGCGCTTGTAATAGCGCCGGCCGGCCCAGGCGGCGCCGCCGTTGAGAAGTGACAGCTTCTCGGCGGCCACATAGGCCTGAGCAACACGCCCCTGGGTGCTGTTACCCGCCGTGTTGTAGGCCATCGGTGTGTTCAGGCTGAACATCGTATTGGCCGTGAGCGTCGCGCCGTCGGCAAAACTCGCCAGTTGCTTGCCGATAAACAGTTCGCCGTAGACCTCGCATTCATTGCCGAGCCGGTACTTGGCTTGCGAACCGGCCAGCTGGAAGCAGGCGGCCCGGCTGCCTTCCGAGTTGATGCCGCTCAGGGCGCGCAGATAACCCGCGACGACGAGATCGCCGACATCCTTCGCGAGCTTCGGGGCCAGTTCGTCGACCGGTATTACCGGCGCTTCGACACCACCGACATCGGTATCGACGACCTGCGGGTCGCCGGCCTCGGCAGCGCCGGCGGGCTGGCCGCACAGTAGGGCAACGACAAGCGGCGTGACTGAGCTAAGGGATACTTTGTGCATGGTCAGATCCTTCCTTCCAGGAAATTCGGGCAAGAGAAACCCCCTGCCGTGCCCGGCACCGTCATGGAGGTGGTTGTTGCCGTAAAAGCCGCGTCAGCGACTCAGGAATCTACCGTCTCCCGCAAGCGGCTGAGGAGTCGGAGTTCAGGGACAGGCGCCAGAGGAGGAGGCGCCCTCCCCCGGCATGGCTAGGCAGTCAGCGCCGTATCCTCGGCCAGGGGTTTCTTGAGCACGATCAGGGCCAGCGTGGTGACCAGGGTGCCGACGGCGATGGCGCCGATATAGGGCAGCAGCTGGCCGACGGCGTTGGGAATCGCCAGCACGAAGATGCCACCGTGCGGCGCGTGCAGCGTGCAGCCAAAAAACATCGACAGCGCGCCCGTCGTCGCCGCGCCGGCGACACAGGCGGGGATCACGCGCAGCGGATCCTTCGCCGCAAAGGGAATCGCGCCTTCGGTGATGAACGAGATGCCGAGCACCGCGGCGGCTTTTCCGGCGATCTGCTCGTCGACCGAGAAGCGGTTCTTGGCGACGAAGGTGGCGAGCGCAATACCAAGCGGCGGCACCATTCCGGCAGCCATGACCGCCGCCATCGGCATGAAGGTGTTGCTCGCCAGCAGGCCGACGCCAAAGGTGTAGGCCGCCTTGTTGATCGGTCCGCCCATATCCACCGCCATCATGCCGCCGAGCAGCAGGCCGAGCAGGACGGCATTGGTGCCGCTCAGACTCTGCAGGAACTGGGTGAGCCCCTCCATGATCGCGCGCGCCGGGCTGCCGACGACATAGATCATCAGCAGACCGACGACCAGGGTAGCGAGCAGCGGAATCAGCAGCACTGGCTTCAGGCCCTCGAAATGGACCGGCAACTTGATGTGGTCACGCAGGTAGCGAGCGACATAGCCGGCCAGGAAGCCGGCGACGATGCCGCCCAGGAAGCCGGCCTGCAACTGGCTGGCCAGCATGCCGCCGACGAGTCCCGGCGCCAGTCCGGGCCGGTCGGCAATGGAGAAGGCGATGAAACCGGCCAGCACCGGGATCATCAGTGCGAATGCCGCGCCACCGCCAATCTCCATCAGGCTGGCCGCCAGAGTCCCTTTCTCCTTGAACGCCTCGATGCCGAAGATGAAGGAGAGAGCGATCGCCAGACCGCCGGCGACGACGATCGGCAACATGTAGGAAACGCCGGTCAGCAGATGCTTGTAGGCCCCAGCCGGCTTCTCGGCCGGCCGCGCCTCTGCCTGGGCGGCCGCGCGCACCGGCGCCGCGCCACTTGGCGGGGGCAGCGCGAAGGCTTCCTGCAGCACCTTTTGGGTTTCCTTCAGCGCCCGGCCGACCGAGGTTTCGTATACTGCCTTGCCGGCGAAGCGGCTGGTGTCGACGTGCGTGTCGGCGCCGATGATCACCACATCGGCGGCGGCAATCTCCTCGGCGGTGAGCGTGTTCTTGGCGCCCACCGAGCCCTGCGTCTCGACCTTGATCTCGTAGCCATGCTGGGCTGCGGCCTTCTTCAGGGCCTCGGCGGCCATGAAGGTATGCGCGATGCCGGTCGGGCAGGCGGTGATCGCCACGATCCTTTTCGGGGCGGCCGCTGCCGTCTCTGGCCTCGGCTGGCGCTCGGCGCTGATCCCGATCGAGGCCAGGGCCGTCTCGATGACTCCCCGCGGATCGCGGATCGCCACGCTGGTAGTCGTTTCATGGACCGCCTTGCCGGCAAAGCGGGTCATTTCGACGTGCGTGTCGGCAGCGAGAATGACCAATTCGGCGGCGGCCAGGTCGGCGTCATCGAGGATATCCCTGGCACCGGCAGCGCCCTGGGTTTCGACGCGGATGCTGTGGCCCAGTAGTGCGGCGGTCTTCTTCAATGCCTCAGCGGCCATGTAGGTGTGGGCGATGCCTGTGGGGCATGCGGTAACTGCAATGATCTTTGCCATGTGTGTACCTCTTTCGTGATTACAGCGATGCCGACGGGCGGCCTGTCAGGTCCACGACCTGGCGTATGGTGACTTGCGCCATGAATGACTCGATGACCGCCGGCGACGGCAGGCGTGGCCCGAGCTGGGTCAGCGCGCCGAGGGCGCTGGCGGTAGCCAGGCGAGCGCAGTCCGCCAAGTTCCAGCCGCGCAAACTGCCGGCGACGAAGCCCGCGACCATGGCGTCACCGGCGCCGACCGTGCTCTTGACCTCGACCGCCGGCGGGATGGCCCGCAGACAGTCATCGGCGGTGACGAACAATGCCCCTTCGCTGCCCATCGACACCACCACGCAACCCAGCCCGGCGGCGAGCAGCTGGCGCGCCGCGCGGATCACCGACGCCTGGTCGGGTAGCGGCGAGCCCACCAGTTCTTCCAGTTCGGCGATGTTGGGTTTGATGGCCCAGGGCCCGGCGGTGATTCCATGCCGCAGGGGGTCGCCGCTGCTGTCGAGCAGCACTCGCTTGCCTGCCGCCTTGAGCCGGTGGATCAGGTCAGGGTAGTAGGCAACAGGAACGCCGGCGGGAACGCTGCCGGAAAGCACGAAGCAGTCGTGGTCGGCGAGCAGGGCTTCGATCGTCCGCGCCAGTTCGGCGAGCTGGTCCGGAGTCGCGGCGGGGCCGGGAAAGTTGATGTCGGTGATCCCCTGCGACGTCTCGTCGATGATCTTGACATTGACGCGGGTCTTCCCAGGGACTCGTACGAAGGCGTCGGTCATCCCCTTGCTAGCAAAGAGTTGCTCGAAAACTCCCGCGTTGTCGCGCCCGAGCAGGCCGCTGACGGCAACGCGAAAGCCCAGGTCGGCAAGGAAGGAAGCGACGTTCACTCCCTTGCCGCCGGGGTCCGATTGCTCCCAGGCGACCCGGTTGACACTCCCGGCCGCGAAATCGGGAATCGCCACGCTCTGGTCGATGGCCGGATTGAGGGTAAGGGTGGCGATGCCTGTCGATCGATTCATGGTCGTCTTATCCATTAATGTGAAAGTCGCGTATGCGACTCACGAATCTCCCCTCCCCCCCTCGCGGGGGAGGGGCCGGGGGGAGAGGGAAACGGTCATGACTTTCATGATCGGGGGTGTCTGGAAAAGTCATGGCCGTTAGAGGGCGCGCACTTCGGCGGCGCTTTGACAGGCCAGGGCGCGCTTGGCCAGGGCCTGCATGTCTGCCAGAGACTGGGCGCGCAGCCGGGACTTGATCGCCGCGATACTGGGGATGCTCATGCTCAGTTCGGCGACGCCGAGGCCGGCGAGGATCATGGCGCCCTTCGGATCACCGGCCATGCCACCACACACGCCGACCCATCGGCCGGCGGCCGTGGCCGCCTTGACGGTCATGTCGATCATGCGCAGCACCGCCGGGTGCAGGGCGTCAGCCTGGCGCGCCAGGCTCGGATGCCCCCGGTCCATCGCCAGCACATACTGGGTCAGGTCGTTGGTGCCGACCGAGAAGAAATCGGCGTGCACCGCGAGTTCCGGCGCCATCAGCACCGCCGAGGGCACTTCGATCATGATGCCGATATCGACGACGGCAGCGCCGAGTTCGACGCGGACCTCTTCCGCGATGGTGCGGGCGGCGCGCAACTCTTCAACGGTGGCGATCATCGGGAACATGATCTTCACCGGGCCGGTCGCGGCGGCGCGATAGATGGCGCGCAACTGCGGCCGAAAGAGGTCGGAGCGGGCGAGGCAGAGACGGATGCCGCGCACGCCGAGGAAAGGGTTCTCTTCGGCGGGCAGCGACAGGTACGGCACTTCCTTGTCGCCGCCGATGTCAAGCGTGCGAATGATCAAGGGCAAACCGTTGAGCGCGCGCGTCATCGCGCTGTAGGCGATGAACTGCTCGTCTTCGCTGGGCGGTTCGGCACGTTGCAGAAAGAGGAATTCGCTGCGCAACAGGCCAATCCCCTCGGCACCGGCGGCCACCGCCTGTTCGGCTTCGGCCGCGCCACCGATGTTGGCCACCACCTCGATGCGGTAGCCGTCAGTGGTGATCGCCGGCTGATAGCAGGCCAGTCGTTCCGCTTCGCGCAGCGCCTGCCACTCGTGCTGCGCCTGGCGAGCCAGCGCCAGGTCGCCGTCACCCGGCTCCGGGTAGAGATTCCCGGTATCGCCGTCGAGAATGCACAGGCTGTCCTCGGCCTGATGCAGCACTGCCGGACCGGCGCCGACGATGGCCGGAATATCCAGCGAACGGGCAATGATCGCGGTGTGCGAGGTCGGGCCGCCACCGGCCGTGCAGATGCCAAGGATCATTGTCGGATCGAGACGCGCGGTGTCGGAGGGTGACAGATCCTCGGCCACCAGGATCACCGGGACGGCAATCGAAGCCGGCTCCTCTTCGAGCGTGTCGGCCAGCAGGCGCAGCACCCGGCGTCCGACATCCTGGAGATCGACCGCGCGTTCCTTGAGCAGCGCATCGTCGAGGGACGCCACTTCCAGTGCGCGTTCGTCGACACTCTGGCGCCACGCCCAGCCGGCGCTGTGTCCGGCCCCGATCAGCCGCTGCGTGGCATCGACCAGATCGGGGTCATCGAGGAACTCTTCATGGGCGCGGAAGATCGCCGCCCGGGCACCGCCGCTGCGCGCCTTGACTTCGTCGTGCAGTTCGCGCAATTGCAGCTTGGCTGTGGCGATCGCCTGCTGCAACCGTGTCTGCTCGTGCGCGGCATCGTTGGCGGTGACGGCGACGACGATCCTCTCGCGCCGGAAGTGACGCAGCGGCCCGATCGCCACGCCCGGCGAGGCGGCGATGCCGGCGATCGCCCGCGCCTGCAGCGTCAGCGTCGGCGCGGCAAAGCCTGCCGGCGGCGCTTCCGCCTCGTCTTCGAGGCCGTGTCGGACCGCCGCCGCCAGGGCTTCGAGCGCCGCATCCTCATCGACGCCGCGCGCCATGATGCGGATGCTGGCCTGCTTGTCGGCGCCGAGCTTCAGCAGCGAGACCAGGCTCTTGCCGTTGGCCACCTTGCTGATGTGGCGGACACGCACCTCCGACTGGAACCGTTTGGCGATATCCACGAAGGCAGTTGCCGGGCGGGCGTGCAGGCCGGCCGGGCCGGTCAGCGAGACATCGACCCATTTGGCGAAATCGTCGGCCGCATCGGCCGGCGCCCCGGTGTTGACGGATCCGCCGTCACGTGGCTGTGTCAGACGCTCGATGATGTCCGCGGGCTCACTGGTCCGCGCCAGGCGTTGCACCGTTTCCGGGTCGTCGAGCACGTCGGTGAGGTTGGCGAGCAGTTCGATATGCTCGTCGGAACGGGCGGCGATAGCGACGACCAGGTACACGGTCTCACCCTGGTTCCACTGCACGCCGTCGGGAAACTGCGTCACCGAGATGCCGGTCTGGATGATCAGTTCCCGGTCCTTGGGCAATCCGTGCGGAATGGCGATGCCGTTGCCGAGATAGGTATTGGCTACTTTCTCGCGCAGCAGCATGCTGTCGACGTAGCCAGGCTGCATATTTCCGCTGTCGACCAGGAGGCTGCCGGCAATGCGGATCGCCTCGGTCTTGTCGCGCGCCTGTGCATTGAGGCGGATGTTTCCCTGAGTCAGGTGGATCATGATCGGTTCCCTTCTGTCGCCCTGCGCCGGCACTGGCCGGAACAGGACTGTTGCGGTGGTCGGAAGCGCCTGCGCGCCATTTCCGGTGAGTTACAGGTCTTCGGCGTAAGTCAGGGTGATGGCAGCGACCCGGGCCGCCTCGACCCCCTCGCGGGCCAGCCCGCGATCGACGATCCAACGCCTCAGGCCGGCAAGCGGCAGGATCGGCGCGAACGATTGCTGACCCCACTTGGCACTGTCGCAGATGGCGCAAACGCTCTTGCTGCGGGCGATGACCGCACGCTTGATCACCGCCTCGACATGATTGGAGTTGCTCCAGCCCTGCGTCGCATCGACGCCGCCGGCGCCCATGAAGAACAGGTCAATCTTCAAGTCGGCAATCTGCGCCAGCGCGACGGGACCGACGGTACTGAGCGCGTTCTGATAAACCTCACCGCCGATCAACTGCAGGTGGTAAGGCGTGCGCCCGGCGAGTTCGGTCGCGATACTGATGCCATGCGTGACGATGTTGAGGTGGGTGACCTGCGGCAGGCCCTGGCCAATCGCCCGTGCCATTTCGCAGGCCGTCGTGCCGGCGTCGAGGTAGACCGTTTGTCCGCTCTTCAGGAGACGCGTGGCAGCACGGCCGACCTGTTGCTTCTGCGCCGACGCCAGCTCCAGGCGCCGCGCATACTCGACGTCACGATTGAGCATCACCGCGCCGCCATGGACCCGGCGCAGCAGTCCGCGGGTTTCCAGTTCGGCCAGATCGCGGCGTACGGTCATCTCCGACAACTGGAACTGCTGTGCCAGTTGCCGCGTGCGGCACTCCCCGCGCGCAGACAGTTCCGACATGATGAGCTCCAGGCGATGATCCGCAAGATGATCACGATCAGCCATGGTCTGGTCTTCTCACTGAGGCGCAAAGCTTGTAGAGAACACTTGCAAGACAGTTCAGCATGTCGAACCCTTTCTGTAATGTGAGATTGTGATCGAATATGTTTGTTCATGCCCACAAAACGAACATTAACGCACATTTTCGAACATAGCAAGGATTTTCTTTGGGGAGATCCACCGGCGCAGCGTTGCCGCCGTGAGCGTTAAGCTGCCACCCGACTTCGGCCTCGAATGCATGACGCCGATCTGCTCTTCCCGATCATCCGTGAACGCGATGAACGGAACGTGGCGCCCGCCGCTGCAGTGATGGTGTTTGTGGCTTGCAAATGATGCCTCGACTCCGTCGCTGAAAGAATTCAACCCTTTCTGCGCCTGTTTCCACTACATTTTGATTGCCATCCTAATGCGGATTTCCGCCCGCACCCGCCAGCGGTCAGATGGATTGCCGGCTTGCCGGCAGTCGGCGAGTTGCGGTATGGGATGCGCAAACGAATACGAATCGTATGCCGGACGACCCCAGGCGTTTCGGTTAACATGCAGCCACCACAGGAGAATCCCATGAGCGATCTCTCGACCACACTCGACAGCCGCTATACGGCTAATTCGGGACGCGTCTTTCTGAGCGGTACGCAAGCCCTCGTTCGCCTGCCGATGCTGCAGCGCATGCGCGACGAAGCGGCCGGGCTGAATACCGCAGGCTTTGTCTCGGGCTACCGTGGCAGCCCGCTGGGAGGACTCGATCAGGCGCTGTGGAAAGCTCGCCCGCATCTCGAGGCCCAGCGCATCGTCTTCCAGCCGGCGGTCAATGAGGATCTTGCAGCCACCGCCGTCTGGGGAACCCAGCAGCTCAATCTCTTTCCCGGCGCCAAATACGAGGGAATCTTCGCCATGTGGTACGGCAAGGGTCCGGGTGTCGACCGCTGTGGCGACGTTTTCCGGCACGCCAATGCGGCCGGCTCGGCAAAGTATGGTGGTGTCCTGGTGATCGCCGGCGACGATCATGCTGCCAAATCCTCGACGCTGCCGCACCAGACCGAACACAGCTTCAAGGCGGTGATGATGCCGGTCCTCTATCCGGCCAACGTTCAGGAATATCTCGATTACGGCCTGCACGGCTGGGCGATGAGCCGCTACTCGGGCTGCTGGGTGGTGATGAAGGCGCTGGCCGACACCGTCGAAACCTCCGCGTCGGTCTCGATTGACCCGCTGTCGACACGGATCCGGCTACCCGACGATTTCGAGATGCCGGCGAACGATCCACACGCCCTCAACATCCGCTGGCCCGATCCGCCCCTGCAGCAGGAAGCGCGCCTGCTCAACCACAAGCTGTACGCGGCGCTGGCCTATTGCCGCGCCAACCAGCTCAACCGGGTGGTCATCGATAGTGCCGACCCGGCTTCGCCTGCCCGCCTGGGAATCATCACCGCCGGCAAGGCCTACCTCGACGTCCGCCAGGCACTCGGCGAACTCGGGATCGACGACGAACTGGCAGCGCAGATCGGCATTCGCCTGTACAAGGTCGGCATGGTCTGGCCACTCGAAGCCGATGGCGTGCGCCGCTTCGCCGAGGGGCTCGAAGAAATCCTGGTCGTCGAGGAAAAACGGCAACTGCTCGAATACCAGCTCAAGGAGGAACTCTACAACTGGCGCGAAGATGTCCGGCCACGCGTCGTCGGGAAGTTCGACGAAAAAGGCGAATGGGCGCTGCTGCCCACCGGTAGCGGGCATCTGACGCATGGCGACTGGCTGCTGCCGGCGGCCGGCGAGTTGTCGGTGGCACAGGTGGCGCGGGCGCTGGCAGCGCGCATCGGGCGCTTCTTCACTTCTTCGGCAATCGAAGCTCGCCTGGCGCTGCTCGAAGCCAAGCAGAGAAGCCTCGCACAGGGGCTGCTGCCGGCGACCGGCATGGCGGCCATCCAGCGCACGCCGTACTTCTGTTCCGGTTGCCCGCACAACACCTCGACGCGCGTACCCGAAGGTTCTCGCGCCGTCGCCGGCATCGGCTGCCACTACATGGTGACCTGGATGGACCGCAATACCGCGACCTTCACGCACATGGGCGGCGAAGGCGTGACCTGGGTCGGGCAGGCGCCGTTCACCCACGAGAAGCACATTTTCGCCAACCTCGGCGATGGTACCTACTTCCACTCCGGTCTGTTGGCGATTCGCCAGGCGGTTGCCGCCGGCGTCGCCATCACCTACAAAATTCTGTATAACGACGCCGTGGCGATGACCGGTGGGCAACCGGTCGATGGCCAGTTGAGCGTCGCACAACTGAGTCGTCAACTGGCGGCGGAAGGCATCCAGCGGATCGTCATTGTCACCGACGAGCCGGAAAAATATCGACAGATCCCTGACCTCGCCCCGAATACGCCGATTCATCATCGCGATGAACTCGATGCCGTACAGCGCGAACTGCGCAATCACCCCGGCGTATCGGTCCTGATCTATGACCAGACCTGCGCCACCGAGAAACGCCGCCGGCGCAAGCGTGGCAAGCTCGCCGATCCGGCCCAGCGGGTGTTCATCAACACGGCGGTCTGTGAAGGATGCGGAGACTGTGGCGTGCAGTCCAACTGCCTGGCAGTGATTCCGGTAGAAACCGAGTTTGGCCGCAAGCGAGCGATCGATCAGTCGGCATGCAACAAGGATTTCTCGTGCATCCATGGCTTCTGTCCCAGCTTCGTCAGCGTCGAAGGCGGCAGACTGCGCCGCGGCCGGGCCATCACTGCTGCGGGAGCGGTGCTGCCGGAACCTCTGCGGCCTGACACCAGGCGCCCCTACAACATCCTGATCACCGGCGTTGGCGGCACCGGCGTCGTCACCCTCGGTGCCCTGCTGGGAATGGCCGCGCATCTCGACGGCAAGGGCGTCTCGGTGCTCGACATGACCGGCCTGGCTCAAAAATTCGGCGCCGTTTTTTCCCACCTCAGGATCGCCGACCGGCCCGAGGACATTCACGCCGCACGCATCGCGACCGGCGAAGCACATGCCGTGATCGGTGGCGACCTGGTGGTCAGCGCCGGCGCCGAGACGCTGTCGAAAGTGCTTGCCGGAAAGACCCGGGCGGTGGTCAACGTCGCCGAAACGCCAACCGCCGAGTTCACCCGCAACCCGGACTGGCAGTTCCCGCAGAAACACATGCAGGAGCAGATCAGTGAAGCGTGTGGCGAGGGCAACACCCTTTTCCTCGACACCGTAGCCATGTCGCGCCGCCTGATGGGGGATGCCCTGTACGGCAATCTGCTGCTGCTCGGCGTCGCCTGGCAGCGCGGACTGGTGCCGCTGTCGCTGGCAGCCATCGACCAGGCCATCGAACTCAATGCGGCCGCTGTCGAGCAGAACCGCCAGGCTTTTCTCTGGGGCCGACGCGCAGCGCACGACCCCGAAGCCCTGCAGAGTCTGCTCAAAGCAGCTGGCATGCCGGCAGCGCAGCGACTTTCGCAGAACCTCGACGAGTTGATCAGCCAGCGTGTCGAGACCTTGACCGCCTATCAGAATGCGCGCTACGCTGAACGTTACCGTGCTCTGGTCGAGCGCGTACGCGCCGCCGAATCTTCATTGCAGTCGACCGCGCTGAGCGAAGTCGTGGCACGCAGCTATTTCAAACTCCTGGCAGTCAAGGACGAGTACGAGGTGGCACGACTGTATTCCGACCCGGCATTCCTCCAGCAGTTGTCCGAAGAATTCGAGGGCGACTACCGCCTGCGTTTCCACCTCGCGCCACCGCTGCTCGCCAGACTCGATCCGGCGACCGGCAGAGTCCGGAAAAGCAGTTACGGGCCATGGATGATGCATGCCTTCAGGGGGTTGAGCCGGTTGAAGAGCTTGCGCGGAACGATCTTCGATCTCTTCGGGAAAACCCGGGAACGCCGGATGGAAAGGCAACTGCTTGCCGACTACGAGGCCGACATCGAACTGATGCTGGCGCGGCTCCAGGAGGAAACCCTGGCCAGTGCCATCGAACTGGCCAAAGTGCCCGAGCAGATTCGTGGTTATGGTCATGTCAAGGCTGCGTCGGTACTGCCGGCACGCGCCAGGCGGGAAACGCTGCGCGCGCAACTGCAGGCCGCGGCAAACACGCAGGCATCCTGACCCTTCCCAGAAATTTCATACCCTTCGCTGCGCAGCCACCATGAGCAAGCCGTTGCCTTTACCCCCCTCTGAACCTGGAGATCCCGCGCCAGCGATGCTCGGTCCGCAGATCCGTCAACTGGCGCTGCAGTTCGCCGCAGCACTGGCCGTTCTTTCGCTGGCCTGGCCTTACTACGGCATCCGCAACGAAGAACTGCCCTGGCCGCAGACGGCTTTCGCCATCGGCGGCATCGCTGCGCTGTTCGCCACCATCAGCCGCCAGCCCTGGTGGTGGCGACTGATGCATGCCCTCTTCGCGCCGCTGGCCTGGAGCGTTTCCCGGCTGGCGATCGACCCCGGCTGGTTCCTGCTCTTGTTCGTTCTGCTGCTGCTCGTGTATCGCGGTGCGCTGACCGGCCAGGTACCGCTCTATTTCTCCAACCGCCCAAGCGCAGCGGCCATCGCCAAACTCACTGCCGACCGGCACGATCTGCGTTTTCTCGACCTCGGCGCGGGCATCGGCAGTGTTCTGATTCCACTCGCCAGTGAGCGACCAGAAGCGCATTTCAGCGGTGTCGAGAATGCACCGGCAACCTGGCTCATTGGCCGCCTGCGCAGCGCCGGCCTCGCCAATTGCGACTGGCGCTGGGGCGACATCTGGCAAACCGATCTCTCCGGACACAACGTGGTATATGCCTTCCTGTCGCCGGCGCCGATGGCAGCACTATGGGAAAAGGTACAAAAGGAGATGCCGCCGGGGAGCCTGTTCGTCAGCAACAGTTTTCCCGTGCCCGGCGTCGCCGCCACGCGCATCATCGATGTCGATGACGCACGGCAAACCCGGCTCTACTGCTACCGAATCTGAATGAATCGACTTGCGCCGCCTCGCCGCAGACCGCAAAACTTTGCTAAGATGAATCACCCCACCACAACCGGAGCACCAAGATGTCCAATCTCGATTCTGCCACTGATCCCCTGAGCTTTGCCAAGAAGATGTGGGGTGGCATGGGCTTTTCCCTGCCGAACATGGTCACCCCTACCCTCAACGTCGAAGAAATTGAACAAAAGATCAAGGATCTCAAGGCTGTAGAAAGCTGGCTGAAAATGAATCTGTCGATGCTGCAGATGACGATTCAGGGCCTCGAAATGCAATGCGTCACCCTCAACGCGGTACGGGCGATGGGCCAGATGGCTGGCAGTTACGCTTCCGGCGCTGGCGGCGACACCAACCAGGCCGGTGGTCTGGTGACTGGCAGCGGCAATGAGGCGCTCAAGCAGGCAGCGCTGTGGCCACTGACCATGCTGCAGCAGATGCAGGAACAGATGCAAAAAGCCGCCGCCGCGGCGTCGGCACAAGTCAGCCAGGCACGCGAAGACACCCCAAAAACATAGAGCGAGGCGCTGCCGGCTAACGGTCATGACTTTGCAAGACACCCCCGATGATGAAAGTCATGACCGTTTCCCTCTCCCCCAACCCCTCCCCCGCAAGTGGGGAGGGGAGATTCGTGGGTCGCTGACGCGACTTTCACATTAACGGTCATGTTACGCCGACGGCTGCTTCAGATGATCGAAGCCTGCTGCAGTCCGCGGATTTCATCCGTACTGAAGCCTGACTCGCGCAGCACCTCTGCAGAGTGCTCGCCCGGCGACGGTGCAGCGCGTTCGACGGCGAAGACCCAGTCGGAGAGTTTCAGCGGTGGTGCGAACTGGGTCACTCCGTCCGCCTGCACGGCCATGCCGCGGGCGACGAACTGCGGGTGTGCCAGGGCCTCGGCAACGCTGAGTACTGGCGTCACGCAGCAATCGACGCGGGCAAAAAAATCCCGCCATTCCGACTGATTACGGCTGGCAAAGAGTTCTTCGAGTTCACGACGCAGCGCTGCCGCCGCCGTACCGCGCAGCCCATGCCTCGTCTTCCATTCGGGACGTGCCAGGGCATCACAGAAGAGATCCCAGAACTTTTTTTCGAGCGGTGCGACCGCCATGTAGCGCCCGTCTGCGGTGGCATAGACCCCATAACCGGCGTCACCACCGCTCAACAGATCGGCACCGCGCTGCGGCACCAACCCCTCCGCCTGCAGAGCGAAAAACGGGAAGAGGTTGTGCGCCAGCACCGCTTCACTCATCGCCACATCAACCAGGCGTCCCCGCCCGCTACGCTGTGCATCAAACAGCGCGGCGAGGATGCCCATCACCGCAGTCATCGCTCCGCCCAGCAGATCAGCGACCTGGAGATTGGGAATCGCCGGCTGACCGCCATCCACACCGATCTGATCGAGGACGCCGGCAAAACCGATGTAGTTGAGGTCGTGGCCGGCAGCCATCGCCAGCGGCCCGGTCTGGCCGTAACCGGTGATCGCGCAATACACGATCTTCGGATTGACCTCAGATAGCGCCTGATAGCCAATCCCGAGCTTGTCGCTGACCCCCGGTCGAAAGCTCTCGACAACAATGTCGGCCGCGCTCACCAGGCGCAGAAATACCGCACGCCCTTGTGGATGCTTGAGATCGAGGCGCAGGCCACGCTTGTTGCGATTGACACTGCGGTAGAAGATACTGATGCCGTCCGGACCATCGCCGAGGATGCGCGCGTAGTCACCGGCACCGTGATCCTCGATCTTGATCACGTCGGCGCCCAGGTCTGCCAGGTGCAAGGTGGCGACCGGACCGGGCAACAGGCGCGTCAGGTCGAGAACGCGCACACCGCTTAACGGTCCGCCACTCATGTGTCGTCCTCGCAAGGTTCCACAGTGACTCATGACAGCCAGCGCTTGCGGCGGCGATAATGCTTCACATCGCGAAAGCTCTTGCGCCCGACCGATGACAGCCCCAGGTAGAACTCCTTGACGTCTTCATTGGCCGCCAGATCGCTGGCAATCCCCTCCATCACCACCCTGCCATTTTCCAGGATATAACCGAAGTCGGCGTAGCGCAAAGCCATATTGGTGTTCTGCTCCGCAAGCAGGAAAGTCACGCCTTCCTTCTGGTTCAGATCCTTGACGATGGCAAATACCTCGTCGACGATCTGTGGCGCCAGCCCCATCGACGGCTCGTCGAGCAACAGCATGCGCGGATTGGCCATCAACGCCCGCCCGATCGCGCACATCTGTTGCTCACCGCCCGAGGTATAGGCGGCCTGGCTGCTGCGGCGCGTCTTGAGGCGAGGAAAATACGCGTAGACCTTGTCGAGCGTCTCGGCAATCGCCGCTTTGCCATCGCTGCGCGTGTAGGCACCGGTCAGCAGGTTTTCCTCGATGCTCAGGTGAGCAAAGCAGTGTCGTCCTTCCATCACCTGGATCACCCCGCGCCTGACCAGTTGTGCCGGGGTCAGTGCTTCGATGCGTTCGCCGCGCAAGTCGATCGTGCCTTTGGTCACTTCGCCGCGCTCACCGTGCAGCAGATTGCTCACCGCGCGCAGGGTCGTCGTCTTGCCGGCGCCGTTGCCACCAAGCAGTGCCACGATCTTCCCCTCGGGGACACTGAATGAGACGCCCTTGAGAACGAGGATCACGTGGTTGTAGATCACCTCGATGCTATTGACTCGGAGAAGGATGTCGTTGGTATCGCTCATGGCGTCTCTTCGTTGTTGGGGCTCGCCGTAGCGATTCCGCCGAAATCTATAACTTGCATTCGTCGGGCGTACGCGGCTTCAGTTTCTTTTCTTCGGCGTACTTGCCCGAGGCCAGCATCACCATCGGACGCAGAACCTTCTCATCGGCCTGGTACCAGTCGGAACTGAATTCCCACTTGCTGCCATTCCAGGTATGAACGCGCACCCACGACGATCCCATGTGATCGAGACAGGAAGTCTGCACCGGCCGCATCACGCCTGCAAAACCCATGCCGTCAAGGGTCTTCTGGTCGAGGTTGAGGTTTTCCAGACCCCAGCGGACCTGCTCGCCGCTCATCACCTTGCCCTTTCCGTAACGTTCCTGGGCCTTGCGCACCCCTTCAACGCCGAGCATCGCCGACAACAGGCCACGCATATAGAGCACCTGCCCGACCTCGTTTTTCGGCCCGGTGCCCTGCCCCTTGGCATATACCAGATCAAGCATGTCCTTGACGACCTTCGAATTGGGCTCGGCGCCATGCTGCAGCGTCAGCGCGCTATAGCCCTTGGCACCTTCAGCGACATCCTTGACGTCGGGCTCGGCCCCCGCCCACCAGATGCCCATCATCTTGTCACGCGGATAACCGGTGGCCTGCGCTTCGCGCAACGCGGTCGAGTTCATCACCCCCCAACCCCAGAGCAGCACGTAGTCCGGTTTTTGCTGCCGGATCTGCAACCAGGTGGCCTTCTGTTCGACACCGGGGTGTGCCACGGGCAGCAACTGCACCTCGAAACCATAGGTTTTGCCCAGTTCCTGCAGGACCGGGATCGGCTCCTTGCCGTATGGGCTGTCGTGGTAGACCAGCGCGATCTTCTTGCCCTTCAGCTTGGCGACACCTCCTTCCTTCTTGGCGATATGCTGGATGGCCACCTCGGCGCCGACCCAGTAAGTTCCCAGCAAGGGGAAGTTCCAGGTAAACACGGCCCCGTTCTGTGATTCGCTGCGGCCGTAGCCAGCGGTAATCAGCGGAATCTTGTCGGCCGGGGCTTTCTCGGTCAAGGCAAAGGTGACCCCGGTCGACAGCGGCTGGAATACCGTTGCGCCGCCGTTCTTGCCCTTCAAACGCTCATAGCATTCAACGCCGCGGTCAGTGGCGTAAGCCGTTTCACATTCCTCGAAGCTGATCTTGACTCCATTGATCCCACCCCTGGCATTCACCAGCTTCAGGTAGTCAACGTAACCATTGGCCCATTGACTGCCGTTGGCGGCATAAGCGCCGGTGCGGTAGACCAGGACCGGGAAAAACTGCTCCTTGACTTGCGCCAGGGCCGGCGGTGCGGTCAGCAGCGACGACAAAACGACGGCGGTTGCCGAAACCGTCAGTGCAAGCTTGCCTAGTTTCATCAGTGTCTCCTCTTGTTGTCATTGCATTGATGCGCCTGTAAGAACTCTCAAAACGCAGCGGAATTCACCCGCTGCCTATCCTCAGTGCGGAAAAGGCCAGAGCCGAAGTTTTTCCTTGCCGGTAGACCACAGGCGAGCGATGCCATGCGGTTCCTTGATCAGGAAGAAAATGATCAGTCCACCAAAGACGATCAACTCGGCATGCGACACCCCGGCAGTGGAAATGCGGATTCCGAACAGTCCGCCGAAAGCCGGCAGGAACTGATTCAGGGCGATCGGCAGAATGACAATGAAGGCTGCCCCGAAGAAACTCCCCATGATCGTACCCAGGCCGCCGATGATGACCATGAACAGCAACTGGAAGGAACGATCGACCGAGAAAGCTGCCGGTTCCCACGAAGCCAGATGGATGAAACCCCACAGGGCGCCGGCCGTGCCGACGAAAAAGGAACTGACGGCAAAAGCCGAGAGCTTGGCAAACAGCGGTCGGATGCCGATTACCTCGGCGGCGACGTCCATATCGCGAATCGCCATCCACTGCCGGCCGACGGCGCAGCGCGTCATGTTTTTCGCCAGAAGCGCGAAAACCGTCAGGAATGCCAGGCAGAACAGATACTTGTTGACCGGGGTGTCAATCTGCCAACCCATGATCTGAAGGTTGGAGACCGAAACGGAGCCTGAAGACGCATTGTCGGTAAACCAGGGAACGCGCAGAAAGACCCAGTCGGTGAAGAACTGTGCCGCCAGGGTGGCGACCGCGAGATAGAGTCCGCGTACCCGCAGGCTCGGGATACCAAAAAATATGCCCACGACGGCAGCGGTGACGCCTCCCATGAGCAAGGAAAACAGCAACGGCAGGCCTGCGATGCGTATATGAAAATTGTAGGCCGCGTAAGCTCCTACCGCCATGAAGGCCCCGGCACCGAGCGTGATCTGCCCGCAGAAACCGACCAGGATGTTGACCCCGAGCGCGGCCAGCGACAGGATCAGGAAGGGAATCAGGATCGCGCGAAACAGGTATTCGTCGACCAGCAGCGGCACCCCGATGAAGGCCACCACCAGGAGACCGAGAATCGCCCAACGGTCCTGCGCGATCGGAAAAATCTGCTGATCGGCGGCGTAGGAAGTCTTGAACTGACCATTTTCTCTGTACAGCATCTGTCTGATCTCCGATGAATGTGAAAGTCGCGTATGCGACTCACGAATCTCTCCTCCCCCCTCGCGGGGGAGGGGTCGGGGGAGAGGGAAACGGTCATGACTTTCATGATCTGGGGTGCCTGGAACAGTCATGACCGTTAGACGCGGTCGATGATCTTTTCGCCGAACAAGCCTTGCGGCCTGAACAGCAGGAAGAGCAAAGCGAGTTGGTAGGCAAACCAGATTTCGATGCCGCCACCAATCATCGGTCCGAGATAGACTTCCGAGACCTTCTCGCCGACTCCGATGATCAGCCCGCCGATGATCGCGCCGGGGATCGAGGTGAGACCGCCGAGAATCACTACCGGCAGACCACGCAGCGCCACCGTCGCCAGCGAAAACTGTACGCCCAGCTTGGAACCCCAGATCACCCCGGCGACCAGCGCCACCAGGCCGGCCACGCACCAGACGATCACCCAGATGCGATTGAGCGGGATGCCGATCGACTGGGCCGCCTGATGGTCGTCAGCGACCGCCCGCAAGGCCCGCCCGGTGGCGGTTTTCTGGAAATACAGCGCCAGCAGGCCGACCAGCAGCGCCGCGATCAAGGCTGCCACAAAATCTTCCTTGTTGATCAGCAGGCCGCCTTCAAAGGTCCCTTCAAGGATCATCACCGGTTCCTTGGGCATACCGACGTCGATCTTGTAGACGTCGGTACCGAAGACGCTTGTGCCGACGCCTTCCAGGACGTAGGCAATGCCCAGGGTCGCCATCAGCAAGGTCGCGCCCTCCTGATTCACCAGGTGACGCAGGACCAGACGCTCGATCAGCCAGGCGACGGCGAACATCAGTGCGCCGGCCAGGAAAAAGGCGATCGCATTCGCCAGCCATGCGCTGTCGATGCCCAGACTTTCCGGAATCCACGCCGAAAAACGTGCCATCGCCAGGGCCGCGAACAGCACCATGGCTCCCTGCGCGAAGTTGAACACCCCCGATGCCTTGAAGATCAGCACAAAGCCCAGTGCGACCAGCGAATACAGCATGCCGGTCATCAGTCCACCTATCAGTGTTTCGAGAAAGAAACCCATCCGATGCTCTCCTCAGTGACTGGCGCCAAGGTAGGCGCGGATGACTTCCGGGTTGGCTCTGACCGCGTCGGGGTCCCCATCGCCGATCTTCCTGCCGTAATCGAGAACCACCACCCGGTCGGAAATGTCCATGACCACCGCCATGTCGTGCTCGATGAGCACGATCGTCGTCCCGAATTGATCATTGACGTCGAGGATGAAGCGACACATGTCCTGCTTCTCTTCGACGTTCATTCCGGCCATCGGCTCGTCCAGCAGGAGAATGCTCGGCTCCATGGCCAGCGCCCGGCCAAGGTCGACGCGCTTTTGCAGACCGTAGGGCAGGCGGCCAACCGGCGTCTTGCGAATATGCTGAATCTCGAGGAAGTCGATCACTTCCTCAACCCTGGCACGGTGCAGAAGTTCCTCGCGCCGCGCCCGCGCCCCACCAGAACGCCTGCTGGATCAGATTGCTGCGGATCTTGAGATTGCGCCCGGTCATCAGGTTGTCGATCACATTCATGCCCTTGAACAGGGCGATGTTCTGAAAGGTGCGTGAGATACCTGCCCTGGCCGCCTTGTAGGGGTTCATGCGGCTGAAGTGCTGGCCACGCAGGATGATCTCTCCCTCCTGGGGGCGATAGACACCGTTGATCACATTGAGCATCGAACTCTTGCCGGCACCATTCGGGCCGATGATCGCGCGGATTTCGTGTTCGCGGACGTCGAAGGAAATATCGGTCAGCGCCTTGACCCCACCGAAGGAAAGAGAGACATTTTTCAGGTCGAGGATGACCTCACCGCTCTGCCGACTCATCCGCTGGCCCTCCCGGAAATTGCGAAGGTCTTCAGATCCCGGATGACGAGATCGGCAGCCACCTTGCCTTGCCTTCCGTCCTCGAACTTCACTGCAGTTTCGATGAATTGCCGGTTTCTGCCGCTGTACAGCGCATCGATCAGTACCGCATATTTCTCGGCGACGAAGTTACGACGTACCTTGCGCGTGCGCGTCAGTTCGTCATCATCGGGATCGAGTTCCTTGTGCAGGATCAGGAAACGATGGATCTGCGAATCGGCCAAGGCCCCCTCGCCCACCAGTTCGCCATTGACCTGTTCGATACATTCCTGAATCAGTCCATAGACTTCGGGCTTGGCCGCCAGATCGGTATAGCCAGAATAAGCGATGCCACGCCGCTCCGCCCAGTTGCCGACGGCACCGATGTCGATGTTGATGAACGCGCAGACCCTCTCGCGGCGATCACCGAAGACTACGGCTTCCTTGATGTGCGGGAAGAATTTCAGCTTGTTTTCGATGTAATTCGGCGCATACATCGCGCCATTGGCCAGCTTGCCGACGTCCTTGGCGCGATCGATGATCTTGAGATGGCCGTCGTCGTCGAAGATTCCCGCGTCGCCGGTCATGAAATAGCCCTCGGCGTTGATCGCCTCGGCGGTCGCCTCGGGGCGCTTGTAGTACTCCTTGAGCAGCATTGGACCCTTGACCAGGATCTCGCCGTTGTCGGCAATCTTCACCTCGACGCCTGGCGCCGGCTTGCCGACGCTGTCGAACTTGATCTGGCCATCAGGCTGCAGGCAGACGTAGGCGCAGGTTTCGGTCTGGCCATAGAGCTGCTTCAGATTGATGCCGATCGATCGATAGAAACGGAACAGGTCGGGGCCGATCGCCGCTCCGGCGGTATATGCGACGCGGATGCGACTCATGCCGAGCACGTTCTTCAGCGGCCCGAAAACGCAGACCTTGCCCAAGGCATAGAGCAGACGGTCGGCGAGCGAGACCTTCCGTCCGTCGAGAATCTCGGCACCGCTACGCCGGGCTACCGCCATGAAGAAGTGAAACATTTTCTGCTTGATGACGCTTGCGTCCTCCATGCGGATCATCACCTGCGTCAGCAGGTTTTCGAAGACGCGCGGTGGCGCAAAGTAATAGGTCGGTCCGATCTCGCGCAGGTCGGTCATCACCGTCTCGGCGGACTCCGGGCAGTTGATCGTGAAGCCGGCGACCATTGCCTGGGCAAAGGAAAAGAGATGGTCGCCGACCCAGGCCATCGGCAGATACGAGAGGATGTCCTCATCTGCAGTCAGACGATCGAAATCCGCCCCTCCTTGCGCCGCGCTGATGAAGGAGTGATGGGTCAGACGCACCCCCTTGGGCTTGCCGGTCGTCCCCGAGGTATACAGCATGACACTCACGTCATCGGTGGAGCCTGCAGCGACCTCGGTGCTCAGCAGATCCGGGTGATTGCGGTTGTGAATCCGCCCCATTGCCATCAACTCACGGATGTCGTGGATAAACGACTGCGTATAGTGGCGCATGCCGCGCGGATCGTCATAAAGGACATGCTCGAGTTGCGGCAGTTGATCCTGGATCTCGAGCAACTTGTCGACCTGCTCCTGATCCTCGACGAAGACAAAACGGATTTCCGCATCGAGCAGGACAAACAGCATTTCGCTGGCGACCGCGTCCTGGTAAAGCGGCAGGGGTACACCGCCAAGACACTGCACGGCAGTCATCATCATGTACATGCGCGGCCGGTTTTCGCCGACGATGGCCAGATTCTCGCCACGTCGAAAACCCATTTCCGCAAGACCGCAGGCCAGCGCGCAAACCTCCTCGGCGACATCGCTCCAGGTCCAGCACTGCCAGATCCCCAGATCCTTCTCGCGCATCGCCGGTTTGCTGCCACGCATTTGCGCATGCTGAATCAGCAAGCGCGGAAAGGTATCCAGCGCTTGCGAAGAAGCCATTTTCGGCATCTCGTCTCCTCCGGTGCATTGCACGTCAGAATGCTGACGGCCAGCCCTTGTCTTTATGCTGCCGATTCTAGTCCCTTTTCGCCGATAGTCATTGTGCAGTGCCGCATCACCCCCCGGCTTAATGTGAAAGTCGCGTATGCGACTCACGAATCTCCCCTCCCCCTCGCGGGGGGAGGGGTCGGGGGGAGAGGGAAACGGTCATGACTTTCATGATCGGGGGTGCCTGGAAAAGTCATGACCGTTAGCCGCATTTCGTGCCAGCGTGTGTATCCAGGCCTTGCACAGGCTTCCGTGAGACGGCTGCCTGTCCGTTCATTCGGCCGTCTTCGGTAAAAGACGTCAAGACTTCCAGACCAGCGGAATTGAACAAGCCATTGATATGGGTTAGTATTCCGCGCGGCGAGGGGAAGGACTGTTCAATACCTGGTCAATGCGCTGCAGAATAAACCGCTTCAACAAAACAAAATTGGAGGAAGACATGAGTAGTGTTATGTACGAACGAATGCGGGTCAATCCCAAATTCCAGAAACTGGTTAGCGAGCGGGGGCGCTTCGCATGGACCCTGTCGGCCATTGTGCTGATCCTTTTCTACGGATTCTTCATGCTGGTCGCCTTCAACCCGGGGCTGCTGGGTCAGAAGATTGCCGAGGGATCGATGTGGCCAATCGGCTATACCGTCGAGCTTTGCCTGTTCATCTTTTTCTGGCTGCTGACCTTCGTGTATGTTCGCCGCGCCAACGGCGAGTTTGATGATCTGACTTCCGAAATGATCAAGGAAGCCCAGAAGGAGAAGCTATGATGCAGCGACTGACCACGGCACTTGCCCTGCTCGTCCTTTCTGGCCTGGCTGCTGCCGGCCCGGCGATGGACGCAGCCGGCGCCAAACAGGCGACCAACTGGCACGCGATCATCATGTTCCTGATCTTCGTCGCGATGACCATGGGGATCACCTATTGGGCGGCCGGCCGCACCAAGTCCACTGCCGACTTCTATACCGCCGGTGGCGGCATCACCGGTTTCCAGAACGGACTGGCGATCGCCGGCGACTATATGTCGGCGGCAACGCTGCTCGGTCTCACGGCGATGACCTACACCCAGGGTTACGACGGCTACATCTACATGCTGGCGTTCTTCGCCGGCTGGCCGATCATCCTCTTCCTGATGGCCGAACGGCTGCGCAACCTGGGCCGCTTCACCTTTGCCGACATCACCTCGTATCGGCTCGACCAGGGCAAGGTGCGCACCATGGCCGCGCTCTCTTCGCTGGTCGTGGTGGTCTTCTACCTGATCGCCCAGATGGTCGGTGCCGGCCAGTTGATCAAGCTGCTCTTCGGCCTCGACTACAACATCGCGATCTTCGTCGTCGGCATCCTGATGATGGTCTACGTCACCCTCGGCGGTATGGTGGCGACGACCTGGGTACAGATCATCAAGGCCTGCATGCTGCTCTTCGGTGGCACGCTGACGCTGATCCTGGCCTACAGCCAGTTTCGGCTTTTCACTGACGGAACTGCTGCAGAAGGCCGAAGCGGTCCACAAGCTCGGACCCAAGCTGATGGCACCGGGAAGCCTGCTCGCCGATCCGATTACCGCCATCTCGCTCGGTCTCGGCCTGATGTTCGGCACTGCCGGCCTGCCGCACATCCTGATGCGCTTCTTCACCGTCGGCAACGCCAAGGAAGCCCGGAAATCGGTGCTCTACGCTTCCGGCTTCGTCGGTTTCTTCTTCAACGTCATCTTCCTGATGGGTCTGTGTGCGGTCCTCATCGTCGGTCAGAATCCAGAGTTCTTCGAGGGCGGAACCGTCGGTGGCAAGCTGATCGGCGGCGGCAACATGGTCGCCATGCACCTGGCCAAGGCCGTCGGCGGCAACATGCTGCTCGGCTTCCTGGCGGCGGTGGCTTTTGCGACCATCCTGGCGGTCGTTTCCGGTCTGGCGCTCGCCGGGGCATCGGCCATTTCGCATGACATCTATGCGCGCGTGATCCGCAAGGGACAGGCGACCGAGAAGGAAGAGATTCGCGTGTCGCGTTTCGCGACCATCGGTCTCGGCATGCTGGCCATCGTTCTCGGCATCCTGTTCGAGAAGATGAACATCGCCTTCATGGTCGGTCTGGCCTTCGGCGTCGCGGCGGCGGCCAACTTCCCGGTACTGATCCTGTCGATGTACTGGAAAGGCCTGACGACTCGCGGCGCGCTGTGGGGCGGTTACGGCGGCGTCATTTCCGCGGTGCTGTTCGTCCTCTTCTCGAAGTCGGTGTGGGTTGACGTGCTGGGCAACAAGGCTGCCTTGTTCCCCTACACACAGCCGGCACTGTTCGCGATGCCGATCGCCTTCATCTTTGCCTACATCTTCTCCAAGAGCGACACCGGTCCCCGCTCCAAGCTGGAGAAAGAGGCATTCGAAGACCAGTACGTGCGCGCACAGACGGGTTTCGGCGCTTCCGGCGCCAGCCACTAAGCAGTCTGTATTGCAGAAAACCCTGGCGGAGCAGGAACCCGCCAGGGTTTTTTATTTGTACGCAAGCGACTCCTGCCGCCAGTCGATCATCCCGCCTCAAGTTTCGCGACGATATTCCGTGAACCAGAGGATGAGCAGAACGAACGACGGGAGTCCCTTCATGCATCCAGACCTCAGAATTCTTGCCACCTGTTGCGTGGCCATCATGCCGGCGATTGCGTCGGCAGCCTGGCAAGTGATTTCCGCCGAACCGGGCAAACGCGTCGAGGTCGACCGCAGCAGTATCCGAAAGGAGGAGAACGGGAAGACCGTTGCACTGGGGCGCATCATTCTCGAAAAGCCGATCATCGATCCCAAGACCTCTTCGTCGTACCGGATCGTACAGGCCCTCAGCCGCTACGACTGTACCTTGCGTAGCTACAGCACGCTGAAGCGCAGCTATTTCAAAGAGGAAGGAGAGCTGCTGCGGGAAGAAGACGTCAAGGTACAGGTCGAAATGCCGATACGTTCAGGAATGCTCGACGACAAGCTGCTGCGGGAAGTCTGCCGACCGAAACCGGGTCCTGACACCGCCCTGGCAGCCAGCCGCACCGCCGACAAGGTCAACGAAGCGAGCGGTGAACTGCGCAAAGCCAACGAGGCGCTGGTTCAGAAGGAAGTCCGGCGCGCCAACCTGCAAACCCTGGCGGCCGAGAAAGCCGTGCCCGAGGCCAAACCGGCAACTCTGACCCGACTGCCTATGCGCGCCGTCAGCGCGGCGCCGGTGGTGCTGGCCACTGCTGCGCCAGAGCACCAGCGCATTGTGAGAGCGCGGCCTGCTGCCAGCGACGAGCCCCCCCATACCCCCTCACATGCGCATGTCCACTGGGCTTACGAGGGTGAGGGCGGCCCCGAAAACTGGGGCAAGCTGAAGCCAGAATATGTCACCTGCGATACCGGCAAGCGGCAATCCCCGATCGATATTCGTGACGGTTTCCGGGTCGATCTCGAAGCGATTGAATTCAGCTATCGGCAGTCAGCTTTTCGCGTCGTCGACAACGGCCACACCATCCAGGTCGAGGTGGACGGCAGCAGCATCCGCCTGCTCGGCAAGACCTACGATCTGATCCAGTTCCACTTTCACCGCCCCTCCGAGGAGCGCGTCAACGGCAGATCCTTCGACATGGTGGCACACCTGGTGCACAAGTCGGTGGACGGCAGGATCGCCGTCCTCGCTGTGCTGCTCGAGAAAGGCATGGAAAATCCAGTGGTCCAGACGGTGTGGAACAATCTGCCGCTGGAGAAGAACGAATACGTGACTCCGCCCGGGTTGGCTATCGACGTCGCGCAGTTGCTACCTGAGGACCGTAGCTACTATACCTACATGGGTTCGTTGACCACGCCACCGTGCTCCGAAGGCGTGCTCTGGCTGGTCCTCAAGCAGCCGCAACAGATCTCGCCCGAGCAGTTCGCGCTTTTCACCCGCCTGTACCGGCACAACGCCCGGCCAGTGCAGGCAGGCTTCGGCCGGATGATCAAGGAGTCGCGTTGAAGCTGGCGTCTTGCCGTCGTGTTACCATCCCTGGCTGCCCACACGTTCAAGGTTCAAGGATCCAGGGAGACTGACGCATGCACACGGGAATCGATTCGATGAAGGACGCCAACGTGATGTCCAGTCCGCCGTCGAGCACATTGCCGGCTTGACCCGCTCTTTCGATTGACGACGGGAGTGGAGAGTTGGAGAGTTCCAGCCGGCTCCGAGTCTTGCTATAGTCTACATTTTTACCGCCAACGGGTCCGTTCTTGCTTCCCCACCGGCGGCTTTTGTTTTATTGCCGCCGAAAGCTTCCTGATGAGTACCACCCTGAGCGAATCCCGGAATGAAAGTCGGTTCCCTCCCGAGATCCTGCGCGACGTCGCCAAACGCCGCACTTTTGCCATCATCTCACACCCCGACGCGGGCAAGACGACACTGACCGAGAAGCTGCTGCTGTTCGGCGGCGCCATTCAGCTCGCCGGCACCGTCAAGGGCCGCAAGAGTGCTCGCCATGCCACCTCGGACTGGATGGAGGTCGAGAAGCAGCGTGGCATTTCAGTGACCAGTTCGGTGATGCAGTTCGAGTATCAGCAGCACACCATCAATCTGCTCGACACGCCTGGCCACGAGGATTTTTCCGAAGACACCTACCGTGTCCTGACCGCGGTCGATGCGGCGGTGATGGTCATCGACGCCGCCAAGGGTGTCGAAGCACAAACCATCAAGCTGCTCAACGTCTGCCGCATGCGCAGCACGCCGATCATCACTTTCGTCAACAAGTTCGACCGCGAGGTGCGCGAACCCTTCGACCTGCTCGAGGAAATCGAAGCGGTGCTCGGCATCGAATGCGCACCAATCACCTGGCCGATCGGCATGGGCAAGACCTTTCGCGGCGTCTATCACCTGTTGAACGACCGTCTGCTGCACTTTGCCGCTGGCGAGGAACGCCGTAGTGAATCGGAGCGACTCGAAGGTCTCGACAACCCGCTACTTGACGCACAGTTTCCGGCCGAGGTGGGCAAGCTGCGCGAGGACATCGATCTGATTCAGAGCGCCAGCAGCCCATTCGATCTGGTCGGTTTTCTCGCTGGGCGACAGTCACCGATATTTTTCGGTTCGGCAATCAACAACTTCGGGGTACAGGAAATCCTGCAGGCGCTGCTTGACTGGGCACCACCGCCACAGGAACGCGACGGCGGCAAGCGTCTGGTAAAACCGGGAGAGGCGACTTTCAGCGGCTTTGTTTTCAAGATTCAGGCCAATATGGACCCCAAGCACCGCGACCGGATCGCTTTCTTCCGCGTCTGCTCCGGCCGCTACACACCTGGGATGAAGGTCAAACACATTCGCCTCGATCGCGAGATGAAGCTGGCCAATGTGCTGACTTTCATGGCCAATGAGCGGCTGCTGATGGAAGACGCTGTTGCCGGCGACATCATTGGCATCCACAACCACGGCAACCTGCATATCGGTGATTGCCTGAGCGAAGGCGAAACCTTGAGCTTCAAGGGGATTCCCTATTTCTCGCCGGAACTCTTCCGCGCAGCACGGCTGCGCGACCCACTGAAAAGCAAGCAGTTGCTGAAGGGCCTGCAGGAACTTGGTGAAGAGGGAGCGATCCAGGTCTTCGAGAACCTCGCCAGCGGCGCGCTATTGCTGGGCGCCGTCGGCAACCTGCAATTCGAGGTCGTCGCGCAGCGGCTTCAAACCGAGTACAAGGTCGACGCCATTTTCGAATCGGCCGACATTTACACGGCGCGCTGGCTGACTTTTCCCGATGACGCAACAAGACGCAATTTCGAGCGCGAACAGCTTCACCGCATGGCCAGGGATGTCGATGGCAATCCGGTCTATCTCGCGAGCACTCGCTACAATCTCGAGGTGACGAGCGAGAAATGGGCGCGTGTGGGCTTCCACTCCTCGCGCGAGCATGGGCAGTTGTTCGCCTGAGTCCACCGAAGCATCAACCGAAACGAGACGACCATTGTCCGAATCCCTGAAATTCCTGAATTTTCTCGAGGCCCGCATCCTCGGCGTACTGATCGAAAAGGAAAAGACGACGCCTGACAGCTATCCGCTGACGCTGAACAGTCTGACGGACCTTCCCGGAGCCCTTGAGGTAAGTCGTTGATTCATGGCAAGAAACCAGAAAATCGGCAAAAATGTAGGCATGTAAATATAATAATAGCTATTTACAAACAATGTGCTATTGGCTATTATTGTCGGCATGTACATCGCCCGCGTCCCCAACCGAAAGTCCAGGCCGGCCATCCTGCTTCGCGAGTCCTATCGCGAGGGAGGCAAAGTCTGCACACGAACCATCGCCAATCTGACGAACTGGGCACCGGAACGAATCGTCGCCATGGAACGTCTGGTGAAGGGCGAATTCGACGACTGGTCGGGAGAGATGACCAGCGGCGAGATTTTTGGGGTGCTGTTTGCCCTCAAGCAGTTGGCCGACCAGGTGGGCCTCAC
>NZ_SPMX01000101.1 GCF_012940005.1 Candidatus Accumulibacter contiguus | reverse complement strand
GTTGCTCGAACCGCTGCGTCACGGCGCGCATCCGATCCAGGCCTTACCGTCCACCGAGATCGCGCGCCTGGAACAGGTGGCCGGCGAATGCGCCGATCGCTTCCAGCGCAGCAGTTCCGGGGTGGAGGGCCGTAACGGACAACTGGCCCTGCATCACCAGGGCCGCCATCGCCTGAGCGACCGCAAGCTCGCGGCGCTCACCGCCGTGCACAACTACCACATCCGTCGCGCCGACGGCACAACCGCCGCCGAGCGCTTCTTTGGCCGTGCACACGAAACGCTGTTCGCGCAGGTGCTCCAGCGCATGCCGCTACCCCCCACGACCGGCGCGCCGACGACCTCGACCACCCAAGCCGCCCTATCTGATGCAGGTGGCGGCGTAGGGGGTGGCCGGAACGATGATCAAGGCCTGGTCCAGACGTGGATATGAGACTAATATAGTGTATTATAATCAATATATTAGAGGTTATTATACACTTGATGGACACCACCGATGAGGCGGGCAAGAGTCCGAAAAGGCTGTTGGCGCACGTTGCTCGCGCGAATCCGTTGTGGAAGGAAACCAAGGACGGGGATGAGGTGTTGGTGATCTTCCGTGCCGAAGACGTGTATGTCTCGCCGAACTGGTATCCCAGCAAGCACGATTTCCACAAAAGTCCCGACTTGGAACTACCGCGTGGTGCACGTGCACGGCAAGCTCTACATCAGGGACAACGAACGGTTCGTGCGTGGCGTGGTGGCGCGACTTACGCGAACTCATGAAGCGCAGACCGGATCACCGCGGCCTTGGAAGATGACGGATTCTTCACCTGAATACATCGACCAGATGCTATCGGCCATCGTTGGCATTGAGGTTGAGGTAACCAGGATGGTCGGCAAGTGGAAACTGAGCCAGAACAAGGAAGAACGAGATCGATCAACGTGGCTGATTCCAAGTAGCTTTCAAGATGAGACGAACTATGGCATGCTTGAATCTGTCGACATCGACGGAGGCATCGCATGGCCAGACCGAGGCGGGTAGATACGGAATTGGTGGCCAAAGCGCAGGAGCTGGCGCTGCAGGCCAATACCCTCGAAGCGCTGCGCGCAGGCGGTGCTGATGCCGGCGCTGCTGGGGACCACGCTGGAGCAGACGGCTGCCGTGCTGGGTGTGGGTCGGGCAACGGTGGCGCGATACCAGTCGCGGCTGCGAGATCGCGTCGCGCGGCCGGCCACTGCAGCGCCTCAGTGGGGTGGCCGGCGCCATGCAGCCATGAGCCTGGAGGAGGAAAAGTCGTTCCTTGAGCCATGGCGGCAACGGTCTGCCCAAGGCGGCGTGTTGGTTGTCTCCCCAATCCGCGCAGCGCTGGCGCAGCGATTGGGGCATCCGATTGCGCCTTCGGTGGTGTACCGCATGCTCGCTCGCCACGGCTGGCGCAAGGGAGCTCCGGACACCCGACACCCCAAGAACGACCCTTCTGTCCAGGAGGACTGGAAAAAAACTTCCTGGCGAGCTGGCAGCCTTGCTGAAGCCGCAGGATGTTCGCGGCCGAAAGGTGCGGCTGATGTTCCAGGACGAGGCCCGCTTCGGCCGCATGGTGCGCATCCGGCGCTGCTGGGCTCCGAAACCGGCACGCCCGATGGTCGGCAACGGCTACGAGCGCGAGTTCTTGTACGTCTACGGCGCCGTCAGCTCGCTGCAGGGACAGTTCGACTGGATGATCACCCACATCATGAACACCACCCACATGAGCGAGTTCCTCGCCCAAGTCAGCTCGGCTCATCGGCGAGACTTCATCGTCATGGTGGTGGACGGAGCGAGTTCGCACAAGGCACATGACCTGGTGGTGCCGGAGAACATGCGGCTGCTTCGACTGCCGCCGTACTCGCCGGAGCTGAACCCGCAGGAGCATGTCTGGGACGAGTTACGAGAGAAAGAATTCCCCAATCGAGTATTCAATGATCTTGAATCGGTTCGCCGGCAGCTTGAGGACGGTCTGCCGAGGTTGGCAGCAAATAGAGCTAGCATCCGGAGCCTCACTGCCTGGCCTTGGATTGTTAGTATCAACTTGAACGCGCACTAGAATTAGGCGTCACGGTGCAGTAGCTACGGACGCCAGCATCATGCCCAAATAGACTGTGCCAGCGAATACTCCAGCGTCGTAGACAAGCTTCATAAATAGTGCTGTATTCCAACGCCTTCTGTCGGCCAAGTCGGCAATGTGCAACTCCTTTGGGGCATTGTCTGCTATTTGGAGGGCGTTCGCGTTACCTTCAACTTGCATTGCATTCAGTTTGGCGGAGCCAATGATTTCCAGGATTGTTCGGCGAAGAAGGTTGAGCTTGTTGCGATAGCGCTCGGTAGCTTGGCGCTCGCTGCGAGCGATATTTCTGCAGGCGAATGACACTGATAGCAATGCTAGGGCATTTGCGAAGTGGGCGCATGCAACCAACGCTTGAGATCCGCTGGCCGCCAACTCTGATACGGCCAACAAGACTAGTCCCAAGAATATGCAGAATCCAACGAAGAGCCAAAGGCGTTTATCCTCAAGCGCACCAAGGTGCCGCCAAGACACTTCGAATTCCGTTCGCAAGTACTCAAGTGACTCGCTCCGCTCGTTCCGCTCATGTTCTTGCATAACTGCCTTCGCTCTGTATTTACACAATAAGTAGATTGCTCGAAACTGATCAATCGCTCGATGATCGGTGCCGTCTCACTATCACCGTGCCGAATTGTACAAAAAACCCCAAAAGCGACCGCGGCAAGTACCGAGCGAGCAGCCCAGAGGCAACCGATCAAGAGGGCCCCGAGTGATGTGGCAGAAGACAATTTCATGCATGCATGATCACTACCAAGAACCGTCGAGAAGACTGCGAGTAGAGCGCGCTGATCGACGGTGCCAAAGCCAGTGCAATCCAAGCCTTGCGAATCCAGCAGGAGTCTGGACGGATGGAGGTCTGATAGCAGCAGAACAAGAAATGCTGCCTGCGCAGCGAGAGCGGCCGCCAGCGCAACGAACGCTGCAAGCATTAGCGGTAGCACGAGAAGGATGAGCTGCGAGGAATGTACGTCTGGCAAGGCAAGGCGAATCGAAATTGGCTGCGCAAGAAACTGTGGTCTGACGCGAACTAACTCCGATTCACGATCGGCGAAGTAGAGCCAAAACCAAAAGGCGCAGAGCCCGAGAAAGAGTAAGTTCATTGCACAAAGTAATGCGGTCTCCATCAAAAGTCCCAACCTGGTGACTACTGGCAAAAAGTCTGGCCGGGGCAGAACTTGCAACATGATAAGCATCAGGAACGCACCGAGCGCTAATTTGTGGCTAGATCGCGCCTCCTTTACGGCGGGCTGACACTTGTCGATAGCAACAAATACACTGAGCGCGATGCCTTTGATCCTAGCTCTGCAACTTGAATTTGATGTAGTCACCGTCTTTGCTCTCGTACTGCACTCCACCAATTGGACGCGAGGCGTAGCGCGGCGTAATTTTCATAGGTAAATCCGGTAGTTCCTGCATCTGCTGTCCCGTACTTTGCGAGGTAGCCGAGGTGAAGTTCCTTTAGCGACAGAAATGCGACGGGCTTCTCGTCAATGAGAACTGCCGATATCCATGTTGCCGGGTTGAGAAGGCGAACGCGCTCTCGCCAACTGCCTTCACTGTACTCATTCTTGTCCGTGGGGTTTCGGGATTCAATCAGTGTTTGCAGGTCGGCACAGGACATATTCGAGGCCTCAGCCACGAAGAAGAAATTTGGTTTTCCAGCCCGCTTAAGTTCGCGGGCGAATGCAAGGGGGTAAAGCGAAATGCCATCCGTCGGGAGCAAGCCCGTTTCCTCTTTCAACTCGCGCCACATTCCGTTTTCGATTCCGCGAATCAGCCATCTCAAGTCTGCGACGCCGTTGTCGGCATCGTTCCAAAGTAGGTCCTGCCATGTAGTAACTCCGGAGGCGCCGCAGTGCCACCCCTTCTCCATAACTGCCATACGCGTCCCTTCCTGGCGGTTTGGGAGGTCCCCGGGGCGGCCTCGAAATCGAAGGAGGGGAAAGCCGAATTGATCAATTAGAACTAGCGCGGCCCCAAGAGTGTTGGCCAGACAACTTTGTGGTCGTAGCGCGCCGAGCCGGCCTGCGACCGTTTCGGATGCCCGTAGGGTGAGATGGGTCCCCGGTCGAGACCTGTCCGGCCAGATGTTAGTTGTGAGCTGATCGAGATAGTTTGCCCGTTCGAGGTCTATGGCTTCATGCGTGAGCGACGCTACGCGAATGGTGTCATCAATCTCGAACTCGGAGAGTTGCGGCTGTAACAACCCATAGTTGACGGGAAAGCGCGAGAAGTTTGGGTTGGTCTTCTTCTTATTCTCTGGGGTTGGCAGAACTAGGCGTCGAAGATTTTGAGGCTCAGCTGCGACAGACCGCATGTGGGCTTGCATGTCAGCATCGGGCGTCCAATACGGCGCCTGTTCGCCAACTCCGCGCGTGCGCACAGTGTTTGGCAATCTAGCGGTGTCACAAGGCGTGAACAGGTGAAAGACTTCGCCGGAATACCAGAACGAGGGATCGTCGCAGTAGAGAGGCTCATTCGGGTAGAACCGACGGAGCTTTGCTTCTTCTTCTCCGTAGGCAGTTGGCCAGTTCATAATGCGATCTCCGGTTCTGAAGAGTGACGCCTAACGAATAGCGTTTATCTGCCGCGCCGAGCCGGTCGAGTTCAACTGCAGACGTATCCGCGGCAGATAAACCTCGTTGGACTAAAGCGCCTTGGCGGCAGCAGTTATGGGGATTGTAAGCATTCCGCGCCTTGGGTCAAGTCGCAGCCTTTTCGAGACATTTTCGATGTGTCGATTTTCCGTGTCCTTTCGGCAACGCTGCGAAACCCCGGTCGCGCGGGCCTCAGCCGCGCGGCGGCTGATCCGCGGTGACCGCCACGGGTGGCGCGCGGCCCCGCGGCCGTGCGCAGGCAAGCTCCAGCGGCAACCCGGCGTTCGCTTCCGTTCGGAACGTTGGAGATCGTTGCGCTGCCGGGTTAGTCCGGCGGAGGTTCGGTACTCTCCGCCTCGGCGTGTGCGAGGGCTTCGCTATAGTTCCAGGGCATCCAGGCCGCCGGATCGAGCGCCACCTGGCCCGAGTGGCGCAGCAGGGAAACGAGGTAGTGGAACGGCTCGATCTTGTGGAGTTCGGCGGTATGGATCAGGGTCATGAACAGATCACCGACGCGCGCGCCGTTCAACGTGCGATAGAAGAGCGCGTTCTTCCGATGCAGAATGGCCTTTTTGAGTATACGTTCGGTGATGTTGTTGTCGAGTGGGGCGCCCGGCACGCGCAGGAACAGGGTCAGCTTCTCCCAGTGGTTCTGCATGTACGCGATCGCCTGGCCGAGTCCTGAGTGGGGCTCCACGGTGTGCTCCGCGAACTGCTTGGCCATCCAGTCTTGCAGCGCCTTCATCCGTGGGCCGCTTTCCTTCTGGTGAAGGAGCAGGCGCTCGGCGGGCGAGAGCCCCTGCTGCTTGGCCTGCGCGTCGGTGTGGAAGACGGCGCGCAGCGTGTGCAGGACAAAGGCCACTTCTTCCGGAAAGGCCTCGACCACATCGACGTAATTGCGTCGCGCATGCGGGATGCACGAGGCGGACAGCGTGGAATGATCGCCCGGCCGGTTGCGCGTCGAGGCATCGGACATGTGGATCGGCGGATCGGTCAC
>NZ_SPMX01000100.1 GCF_012940005.1 Candidatus Accumulibacter contiguus | reverse complement strand
GGCCACGCCATCGGCGATTTCGGTTCGATCAAGTGCGGTGACGCGCTGCGCCTGATGTTGAAGATCAACCCGCAAAGTGAGGTCATCGAAGACGCGCATTTTCAGACCTTCGGCTGCGGTTCAGCGATCGCTTCGTCGTCGGCGCTGACCGAGATCATCAAGGGCAAGACGCTCGACGAAGCCCTGACGGTCAGCAACCAGGACATCGCCGACTATCTCGACGGACTGCCGCCGGAGAAGATGCACTGTTCGGTGATGGGACGCGAGGCGCTGCAGGCGGCCGTTGCCAACTATCGCGGCGAAGCCTGGAAGGACGATCACGAGGAAGGCGATCTGGTCTGCAAGTGCTTCGCCATCGACGCCGTGATGATCGAGGACACCGTCCGCGCCAACCGTCTCAGGACACTGGAAGATGTGGCCAACTACACCAAGGCCGGCGGTGGCTGTTCGGCGTGTCACGAGAAAATCGAGGACATCCTGATCGCCGTCAACGGTCGCCTGTACGCCAATGAAGCGAAGCCCCGAAAGGCTGCCGCCACGGCGGCCGAAGCGGCCACCAGGCCCAGGCTGACCAACTACCAGCGCATCCGCAAGATCGAAGAGACGCTCGAAGCGATTCGCCCGATGCTGCAGCGCGACCATGGTGACGTGACCCTGATCGAGGTCGATGGCAAGAAAATCTACGTCGAACTCTCGGGCGCCTGCCAGGGCTGCTCGATGGAAGCCGCAACACTCGGTGGCGTTCAGCAGAAGCTCATCGAAACCCTCGGCGAACTGGTGCAGGTGCTGCCTGTCACCGCGCTGGCCCGTGCCTGACCGTTTCCCTCTCCCCCTCCCCCTCCCCCACGAGGGGGGAGGGGAGATTCGTGAGTCGCTGACGCGACTTTCACATTAACCAAATGGAGACATCATGAAGCCGATCTACCTGGACAACAACGCTACCACGGCCTGCGATCCCGCCGTCGTGCAAGCCATGCTGCCATTCTTCACCGAGCAGTTTGGCAATGCCTCGTCGATCCACAGTTTCGGCTCACAGGTCGGCAAGGCGCTGAAGGAGGCCCGCGTCCAGGTGCAGTCACTGCTCGGCGCCGCGCATGACTCCGAAATCGTGTTCACCTCCTGCGGCACCGAGTCCGACTCGACGGCCATTCTCTCGGCGCTCAGGGCCAATCCCGAGCGGCGCACGGTGATCACCACGGTGGTCGAGCACCCGGCGATCCTGACGCTGTGTACCTATCTCGAAAAAAGAGAACTACGTCGTGCATCGCTTGCGCGTCGACCGCAAGGGACGCATCGATCTCGACGAATACAAGTCATTGCTCAACGAGCGCGTGGCGATCGTTTCGGCGATGTGGGCCAACAACGAAACGGGGACCTGTTTTCCCGTCGAGGAAATGGCCGAAATGGCGCACGAGAAAGGCATCCTCTTCCATACCGACGCAGTCCAGGCGGTCGGCAAGGTGGCCATCGACCTCAAGACCACCAGGATCGACATGCTTTCGCTATCCGGCCACAAACTGCACGCGCCGAAAGGCATCGGGGTGCTCTATGTACGCCGTAATACCCGCTTTCGTCCGCTGCTGCGAGGAGGTCATCAGGAGCGCGGTCGCCGCGCCGGCACCGAGAACTCGGCTTCGATTGTTGGCCTCGGCGTCGCCTGCGAGCTGGCGCAGCAGTACATGAGCGAAGAGAACACGCGCGTCAAGCGGCTGCGTGACCGCCTCGAACGGGGCATCCTTTGCCGGGTCGGCAATGCCTTTGTCAATGGCGATACGCTCTACCGGCTGCCGAATACGGCGAGCATCGCTTTCGAGTACGTCGAGGGCGAAGGTATCCTGCTGCTCCTGAACCAACAGGGCATTGCCGCCTCGTCCGGTTCGGCCTGCACCTCGGGTTCGCTCGAACCCTCGCACGTGATGCGGGCGATGGGCATCCCCTACACCGCTGCGCACGGTACGATCCGCTTCTCGCTCTCCCGCTACAACACGGAAGAGGAAGTCGAACGTGTCATCGACACCGTACCGCCGATCATTGCGCAGTTGCGGAAACTCTCCCCGTATTGGAGCGGTGATGCTCCCCTGGCGAATCCGGAGCAGGCGTTTCAGCCGGAATACGCCTGACGCTCTTGCGCAGCGCACCGGAAGAGTGCTCCAGCAAGCGGTCCTTTGCACCGTGCTGGAGCACACGCATCGCCAGGCCGAACGTCGGCACGATCCGGGCCGATTGAAATCAGAGGCTTGCAGAAGCGATCGTAATGGGCACGATTATTGCTCGTGCTAAGCGGTTTTTCAGCACAGATGATAGCGATGAGCAATGTCCACCGACTCGAACTAGCCTCCGATGACGAATCCTCCCCTCCCGAGGGAACGCGCAGAATCATCAACGATGTGGAGCGAGTGCTCTACGACGGCTACTGGATCAAGACCTATCCGGTTCCGGCCGATTCCTTGCAGGCCAAGAAGCAACTGATCGAAGCGCTGACCCGACGCCTGTTCAACCACACCGAGCACGGACTCAATATTCCGGGGTGCCGGCTTGGCGAAGCCCGGCGGAGTTATCAGACGGAGGCCGACCCCGGCCGGCATCGGGTCAAGGCCGCGATGCTCGCCGGCGCCCTGTTCAACCGCGCCACCGACATTTTCCGGAAGCTGGTCGAGTTGCAGGCCGACGGCATCGAGATCCACAGCGACGACGCGCTGATGCGCGAATGCGGCCAATGTCTGCTCGACGCGATGGACCTCGGGCATGTCGTCCTCCACCGCAGCGGCGAGGAAGGCATCGACGAACTCTGGGGCGAGCCCTTCCGCGCCTTCTCGGTGCCGATCGAGGAATTCTACGAAAACCGCTACATCAAGATTGGCCAGAGCATGCGCGACATCGACCGGATCGCCGAAGCCATGGTCGCCACCTTCAGTCGCATTCCCGCTTTTACGGCCATCGAAGCACCGGTGCGGGATTTTGCCCACGCGGCCAGAATCAAGACGGAGACCTTGCGCACCGACCGCGACATTTTCGATGTCTGGTCGCAACTGGTCACCGCTGGCGAGCGGCTGGCCAACTTCACGCCGAGACATGCCCCCAAACCGCTCGGAGAGCGAACCGGCAGGATGCTGTACCGGGTTTCCGATGGTCTCCAGTTGCTCCGCAACGGCCGCGACCTGGTGTTCTACATCGCCCGTGCCCGTACGCCAATGCCCAGGAGCACCAGCGAATACATCGAACGCTGTGAAGCCTACCTCGCCACCGGCCGGGTCCCCTTCATGCCGGCGCCATTACCGGCCTGAAAAACCGTCGCCCAGCCCCTCAGTCACCCCGCACCCTGGCAAAGAAGGTACTGGTCTCGAAGATCGCGGGGGCAAAGCCCTGCCCCCGCGAAGTCAGATGCCGCTTGAGGACGAAATCGAAGAGCAAGGGATTGTGGTGCCGGATCACTTCCAGCTCCGCGACCGCCGAATGCGGCAGCATGCCACGCGCGGCGAACTCCGCAGGCAGGATCAGCGGCACGATGCCCGGCAAGGGATAGTCGGAACCATTCAGCAAACGCGCATGCCATTCGCTGCGCTCGAGCAGCATGCGCAGAACTTCCTCGCTGCGGTTCCTCAGCGTCAGCGCCGAAATATCGGCAAACAGCAACTTTTCATAACGCGCTTCGCCCATCAGGCGAGCGAACAGTGCAAAACAGGGAAGCGGCGCGGCGTTCGCACCCCGGTCTACATCGAGGGCGCTGCCGAGCGATGCGCAATGCGCCACCACCACCCGCACGCCATGGTCCATCGCCCGCCGCAGCAGGAGCGGGTTGCCAAAGTCGGGTTGATCACCACCGGGAGCGGCTTTTTCCTCGCCCGCATGGCTGATCAACGGCAGGCCGTGTTTCGCCAGTGCGGCATAGAAGCGATCGCAACGCTTCGAGGACGGATCGATGCCCATTGCCGGCGGCAACCATTTCACCGCCCGCGCCCCTCCTTCGACGGCGCTGGCCAGCGCCTCGACGCAGTCGCCGCGATATGGATGAATCGACGCCGCCCACTGAAAATGCTCTGGATGGCGCGCGGCCACGGCCTGCGCGTAGGCGTTCGGGGTGTAGAAGGAACTGCGCTGCGGGTCGGCTCGACCATCGAGGTCGTGGAAGCGGTCGAAAGCAAAGAGCAGCAGCTTCGCCCCCGGCCGCAATCCTTCGACGAGATTCTCCAGGCGGTCGACATAGCTCTCGTCCACTCGCCCCGGTGCATCATGGACGCAGCCGGCGTTCAGGTAGAACAGGCGCTGCGCATACTGCAGCGGGTGCAGCAGGCTGTCCATCTGCGGATTCACCTCGCTGCCGCTGCCCGAATCGCCGATACCGACCAGGTGCACATGGGCATCCAGAAACTGCGCCGGATCGACTCCGTCCCACGCCCTCTGCACCCACTCGCCGGTCGCAACGGCTGCTGGCAGCCGCGCCTGGCAGCGATTGAACCAGGCTCGCCAGGGCTGCGCAACGACGCCCGACAAGGCAAGCACGCCGCCGCCGGCGAGTGCGGCGACCAGGGCACGGCGACGCGGCGGGTTCATCGCTGCAGCCGACGGCCAGGCGCTGCGCCGTCGGATCGAAGCGTCGGGAGCACGCAGGACACTGCGCGGGGATTCTGCGAGAAAACGCTTGTTGCCCCAGAGTCAAACCACATGCTCCACCCTCACTGACGACAAGCCAAAATATATCGGCGAGTGTAGTGGCATCGACACCAAGGTCAAGTGGGGCGCGAATGAAAGTATTGGGCTTCATCACTTGGCGCCGGACTCGCAGTACAATCCTGACCATCTCTACGAAGGCATTAGCCATGGGAAATCAACTCGATATGCCTATCCGGTTGACTCAGGAAGAACACCAAATGCAGTTTGAAGCCGTGCTCGAAGCTGAGGCACTGAAGCTAACGGCCGGCGAGCGCGCTGCTTTCGCACAGATCTTGCTCGCAAGTCTCGACGAGGATGCCGACGTTGAGGAAACTTGGGCCGTTGAAACAGAGCGCCGGATTGCTGACATCGAGAGTGGGGCAGCACAGGGCATACCCATTGCCGACGCACTTGCTCAGGTCCGTGCAGCCTTGAAATGAAGGACGCTGCGCCGGCAAGCCGCTGCGCGCCCCTGAGCTTTCACGTTAGTGGGTACCGATATGCCCCTCCCCCGCGAGTGGAGAGGGGAGATTCAATGCTTTGCCGATCGGGAACCTCGCTTGACAACGGAACTGGCACGGGAGCACACCATGATTGACAGGGAAGAAAGACTGGCCAGGATCGTCGACGCGGCCCTCGATGCGATCGTGACCATCGACGCATCTTACCGGATCATCCTGTTCAATGCCGCTGCCGAAAAAATGTTTGCGTGTCCGGTTGCCGAGGCCATCGGGAGCCTGCTCGACCGTTTCATTCCAAACCGTTTCCAGACGGCGCATCGCATGCATGTCGGGAAGTTCGCCGCGAGTCCGCTCACCTCGCGGCCGATGGGCAGCACTTATCAAGTTCTTGGCGTCCGTGACAATGGCCAGGAATTCCCGCTCGAAGCGTCGATTTCGCAGGTCGAAGTGCATGGGCAAAAGCTATTCACGGCATCGCTGCGCGACACCACCGAGCGATGCCGGACCGAGGCGGCGCTGCGCGCGAGTGAAGCATTCAATGCCGCCATCCTCGATTCGTTGAGCGCGCACGTCGCGGTCCTCGACAGCGACGGAAAAATCCTTGCGGTCAACCAGGCATGGTCGCGATTCGCGGCGGAAAACGGCGGCGAGACGCCGCTCGCTGACCCGATCGGCGCCGATTACCGTGCGATCTGTCTCGCCGCCGCCGATCCCTGGGCCGCCGAAGCCCTGGCCGCCTGGGCCGGCATTGCCGCGGTGCTGGCCGGGCGCAGCGAGCACTTTGAGCTGGAATACCCTTGCCACACAGTGAACCAGAAGCGCTGGTTCCGGATGCGCGTCGATCCCTTGCGATCCGGGGGCGGCGTCGTCGTGGCGCACGAAGACATCAGCAGCAACCGGAACCTGGCCGACTCCTTACGCACCGAGCGCCAGCGCCTGGCCAACATCATCGCGGGCACCGACGTCGGCACCTGGGAATGGAACGTCGAAACCGGCGCAGTGCTCTTCAACGAACGCTGGGCCGGGATCATCGGCTACACGCTGGCGGAGATTTCGCCGCTGAGCATCGCCACCTGGTCCCGCTTCGCGCATCCGGACGACCTCGAAAAATCCAACGCCCTGCTGCACCGGCACTTTGCCGGCGAATTGCCCGCCTACGACTGCGAGTGCCGGATGCGCCACCGGGACGGCCACTGGGTATGGGTCCGCGATCGCGGCAAGGTCATGGACTGGAGTGCCGACGGCCGGCCACTGCAGATGTTCGGCACCCACCTCGAGATCACCGAGAGCAAGGAGGCAGAAGCCCGGCTGCGTCAAATGAACGAGAGCCTCGAGGCGCGCGTCGCTGAACGTACCCGGCAACTGGCCGTCGCGACGCAGATGGCCCGGTCCGCCAGCCGGGCAAAGAGCGCATTCCTGGCCAACATGAGTCACGAGCTCCGAACCCCGATGACCGCCATTCTCGGCCTCGCCGACTTGATGAAACTTGGACAGTCTCAGCACCCGACAGGCGGAGCGGCTGGACAAGTTGCACAGCGCCGCACAACACCTGCTGAACATCATCAACGACGTGCTCGACTTCTCGAAGATCGAGGCCGGCAAGCTGGTTCTCGAAGAAATCCCTTGCGATGTGGCCGGTATTGTCAGCAGCGTCGTCGAAATGAGCACGGATCGCGCCCGGCAAAAGGGCCTCACGCTAACGAGCGATTGCGAGAGCCTGCCCGGCCGACTGCTCGGCGACCCGACACGCCTCCGGCAGGCCCTGCTCAATTACGTCAGCAACGCGATCCGGTTCACCCCACAGGGCAGCATCCGGATCAGCGTCCGCCACCAGGAAGAAAGCAAGGACCACCTGATGCTGCGCTTCGAGGTCCGCGATACCGGCATCGGCATTGCCGCCAGCTCGCTCGGGCGGCTCTTCCGGCACTTCGAGCAAGCCGATGATTCGATGACCCGAGAGCATGGCGGGACCGGTCTCGGCCTCGCCATCGTCAAACAGATCGCCGAGAGGATGGGGGGCAGCGTCGGGGTTGACAGTACCGAGGGGGCCGGCAGCACCTTCTGGTTCACGGCCTGCCTGCAGAGGGCGCCCGAGAGGGCCGGCGGCAGCACCGCGATGGCGAGCGCGGGCGTGGACACGGCGGCGCAGCAGGCTCCCCTGGAAGGACGTATCCTGATCGTCGACGACGAGCCGATCAACCGCGAGGTGATTGTCGCGATCCTGGAAAACATGGGTCTGCTTGCCGACTGCGCGGCCAATGGCGAGACAGCGGTCGAGCTTGCCGGCAGGGGGGCTTACGATCTGATCCTGATGGATCTGCAGATGCCGATCATGGACGGATTCGAGGCGACGCGCCGGATTCGCCAACAGCCGAAGCACGCGCAGGTGCCGATCCTGGCCCTCACCGGCAACGTCGTCAAAGAAGTCCAGGATCGCTGCCGGGCCGCCGGAATGAACGACTTCATCGCCAAACCTTTCCGGATGGCGGCGCTGCTCGAAGTCGTCACGCGCTGGCTGCGACCGCCGCCCGGCGAATGAGGGACTTCAGCCGGCGGTGCTGGCGGGCGATTCTTTGCCCGCCGCCGCGGCGTGCCACATGCTGCGCGGCAACAGGATCGCCAGGGTGCTTCCCTGACCCGGTACGCTCTGCATCTGCACATGCCCTTGATAGAGGTGCACCAGACCGTGCACGACGGCCAGCCCCATTCCCGAGCCCATGCCCGGCTCGCGGGTGGTGAAGAAAGGCTCGAAAATGCGATCGTGAATGTCCTGCGGGATACCGCAGCCTTCGTCGCTGACCGCAATGCGCACAAACTCGCCGGCAAACTCGGCATGGCACGAAGCACAGATCCCGACCGGATCGATGCCTACGCGCTGCGCCGAAATGCGTACCTCGCCCGGCCCATCGATTGCATTGCGGGCGTTCTGGCAGAGATTGACCAGGATGCGATGCAGATGTGCAGGATCGATGTCGAGATCCGGCAGAGCCTCGTCGATACGCATCGACAAGGTCACGCCAGCCGGGAAGGACGAAGCGAGCAGAGTGGCCAGCGCGCGTGCCTCGTCGGCAACGGCTACCACCGAAACATGGAGCGTGCCGCCGCGCGAGAAGACCAGCAACTGCTGCACCAGCGCCCTGGCGCGTTCGCCGGCGGTTTCGATCTCCTCGAAATACGAGGCCATGCGCTCCGAACCCCCGGCAGCGCGTACCACCGTCCTGCCCAGCCCGGAAAACCCGAGGATGGCGACCAGGATATTGTTGAAGTCATGCGCAACGCCGGCAGCCATCGCTCCCAGAATCTCCATGCGTGCCGCCCTGGCGAGGCGGTTCCTGAGTTCGTCCTGCAGGCGCTCGGCCTCGATGCGATCGGTCACATCCTGGTTGATGCCGATCACCGACAGTGGCGAACCATCGACGGTGAAAAGCGGCTGCGCCAGCGCACTGAGCATGCGGATCTGCCCATCACCTCGGCGAATCCGGAAATCCACCCGGAACTGATGGCGCTCACGAATCGACGCTTGCAATGCCGCTTCCGCGGCCGGCAGATCCTCGGGCAAGACGTGCTGGGACCAGTCCTCGTAGGTGGTTACGGCAGCGACGGCCGGGTCGATGCCGTACAGCGCGTAGGTCGATGCATCCCAGCGCAGACGCCCGCCGACCAGATCATATTCCCACACCCCCAGACCGGCCGCGTCGGTCGCCAGCCGCAGACGCTCGCTAGCCGCCCGCTGCTCGGCATGGCGCTCTGCGCGCAGGGCATCGAGACGCCGTTGCCGGTGCTGCAGCGCAGACAGGGCAAACACCGACGACAGCAGCGTGGCCAGAAACAGCCCGAGATGCCAGGTCGCCATGCGGCGCCAGTTGACATGGATCATGGCGCGCGGCCGGGCGACGCCGACCAGCAGGGTCGCATCGATGCTGGCAGCCGGCAGCGCGCGTACCGCCGCCAGCAGTTCTTCCCCGTTCGCATCGTACACACCGTATACACCGCTCAGCAACGAGGCCGTCTGCCCGCCCTCGATGTGACCCGGAAGGAACGCCGTCGCGCCCGCGACCTCCCATTTCTCGCCATCGGACCCGGCCGGTACCCACTCGAAGCGCTCGCCGCCCGTCTGCACCGACACCCGTACATCTGGCGCGTAACGCACCGACGCCATCAAGGCACGGAAATCCTCCGGAAGCAGACGCCGTACCATCAGGTCAGCGAGCCGCTGTGCCGCGGCCTGCAGGCGATTTTCTTCTTCCTGCTCGACATCCCGATACTGCTGCAGCAGCGACCAGGCGTTCGAGCCACCGAGCAGCAGCAGGGCGATGGTCAGCAACAGCCACTCAAAGCGGTATCGCCGCGGCCGATATGCTCGCATCAGGCGGTGCCCTGCCGGCAGGCACGACAGACCGCTGGGTCGACTCGCGGTGTTCGGCGGGTCTGATTCATCGATGAAGCCATTTTCTCGTCATTCTGTCATTCTCTGCAGGATTGCCAATCATCGGTAGAATAGCGCACTCCGCATCCCTGACCACCCTTGCACCCTGAAATCCATAGATCACGCCGATGGATGCAAATCCCGCGCACCGGTGCATCTGCATCGTCGATGACGATGCGCAGGTTCGCCGTTTCCTGCTGGAAGTACTGGCCAGCGTCGGGCTCGCCGCCGAGGAATACTCGTCCGGCGAGGACTTCATGCGCCGCTGGCGACCCGGCCATACCGACTGCGTGCTGCTCGACATCCGCATGCCGCGCATCACCGGACCGGAAGTCCATGACTGGTTGCGGCAGCGCAATCCCGAGGTCCCGGTGATCTTTCTCTCCGGCTATGCCGACGTGCCGACCGCAGTGCGGGCCATGCGCCTTGGCGCTTTCGACTTTCTCGAAAAACCCTTCAACGTCCAGCACCTGATCGAGCGGGTCAATGCCGCCTTGCGCCTGTCCGACGACAGGCGAGCTGCACCGGCACCGGCACCGGCAGCGTGTGACGACTGGCGAAAGTCCTTGACCCCGCGCGAGCAGGAAATCCTGGCCGCGATCGTCGTCGGCAAGCGCAACAAGGTCATTGCCGCCGACCTCGGTATCAGCGAGCGTACGGTCGAGACCCACCGTGCGCACATCATGGCCAAATCCGGCGCCGGCAGCGTCATCGAACTGGTCGGAATGGTCGCCGGCTTCAAGTAGCAGGTTCAAGCTTCAAGGGAAAGCGCCCTCCTCCTTCCCATTCAACCTCCGTAGTTCTACCGAGTCCCGAGTGGATTTCCGGATAGCGCCTTGCTGCGCACCTCGCTAGTCTTCGCCCTGCCAGATTCTGATCTGGACCATACAGGAGAAGTCTCGACATGACCAGCCCTCTCGCCATTCACGAGAACATGACGATCTACCAGGCGCGGGCGCAGAAGGAGCAGTTGCTGGCCGCGCTGGCAACGACCGGGAAGCTCGAACTCGACCTCTCGGGAGTCGCCGAAATGGACACGGCCGGCCTGCAATTGCTGATGCTGCTCAAGCGCGAAGTGCAGCAGCAGGGCAAGCATCTGACGATCGTCGGCCACAGCCCGACCGTGCAGCGGGTCCTCGACTTCTGCAACCTGGCCGGCGTCTTCGGCGACCCGATGCTCCTCTGCGCGCAAGCCTGAAAACCCCTGATAGAGGAAGCACGATGGATGAACTGACCAGTACCTTCGTCAATGAAAGCCGCGACCAGCTCACCGCGATGGAAGACGGCCTGCTCAAGCTCGAGCAGAACCCCGACGACGCCGACAACCTCGGCGCCATCTTTCGCGCCGCGCACACCATCAAGGGCGGCTCCGGCGTCGTCGAATGCCACTTCATCGAAGCCTTCACGCACAAGGTCGAAAACGTCCTCGATAAGCTGCGCAACGGCGAGATCCCGGTCAGCGGCGAACTGTCTACGGTGATGCTCGAATGCTGCGACCACCTCGGGGCTCTGCTCGATGTTCTCGCCGCCGGTCTGCCGCAGCCCGAGGCCGAGATCCAGGCGCGCGGCGATGCGCTGCTGGCGACGCTGACCGAGCAGTTCCTCGGCGCTGGCGCAGCCAGCTCGTGCAGGCCGCAGGGTGGCGATCTGCCGGTCAAGCACGGCAGCGAACTCGCAGCGACCGGCGGCGGCGAGGTCAACACCGACGCCTGGCACATCTCGGTGCGCTTCGGCCCCGGCGTACTGAAGAACGGCATGGACCCGCTATCGCTGCTGAACTTCCTGGCCTCGATCGGCGAGATCACCACCCTCAGCACGCTTGCCGATGCCATGCCCGCAGCCGGCGAAATGGACCCCGAATGCTGCTACCTCGGCTTCGAGATCGGCTTCCAGACGCGCGCCAGCAAAGCCCAGATCGAACAGGTCTTCGACTTCGTCCGCGACGAGTGCACGCTCAATATCCTGCCGCCGCACTCGAAAATCGACGAATACCTCAAGCTGATCAACGAGTCCCCCGAGGACCCGATGCGCCTGGGCGAAATCCTCGTCCGTTCCGGCGCTCTGACGCAGGCCGAACTCGACGAGGGTCTCGCCACACAGAGCCGTACGGCGACTGCAGAGGCGGATGGCGAAGCGCCGCAGCAGACGCCGATCGGTGCCATCCTCGTCGAGCAGAAGGTGGTGCACCCGGAACTCGTCGAGGCCGCCGCCACCCGCCAGGCGGTGGTCAGCGAGAAAAGATCGCTCGAAGCACGCATGATCCGGGTGCACGCCGACAAGCTCGACCAGCTCATCGATCTGGTCGGCGAGATGGTCATCGCCGGCGCCAGCGCCAACCTGCTCGCGCAGCGCAGCGGTCAATCCGAGCTGATGGAATCGACCTCGGTGCTGCTGCGCCTCGTCGAGGACATCCGCGACTCGGCGCTGCAACTGCGCATGGTGCAGATCGGCGAGACTTTCAACCGCTTCAACCGTGTCGTGCGCGACAGCTCGCGCGAGCTGGGCAAGGCCATCGACCTGGTGATCACCGGTGACGAGACCGAACTCGACAAATCGGTGGTAGAAAAACTCGGCGACCCCTTGATGCACCTGGTCCGGAACGCCATCGACCACGGCATCGAAGCCGCCGACCTGCGCGCCGCGCGCGGCAAACCCGTGAACGGCACGGTCCAGCTCAACGCCTATCACGACTCGGGCAACATCGTCATCGAGGTCATCGACGATGGCGGTGGCCTGCCGAAAGACAAGATCCGCCAGAAAGCAATCGACAAGGGGCTGATCGACGCCGCCGCGACGCTCTCCGACCAGGAAATCAGCAACCTGATCTTCGAAGCCGGTTTCTCGACCGCCGAGCAGGTCACCAACCTCTCCGGCCGCGGCGTCGGCATGGATGTCGTCCGGCGCAACATCCAGGGCCTACGGGGTAGCGTCGACGTGGCCACCGTCGAAGGCGCGGGATCGACCTTCACCATCCGCCTGCCGCTGACGCTGGCGATCATCGACGGCTTCCTGACCGGCGTCGGCAAGGCGTCCTACGTGGTGCCGCTCGACTCGGTCGTCGAATGCATCGAACTTGCCGACCTTCCCGGCAAGCGCAACTATCTCAACCTGCGCGGCGAGGTGCTGCCTTTCGTCCGCCTGCGCGAGCTGTTCGCCATCGGCGGCGGCATCCCCAGCCGTCAGAACGTGGTCATCGTCCAGTATGGCGGTCAGAAGGCGGGGCTCGTCGTCGATGCGCTGCTCGGCGAATTCCAGACGGTGATCAAGCCGCTCGGCGTGCTGTTCAAGAACATCCGCGGCATCGGCGGCTCGACGATTCTCGGCAGCGGCGACGTGGCGCTGATTCTCGACGTGCCGGCGCTGGTCAATCGCGCCGTCAACATCGAAAGCGAGCGCCTGACGCACGGCACCGCAGCCGCTCGCACGGGAGGCGCGCATGAAAGCGCATCGACCCACTAAGCGGCCCTGCGAACCCTGCTGGAACCAGCACGGGCCACCCTGAGGTCGCCCGCCTCGTTCGCCCCCTCACCGCAACTCGAACGTCATTCGCTGCATCACTCAAGGAGCTCACTCCATGCTTTCCAATCTCAAGATCGGCGTCCGCCTCAGCGTCGGCTTCGCCATCGCCCTGTTCATGCTGATCCTGGTCGCCGTCGTCGGTGCCACCCGCGTCGGCGAACTGCAGAACGACATCACCGACCTGGTCAAGGACAAGAACGTCAAGACCAAGCTCGCCAACGATCTGATCGATAACATCAATAACGTCGGCCGCTATCACCGCAACATGCTGATCGCCAGGAACGACGAAGCGACGAGCAGGGAAATGGACCGGGTCGTCGAGGCACGCAGCGGAGTCACCAAGACTTTCGATGCGCTCGACAAGTTCAGCTACGGCGACAAGGGCAAGGCGGCCCTCGAAGCCAGCAAGGAGGCGCGCAAAACCTTCGTCGCCGAATCGACGAAGCTCGAGGGGCAGATCAAGGCCAGACAATGGGATGAAGCGCTGAAGAGCTTCGACGGCAGCTACCGCCCGGCCTTCAACGCCTACGTCAAGAATGTCAATGCCTTCGTCGACTATCAGAACGAACTCGCCGAGAAGGTCGGCGCCGACGCCGAGGTGCTGGCCAATTCGACGCGCACGCTGATCATCGGCCTGGCGATCGCCGCGCTGCTGATCATCGCACTCCTCGCCTTCCTGATCACCCGCTCGATCACCGGCCCGACCGGCAAGCTGGTCGCCGCCACCGGCAGGATGGCCGAGGGCGACTTCAACTTCAAGCTCGACATCGACAGCAAGGACGAAGTCGGCCAGCTCGCGAGCGGGGTACAGGCAATGCAGGCCGCAGTGCAGCGCATGATCACCGACGCCGAACTGCTGAGCAAGGCCGCCGTCGAGGGCAAGCTCGCCACGCGCGCCGATGCCTCGAAGCACCAGGGAGATTTCCAGAAAGTGGTCAAGGGCGTCAACGATACGCTCGACGCGGTCATTGGTCCGCTCAACGTCACCGCCCGCTACGTGGACGACATCTCGAAGGGCGTCATCCCGCCGGTCATCACCGACAACTACAACGGCGACTTCAATGTCATCAAGACCAACCTCAACAACATGGTCAGGATGATGAGCGAGCTGCTCGCCCAGACCGACATCATCATCAGGGGTGCTGCCGACGGGCAACTCGACAAGCGCGCCAACGCCGACCTCTTCGTTGGTGGCTGGAACCAGCTCGTCAAGGGCGTCAATGAAGCGATCACCAACATCGTCGATCCGATGAACGTCACCGCCGACTACGTCGACCAGGTCGCCAAGGGAATCATCCCGCCGGTGATCACCACCGAGTACAAGGGCCAGTACAATATCATCAAGAACAACCTCAACAACCTGGTCAAAATGATGAACGACCTGCTCGCCCAGACCGGCATCATCATCCAGGCGGCGGCCGACGGCGATCTGAAGAAGCGCGCCAATGCCGACCTCTTCGTCGGTGGCTGGAACCAGCTCGTCAAGGGCGTCAATGACACGATCACCAATATCGTCAACCCGCTCAACGTGACCGCCCACTACGTCGACCGGATCTCCAGGGGCGACATCCCGCCGAAAATCACCGATCCCTACAGCGGCGACTACAACATCATCAAGAACAATCTCAATGCCTGCATCGACGCGGTCAATGCGCTGGTCGCCGACGCCGCCATGCTGTCGGCGGCAGCGGTCGAGGGCAAGCTCGAGACGCGCGCCGACGCCAACCGCCACCAGGGCGATTTCCGCAAGGTCGTCGCCGGTGTCAACGAAACGCTCGACAACGTCGTCGGGCCGATCAACGAGGTGCGCCGGATCATGGGCGCGATGGCCCGCGGCGACCTGACGCAGACCATCACCAGCAGCTACCGGGGCGATTTCGACGAGTTGAAGAATGCCATCAACCAGACCGTCGCCAAGCTCGTCGAGACCATCGGCGAGGTAAGTACCGCGGCCGACAATCTCTCGAACGCCTCCGGCCAGATTTCGGCGACCGCGCAGTCACTGTCGCAGTCGTCGTCCGAGCAGGCCGCTTCGGTCGAAGAGACGACCTCGAGCATGGAGCAGATGAGCGCCTCGATCCTGCAG
>NZ_SPMX01000010.1 GCF_012940005.1 Candidatus Accumulibacter contiguus | reverse complement strand
GCCGCGGCGGCCTTGTCGGCCACCGCGGCGACCCATGGCCATCCCTTCGACCGCTTCCTCTGAGTGTCATTTGCATAGCCTCAAATATGACACATAAACAGATGGGTGTTAAGGGCTTCCGGAGAACGAATCTATCGTTTGAATTTACCGGCGCCGGGACGAGGCGTTGCCGAAGAGCCAAAGCCGCTGCACCGGCGTCCGGTGGAATGAAAAGTTGGACGGGGAACTCGCAATAACCTCCCGCTCGTGTGGCAAGCCGACGCGGCCACGGATCGGCCCGACCCGAAACGCTACGCCGCCAGCGCGCCGACCGAAAGCGCTCCCCCTTGGCACCCCCGACCCAGGCGGCCCTGGTTCGGGCAGGCACGCTACCGCAGGCAAGCGCCACGGTGACCCGTGCTTGGCCCGAAGAACCCAGGCCGGTGGCCAAGCACACGACGAATATTTTGTGGCGCCAACGCCCAACGCCTAATATTATGGGCATTTAATGGAGAAATGCCTACTCCAATGAGCAAGTTTGAGACTCCGATGCAAGTTGCCGAACAGGTGACCCAGCTCGGCCAGCGCATTCGGATCGCGCGCATCCGTCGCAGTTGGTCCGTCGCTTATCTGGCAAACAAGGCCGGCATCAACCGCAACACGCTGACCGCGCTGGAATTGGGCAAGCCCGGAACGGCCGTCGGAGTGTGCTTCACAGTGCTGTGGGCCCTGGGGTTGGACCGAACCCTGGACGGCGTCGCCGATCCCGATGCCGACCTGCATGGCAAGGCGCTCGAAGCCGCACGACGTCCCGCACGTGCAGGCAAGCCACGCAAAGCGAGCGACGACTATGACTTCTGAACGAAAGGCCTACGTCTACCTCCAGCTTCCCGGCACCCTGGAGACGGTGCCGGCGGCGTTGCTGCGCGTCCAAACCTTGCCAGATGGCACGCAGATCGGCCGATTCCGCTACGGCAATCGCTATCTTGCGAGGCCCGAAGCGGTGGCGCTCGATCCGTTCCGACTACCTCTGGCCAAGGAAGTCTTCGAGTTCACACAGCTCAAGGGTATTCCGAGTGCAGTACGCGACGCCGCGCCCGATGCCTGGGGGCGGCGCGTCATCGAACACAAGCTGGAGCAGAGCCCGGCAGATCTCCAGGACCATGCCGGGCTTAATCCCGCCAGCGCTCGGCAGCCTGATCGTCACTCGCGCGCGCAGCGACCCAGCGCGCACCTTGCGGCGTCACTTCGCGCTTCCAGAATGGCGCACGCGTTTTCAGGTAGTCGATGAGGAACTCGCAGGCGGCAAAAGCTTCACCACGGTGCGCGCCGGCCACCGCGACGAGGACGATCTGGTCGCCCGGCAGCAAGCGACCGACGCGGTGGATGACGATCGCGTCGATGAGCTTCCAGCGGCGTCCGGCTTCGCCGACCATCGCTGCAAGCGCTTTCTCGGTCATTCCTGGGTAATGTTCGAGGGTCATCTCCGAGACCCCGGCGCCGTCGCTGGCCGCTCGCACGACACCGACAAAGGACACTAGCGCACCGATCTGTGGTCGATCCCGGCGTAGCGCCGCCAGCTCTGAGCCGACGTCGAAATCAGCCTCCTGAACGCGAACCATCATTTCAACCGCCGGTCACCGGCGGAAAGAAAGCGACCTCGTCCCCCGCCCCGATCGGTGCATCGCGCCCGACCATTTCCTGATTGACCGCCTGACGCAGGTTCCTGATCTCCGCCAGGTGCTCCCATGCGCCGCCCCGTTGCGCGAGAAACCCGAGCAGACCGGCGACATCCACCACCCCGGCCGGCAGCGGCAACTCTTCGCTCCCCTGTCCGAGTTGCTCGCGGACGCTCGCGAAGTACAGAATCTTCAGCATCATTCGCCCTCCAGGTTCAGTTCAGCAAGGCTGAAAACGGCAGGAAGCGCACCATGTCGCCGCGTCGGATCATCTGCTGCGGCGGGTTATCGATCAGGCCATCGCCCCATACCGCCGAACTCAGGACTGCCGCTCCCTGGTTGGCGAAGATCTCCACGCCGCCGTCGGCATGGCTTCTTGCACGCAGGAACTCGCGCCGGGCATCGGGTCGCAACCAGTCGAAATCGGCGCGCAGCCGGTAGCTCGGTGGGGTAATTCGATGCACGCCCTGCATTTTCAATAGAAAAGGCCGCACCAGCATGAGGAAGGTGATCAGGCAGGAAACCGGGTTTCCCGGCAAACCGATGCACGCCACCTCGCTTCCGGGCGAACCGATCTGTCCAAATGCCAGGGGTTTGCCGGGCTTGATGGCGATCTTCCACATCTCGATCCGACCCTCCGCCGCAACGGCGGCTTTGACGTGATCCTCTTCGCCGACGGAAACGCCGCCCGAACTGAGCACCAGGTCATTGTCGATCGCGGCTGCGCGCAGCGCCTGGCGCGTCGCCGGCAGATCGTCGGGCACCTGCCCGAGATCACGCACGACGCAACCCAATGGCTGCAGCAGGGCGGTGAGCAGGAAACGGTTGGCATTGTAGATCGCGCCCGGCGGCAGCGGCTCACCGGGCATGCGCAGTTCATCACCCGTAAACAATACGGCCACTCGCAAGCGGCGGAAAACCGGCAGTTCGGCGATTCCCACCGACGCCGCCAGGGCGGTATCCTGGGGTCGCAGGCGCAGCCCGGCAGGGAGAATCTCGCTCCCGGCGGCAATGTCGCTCCCGGCGCGGCGAATATGTTCGCCCGCTTGCGGCCGATGGTTGATCAGCACCGCATCGTCGGCGTGTTCACAAAGCTCCTGCATCACCACTGCGTCGGCCCCGGCCGGTATCGGCGCACCGGTGAAGATCCGGGCAGCGGTTCCTGGCTGCAGCGGTGTACCGACGCTGCCCGCCGGAATGCGCTGCGAAACCGGCAGGCGGCTCGGCAAGCGTGGCACATCGGCAATGGCCAGCGCATAGCCGTCCATCGCCGAGTTGTCGAGCAGCGGCGCATCGACCGTCGCCTGCTGTGCCCGCGCCAGCACGCGCCCGGCGGCAGCCAGCGTCGGCAGGCAGCGAACTTCTGAAACGGTCCGGGCACTGGTCAGCAAGCGTGCCAGCGCCTCATCAAAGGACAGCATGCGTTTTCCCTCCCAGTTGAAGAGTGCCGAGGATGAAGCGGACGATCGCTTCCGGATCGTTCAGGTCCAGCCGCGCCAGATGCGCCGGCAGTGTCAGCGATTGCAGGGCATCCGAGGCGACAGCGACGATGTGCTGCTGCTGTGGCCATAGCGGCGGCTTGCCGTTGCCGGGCCGATACACTTCGAGCTTCGGGATCGCCTCGTCCTTGAAACCCTCGACGAGAACCAGGTCGCACGGCGACAAGTGTGCGACATATTCCTCGAGCGTCGGCTCGGGAGCGCCGCGTAACTCGCTCATCAATACCCAGCGCGCACTGCTGGCCAGCAGCACTTCGCCAGCCCCTGCCGCGCGGTGGCGAAACGAGTCTTTCCCCGGCTGGTCGATGTCGAAATGGTGGTGCGCGTGCTTGAGCACAGCGACGCGCAGCCCGATCCCGGTCATTCGCGGCAGCAGTTTTTCCAGCAAGGTCGTCTTGCCGGCGCCGGAGTAGCCGGCAATACCAAACAGTTTCATTCTTTGCTTCCGCTTGGGCAGGGTACCGGGAAAACCGCCGCAAAGCCGCCGCCACGGGTCCGGAAATTGGTCGTCTGGCCACGGTACAGTCGCGCCGACACCAGTTGAACCGCACCACGATAAACGTAGTTACGCAGATCGAGCTTGAAATCGTGCGGCACGCCATCGATCAGCAGACGCCGCTCGGAAGGGGTGACCACCGCCTGTGCGATATAGCCACCGCTGGCGATTTCGGCAAATACGCGCCGGGTCAGCTTGTCGCCGCGATAGGCCGCCTTGCCGCCGTAACCGGCGGCCGGTTTGAAAAACCACTGCTTGCGACCGGCCCAGAAGGCATCGGCCTGCTCAGGGCGCACCTGCAGAGTACGCGGAATGCTACCGGCCAGCAACTTGCGCTCGTCCTCGCGCAAGCCGATCGTTGCCAGCCAGTCGTCGTCGCCGAAAGCCTGCAGGTTGCGCTTGTCGGCAAACAGCGCATGCGCCTGCGGATGCGGCGTGACCACCACGGCATCGCTCAAGTACGCTGCACGCAACGCCGCACTCTGCGGTTCGGCCAGAGCAAAATCGGTCAGCCGGTTGTAGACCAGGTCGATGGGCTGCCCGCGGCAGCACAGGCGTTCGCCGTCGAAGGTCAGTTCCGTCACGTCGGCCACCAGCGCAGCGATGCCATTCGCCTCGAAGAGTTGCCGGAAGAGTGCAAATTCGGGCGCCAGATACTGTTCATCGAGCTGCGCATCGACAATCGCGATGCGCGCCAGCGGCCGCTGTGAAGCATCGTGATCACCGCGAGCCAGCCGCCACTCCTCGCGAAACATCGCCAGAAAGGTTTCCTCGACCGGCATCGGCGCCGGCATCATCCGCGCCACCGCTGCGCAGCACGCACGCTGTGCATGCAACAAGCGAGCGTTGAGCAGCGCGCCGCCGGCGTTCGTATTGACTTCGATCAGATGCGGACCGTCTGCGCCGAGGTGAAAGTCATACCCCAGGAAAACGCCGGCGGCACCGGGCGAATGCCGCGCCAGCGGCGGCGCGTAGGCGAGCACGCGTTCGCGATACGCCGGCAAGGCCACCAGCCGTTCGAGCAAGGCGATGATCCGTGCCATACGCGCGAGATGCTCGGTGCTGACGAAAACCATGCTGTCCGAAAACAGATGCGGTCGCGTCGCCAGCAGTTCAGCGTGCGAGAACGTTCCGTTGCCTTTTTCGAGCGCGCGCTGCAAGGATCGATGATCGACCGAGATGCAGGCGCAGCCGCGATTGAGCAGTTCAGCCGCCGCAGCGCAGTCCAGCGGCAAGAGATCGGCAGCAGCCTGGAGAGGGGGGGTCATGCGGATCAGGCGACCGCCGCCGGGGCAAAGAAAGCCAGAGCGTCAGCGAGCTCGCGAGTTCTCTTCATCGGCGGCAGGCTTCGCCAGACACGCTTGCCATAGGGTTTGCTGAGCAGGCGCGGATCGCAGATCATCAACACCCCGCGGTCGGTTTCATCGCGAATCAGGCGACCTGCCCCTTGTTTGACGTTGATCACTGCGCGCGGCAACTGGTACTCCAGGAAAGGATTGCGGCCTTCGTTGCGGAGTTTCTCGATACGCGCCGAAAGTACCGGGTCGTCCGGCGGCGCAAACGGCAGCTTGTCGATGACCACCAGCGACAGCGCTTCGCCGCGCACATCGACCCCTTCCCAGAAACTCTGGCTGCCGATCAGGATGGCATTGCCCAGGCTGCGAAAGCGTTCGAGCAATTCGTTCTTGCTGCGCTCGCCTTGCAACAGCAAAGGCAGATCGAGTCCGTCGCGCTGCAGCCACTCGCTGAGCAACTCGTGCGTTCGGCGCATCGCGCGCAGCGAGGTACACAGAAAAAAAAGCCCGGCCAGCGCTCGCCTGGAGTACCGGAAACGCGGCCTCGACGACCGCCTCGGCATACTCCGGGCGGTTCGGATCAGGCAGGTTGCGCGGTGCGTAGAGCAGCGCCTGTCGAGGGTAGTCGAAGGGACTCTCCCAACGCGCCGAATCGGCGTCGCCGAGCCCCATCTCGGCACAGTAATGGGAAAAACTGTCCTGCACGGCAAGTGTCGCCGAAGTGAAGATCCAGGCGCGCGGATGGCCGCTCATCTGCTTCTGCATGATCTCGGCGATCACCAGCGGCGTCGCGTTGAGCTGCAGTGAGTGGCTATAGGTCTCTGCCCAGCGAACGAAATCCGGGTTCGCCCCACTCTGCCAGGCCTGCAGGCGCACCAGCAAATTGGTGGCGCGCCGCCAGCAGCTTTCCAGACCCTCGGCACGCTGTGCCTGCGTCTCCAGCAATGCAGCCAGCACTTCCAGCTCGCAAAGCACGCCGCTCAAGCCATCGGCGAAACCGGCGCGCGCTTCGAGTTGCTGCAGCGCGTAGCGCGCTGGCTCGACTGGCAAGGCCAGCCGCAGGTCGCGAGCGGCTTTTTCGAGCAGCGCACAGCACTTCGGCAGATCCAGGCAGTCGCGCGCCGAGGCCAGACCTTCGAGCTGCGTATCGCGGGTCAGTTCGAGGAGCTGCGCGGTCGAGATGCTGTCGCCAAAGAACAGGCTGGCAACTTCCGGCAATTGGTGTGCTTCGTCAAAGATCACCGTGTTGCAGGCGGGAAGCAGTTCGGCAGTTCCTTCGTCGCGGAGCATCACGTCGGCGAAGAACAGGTGATGGTTGACCACCACCAGGTCGGCGGCCAGCGCTTCGCGGCGTGCAGCGAGGACGAAGCACTCCTTGTGCTTCGGGCAGTCCTGACCGAGGCAGTTGTCGCGAGTGGAAGTGACCATCGCCCACACCGTCGCATTCTCGGGAACCCCGGCACACTCGGCTTTGTCACCGCTGCGGGTCTTCCTGGCAAAGCGCGCGATACGCTGCGCATAGGCGGCGTCGTCACGCGAAAGGAAACGGCCATCGGAAAGCGAAAGTTCAAGGTGGTAATGACACAGGTAGTTGGCTCGCCCCTTGAGCAGTGCCACCTTGACCGGTGACTTGAGCGCCTTGCGGATGGTCGGGATGTCGCGTGTGAAAAGCTGATCCTGCAGGTTGCGGGTGCCCGTCGACACAATCACCTTGCCCCCCGAAAGCAGTGCTGGCACCAGATAGGCATAGGTCTTGCCCGTGCCGGTCCCGGCCTCGGCAATCAGCACCTGATTGCCCGCCATCGCGGCAGCGATGCGCTCGGCCAGTTCAAGCTGCTGGGGGCGCAGGCGATAACCGGGGACACCGGTCGCCAGCGGCCCGGCGGCGGAAAAGACATCGGAGAGCAGAGCGGTCATGGATGGATCGTCAAGAGCAGCGCGAATGCTAACAGAAGCCGGTGTTGCCGACCCGCCCGCCAGGCGGCTCGGCAACAAATAATGTGCTTTTCCGGCCTATAATGGCCGATTTTTTCGGGTCCGCTCATGTGGTTCAAAAATCTTCACCTCTACCGCCTGCCCAGGAACTGGGCCGCTGACGCCGAGCAACTTGCAGAACAACTCGGCAAACTGACTCTGCAAGGATGCAACGCAACCGATCCGCGCAGCATCGGCTGGGTCGCGCCGCGGGACGGCAGCGCACTCGTCCATTCCGTCAACCAGCAGTGGCTGCTCGCCCTCGGGGTCGAGGAAAAACTGCTGCCGGCCTCGATCGTCAAACGCTTTGCCAGCGACAAGGCCAAGGAGATCGAGGAAGCTGAAGGCCGCCGTATCGGCCGTCGCGAGATGCGCGAGATCCAGCAGGAAATGACTCTCGAACTGCTGCCGCGTGCCTTCATCCGCAGCCGCAGCACCTATGGCTGGATCGACCCGATCAACGGCTGGCTGGTCATCGACTCCGCCTCACCGGCAAAAGCCGAGGAGTTTCTTGAGCATCTGCACAAATCGCTCGATGCCCTGCCGGCCAAGGTGCTCAAAGTGACGCAATCCGCATCGGCAGCGATGACCGGCTGGGTAGCCGACGGCGAAGCACCCGTCGGTTTCACCCTCGACCAGGATCTCGAGTTGCGCTCGACCGACAAGGCCAGCGTGCGCTATGTCAATCACACGCTCGAAGGGGAAGAGATCCGCCAGCATATCGCCGCCGGCAAGATCGTCACCCGCCTGGCAATGACCTGGAACGACCGTATTTCCTTTGTGCTCAACGACCAGTTGCAGATCAGGCGCCTCGCCTTCCTGGACATCCTCAAGGAACAGGCCGAAGGCCAGGGCGAGAATGCCGATGAACGCTTCGACATCGATTTCACCCTGATGACCGGAGAAGTGGCGCAGTTGCTCGATGACCTGGTCGCTGCGCTGGGTGGAGAAGCGGCGGCAATGGCGTAGGCGGAACCGACCGCCTCTGCTCCCCACAACCGCAGCATTCCCCTATTGAAAACCAGGGCCCTGCTACTGCGCCCAGGGCCTGGACGTTCCGATCGTCTACGAAAGCTTCAGCACCTCCTTGATTTCGTTCAGGCTCGCGGGGATTCGCTTGACGATGGCGTCGGTGGCCTGCTGATTGGCCTTGCCCACGATGTCCGCAAGTTCGCGCATCTCGCCGACTGCGGTCTCGAAAGCTTTCCTGGCCAACTCGGCCTCCGCTGCCGCGATCTCCTGCGGCGAGCCACCCTTGGTCAAGCCGCTGATCGCTGCGGTCAATTCCTGCATCGTCTCCTGCAGGATCTTTACTTGCCACTCCCCGACCGCTTTCATCCCTGCAAGTGCTGCACGGTTGGAGGCGCTCAGGGCTTCGAGGTTATCGCGCTGACTCGCCACCAGAGCGTCCATGTTTACGCCCGGCACCTTGAGGCCGGCCATGATGTTCAGAAGCTCTTCGCTGCCCTTGGTCACGTCCATGCTCGAGATTGCCTTGCTCCAATCGCTCAATAGTTTGGAAAGGTCTGTCATTTTCAGTTCCTCCGCTTCACATACGATTCAATCTACCCAAACAGCGTTCGTTCGGCATTCGACATCCACCTCTTGCCGAGACGCTGACCCTTGCTCCTCAACATTACTCGGCTGGCACGTCGAGCAGTCGCTGTCCTCCAGCGAGAATGTTGATCATCTGTGCCACCGCCTTGATCTGATCAGAAGTAGCTGCACGATATTCCTTGAGCACTCCGGCGACTGGCATAGGTCGGCCACGTCATCTGAAGCACGCTCATTTAACGGGAAATATGTTGCAGCGCAATATCCAGAATAGTTCAAGATCGGGGAATGTCAACGGAAATCGATGCGCTCCGGATTCCGGTACTTGCCCCAGGCGCTCCAGCTGAAGACCAACAGTCCCAGCCAGATCAACCCGAAACTGAGCAACTGTGCGGCCCGCATCGGTTCGCCGAAAAGCCAGATCGCGGTGACGAACTGCAGCGTCGGATTGATGTACATCAGCATACCAACGGTTGCCAGGTCGAGTCGCTGCGCGGCAGCGGCGAAGGCCAGCAGCGGCAGCGCGGTGAGCGCGCCGGCACCGATCAACAGCCAGGAAGTAGAAAGGTCGTGACCGGTGAACACCGCATGACCGTTGCCGGCCTGCCAGAAGGCGTAGAGCGCGCAAACCGGCAACATCGCCAAGGTTTCCAGCCACAGGCCGGAGACGGCATCGACCGGGAGTTGCTTGCGCACCAGGCCATAGGTACCGAAGGTGCCGGCAAGGACCAGCGAAACCCACGGCAGACCACCGATGGCGACGATTTCGTTGGCCATCGCCGCCAGAGCCAGGGCAACCGAAAGCCACTCCAGCCGGTTCAGTCGCTCCTTGAGCACGAGCAGGCCGAGCAGGACGTTGACCAGTGGCGTCAGAAAGTAGCCAAGGCTGGAAGCTACGACCTGCCGATTGGCCACCGCCCACAGGAAAACCAGCCAGTTGCTGCCGATCAGCAGCGCCGCGACCGTCAGCATCAACAACTGCCGCCAGCTCCGGAAGACCGCAGCGACCTTGTGCCATTGCCTGCGCAGTGTCAGCAGCAGGCCGACAAATACGCAGGCCCAGATGGCGCGGTTGCTCAACACATCCATCGGCGAAACATGCGCGAGCTGGCGGAAGAACAGCGGAAAGAATCCCCAGATGCCATAGGCGAGCAGGCCGCAGGCGATGCCGACCAGGTGACGCTGGGGATTCACCGGTTCAGCGTTGCCGACGCAGAATGCCGAGTGCTGCCGAGCGGTAGTCGCGCCGGTAGAGCACCAGCAGAATCAGCACCGCGAGGATGCCGAGCAGCAGTGGACTGAGCAGCCAGCCCGAGGCCGCGAGGCCGAAATAATAGGCACGGATACCGCGATTGAAGTCGTCACCGGCAAGATTGTTGGCACCAGCCAGGCGGCGCGCATAGCTTTCGATACCGGCATCCCCGCGCTCGCCCAGCGGTGCCGCCCCAACCAGGATCGAGAGCAGGTTGAACTGCCGCAGCGACCAGGTGAATTTGAAGTAGGCGTAGACGAAACTCGCCAGTACCAGCATCAGCTTGATCTCCAGAAGTTCCCGGTTGCCCGCACCGGACAAGGCCAGGTCGCTGGTGAAGTTCAGCAGCTTGTCGGCAGCGCCAAGTGCGGCGACCAGGCCGGCGATGATATAGATGGTGGTATTGGCGTAGAAAGTGACGCTGTTCACCAGATTGCCGATCAGTGTCGAGTCGGTGACCCGCACCTCGCGTGCCAGCATCCGGTAAGCCCATTCCAGCCGGAATTCACGGGTGCTGCTGATCAGCCCCCCGGATGCCCAGCGGCTATGCTCGGAAAACCAGCCGTAACCGGCCCAGCAGGAGAAAAAAACGAAGAGCACCAGCCAGTCGGCAATCGCCAGATGGTGGAGTGCACCAGACACTTAGGGTAGCGCCGGCGCTTCGAAGTGTTCCTCGCTGGTCAGCGTATGCAGGAAAGCGACGAGTTGTCGGATCTCCTGATCGGAAAGTTTGCGGTCAACCAGCAGCGCACTCTTGCTGGCATCCGTCTTGCCGCCTGATGCCATGTAGCGCACGGCCTGCTCCAGGTCGGCGACGCTGCCGTCGTGGAAATACGGACCGGAAATGCCGACCGAACGCAGCGTTGGCGTCTTGAATGCTGACCTGTCTTGCGGATCCTTGGTCACCCCATAGCGGCCGGGGTCGGGATTGGCCTTGCCGGCTTCAAGCCCGATGTTATGGAACTGGCTGTCGCTGTAGAGCGGCGGCTGGTGGCAGGTGGCACAGCCCGCCTTGCCGACGAAGAGTTCGTAACCGGCCAGCGCATCGGCCGAGACGGCCATCTGGTCGCCGGCTGCATGACGATCCCAGGGAGCCTCGCCGCTATTGAGCGTACGCAGGAAAGCGGCCAGCGCCTTGGCAATATTGTCGGCGTCCGGCGCGCTGCCGAAGACTTTCCGGAACTCAACCTGGTAGCCGGGTACCGCAGCGATCACCGCAGCGGCTTTGGCCGGATCGGCACCGATCTGTGCCTTCCAGGCGGCATTGACCTGAGCTTCGAGCGTCCTGGCACGGCCGTCCCAATACCAACTGGTGTAGTAGCCGGTGTTGTACACGCTGGGCGTATGGCGCGTGTTCATGCCGCCACCGACCTTGCGCGACAGCGGCAGCGCGTCGGTCCAGCCGAGGGAGCGGTAGTGACAACCCTGGCAGGCCATGCTGCCGTCGCCCGAGAGACGCGGATCGAAGAAAAGCTGCTTGCCGAGCGCCGCTTTTTCCGGCGTCGTCGGATTGTCAACCGGGTCGGGAGGTGCCGGCAAAGCCGAAGAGCGGACGTAGCCTGCGCCGCCCTGCGGCAGCGCGACACAACCGATCAGCGCGGCGGCGAGGGCTGCGGCGAGAAGCCGGTAAAGGAATGTCGGTTTCATCTTGTCTCCTCCTGGGTTGGTCACGGCGAATGGGGTAACACTGCCGAAACCCGGCAGGAGCGACAGTGAAGACTGGAAATTACCGCACCACCATCAACCATTACCATGTCTTGCGCACCCTGCAGGCAATGTTCGGGCTGGCACCGATTGAAAATACCGCCGCCGTGGCGCCGATCACCAACATCTGGACGACCAGGTGAGCACGCGGCGGCGGTGTAGGACTACTTGCCGGCTGCTTCTCGCTTCTGGCGGGAGGTCGCCATCAGCGTCGCTTCGCCATCGATGACCACCTTGTCACCCACGGTGCACACGGTATCGACGACCACACGCGACTTCTCGGTGATGACCTCCTTGACCGTCACCTTGGCATGGACCGTTTCACCCGGACGCACCGGCGCGCGGAAGCGCAAGGACTGGCTCATGTAAATCGTGCCAGGCCCGGGTAAACGATTGCCCAGCACCGCTGAAATCAGGCTCGCGGACAACATTCCGTGTGCGATGCGGCCGCCAAACATGGTGGTTTTTGCAAAATCTTCATCCATGTGCACCGCATTGACGTCCGTCGATACCCCGGCAAACAAAACGAGGTCGGCATCCGTAATGGTCTTGGCGATTTCTGCGCTCATACCGACGGACAAATCTTCAATATCGTAACCGTTCTGGGGATTCATCAAAGTCCTTTCTCGTGATTATCAGCGCGGGTATGGCCGCGCCCAGTAAATACGGCGCTCGCCCTTGCCAGCGCCAGTCGATTTTATTGAGGTTTCCGGATGCCTTGAACCTGGTTCGTCGCAAGGACAGGCATTACCACCGGATGACGACAAGTATATATCCTAAGCCATCATAATGACGATTTTGCCCGTAGATTTGCGCGTCACCACTTGATTGAGCGCTTCGACTGCCTGAGCCAGTGGGTAGGTCGCCGAAACATGCGGCTTGATCGCGCCGTCCAGATACCATTGCATCAGTGTCCGAAAACTCTCGGTCATCACCTGCGGATTCAATTCCACATAGGCTGGCCAGTTGACACCGATCACGTCCACATTCTTGACCAGCAGATGATTGGCGGGAATCTGCGGTACGGCGCCGCCCGCAAAACCAATGATCAGGATGCGCCCTTCAAAGGCGATGCTGCGTAGCGAAGCGGTGAATAACTCACCGCCAACCGGATCGTAGACCACGTCGGCACCACGACCGTCGGTGAATTCCCTGATCCGCGTCCGCAGGTCCTCTTGGCCGGAATCAATCAGATGATCCGCGCCGTGTGCGCGGGCCACCTGCAGCTTTTCCGGGCCGTTGGCCGTGGCGATGACCGTCGCCCCCAATTGCTTGCCAATGGCAACGGCGGTCAATCCGACACCGCCGGATGCGCCATGCACCACCAGAGTCTCCCCGGCCCGCAAGCGTGCCCGATGCCACAAGGCCAGATGCGAGGTACCGAATACCACGGGAAAAGCCGCGCCGTGTTCCCAGGACATCGCCGCCGGCATCGGCACACAGCGCTCGATGTCCGCAATGACCTGCTCGGCATAGCCGCCATGCGGCGTCATGGCGATCACCCGATCCCCGATGGCGATTCCGCCGACGCCAGTGCCCAATTCCATCACCTCTCCGGAAACTTCAAAGCCGGGAGTGAAGGGTGGTGCTGGCTGCTTCTGGTATTGGCCACGGGTGATCAGGCTATCAGCGAAGTTGACCCCACAGGCACGGACACGGACACGCACCTGGCCGGGTCCGGGGCGCGGTTCCGGAACTTCATCCAGCCGCAACGCGGCCGGACCGGTGAGTTCATGGCAGACGATGGCTTGCATGGCGGAATAATCTCCATCGTGTCAAAAAAATCCCTTCTCGGCCCCGAGGGATGAGAAGGGAGTTTTGCATTTCCCCCTCCCTGGACAGGGAGGGGACTGGGAAACGCCAGGATTTGACCGAGCGCTGCTTACTCGCCGATGATCTTGCGCACCACGTCGGTCATGGAAAGCACGCCGACCGGCTGATCCTTCTCGGTCACCACCAGGCGATGCATGCGCCGGGCCGTCAGCAGGCTGACCGCATCGCTCAACAGCATGTCTGCGTCGCAGGTCGCGCAACCTGGGGTCATGACTTCCCTGGCCAGCATCGCGCGCGCCTGATCCGGTGTCCGGCCCTGCCGCGCCAGCACCATATCGGTTTGCGATACGACTCCGACAGCCATGCCCTGCTCATCCATCACCACCACCGCATGAATTTCCTTGTCCACCATGATCTTGGCCACGCTGCCGACGGTATCGTCCGGCGTACAGGAGATGATGCCCCGATGCATCAGATCGCGAACCTTGCTGCCATCGTCGGCAATGGTCAGCGCTTCGCCCTCGGCGATGCTCGGCAGCGGTACGGACATCGGATAAGGCGCCGGTGTGGTATGGACATCGCCCTTGGGCAGCGTCGGGTGCACCATCGCCACGGGCGGCTTGCCGCTGGCGCCCAGACCAAAACCGGTAGAGCCGATCAGCACCGACATGTTGCCGTGTGGATGTTTGTTGTCGTGCATCAACTGATGGGCAATCGGTAACTCTTCGTAGGTGAAGGCCCGCGACATGCAGGGATCGAGCTGGCCACGCAGCGCCAGTTCGTTCATCTGGTTGGACTGCTCGGTATTGGCGAAATGCGAGCCTTGCAGGCGCTTCTGCCGCATCCACAGATAGCGCAGATCAACGGTCGCATTATAGCCGGTGGTGCCGGCGCAGACGACCACCATGCCGCCGGTCTCGCAAACGAAGATCGACGTCGGGATGGTGGTTTCGCCGGGATGTTCGAAGACGATGTTCGGCGCCCGCTTCTCGCCCAGCACTTCCCAAATCTTCGCGCCGAAGGAGCGCACGCCCTTCAGCCACTTCGCATAGCCGGCGTTATCCTTCCAGTGCGGGAGCATTCCCCAGTGATCGAAGTCATTGCGGTTGATGCAACCTTTCGCACCCAGCTTCATGCAATAGTCGAACTTGTCCTCGCCCGAGACCATGGCGACCGACGTTGCACCGACCGCCTTGGCGATCTGGATCGCCATCGATCCGAGGCCGCCTGCACCTCCCCAGATCAGCACGACATCGCCTTTCTTGATCGAGCTGGCACCCCAGCCATGCAGCATCCGCCAGGCGGTGGCCGCGACCAGCGTATACGCCGCCGACTCTTCCCAGTTCATGTGTTTGGGCTTGGGCATGCACTGCTGGGCCTGCACCCGGGTAAATTGGGCAAAACTGCCATAATTGGTTTCGTAACCCCAGATCTTGAAGGTCGGCGAGTACATCGGATCGCCGCCCTTCTTGACCCACTCGCAATTGCGGCTGTACTGGCCGCAATGCATCACCACTTCGTCCCCCACCTTGACGTTGGTGACATCCTTGCCGACCTTGTAGACGATTCCGGACGCATCGCTGCCGCCAATATGGAAGTCTTCGGGTTCCCCGCCCTTGTTGCGAGCAGCGATGACATTGACCGGGATGCCCAGTCCCGCCCAGACGTTGTTGTAGTTGATGCCGGCGGCCATCACATAGACCAACACCTCGTCATCGGCGATCGACGGGGTATTGACCACTTCCTTCTGAAACGCCTCTGTGGGCTTGCCAAAACGTTCTGGGCGGATCAGCCAGGCGTGCATTTTCTCCGGGACTTCGCCCAAGGGAGGCTTTTCACCTAGTTCATACAATTGTTTGCTCATCAAGATGCTCCTTTTTGGTTAGACTGCTCGGTTGGTTTACCGAAAAAAAATCTGGAGAGAATATGCTTGCGCATACGCTCGTATTCTTCGAACTGATTGAATCGATTTTCGCTCAAGCGCTGGCCAATTTGGGTTTGGCCGCCGGCAAGCTCCAGGCCAAAAGTTCCAAATTCCTCTTTCAGCAAGCGCATTACCCAGGCACTCTGATGGCGGATCCGCAGTTTGTCCAGCAAACCGGCATTGGCAAGAAACTTGCGGTGCCTGTCAAAATGATCGTGAAACGGTTTGATCCCGGTATTCATCGTCGCACTCACCAGACACACCGGATAATCCCAATCCTCCCGGCGATCCTGCCGGGAAGCGCTGCGGCCGATTTCGCTAGCCGTCTTGCGTGCCGGGGCGCCAAGGTCGGACTTATTGACCGCGAAAATGTCCGGAATTTCGATGATGCCCGACTTCAGATACTGGATGGTATCGCCCGAGGCCGGCTGCGCCACGTAACAGACCGTGTCGCCGATCTCGGCAATATCGATTTCGGTCTGGCCGACGCCGACCGTCTCGATCACGACGATATCGAAACAGGCCAACATCAGCCAACTCATCGGCCAGACCTCGGTGGCCACTCCACCCAACTGATTGCGATTGGCCAGCGAGCGGATGAACAGACCCTCATCATGCGACGAGTTCTTGATACGGATGCGATCCCCGAGCAGAGCGCCACCTCCCAACTCGGGGCGACTGGAAGGGTCCACCGCGAGTACCCCGACCGTCCTGCCTGACAAGCGCCACTCGCGAATCATCGCGGAAACGAGCGAGGACTTTCCAGCACCAGGAGGCCCGGTCACCCCGATCAGGTGACCGTCATTCAGCCATCGCTCGCCGGAAAGCGAAGCCAGCAGGCTTGCCGAGCGGTTACGCGCCTCGGCAAGCTTGTTGTCCAGCAGATTCAGGCCACTGGCAACCGCCGCCCGCTCTCCGCGCATGATCCGTACAGCCAACTGCTCGGGATCGGGAAGATTGACTGGAGTCATTGATCGGTCACGGCCGCAAGGCAAACCGTTCGAGCCCGTTGCATTCGCGGATCACGTCCACCATATCCTCCATGATGGCATTCAGATTGAAGTCCTTGGGGGTATAGACCGCGCGCGCACCGAGTGCCAGCAGTTTGTCGGCATCTTCCCGCGGGATGATTCCGCCAGCAATCACCGGCACATTCGCGAGATCGCGCAGGCGTAGTTCCTGAAGAACCGACTCCACCAGTTCCATATGACTTCCGGAAAGGATCGACAGGCCAACCATATGCACCCCTTCCTCCTGAGCCGCCTGGGCAATCTGTTGCGGCGTCAGCCGGATGCCATCGTAGACGACCTCGAAGCCGACATCTCTGGCCTTGACGGCCACCTGTTCGGCCCCATTGGAATGCCCGTCCAGTCCGGGTTTGCCGACCAGCAGCTTGAGCGGGCGGCCGAGCGCGTTGCCCGTACTGGCGACCCGGGTCCTGAGGTCGGTGACTCGATCCTTCTTGCCCAGGACTTCGCGGCTGTCAATGGCGATGTCGATCCCCGTCGGTGGCCTGAACTCGCCGAAAACCGCACGCAATGAATCGCCCCATTCGCCGGTACTGACTCCCGCCAGCGCACAGCGAATCGAACTGGGCATGATGTTTTCGCCACTCCTGGCGGCATCGCTGAGACCCTGCAAGGCGGCCCGAACGTCGGCATCGTTGCGGTTCTTGCGATGCGCCTGCAGCCGCTCGATTTGCTCACGCTCGGCTGCCGGATCGGTCTTCATGATGGCGCCATCGCTGCCCAGGGTCAGCGGCGATTCCGCCGTTTCCTGGAAGCAGTTCACTCCGATGATCTTGAGGTCGCCCGACTCGATGGCGCGCAAGCGGTTCATGTGACTGCCGACCAGTTCGCGCTTGATGTAGCCGGACTCGATCGCGGCAATGATCCCGCCCTGGGCTTCGACATTCTCGATTTCCCTTTTCGCACCTTCGATCAGTTCCCTGACCTTGGCGGCAATGACCGGTGACCCATCGAGAATATCGTCGTACTCCAGCAGATCGGTCTCGAAAGCCATCACCTGCTGCATCCGCAGTGCCCATTGCTGATCCCAGGGGCGTGGCAGACCCATCGCCTCGTTCCACGCCGGAAGCTGGATGGCGCGGGCTCTTGCGCGTTTCGAGAGCACCACCGACATCATTTCCAGGACGATTCTCTGCACATTGTTTTCCGGTTGCGGCTCGGTCAGGCCCAGGGAGTTCACCTGCACGCCATAACGGAATCGACGCAGCTTGGGATCTGCCACCTGGTAGCGGGACAGGGTCAGCTCGTCCCACATCTCGCCAAATGCCCGCAGCTTGCAACACTCTTCAATGAAACGTATGCCGGCATTGACAAAGAACGAGATCCGCTCGACGACCTGCGGGAACGCATCCGGAGCGATTTCACCGGAAGCCTTGACCCGATCGAGAACCGCCATCGCGGTGCACAGGGCGTAGGCCAGCTCCTGAACCGGTGTCGCCCCCGCCTCCTGCAGGTGATAGCTGCAGATATTGGTCGGATTCCATTTCGGTACATGCTTGACCGTGTAATTGATCGTATCCGCGATCAGGCGCATCGACGGACCCGGCGGATAGATGTAGGTGCCCCGCGAGAGATATTCCTTGATGATGTCGTTCTGGGTGGTGCCGCTCAGCCTGGTCGGATCGATACCTCGCCGTTGCGCCAGGCCGATGTACAGCGACAAGAGCCACGCCGCCGTGGCATTGATGGTCATCGAGGTGTTCATCTGATCGAGCGGGATCTGGTCGAACAACTGATCCATATCCTCGATCGACGAGATGGGCACACCGACCTTGCCGACCTCACCCCTCGCCAGGGGACTATCGGCGTCGTAACCGGTCTGCGTCGGCAGATCGAAGGCCACCGATAGTCCCGTCTGGCCTTTGGCAAGATTGGTTCGATACAGGGCGTTGGATGCCCTGGCCGAGCTGTGACCACTATAGGTCCGCATCAACCAGGGCTGATCCCGATTCTTCCGGGCGGTTGCCATGACTATCTCCTTTTTCTGATCAAGAGACGTCTCTCGATCTCAAAAATCTTCTGATCAATCTTTTCCTTGCCCAGGTCTTTCTTGTCGTTTTCCTTGATGAACAGGTCCTCGCCATAGCGGGAAAAAGCGTTGGACGCCGTGATGTTCTTGACGCCAATCAACTGGAAAGTGACGATGCCGAACTTCGCGCCCAGTTCGCCCGGAGCATATTCGGCAGCCAGCACCCGCGACAGGGCTGCAACGGTATCGCCAGCAATCGACGGCTGGGTGTGATAGCCCTCGGTAAAACCGAGTTCCCAAATGCTGTTTTCACTGACATCGCGACTGGCCAGGCCCTCCAGCCAGGCGAATACCAGGCCCCCATAAACAATCGGATCACCGCTCATTTTGCCCGACAAGCCGGAACTGAAGACCCGATCGAAATGCAGCGGATGGGTATTGCCCACCGCATAGGTCAGCGGCAGATGCTCGTCGGTGATCGTTCGGCCGTTGGCATGAACGATGATGTCGCCAACGGAAAAATCCTCGAACCAGGAATTGGGGCCGGTCAATCCGGACGGAAGCGGTTCCGGGAAGTCCGGCAGAAAAACCTCGGCCTCGTCGACCCAGGGGAAAGCCGGCATCACCGCAGCCGCCGGCAGGGGGGTGGTTGATGGACGGTCTCCCTGGCCGGCAACCATGATTTTCCGCTCGTACTGCAGGACCACCTGGTCGTTCTGGTTGATGCCCAGGGTCCGGATGGTCACGATACCCGGTTTGCCGGCACCGCGCTCCTTGCGGTCGATGACCTTGGTCAGCGAGCGAATGCTATCCAGCTCATGAACCGGCCGCAGGTACTGGGCATCGTAATAGCCGAGATTGGCCATCGCCTTTTCCGAATCATTCTGCACACCCAGCGAGAGAACGACATTGAAGACCATCTGCGGTGAGGCCACCAGACCCGCGAAGCCGCTGGCCCTGGCATACTCCTCATTGAGGTAGAGCGGATTGCACTGCATGTAGGTCCGGGCAAAGGCCTCCATCTGGGCACGGAGGAAGGTGAAACCACGCGGGTGAACAAACACCTGCCCCGGCACGAACTCCTCCAGATAGCGGCCATAGTGCGGATAGCGGACTTGCTGCACGTCCACCTGCACTTTGGCGGCCAGTTCGGCCTGTGGTCGGAAACGAATTGCCTGCGACATGGAATCCTCCTGTTACACCGCATCGATGAGAGAGCGGGCGATCACCTTCAGAGCCAGCGTTTCTTCGGCTCCCTCGAATATCGACAGCACGCGGGCATCGAGGAAATAACGGCTGACCGGCGACTCCTCGGCATAGCCCATGCCCCCATGAATCTGCATCGCTTCGCGGGTGAGCCACTCGGCCGTCCGGCAGGTGAACAGTTTCACCATGCTGGCTTCCATCTGCCCCTGACCCTGATCCATCAAACTGCCCACGGCGTAGGTGAATTGGCGGGAAACGGTCAGCAGCGTCGCCATGCGCGCCAGCTTGACGAGGGTGAGCTGAAAATCGCCGATCGGCTTGCCGAATGCCTTACGTTCCTGGGAATACGAAACTGCCCGTTCGAAAGCGGCCTGCATGACACCAATCGCACGCGCAGCCGTCTGAATACGCCCGCCGGCAAATCCGGCCATGGTGAAGTAAAAGCCTTTTCCTTCGCCCGCCGGCCCACCCACCAGATTTTCATCGGGGACAAAGACATTGTCGAAGAAGACCTCGTAGGAATGCATCCCGCGATAACCGATGGTCGAAATCGCCCGGCCGGTCAATACACCGCCCTGTGCTTGTCGATATTCGAAGTCGTGCCCTTCATACGAGTCCTTTTCGACCAGGAACATGCTGAGCCCCCGATGGCCGAGCGAACGGTCCGGATTGGAGCGCGCAAGAACCAGGAGAAGTCCAGCCTTGCCAGCCATGGTGCACCAGGTCTTGACGCCGTCGAGGATCCAGCCGCCATCGCACTTGCTCGCTTTGAGGCGCATGGCGGCGACATCGGAACCGGTATCCGGTTCAGTGACGGCAATGGCACACAAGGGATCGCCCAGTGCCACCTGGGGTAGCCACTTTTGCCGCTGCTCTTCGGTTCCCCCCTTGAGCAGGGCGCGGCTGAGGATTTCCGGACGCGTGATCAGGCTACCCGCTGCACCGAGCGAGCCGCGCGAGAGCTCCTCGGTGACCACGATCATCCCCATGTTATCTTCATGATCGTCGCTCTGGAGACCACCATAACGCTCGGGGATCGACAGGCCGAAGCAACCCATTTCGGTCAGTGGATCGAGTATCTCCGGTGGAATGATCCGGTCTTCCCGATGGATCTCCTCGGCCAGAGGCATCACCACGTTGGTAGCCAGTTTGCGGAACGTGTCCTGCATCATCGTGGCGTGATCGTCGAGCAGGTAGGCACCGCTGGCGCCGTTCAAGGCAATGACCTCCCTGCCCAGCGCTTCCAGATTGCCTGCATCCAGTTGCTTCTGGCAGAAACGGCTGAGAGCCGAAGAGTCCAGGTCCGCCAGATCGGCGTCGTTCAGACCGAAACTCTGCGGTCGCGCCCGCAAACGATTGTGGATGTTTTGCAAGGCCTCGGCACAAAAAACCCGGGCCATCCGCTCTTCCAGGCAGACGCCATCGCCCGTTGCGGCGGCCGCTTTGCGCGCATATTCGGCCGCAAAGCGTGCCGCGGTCGATTCGGCGGCACACCAGGCCAGATCGAAGCTGGCCATCTGGTGCTCGTCCAGTTTCTCGTTCGAGACTCCCTTGCCGCCGACGCATTGCTGCTTGATCCAGGTCAGTGATTTCCTGATCACCGAATCGGCTGATTCGAGATACGGTAATGCGCTCATGTCGCTCCTGAGCTCAGTCATGGTTCGTTCCCTTCCTGGTGGCTACTGTTTGGCCCGATTATTGACAATGCGCACAAACGAACGCGAACGCAACTCGTCCAGGGTGATCCCTGTCGCCAGAACTTCCTGCTCGGTGATCGCCCCGCACGCCATTCCCCGCAGGAAGAAGTTCAGCAGGCCCTGGCCTGTCGCCGCATCGTCGAAGGTATTGCCCACCAGCGTCGCCTGGGCGGCCTTGTTCAGGAATGCGTTCAGCCTGGCCGAGGCATCCTGCAGGCCGCTGAGGAAGAAGGTATCGACCGCCGCATAGCGCACCGGCAACTGCCCCGGATTCAGATCCCAACCCTGATAGTAGGCATGTCGCATCGAGTGCATGATGTTATCGTAGTGCAGCTTCCAGGCAGCATGCACGACGGCGCGATTCTCGTCCATCTGCTGGGCGGTCAGCACTGCGTCCCTGGCAGCCTTGTGGGGTCCGATCGGCATGCTGGTGGTCGCACCGTCGCTGATGGTGATGCCGGTTCCGGCGAGGCTGACCTGCAACACATGGCGGGCAAAATCGCAGGCCGGATGAGTATGACTCTGGTGTGCCGCCGTGATGTTGCACGAGGCCGTGTAATCGTAGGTTCCGAAAATCGCCGAGCGGCAACGGCCACCAGCAGCAGCGACCAGCAGCGGCACCGTGTTTTCCCCCCCGGTAATTGATGATCGACTGAGTGGTTTCGATCATGATCTCCATTCTCAGGGAATCCTTCGCAAAGCCGAGTCGGGCTTCGAGATTCTCGAGAATCCTGGCGCAGGTGGAAACCTGCGTCGCGGTGACCACCTTGGGGAGCGTGACGATGAAATTCTGTGGCAATTTGCCACCGGTTTTCTCGGCCAGGCGGGTCAGGAAAATGTCCAGGGTACGAATCGAGCGAACCTTGCACTCGTCCGAAAACGTTTTAATGCGAATACCGATAAATGGCGAGAGCAGATTCTCGCGCATGCCTCTGGCGACTTCATCGGCCGCCGCGACGGCATGGCCGTCTTCCTCATCGTCGGGACGATTGCCGTAACCATCCTCGAAATCGATGCGGTTGTCCTCGATCGGCTCGGTCTGCAGCTTTTTCAGCACCCGGTTGAAGACCGTGTAAGCCAGCCAGGCCGCCGGTTTGACCCCGCGCACCTGCTCGGGATTGCTTTCCAGTGCACGCGTCAGGCTTTCCTGGTAGATGGGGTTCGTCGGCAGTGTTTCCGACCCCGGCAGACCCAGAACGCGGCCAAACACCAGGTAGTTGGGCGCATAGGTGTCGAGAGTCTTGAGCGCCACTTCACCCAATTTGGCAGCAAAACCGGCCTTGAACAGATTGGCACCTCCGTAAACCGTGTGCACCGGCTGCCTCTCAAAGGAGTCCGCAGGGTAATCGGACTTGAAAGCTGCATTGGAATCGTGCAGCTCGCTGCAGTAGGAATTCATTTCGTCGTGGGTCAGCGTGAGCTTCATGTATTGCCTCCGAAATACGTTAATCGTTGCTCAAAACACACATTCATCATTGCGTATGCAAATTTCGAAACATCCCAACAGCATGGCTGGGTTCCATCAACAGTTCAAGCAGACCCCGGAGTCAAGACGACGGACGACGGCTTCAATGGGGTGGTTGATTCGCCGACCGATCACCTGGCGGTGGTCGATGAGCGCTACAAGGGGCGCGCAGGCATGGGCCGGGCGGATGCCGGAGTGATCCGGGCTCCAGACCTGGTTGGGCTCGACCAGGAGGACGCCAGGGGGCAGGCAAGGAGAGGAATTGTGTTCAGGGAAGGAGCGGGCGGAGTCTGGCCCTGGTGCTCCAGCGGCCAAGGGCATTGGCCGCAGCAGACAGGTAATCCGCCGGCGATTGACCGCCTGGCCCACCCTCCTGCGCGTGCCACGGAAGAGGTGCCGGGGATCATCCCAGGAGAGCAGTCGATGGTGCAGCAGATCGCTTGCATCGGCCAGAGAATGCCAGAGCTGCGCATGCATCGAGGCACGCACCAGCCCCGCCCGGACGCATTGCTGCACGACAGCCATCGCCTCCCCCTGGTCAATCCACTCCCGCCGAATCACCACACGGCGCCATGAGATTCTAGCGCTTCACGAGGTTTCCCCGCAAGATCGATTATGGGTATTTATCAAGGAAAGATGCGAGCAACGCCTGCGGAAACGGTCACGGCCTTCACGACCGAGTGCCTGGAAAAGTCATGACCCTTAAAGCGGCGCGAGCTCGACACTGGCGCTCATCGCCGTTACGCCATCGGGCGCTTGTGCCTCAAGGGAGCATTGCCTTTCATTGAGCGTGGTGCAGACGATCCGAAACGGTGCCAGGTCGAAGAGCGGCGCCAGTCCCCGGAAGCTGAATTCCTGCACCGGCCGTGCCACCTCCCGACGAAGCAGTTCCATCAGCAGCACTGCGGTCAGCGGTCCGTGCACCACCAGGCCCGGATAGCCCTCTTCTTCGATCGCATAGGGACGATCGTAGTGGATCCGGTGCGCATTGAAAGTCAGCGCAGAGAAGCGGAACAGAAGTCTCGGGTCTGGCGTCACGATGCGTGCGCAGGCGTTTGCCGGTAACGGCGGCCAGTCGAGTACGCGCGGACACGCCAGCGCTGGCCCCGGTTCGCGATAGACAATGTCCTGCTCTTCCTCGACACACAGTCGGCCATCCTGATAATAGCAGTAGAGCACCGACACAAAGGCCAGGGTGCCGGAACGGCCCGATTTCAGCCGGATATCGCGAATGAGCGCGACACGTCGTGCCGGCTGGCCGATCCGCAGCGGATGATGGAAGCGCATACGCGCGCCGGCAAACATCCGCCTTGGATAGGGGATCGGGGGCATGAAACCACCGCGCTGTGGATGTCCATCGACGTCGAGCAAGGCCTGCGGCGCCCTGGGCAGAAAATAGAACCAGTGCCACAGCGGAGGCAGTGCGCTCCCAGCCTCCAGAGCGGTCTGCGTGTCATCGAGCATCGCTGCCGCTGCCAGCGCCGCTGTCGGGCTCAGGTCGTCGTCAGTGGTCTCCTGGCGGCCAATCCACTCTGCGTAGTCTGCTGTCACTTCGCTCATGCAAATCATCCTTTCCGGGTTTCCTTGAACGGTCCTGCAAGTAGCGCACAGCATACGGCCAAACGCAAGTTGACGCACATGCGAGGTGCCAATTCAGGGCAATCCTCAGATCTTTGCGCCAGGGAAACGGATTTGCTCCTATACTGTTCCGCTGGCGTCGGTGCCGTGCCTGTTTCGAGTCAGGGCCTTGAGCGGTTTTCCGGCGAGCTTGTCTGGGGATACAGCAATGAAAGAGGGAACGGCTTCGACGGAGTCCGCACCGCTGCGGTCTGGACTTGCGGGCAACGCGGAGGGAACACCGACAGGCGATCATTCCGCCAGCAAGCAGTCGCAGCAGGACGATGCGGATCAGGATCGCTCGACAGAGAACGACAAGCTGCCGATGAGCGGCCTGCGCATCATCGACGTAGGCACCTTTCTCGCCGGTCCATATGCGGCGTCGATTCTTGGCGAGTTCGGCGCCGAGATTCTGAAAGTCGAGCACCCCATCGCCGGCGATCCGATGCGCCGTTTCGGAACCGCGTCGAAGCGGCACGATGCGACGCTGGCCTGGCTCAGCGAAGGCCGCAACCGGAAATCGGTCACCCTCGATCTGCGCCAACAGGAAGGTGTCGATCTGTTCCTGAAGCTGGTCGCCAAGTCGGATGTACTGATCGAGAATTTCCGCCCCGGCACGATGGAGGAATGGGGACTCGGCTGGAACGAGTTGAGCAAGGCCAACCCGGGCCTGGTGATGCTGCGCGTCTCGGGCTACGGACAGACCGGCCCGTATCGCAGACGCTCGGGTTTCGCGCACATCGCGCATGGTTTTGCCGGACTCTCGTACCTCGCCGGTTTCCCTGGTGAAACGCCGGTGGTTCCCGGTACCGCACCGATGGGGGATTACATGTCCAGCCTCTACGGCGCGATCGGCATCCTGCTGGCACTGCGCCACCGCGAGGCGACCGGACAGGGCCAGATCATCGACATCGGCATTTACGAGGCGGTGTTCCGCCAGATGGATGAGATTGCCGCTGCGTACGGTCTGTTCGGCAAGGTGCGCGAACGCGAAGGCGCCGGCAGCTTCGTCGCCGTTCCGCATGGCCACTTCCGCACCATCGACGACAAATGGGTCGCCATTGCCTGCACCACCGACAAGATGTTCGAACGCTTCGCTGCGGTGATGGGCAAAGCGGAACTCGCGGCTGCCGATTGCTACGGCAATCAGCGCAAGCGCCTGGCAGCGCGTGACGAGGTCAACCGGATCGTCATCGAATGGGTTGGCTCGATGCCTCGCAGCGAGGTCATGAAGCGGTGCATCGACGGCGAAGTGCCGATCGGCAAGCTCAACAGTATCGCCGACATCTTCGAGGACGAGCATTTCCAGGCACGCGGCAACCTCGCCCGTCTGCAGGAAGAGGGTCTGGGTGAAGTCGTGATTCCGGGTGTCGTGCCGACTCTGTCCGAAACGCCGGGCAGGATTTCCAATCTCGGGCCACCGCTCGGCAACGCGACCTATGAGGTCCTGCGCGAGCTGCTCGGGATTTCGGCACAGGAAATCAAGCGGCTACGGCAACACAAGATCATCTGAACGGTCATGTCTTTTCCAGACATCCCCCGATCATGAAAGTCATGACCGTTTCCCTCTCTCCCAACCCCTCTCCTGCGAGTGGAGAGGGGAGCTTGCCGAGTCGCTGGCGCGACTTTCATATCAACGGGCCCTCGCGAGGATTCCCATGACCACCACTGATCCCGCCGGGTCCCGGCTGCCACTTGAGGGCATTCGTGTCATCGATGCCGCAACGGTCATCGCCGCACCCTACAGCGCCACCATCCTGAGTGAATTCGGCGCCGAGGTATTGAAAGTCGAAAACCCGATCGGCGGCGACCCGATGCGTTATTTCGGAACCCCGAGCAGGCGCAAGGATACGCTCGCCTGGCTCAGCGAAGCACGCAACAAGAAATCGGTGACCCTCGACCTGCACCTGCCCGAAGGCGTCGAACTGTTCAAGCAGCTGATCGAAAAGTCGGACGTGCTGTGCGAAAACTTTCGGCCCGGCACCCTCGAAAAATGGGGCCTCGGCTGGGAGGTCCTGCGCGAGATCAATCCCGGCCTGATCATGCTGCGCGTCACCGGTTACGGCCAGACCGGCCCTTACCGCGACCGACCGGGTTTTGCGCGGGTCGCGCACGCGGTCGGCGGCATCGCCTTCCTCGCCGGCATGCCGAGGGGAACTCCGGTGACGCCGGGGTCGACCACCCTTGGCGATTACCTGACCGGACTCTACGGTTGCATCGGCATTCTGATGGCCTTGCGTCACCGCGAGCGCACCGGCCAGGGGCAATATATCGATGCCGCCCTGTACGAGTCGGTGTTTCGCTGCACCGACGAACTGGCACCGGCCTACGGCATGTTCGGTCGGATTCGCGAGCGGCACGGGCCAAACCATAACGACTTCGCCTGCCCGCACGGCCATTTTCCGACCAAGGACGACGGCAAGTGGGTGGCGATTTCATGCGTCACCGACAAGCTTTTCGAGCGCCTGGCGATGGCCATGGGACGACCCGAACTGGCCGCAGCACACGTCTATGGCGATCAGAAGACGCGCCTCGAAAACCGCCATGATGTGAACGAAATCGTCCGTGACTGGTGCGGTTCGCTGCACCGCGATGACCTTCTCAACCGCTGCTTCGCTGCCGGCGCACCGGCTGGCCCCTTGAACAGCATTGCCGACATTTTCGGCGACCGGCAGTTCCACGCCCGTCGCAATCTGGTGGCCATCGACGAGCAGGACATCGGCGAGACGGTCATCGTTCCCTCGGTGCTGCCACGCCTGTCGGTCACGCCGGGCCGCATCAAGCACCTGGGTCCACGGCTCGGGCAACATACCGACGAAGTGCTCTCGGATCTGCTCGGCCTTGCCGCAGACGAGATCAACGAACTGCGCAAGAAGCGCGTGATCTGAAGACCAAGAGAATTGGTGAAGAAAATGGATGGAATCCTCAAGGGCTTGCGCGTCGTCGAAGGCTCGGCTTTTGTCGCCGCACCGCTGGGTGGCATGACCCTGGCCCAGCTCGGAGCGGATGTCATCCGTTTCGACCCGCTCGGCGGCGGCCTCGACCATCGCCGCTGGCCGCTGACGCTCGACGGCAAACACAGCCTGTTCTGGGCGGGCCTGAACAAGGGCAAGCGCTCGATTGCCGTAGACTTTCGCAAACCGCGTGGCCAGGAGTTGCTGACGCAACTGATCTGTGCACCAGGAGACGATGCCGGCCTGTTCAGCACCAACTTTCCGGCCAAAGGCTGGCTCGCTTACGAGACGCTACAGGCACGGCGCCAGGATTTGATCATGGTCAATCTGACCGGACGCCGTGACGGCAGCTCGGAAGTCGATTACACACTGAACCCACAGCTCGGCCTGCCCTTGATGACCGGGCCAAACACCTCGCCGGAAGTGGTGAACCATGTCTTTCCCGCCTGGGACTTCATCAGCGGCCAGATGATCGCCCTGGGCCTGCTCGCCGCCGAAAGACACCGGCGGCTGAGCGGCGAAGGGCAACTGATTCGTCTCGCGTTGAAGGATGTGGCACTGGCAATGCTCGGCAATTTCGGCATGCTTGCCGAGGTGATGGTCAATGACACCGACCGGCCAAGGCAGGGCAACTATCTCTACGGCGCTTTCGGCCGCGATTTCGCAACGCTCGACGGCAAGCGCCTGATGGTCGTCGGCCTCACCAGCATGCAGTGGCGGTGCCTGACCAAGGCCACCGGCCTGCAGGAGGCCGTCGCGGCGCTCGGCGTCCGGCTGGGTCTCGACCTCGAAGACGAGGGTAATCGCTTCCGTGCCCGGCAGCAGATTGCTGCGCTGCTCGAACCGTGGTTCCATGCGCGCACGCTCGCCGAGGCCGCCGCCATCCTCAATGCCCACCGCGTTAGTTGGGGTCCCTATCGCAGTGTACGGGAAACCATTGCCTGTGACCCCGATTGCTCAACCGACAATCCGCTGTTCACGATGACCGAACAAGCGGGCATCGGCTCCTACCTGATGCCCGCGACGCCGCTCCAATTCGGCCGCGTGCCCCGCCTGCCGGCGATGCCGGCGCCACGCCTCGGCGAACACACCGACCAGATCCTGCTCGAAATTCTCGGCCTGAGCGAGGCCGAGGTCGGCCGCCTGCACGATGCGCGCGTCGTCGCCGGGCCAGACTGAAATCCTCTCCGACAAGGCAGTCGGTTCCATCAGCGTTTTCTTCACCAGGGACAAAAGCCATGAAGCTACCCGTTCATTTCTACAAGCCACTCGCCATCGGTGCGCCACAGCCTCTGCGTGAACTGCCGGTGCGGCCGGAACGGATGATCCATTTCTTTCCGCCGCACATCGACAAGATTCGCGCCAAGGCGCCTGAAACCGCGAGGCAGTGTGACGTGATGTGCGGCAACCTCGAGGACGCCATTCCCATCGAAGCCAAGGACGCGGCGCGTGCCGGTTTCATCGACCTGCTGTCGAAAAACGACTTCGGTGACACCGCGATGTGGGTGCGTGTCAACGCCTTGAACAGCCCGTGGATACTCGACGACCTCGAACAGATCATTCGACATGTCGGCAACCAGCTCGATGTGATCATGATTCCCAAGGTCGAGGGGCCGTGGGACATTCATTTCGTCGACCAGTACGTTGCGCTGCTCGAAGCCAAGTACGCGATCAGGAAACCGATTCTGCTGCATGCCCTGCTCGAAACCGCGCAGGGGGTGACCAACGTCGAGGCCATCTGTGGCGCCAGTCCGCGCATGCATGGCCTGAGCCTTGGCCCGGCCGACCTGGCCGCCTCACGCGGCATGAAGACCACCCGCGTCGGTGGCGGCCATCCCGGCTACGGTGTCCTCGCCGACCCCGAACCCGGTCAGGAAACCGGGCAGAATGCGCGCGCCTTCTTCCAGCAGGATCTCTGGCATTACACTGTTGCGCGCATGGTCGATGCAGCAGTGGCGCACGGTCTGCACTCGTTCTACGGTCCCTTCGGCGATCTCAAGGACGAAGCCGCCTGCGAGGCGCAGTTCCGCAATGCCTTCCTGATGGGTTGCTCGGGTGCCTGGTCGCTGGCACCGAACCAGATCGCCATCGCCAAGCGCGTCTTCAGTCCCGACGTCAAGGAAGTGCTGTTTGCCAAGCGCATTCTCGAAGCGATGCCCGATGGCAGCGGCGTGGCGACGATCGACGGCAAGATGCAGGATGATGCAACCTGGAAGCAGGCGCGGGTGATCGTCGATCTGGCACGGCTGGTGGCCAGGCGCGATCCGGAGCTAGCCGCCGCTTATGGACTGTAAGGCATTGACTCAATACCTCGGGGAGAAAATACCGTGAGCGAGAAGACCAGACTGGGCAACTTTTTCGAAGATTTTTACGTCGGCCAGACGATCGCACACGCCACGCCACGTACCATTACCGAGGGCGACGTGGCGCTGTATACCGCCTTGACCGGCTCGCGCTTCGCCACCACTTCGGCAGACACCTTCGCGCATAGCCTGGGCTTCCCGCGGGCGCCGGTGGATGATTTTCTCGCCTTCAACATGGTTTTTGGCCGGACCGTGCCGGACATCTCGATCAATGCCGTCGCCAACCTTGGTTATGCGACGGGCCGTTTCGGCCACCCGGTCTATCCGGGCGATACGCTCAGCGCCGATTCCACCGTGATCGGACTCAAAGAAAACAGCGACGGCCAGACCGGTGTCGTCTATGTGCGCTCGTGTGGGGTCAATCAGCGCGGACAGATCGCCCTCGACTACTGCCGCTGGGTCATGGTCCGCAAGCGCGACCCGGCGTCGCCTGCCCCGGAAAGCGTCGTTCCGGATCTGCCCGCTGCCATTGCCGCCAGTGATCTGCTGGTTCCGACCGGGATCCGGATCGAGCAATACGACACGGCCCTGTCCGGTAGCACCGACCTCTGGAACGACTACCAGGTCGGCGAACGCATCGATCATGTGGACGGGATGACCATCGAAGAAAGCGAACACATGATGGCCACCCGCCTGTACCAGAACACCGCGCGCGTGCACTTCAACCAGCAGGCCGAACGGGCTGCTGGGCGCTTCGGCCGCCGCCTCATCTACGGTGGCCACATCATCAGTCTGGCGCGCTCGCTTTCGTACAATGGGCTGGCCAATGCCTTCAGCATCGCGGCGATCAACGGCGGCCGGCATGTGACGCCAGCTTTCGCCGGCGACACGGTCTACGCCTGGTCGGAAGTGCTCGAACAACTGCTCGTGCCGGGACGCAAGGACATCGGCGCACTGCGGCTGCGTACCGTCGCCACCAAGGACCAGCCCTGCGCGGATTTTCCCTACCAGACCACCGATGGCCGTTATGATCCGAGCGTGCTGCTCGACTTCGACTATACGGTGCTGATGCCGAGAAGGGAGTAGATGCGACCGGCTTCGCTGCCCACACGGGCGACTGCGTCGCGGCCACGGCGAAGTCCATCAAACCGATTACCAGTCGAGCGCCTGGCTTTTGGCCGCCACTCTGTTCGCCCGCTGGTCTCAGGAAAACTTTTTCAGCCGCCGGCTCGCCCAATTCGGCACGCTCCACCTCAACGAAACGATTGACCCGGTGAAAGTCGAGGCCTTTGTCGCGAATAAAGCCGCGGCCCACGACGAGATCGAACACCTGCAACTGGAAAGCCAAGAAGTATAGATGGGTATAGTGGGACGTAGTTGAACCTTCAGGCATCGGCAACATGACCGATGTTACGAGACAAATCAACGGCTTGACTGAAATATGCCGAAAAATCAAGACGCAAGAGAAGGCGATGTAACGGGGCACACGCCGATGATGCAGCAGTACCTGCGCATCAAGGCCGAGCATCCAGGCATCCTGTTGTTTTACCGGATGGGCGATTTCTACGAGTTGTTTTTCGACGACGCGGAAAAAGCAGCGCGGCTACTGGACATTACGCTGACGACACGCGGTCAGTCGGCCGGACAGCCGATCAAAATGGCCGGGGTACCCTACCACGCCGTCGAACAGTATCTGGCGAAGCTGGTCAGACTTGGCGAATCGGTGGTGATCTGCGAGCAGATCGGCGACCCGGCGACCAGCAAGGGTCCGGTCGAGCGCGCCGTGGCACGCATCGTCACCCCCGGCACCCTGACCGACGCGGCCTTGCTCGACGAGAAGCGCAATACGCTGTTGCTTTCCTTGTGCGCCAGCAAACAATTTGCCGGCCTCGCCTGGATCAACCTCGCGAGCGGCGATTTCCGCGTCTGTGAAGTCGCACCGAGCAAGCTCGCTGCCACGCTGGATCGTATCCGTCCCGCCGAGATCATCGTGCCGGAGAGCCTCGGACTGACTTTCACTCCCGAGGTGGCTCTGACTCGCCAGCCCGACTGGCATTTCGACGTCGAGGCCGCACGCCGCGAACTCTGTACGCACTTCGCCACCCGCTCGCTGGCCGGTTTCGGTGCCGACGCCCTGCGTCCGGCCATCGCCGCCGCCGGCGCACTGTTGCGCTATGCCAAGGCCACCCAGACGCGTGCCCTGCCACACCTGCGGGCGCTGATCGTCGAACGCGATGCCACCTTCCTCGGGCTCGACACGGCGACGCGACGCAATCTCGAACTCACCGAGACCCTGCGTGGCCAGCCGGCGCCAACGCTGTGCAGCCTGCTCGACAACTGCGTCACCGCAATGGGCGCGCGTCTGTTGCGGCATGCACTGCACCACCCCTGGCGTGACCCGACCATCCCGGCCGCCCGCCACGCTGCAATTGCGATGCTGCTCGACGACGATGGCCGTACCCTGCATGCATTGCGGCAAGCGCTACGCGGCTTTGCCGACATCGAACGTATCGCCGGCCGGATCGCGCTCTGCAGCGCTCGGCCGCGCGACCTGTCAAGCCTGCGCGACAGCCTGCAGCGCCTGCACGAACTGCGCGCGCCGCTGGCGGCAATGCTTTCGATCGCGGCGGCAGCAGCGCCACTGCTCGCCGAATTGCATGCGCAACTGGCCACCCCGGATGCCGCCCTCGATCTCTTATGTCGCGCCATCCTGCCCGAACCGGCCGCCCTGATCCGCGACGGTGGCGTCATTGCCAAGGGCTTCGACGCCGATCTCGACGAACTGCGCGCCCTCAACGACCACTGCGGCACTTTTCTGCTTGAGCTCGAGGCGCGCGAACGCGAGCGCACGGGCATCGGCAACCTGAAGGTCGAGTACAACCGCGTGCACGGCTTCTACATCGAAGTCAGCCACGCCAACGCCACCAGGGTGCCCGACGATTATCGCCGCCGGCAGACCCTGAAAAACGCCGAGCGCTACCTGACACCGGAGCTCAAGGCCTTCGAAGACAAGGCCCTGTCGGCGCAGGAGCGCGGCCTGGCGCGCGAAAAGCTGCTCTACGAAGGCCTTCTCGCCACCCTGCAGGATGATCTGCCGCAGTTGCAGCAGATCGCCCAGGCGGTCGCCGGCATCGACCTCCTGAGCGGATTCGCCGATACCGCGCAAAGGCGCAACTATTGCCGACCCTTGTTTTCGTCCGAGGCGGGACTGCTGATCGAGGACGGTCGGCACCCGGTCGTCGAAGAACAGATCGGCGGCGGGGAAAGCTTCATTGCCAACGATACGCGCCTGGGCGACGAGCGGCGGCTGTTACTGATCACAGGCCCGAACATGGGCGGCAAATCGACCTACATGCGCCAGACCGCGCTGATCGCCCTGCTCGCGCATGTCGGCAGTTACGTGCCGGCAACGCGCGCGGTTCTCGGCCCGCTCGACCAGATCTTCACGCGCATCGGCGCTGCCGACGACCTTGCCGCCGGGCGTTCGACATTCATGGTCGAAATGATCGAATCGGCAGCCATCCTGCATCACGCCACGGAACACAGCCTGGTACTGATGGACGAAGTCGGCCGCGGTACCTCGACCTTCGACGGCATGGCGCTGGCTTTCGCGATCTGTCGCCATCTGCTCGAAAAAAACCGCTGTCTGACCCTTTTTGCGACCCACTACTTCGAGCTGACGCTGTTGGCGAACGAGTACCCGGATCTGGCCAATGTGCATCTGGACGCCATCGAGCACGGCGAGCGCATCGTCTTCCTGCACGCCGTCGAGGAAGGCCCGGCCAACCAGAGTTACGGGATTCAGGTCGCGGCGCTGGCGGGAATTCCCTCCGCGGTGCTGAAAGCGGCCCGACGACAGTTGCGCGAGTTCGAGCAACGGGCTTCGATCAACCCCCTGCAACCCGATCTCTTTGCCACGGCACTGGCCAATGCTGCGGAAGCGCAGGAGCACCCCACCCCGCCGGCCATCGAGCGGCTACGTTCGATCGATCCCGATCGACTGACCCCCCGCGAGGCGCTCGACGCCCTCTACGAACTCAAATCCCTGCTTTGATGATCCAAGGATCCTGCGCATCGCTGCTCGCTGGCCTGTTGCTCGCCGGATCGGTACACGCCGAAACCTGGCGCTTCGCAGTGATCGGCGACACCCCGTACAGCGCTTACGAACGCAGCGAACTGCCGCGCATGCTCGACGACATCGCCGATGAGCACCCCGGCTTGATCGTCCATGCCGGCGATTTCAAGGATAGCCGGACGATCTGCAGCGACGAGTTGTTCCGCGACCGTCGCGCACTCTTCGCTGCGTCGCGGGTGCCGCTGCTCTACGTCGTTGGCGACAACGAATGGACCGACTGCCGGCAACTGCCGGCCGGTCACTTCGACCCACTCGAACGCTTGCAGAAGCTGCGCGAGCTGTTTTTCGCAGAACCGCAATCGCTGGGAAGGCAGACGCTGCCGGTCGAACAGCAGGCTAATACCCCGGAGCACCTGCGCTGGCGCCTTGGCCCGGTGCTCTTCCTGTCGCTCAACGTTCCCGGTCCGAACAACCACTTCGGCATGGGAAGCACGCCCAGCGGCGAATATCTGGCGCGCAATCCCGTGCTCATCGACTGGCTCCAGCAGGGATTTGCCGTTGCACGGCGCGAACAGGCCGCCGGCATCGTCATCGTCATGCAGGCCAACCCGGGCTTCAAGCACCACGCGGCCGGTCTGACGCACGCTGGCTACCGGGATCTGCTGGAAACCCTGCGCATGGAGACCCTGGCTTTCCCTGGTCAGGTTCTGCTGGTGCATGGCGACACGCACTGGCAGCGCATCGACCAGCCGCTGCGCCATCCGAAGACAAAGCTGCCGATCAGCAACTTCACTCGCCTGGAGACCTTTGGCTACCCCGTCATGGGCTGGGTGAAAGTCATCATCGACGACCAGTTGCCGCAACTCTTCCGCTTCGAGGTGCGCCCCTACCACCGGCGCTGACTGCTGCAGCGAACAAGGCCGTCGACAGCGGCGGCGACAAGGCCTACACTCGGCGAGCTTAACCGCATCAGGAGGACTGGACCATGCCGCTGATCTCCTTCGTTCGCTCTACCCTGGCGATCATCTTGTTCGCCCTGGCGCTGCCCTGCGCTGCCGACATCGTCATCGGCCAGATCGCTGCTTTCAGCGGCCCTCTGGCACCGACGGGAACACACATGCGGGCCGGGGTGCAACTCTATTTCGACGCGGTCAACGCCGAAGGCGGCATCCACGGGGCCAGGATTCGACTGCTCTCGAAGGATGACGGCTACAAAAGCGAGGAGACGGTTCGGCTGGCTCGCGAGATGATCAAGGAGTCGCAACCCCTGGCATTCATCGGCTTCGTCGGCACTGGCAACGTCGAGGCCATTCTCGACCAGAATATCCTCAGTGAAGCCGGCATTCCATTGGTCGCCGTGCGCACCGGCAGCGAATCGCTGGTGCGCAGGAACGACCCGTTTCTGTTCATGACCCGCGCCAGCTACGCAGAAGAAGTCGGGAAAATCACCGACCAGTACATCACCACCGGCTATATCCGCATTGCCGTCTTCTATCAGGACGACCCTTTCGGCAAGGACGTACTGCAGAGCGCCGAACAGCTCATCAAGAATGCCGGCGGCACCCTGGTAGCCAAAGGAGCCTACGCGAAAAACACGACCGACGTCGCTGCCGCCGTCAAGATCATTGCCGCCGCGAAACCACAGGCGGTAATCCTGATTGCCAATACCGCGGCCAGCGCCGAGTTCCTGAAACAGTCGCGCGAAGCAGGAAGCCTCGCCCAGCATGTCGCGCTTTCGACAACCGATGCGGCGCAGGTCGTGCAGCGAATTGGCGCCAACAAGGCGGAAGGACTGGCACTCACACAAGTCGTTCCGGATCCGAACAGTCATACCGTTGCCCTGATCCGGGAAATCCAGAACAATTTCGCGAAGTTCAAACCCAGGGACGTGACGCTCAACCATACCTTCGTTGAAGGCTACCTTGGCGCCATGGTCCTCGGCGAAGCACTTCGCCGTGCCGGCCCGAACCCGACTCGCAAGAAGCTGCGCGACACCCTTGAAGCGCTCAAGAACTATGACGCCGGTGGCGTCTTCATCAGCTTTTCCCCCAAGAGGCACGCCGGCTCGCGCTTCGTCGACATCACCATCCTCAATCGCGCCGGCAAGCTGCTGCGCTAGACCTGGTGTGCGGGCGATCGCCCGGCACACCGGGAATGACTCGGCAAGTGCCGATGACACTTTGCAGGGCGGTCATTCCTCGTCTTCGCAACTGTCGTCGTGCGTATGCCCATGGCTGATTTCTTCGGCAGTGGCCGGGCGGACAGCGGTGACGGTACAGGTGAACACCAGGGCCATGCCGGCCAAGGGATGGTTGGCATCGAGCACGACCTTGTCGTCGGCGATTTCGGTCACCCGGTAAATCAGCACTTCATCGTCTTCATCTTCGTCGTCGACACCCTCCGGTACCCCTTCAAACTGCATGCCAACCTGCAGTTCCTGGGGAAACTGACTGCGTGACTCGAGCTGGACCAGTTCAGCATCGTACTCGCCGAAGGCATCGTCGGGCTGCATTTTCACCACCACCGACTCGCCAATCCGCTTGCCGTGCATGGCTTCTTCGATCATCGGGAAAATGTCATCGTAACCGCCGTGCAAATAGACCAGCGGCTCCTGACCCGCATCCACCAGCTGCCCGTCCACATCGGTGACGTTATAATCCAGGGTGACCACCATATTCTTTGCAACTTGCATATTCATTGCTTGAGTTCCTTAACCGTGCGCAGCATTTCAAGCGCGTGGCCTTTGGCATTCACTCCATAAGACGCAAAACGGAGAACACCTTGTTTGTCGATGACAAAAGTCGAGCGAACGATGCCGTGCTTCTTGACCCCATTCACCTCTTTCGCCTGCCAGACACCGTACTGTTTGCACGCCGAACCCTCGGCATCCGAAAGGAGACACACGGAAATACCATGCTTGTCCCGGAACTCTGCGTGTTTGATGCAGTCGTCACGGCTGATGCCGATGATCAGGCAGTCCAGCCGCGCGAATTCGTCCTCATGATCGGAGAAATCGGTAGCCTGCAGCGTACAGCACGGCGCGTCATCTCTCGGATAGAAAAAGAGAATGATATTGTTTTTACCCTGAAACTGGGCAATATCGATGAGTTCCATATCCGCATCGGGGAGGACGAACATCGGAGCTGCCTGTCCTGCTTTCAGCATGGTGCCCCCTCAAAGACCCTTCCCGATCGCACACAAGCGAGCGGGTGACGCAGATTCTAACCAAGCTTCTGCCGTCTGACTACAAGAAAGCGATGCCCGAATCCCGCTACAATAAGCCCTGCCTGAGGCAGTCGCTCCCGCGCAACGATTTCCCGATCCTGCACGAGGTTCTGCAGGATACTCGTCATTCTCGAACACAGCAAACCCGGAGACCCACATGAAGCGATTTCGACCTTTGCTGCACACCCTGCCCCTGCTCGCCTTGCTGGTCGCCCTACCGGCACCGGCAGCTCCCGGCAGTGGCACGAGCATCGACCTGGCGGCCGAAGCCAGCCGACCCGCCGCCAACGACCTGGCACGCGCAACGGTCTTTGCCGAAGCGGCCGGCGCAACGCCGAGCGAACTGGCGAAACGAGTAAACGGACTGATCGCCGACGGTCTGAAGACCGCACGCGGGTACAGCAACGTCAGGACCCAGAGCGGTGCCACTTACACCTATCCGGTCTACGCCAAGGGCGGCAAGATCGAAAGCTGGCGGATGCGCTCCGATCTCACGCTGGAGTGCTCTGATCCGGCCGCGCTCTCCGAGTTGCTGGGCAAGCTCCAGGCGTCGCTGGGCGTTGCCAGCCTGAGCATGCTGCCAGCACCGGAAACCCGAAAAAAAGCCGAAAACGAAGCCACGCTCGAAGCCATCACGGCCTTCAAGGCCCGCGCCAGGCTGATCGCCGACGCTTTGGGCAAGCCTTACCGGATCAAGCACCTGGCCATCAACAGCAGTGGCCGCACACCACCGCTGCCAATGCTGCGCGCGGCATCGCTGGCCTCGGCCGAGGCAGCAGCGATGCCGATCGAAGCCGGCGAGACCCTGGTCACCGCCAGCGTCGCGGGCCAGATTGAACTCCCGGAATAAGCGGTACAGAGACTCCTGTCGGGCAGGACTGGCGGCTAGCGTTTTGCCGGTCGTGCCGGGGCGGTTGCAATGGTGGGTTTCTCGGCAGCCGGCGCCACGGTCTTCTCGCTCGCAGGCTTGTCGGGGATCTGGACAAAAACTTCATCCTGCTTGACCATCCCGAGTTCGAAGCGCGCACGCTCCTCGATCGCATCGTAACCCTGCTTGAGATCACGTACTTCGGCATCCAGCCCGGCGTTGCGCATCTCCAGCTTGCCGTTGCTTTCCTTCTGTTGCTGAAGCTGCCGATCGACATCCCACACTCGCAACCAGCCGCCCTTGCCCAGCCACAGCGGATGCTGCAGCAGGGCAATCAGCACCAGCAGGATGACAGCCAGCAAGCGCACGGTAGCGGATGTCGAATTCAGTCCGTCACGACAGATTGTAGAAGGCATCACGACCCGGATAGCCTGCGGTGTCCCCGAGGTCCTCCTCGATGCGCAGCAACTGGTTGTATTTGGCGATGCGATCGGAACGTGACAGCGAACCCGTCTTGATTTGCAGGGCATTCATGCCGACGGCGATGTCGGCAATGGTGCTGTCTTCGGTTTCGCCGGAGCGGTGAGAAATCACCGCCGTGTAAGCAGCGCGCTTGGCCATTTCGATGGCCGCAAAGGTCTCCGAGAGCGTGCCGATCTGATTGATCTTGATCAGGATCGAGTTGGCGATGCCCTGCTTGATGCCTTCCTTGAAAATCCGGGTATTGGTCACGAAGACGTCGTCGCCGACAATCTGTACGCTTTTGCCCAGGCGCCCGGTGAGCACTTTCCAGCCATCCCAGTCGTTTTCAGCCATACCGTCCTCGATCGAGACGATCGGGAAGCGGTCGGCCAGATTGGCCAGATAATCGACCAGTTCGTGCGAGTTCAACTGCAGGCTCTCGCCGGCCAGATGATAGCGACCATCCCGGTATAACCCGGAGGCCGCGCAGTCGATACCGATCAGCACGTCTTCGCCGGGACAATAACTGGCGTTCTCGATCGCCTGGATGATCAGTTGCAAGGCTTCGGCATGGCTGCCGAGGTTGGGCGCGAATCCCCCCTCATCGCCAACGGCGGTCGAGAAGCCTTTCTTGTGCAACAGCTTCTTCAGCGCGTGAAAAACTTCGGCACCACAGCGCAGGGCTTCGCGAAACGAGTTCTGACTCACCGGCAGAATCATGAACTCCTGGAAATCGAGACTGTTGTTGGCGTGTTCCCCACCGTTGATGATGTTCATCATCGGTACCGGCATCTGCATCGGCCCGGAACCGCCGAAATAGCGGTAAAGCGGCAGACCCGATTCCTCGGCAGCAGCCTTGGCCACCGCGATCGAAACCGCCAGCATGGCGTTGGCACCAAGACGTGCCTTGTTGTCGGTACCGTCAAGATGAATCAGTGTCTGATCAATGAACGCCTGTTCCTGGGCATCGAGGCCGATGATCGCCTCGGAAATTTCGGTGTTCACATTCTCGACGGCCTGCAGAACGCCTTTGCCCAGATAGCGGGCGGCATCGCCATCGCGCAGTTCAATGGCTTCACGTGATCCGGTCGATGCCCCGGAAGGCACCGCAGCACGCCCCATGACACCGGATTCGAGCAGTACGTCACATTCGACGGTCGGGTTGCCGCGCGAATCGAGCACCTCACGGGCGACGACATCAACCACAGAGCTCATGATCTTTCCTTTTTATTCATAATGTTAAAGAGAGGCAATCCGGCAATCCCCGGAGGTTCATTGCGGCCGCATGGCGGCGCGTGACTCTGGCTGCCGGGGATTCGTGGACTGGAGTTCATCCAGACGGTTCGCCTTGACCAGGCGATCAAGCGCAACCAGCGTCGTCAACAGGCCTTCCATGCGACTCAGGGGCCAACTGTTCGGCCCATCGGAAAGCGCCATTTCCGGGCGCGGATGCGTTTCCATGAACAGCCCGGCGATGCCCACGGCCACCGCCGCACGCGCCAGCACCGGTACGAACTCGCGCTGTCCACCGGAAACGGTGCCCTGCCCGCCTGGCAACTGCACCGAATGCGTGGCATCGAATACCACCGGGGCAGCGCTCTCGCGCATGATCGCCAGACTGCGCATGTCCGCAACCAGGTTGTTGTAACCAAAGGAAGCGCCGCGCTCGCAAACCATGATCGTATCGACACCGACAGCGGCATCCCTGGCTTTGGCGACGACGTTCTGCATGTCGCCCGGGGCGAGAAACTGTCCTTTCTTGATATTCACCGGCTTGCCGGTGGCGGCAACGGCCTGGATGAAATCGGTCTGGCGACAGAGAAAGGCTGGCGTCTGCAACACATCGACGACAGCGGCAACGGCGGCGATGTCCGGTTCGCGATGTACGTCGGTCAGGATCGGAGTACCGATCTGACGCCGCACTTCCGAGAGGATGTGCAGACCGCGGTCGATCCCTGGACCACGCGGAGACTGCCCGGAGCTGCGATTGGCCTTGTCATAGGAGGCCTTGAAGATGTACGGCAGCGCAAGCCGGGCACAGATCTCCTGCAGCCGTCCGGCAACCTCGATGCACAGATCCAGCGACTCCGCAGTGCACGGGCCGGCGATCAGGAACAGTGGCTGATCGAGTCCGGCTTCGAAGTGGCAGAGCTTCATACCTTCGCCCGGTAGGCGACGGCGGCCTGAACAAAGGACGTAAACAGCGGGTGCCCCTTGCGCGGCGAAGAAGTGAACTCGGGATGAAACTGACAGCCGAGAAACCAAGGGTGTGCATTCGGCCCGTCTTTCGGCAGCTCGACGACTTCACACAGATCGGTGACCGGCGCACGACCGGCGACCACCAGACCGCTTCCTTCCAGTTCACCAAGCAGCATGTTGTTGACCTCGTAACGGTGGCGATGACGTTCGACGATCTCCGCCTGCCCGTAGATCGCGCGCGCCATGGTGCCTTCGCCAAGCTCGCAACGCTGACCACCCAGACGCATGCTGCCACCCAGGTCGGAGTTTTCGTCACGTTTTTCGAGGCGTCCCGAGGCATCCTGCCACTCGGTGATCAAACCCACCACCGGATATCGAGTATCCCTGTCGAACTCGGTGCTGTGCGCCCCGTTCATGCCGGCCACGTGACGAGCGAACTCGACGACCGCAAGTTGCATGCCGAGACAGATCCCGAGAAAGGGAATGCCATGCTCGCGAGCATGGCGAATCGCGGCGATCTTGCCCTCGGTACCGCGCCGCCCGAAGCCGCCCGGAACGAGGATGGCGTCCATGCCCTGCAAGACATCACAACCGTTCTTCTCGATTTCTTCGGAATCGATGTAGCTGACCTTGACCTTGCTGCGCGTCGCAATGCCTGCATGTATCAGCGCTTCGGTCAGCGACTTGTACGATTCGGTCAGGTCCACGTACTTGCCGACAAAAGCCACGTCGACTTGGTGCTCAGGGTGTTCCAGCGCGTGTACGATCGTTTTCCAAACCGTCAGATCAGCCGCCTTGGCGAGAATCCCGAGTTTGTGGCAGACGATCTCGTCGAGCATCTGGTCATGCAACATGGCCGGAATCTTGTAAATCGAATCCGCATCCCGCGCCTCGATCACGGCTTCGCGCTGCACGTTGCAGAACAGGGCCATCTTCCGCTTGTCTTCTTCCGGAATCGGGCGATCGGTGCGACAGAGCAGGATGTCCGGCTGGATGCCGATCTCCCGCAGCTCCTTGACCGAGTGCTGTGTCGGCTTGGTTTTCAGCTCACCGGCAGTGGCGATGTAGGGTACCAGCGTCAGATGCATGTAGCAGGCATTACTGCGACCTTCCTGCAGACCCATCTGGCGGATCGCTTCGAGAAAGGGGAGCGACTCGATGTCGCCGACCGTGCCGCCCACTTCGACGATCGCCAGGTCGGCACCCTCGGCGCCGCGCCTGATGTGCGCCTTGATCTCGTCGGTAATGTGCGGAATCACCTGCACCGTCTTGCCGAGATACTCGCCACGCCGCTCCTTCTTGATTACCGAGTCGTAGATCTGGCCGGTCGTGAAATTGTTGCGCCGCTCCATCCTGGCATTGGTGAAGCGTTCGTAATGTCCGAGGTCGAGGTCGGTTTCAGCCCCGTCTTCGGTGACAAAGACCTCACCGTGCTGAAACGGACTCATCGTTCCGGGATCAACGTTGATATAGGGGTCGAGCTTGAGATGGGTGACTCGGATGCCGCGCGATTCGAGGATCGCTCCCAGGGATGCGGCTGCGATACCCTTACCCAGCGATGAAACCACGCCGCCAGTAACGAATACGTATTTGGTCATGGAGATAACTGCAGCGGGAAATCCAGATTGTAGCGGAAAATGCCGTTGCTCTCAAACCGGACGGCTTCTCGGACAAGTCACCAAGATGACGGCGGCACCCTGCTCAGCGGATGAACTCGCGACTGATCTGGCGAAAAAGATCGCTACCGGCCTGCCGCAGCCACTCGAAAACGACCATTTCGCGCGAAACGATGTCGGCACCATGAGCACGCATCCGTTCCAGCGCCAGTGCCTTGTCCGCATTTCGCCGCGATCCGACCGCCTCCTCGACAACGAAAACGCGTCGGCCAGCGGCGAGCAGATCGAGCACCGTCTGCTGAACGCAGACATGCGCTTCGGTGCCGGCCACCACGAACTGTGCGCGGTCGCCACCCGGTGCCTTGAACAACCCTCCCTCGGGAACCGCCGAGAACTGAATCTTCTCAACGATGCATGCGTCCGGCAACAAGCACCGTAGCGCAGGCATCGTTGGTCCCAGGCCTTGTGGATACTGCTCGGTGCAGATCACCGGCACTCCCAGCCGCTGGGCCACCCTGGTCAGCCACACGCTGGCTTCAAGCACCAGTTCGGCGGCGTCGATCGCCGGCTGCAGACGCTCCTGCAAATCGACGAGCAACAAGACGGAACGATCCGTATGCATCAACATGAAATACTCCTTCGGATTCATGTATACGTCGCATCAGCGACTCACGAATCTCCCCTCCCCCTCGTGGGGATGGGTCGGGGGAGAGGGAAACGGGCATTACTTCCATGATCGGTGGTACCCGGAAAAGCCATGACCGTTGACAACTGTTCTGGGCAAGAAGCGCAGCACTTTACTGGAAATTGGGCTAAAGTGAGCAGCGGCTTCGTTCCTGCAGGAGAATATCTCAAATGAATACAGTTCCATCTGGCACCATGCTGCTTGCCCTTGCCGTGCTCTTGCTGTCCCTCGGCGCATGTAGCCAGGGGCCCGAGAATAGTGCCACCGTGAAAGCGGAACCGCCTGGTGCAAACAAGGTCGAGGATGTCCCGACCGCTGCTTCTCCACTGGCAAAGGCCGCCATACGTGGCGATCTGGTGGAGATCAAAGCTTTGCTGGAAGCCGGAGCCGAAGTCAATGTGACCGACGCCCTGGGCAGAACCCCACTCCACATGGCGGCCTTTTACGGACGCACCAAAGCCTCGGAACTTCTGCTCACGAGCGGCGCGAAGATCGACGCCAGGGACCGCGTGGGCATGACGCCGCTGCACGCGGCGGTGCTTGCGGGTGGCCGGTACGAAGTGGAACTGCTACTCGAAAGAAAGGCCGATGTCAGTGCAACCACCGACACCGGGCAAACGCCGCTCCATCTGGCCGCCGCGACCGGCCAGCCCAAGGTATCACGCGTTCTCATCGAACGCGGCGCCGACCCGAAAGCGAAGGACAAGAACGGCAAGACGCCCCTCTTCTACGCCTCACAGAACAAGCACCCGGTAACCACCGAAGTACTCCAGCAGTACGCCGCGAAGGATTGATGGTGGCTGCTGATGGGGCTTGATTGCGCAGAGATCCGGGACTCGCCAATCAGGCCTTCCTGATCGCCTCGTCGCGCAGTTCGCGGCGCAGGATCTTGCCGACATTGGTCTTCGGCAGTTCGGTCCGGAATTCGACCTGGCTCGGCACCTTGTAACCGGTCAGGTGTTCCCGGCAATGGGCGATCAGCGCCTCGGCGGTCAGTGTCGGTTCCTTCTTGACGACGAAGATCTTCACCGCCTCCCCGGATTTGTCATGCGGTACGCCGACAGCCGCCACTTCCAGTACGCCCGGATGCAGTGCGACCACATCCTCGACCTCGTTCGGGTACACATTGAAACCGGAGACCAGAATCATGTCCTTCTTGCGGTCGACGATACGGACGAAGCCCGTTGGCTCCATCACCGCAATGTCACCGGTCAACAGAAAACCGTCCGGGCTGATCACCTTGGCCGTCTCTTCAGGACGATTGTAATAGCCCTTCATCACCTGCGGACCACGGACGCAGAGTTCACCGCGCTCACCCAATGGAACGTCGGCGCCCGCATCGTTGCGAATCGCCACTTCGGTGGAAGATATCGGCAAGCCAATGGCGCCGGTATACTCGGGAATATCGAGCGGGTTGATGGTCGCCGCCGGTGACGTTTCGGTCAGACCATAGGCCTCGATCAGCGGCTTGCCGGTGACCTGCTTCCACTTCTCCGCCACCGCTTTCTGCACAGCCATGCCGCCACCAAGCGTGACTTTCAGCTTGCTGAAGTCGAGCGCGCAAAAGGCATCATTGTGCAGCAGTGCATTGAACAGGGTGTTGACACCGGTGAGCACCGTGAATGGATACTTGCCCATCTCCGCCACGAAACCCGGAATATCACGGGGATTGGTAATCAGCAGGTTGCTGGCACCAATCTTGAAAAAAGTGAAGCAATTCGCCGTCAACGCAAAGATATGGTAGAGCGGCAGCGCAGTGACCACCATGTGTTGCTCGTCACCCAGCGCCGGCTTGATCCAGGCGTGCGCCTGCGCCAGATTCGCCAGGATGTTGCGATGAATCAGCATGGCCCCTTTCGAGAGGCCGGTCGTTCCACCCGTATACTGCAGAAAAGCCAGGTCTTCCTGTGTGACGGTCACCGATTTCAACTCCGCTGCAGCACCCTTGGCGAGCGCAGCCTGGAAATTGACTGCGCGCGGCAGACTCCAAGCCGGAACCATCTTCTTGACGTACTTGACGACAAAGTTGACGACAGCGCCTTTCGGAAAACCGAGCATGTCGCCAAGACGAGCCACCACGATGTGCTTGAGTGGCGTCCTGGCCAGCACCTGCTCCAGCGTGAACGCAAAATTTTCGACAATCACGATGACCTCGGCTCCCGAATCCTTGAGCTGATGTTCAAGTTCTCGCGGCGTGTACAGCGGGTTGACGTTCACCACCACGTAACCCGCACGCAAGGCACCGAAGATACAAACCGGATACTGGAGTAAGTTCGGCATCATCAGCGCCACGCGGGCGCCCTGGGGCAGCTTGAGGACCGATTGCAGATAGGCGGCGAAATCCCGTGACCACTTGTCCAGTTCACCGTAGGTGATCTGGGCACCCATGTTGATATAGGCCACGCGGTCGCGATACTGTGCAACGCTTTTTTTCGAAGAGTTCGCCCAGCGACTGAAATTCGTTTAATTCAATCTCGGCAGGAACTCCCTTCTGATAGCTCTTCAACCAAATCTTTTCCAACTGCCCTCCTCCTTTGTGACATTCTTATCGGAAAACTCGTGTTTCCATTGCCAGTTTTTTCTGGTCTGCCGTACGCCTGCGCTGCAGCGGCAGCAAGCGTAGGCTGTGGTTTGTACTAGGAACGCTGCAGGTACTTCAGCTTGTCCGGCTTGTGGTTCCACTCGTCGGCGTCGGCCAGGGGTTCCGTGCGCTCGACGATGACCGGCCATGCCTTGGCCAGTTCAGCATTGATCATGATGAACCTGCGCTGCGCTTCCGGCACATCGTCCTCGGCAAAAATGGCCTCTGCCGGGCACTCGGGGACACACAGGGTGCAATCGATGCACTCGTCAGGGTCGATTACCAGAAAATTCGGACCCTCGTGGAAGCAGTCCACAGGACATACATCAACGCAGTCGGTATATTTACACTTGATACAATTCTCGGTAACAACGTACGTCATCGTCGCGCTTCCGCAAGTTGAGACGAATGGAACTATAACTGATTTGACGGCTACGACACAGGTCTACGGCTTCCCTTGGCGAGGTTTTTTCGCTAGCATTGGAAAGCTGGCCAGCCAATAAGGCTCAACTCGCCATGCGCCCCACTTCCACTAGGTACCCTATCCCAGATCACGCAAGAGGCTTTTTCATGAGCGAACACATCCATCACGTTACGGACGACAGCTTCAACACCGATGTTCTTCAGTCGGACGAACCTGTTCTTGTTGATTACTGGGCCGAATGGTGCGGTCCATGCAAGATGATTGCGCCAATCCTTGACGACATCGCCACTGACTATGCTGGCCGCCTGAAAGTCGTCAAGTTGAACATCGACGACAATCAAAAGACTCCCGCCAGTTTTGGCATCCGTGGCATCCCGACGCTGATGTTGTTCAAAAATGGCAACGTTGAAGCCACCAAGGTCGGCGCCCTTTCCAGGTCGCAGCTGATCACCTTCATTGACAGCAACCTCTGAAGTCGCTATCCTCACGCTCTGAAGGTTCGCTGGGTGCAGCCGCTGGCCCGTAGCAATCCACAAATCCGCATAGAACCTTCAGGCGTCCTCTCCCTTTTGCAGTACCCCTGCCGATCCCACGGCACTCCGTTAGACGCGCATCGCATTTGCGGCGGCGCGCCGCGCGTTTATTCCCCATCTTCGTCTCCAGCACATGCACCTATCCGAACTCAAAGCACTCCATGTAAGCCAGCTTCTTGACATGGCGATCACCAACGACGTCGAAGGCGCCAACCGACTGCGCAAGCACGAACTGATCTTCGCGCTGCTCAAGAATCAGGCCAGGAAGGGTGAAAGCATTTTTGGCGACGGCACGCTGGAAACGCTGTCTGATGGTTTCGGCTTTCTGCGTTCTCCCGATACTTCGTATCTGGCCAGTACCGACGACATCTACGTCAGCCCGAGCCAGATCAGGCGCTTCAATCTGCATACCGGCGACACCATCGAGGGTGAAATCCGCACACCGAAGGATGGGGAACGCTACTTTGCCCTGGTCAAGGTCGACAAGATCAACGGTGAGGTGCCCGAGGCATCGAAGAACAAGATTCTCTTCGAAAACCTGACGCCCTTACACCCGGCTGAACATCTGAAACTCGAGCGTGACATCCGCGGCGAAGAAAATATCACCAGTCGCATCATCGACATCATCGCGCCCATCGGCAAGGGGCAACGCGGTCTGCTGGTGGCCAGTCCGAAGAGCGGCAAGACGGTGATGATGCAGCATATTGCGCATGCGATCACCACCAACCACCCGGATGTCACGGTGATCGTCCTGTTGATCGATGAACGCCCCGAGGAGGTCACCGAGATGACTCGCTCGGTACGCGGTGAAGTCGTTGCCTCGACTTTCGACGAGCCTGCGACGCGCCACGTGCAGGTTGCCGAGATGGTCATCGAAAAAGCCAAGCGTCTGGTCGAACACAAGCGGGACGTGGTCATTCTCCTCGACTCGATCACGCGCCTGGCACGTGCCTACAACACCGTTCAGCCGGCATCCGGCAAAGTGCTGACCGGCGGCGTCGATGCCAATGCCCTGCAGAAGCCAAAGCGATTCTTTGGTGCTGCCCGCAACATCGAGGAAGGCGGCTCGCTGACCATCATTGCCACCGCGCTGATCGACACCGGCAGCCGCATGGACGACGTCATCTACGAAGAGTTCAAGGGCACCGGCAACATGGAAATCCACCTGGACCGCCGCATGGCAGAGAAACGCGTGTATCCGGCGATCAATGTCAATCGCTCCGGCACCCGCCGCGAAGAACTTCTGCTCAAACCGGATGTTCTGCAAAAGATGTGGATCCTGCGCAAGCTGCTATACAACATGGACGACCTTGAAGCGATGGAGTTTCTCCTGGACAAGATCAAGGCCACCAAGAACAACGCCGAATTCTTCGACTCCATGCGCCGCTGATCGGTCAGCAGACGCGCTCACGAAGCCGCCGGGCCAAGGTTTGTTGACCTGCACCCGCCGATGCCGGATTGCAGATAGTGGAGAAATCGCCGATAATGACCGCCTTTCTCAATGCCTCACGCTCGAATTGTCGCCTGATTGCGGCAGAACAACAGTTTTAACCTACAGGAATAGCACCAGATGAAAGACAACATCCATCCTGCCTACGGTGAAATCGCGGTGACCTGCTCCTGCGGCAACACCTTCACCACCCGGTCGACGATGAAGAAAGCGCTGCATGTCGAGGTGTGCTCGGCCTGTCATCCTTTCTACACTGGCAAACAGAAGATCATCGATACGGCTGGCCGCGTCGAAAAGTTCAACCAGAAGTACGGCGCGATGCGCAAGCCGGCTTAGGTCGAACAGCGGGCTCGACAGCAAAAGGCAGCCCCGCGGCTGCCTTTTTCGTTTCCGTCAAGAGCCGCTTTCGGCACTACGATCAGCACGCCTTTCCATATGCCGGTGCAAGCGGAGCATGCACGCTTCCGGGGGATTCCATTGCCGCCCAGCGGCTGGACTCTGGCGGTTCTCCTCGCCCTCTATATTTGCACGGGGCTGATCGGTCACGACCCCTGGAAAAATGATGACGCAGTCACGATCGGCGTCGTCCATGACATGGTCGCGAACGGGAACTGGCTGACGCCAGGCCTTGCGGGTCGCCCTTACCCTGACGCGCCCCTCTACTACTGGGTGGCGGCCGCCGGCAGTCGACTGTTGTCCTGGCTCTTGCCGGTACATGAGGCGACGCGACTGGCCAGCGGAGTATTCACGCTGCTCGCCCTCGGCTTCATTCACCTCGCCGCACGCGAACTGCACGGTCGCGAGCAAGCACCGGCAGCGCCGCTGCTGCTTGCCGGCAGCATTGGCTTCCTGTTCCACGCGCATGAAGCACAGCCCATGCTGGCGACGCTGACGGCGCACACCGCCGCCTACTGGGGACTGACACAGCTTGACAGGCGGCCGTTGCGAGGCGCTTCCTGGTTCGGCTCGGCACTAGGACTGGGGTTTCTCGCCAACGGCCTGGCAGCGATGCTGCCGCTGTTGCCGGTGGCAGCGTTTGTGGTCTGGCGATCCGACCATCGCCAACGTTCAGCGCTGCTGCTGCTTGGCTCGCTGCTGCTTGCCTGTGCGCTTGCCGGAGGATGGCTGGCTGCCTTGTTCGCGACCTCGCCCGAGTACCTCGCCGCCTTCTCGCAGGGCGAGCTAAACCAACTCGGCGGCAACACGCAACCCCTGCTGAATATACAACGCCTTCTGCTGATGCTCCCGTGGTACGCATGGCCAGCCTCCCCTCTCGCCTGCTGGGCACTCTGGGCAAAGCGGCGCCAATGGGCAACGACCCCGCTGGCCTTGCCGATGTTCGCTTTCATGGTTGCACTGCTGGTGGTCGGCATCTGCCTTGGGGCACGCAGTGCGCCAGCCTTGCTGCTGCTGCCGCCACTGGTTCTGCTGGCCGTTCCGGGCGTCGCTTCGCTGCGACGTGGCGCGGCGAATGCTTTTGACTGGTTTGGCATGATCACCTTCAGTCTCCTTGCCCTGCTGGCCTGGATTGGCTGGTGCGCAATGGTCTTCGGCTGGCCGGAAAGGCTGGCGCGTCTGGCCGTTCGACTTGAGCCGGGATTCGTGGGGCACTTCAGCCTCCTTGGCGCCAGTATCGCCATTCTTGGAACGCTGGTCTGGTGCTGGCTGATTGTCACCAGCCCGCGTTCGCCAATGCGCGGAATCATGCACTGGATGGCTGGTCTGACCCTGTTCTGGCTGCTGATCGTGACGCTCTGGATGCCCTGGATCGACTACGGCAAGACTTACCGTCAGGTATCGGTGTCCCTGGCCAAGGCACTCCCCGAGACGCGCAACTGCATTGCCGGTGCCAACCTCGCCGATTCGATCGTCGCCTCACTGGACTACTTCGACGGTATTCGCACGCTTGCGGCAAACTCCGCGGACGGCAAAAAGTGTGACTGGCTGCTCATCCATGGCGCACCCAAGGATGGCAGCGCCCCGGCAGTCGGTGGCTGGCGAAAGGTCTGGGAAGGCGGTCGTCCCGCCGAGCGTCGGAACGTCGACAAACTGCACCTCTATCGGCGCGACCTCAAGAAAGGCCAGCCGCCCGGCAGGTAGGCGAGCGGCGCCGCTGACCAGCCGACTTCCTCAGAGCCTGATGAAATGCTCACGATAGTACTTCAACTCTTCAATCGACTCGCGGATATCAGCGAGCGCGGTGTGCTCGGAGCGCTTGACAAAACCTTTTGCAACCTCGGGTTTCCAGCGTCGACAGAGTTCCTTGAGGGTGCTGACATCCAGGTTGCGATAATGAAACCAGGCCTCAAGACGTGGCATGTACCTTGCCATGAAGCGACGATCCTGGCCGATCGAGTTGCCGCACATCGGGCTGACTCCCTGGGGAACATAAGCCCGCATGAATTCCAGCGCGGCCGCCTCGACAGCCGTCTCGTCGAGTGCCGACGCCCGGACCCGATCAAGCAGCCCGGAGCGGGCGTGCGTCTTCCGGTTCCATTCGTCCATCGCATCGAGGCAGGCATCCTCCTGGTGTATGCTCCACACCGTTGATTCGGCGATGGTCGTCAACTGGCTGTCGGTGACCACCATCGCCAGTTCGATGATGCGGTCGCGGTCAGGAGCCAGACCGGTCATTTCCATGTCCAGCCAAACGAGGTAGGAGGCAGCCTGTGTCATATAATCCATCTGAACCGTAAAACCTCCATTGTGTCACAGGCCTATGTTCAATACCTTCTCCCTCGCCTTTCTTGCCGCCTTGTTGGTGATGTGCGCCTTGCGTCTCTGGCTGGCGCAGCGGCAAATTGCGCATGTCATGGCGCATCGTGGCCGCGTGCCCGAAAACTTTGCTGATCGTGTCGATCTCAAGACTCATCAGAAGGCCGCCGACTATACCGTGGCACGCAGCCGCTTCAGCAGGGTCGGCCTGGCCGTCGAGGTGGCGATGCTGCTCGCCTTCACGCTCGGTGGCGGCTTGCAGACACTGCATGATTTCTGGTCAGCACGACTCGATGGCCTGCCTACGGGGTCGCACTGATCTTCAGCGTCCTGCTGATTTCCGCCATCGTTGATCTGCCGCTCAGCCTGTATCACCAATTTGTCATAGAAGAAGAATTTGCCTTCAACCGCATGACCCTCCGAATCTTTCTCGCGGATCTGCTGAAGCAGGCCAGCCTGGCCATCGTCATCGGCACGCCGGTGCTGCTCGCCGTGCTCTGGCTGATGGCGAGAATGGGAGAACTGTGGTGGCTCTACGTGTGGCTCTTCTGGTGCGCTTTCAACCTGCTCTTCCTGTTCGTCTATCCGACCTGGATCGCGCCGCTATTCAACAAGTTCGCCCCGCTCGACGATGCCCAACTCCGAGCGCGCGTCGAGGCACTGCTGGCACGCTGCGGCTTCGCCAGTTCGGGCCTCTTCGTGATGGACGGATCGAAGCGGTCGAGCCATGGCAACGCCTACTTCACCGGTTTCGGCAAGAGCAAGCGCATCGTCTTCTTCGACACCTTGCTCGGCCGCCTGCAGGCCGTTGAGGTCGAAGCCGTGCTGGCGCACGAACTGGGCCACTTCAAACACCGGCACGTGCACAAGCGGATCGGCATGCTCTTCGTCATGTCGCTCGGCTTTCTCGCCATCCTCGGGCAACTGATCGATGCTCGCTGGTTCTTCAACGGTCTCGGTCTGACGAGCCAGAACACGGCCCTTGGGCTGCTCCTTTTCTTTCTCGCCGCACCGGTTTTTGCTTTTCTGCTGACACCGCTGCTCAGTCTCCTCTCGCGTCGCGACGAATTCCAGGCGGACCGCTACGCAGCGGCCCACGCTTCGGCAAGCGATCTGGTGGCCGCACTGGTCAAGATGTACGAAGACAATGCCGCGACATTGACCCCTGACCCACTACACTCCTTGTTCTACGATTCACACCCACCCGCCGCCCTGCGCATCGCCCGCCTGCAGGACGCCTAAGCAGAAAACAGGAGGATCCCATGCTCACCGAACTTGCTCTCGAACATTGCCGGCCGCTACGCGGCAGCGAACACGCGCTGGATCCTGCACAGGCCTCGGCCTTGCTGGCCGACCTGCCAGGCTGGCAGATTGCCGAGCCCGGTCTGCTCCATAAGGAGTTCACCTTTGCCAGCTACGCGGCCACCCTGCTATTCGTCAACACCGTCGCAGGTCTCGCTGAACGAGAGAACCATCATCCTGACCTCGAAGTCGGCTACGGCCGTGTCCGGGTCGGCTACAGCACGCACGATGTTGCCGGCCTGTCGCGTAACGATTTCATCTGCGCAGCCAAGATCGAAGCACTGGCACGAATTTGAGACTGGCCGGCAGCGTCATCGCCGCTTACGGGCGGCAGTACCGGGTCGAGCTGAGCGATGGCGAGACGCTGCTCTGCGTTCCTCGTGGCAAAAAGAGCGAACTGGTCTGCGGTGACCAGGTCAAGGTGCAGCGAACGAGCGCCGACCAGGGCGTAATCGCCACGCTTGAACCGCGGCGAACGCTGCTCTATCGCTCGGACCACTACAAGCAAAAACTGATCGCTGCCAATGTGACACAAATCATCATCGTCGTCGCCACCGAACCGCCGTTTTCGGACGATTTGATCACACGCTGCATCGTCGCCGCCGAAAGTCAGGACATCCAGGTTCTGATCGTTCTCAACAAGTGCGACCTCGGTGAACGGGTACCGGCAGCTTCGGCGACCCTGCTGCCGTACGAGAAACTCGGTTATCGGGTTCTGAAGCTCTCTGCGCGCAACGATGGCGAACGCCTGTTGCCGTACCTGGCCGACCATACCAGCCTGCTGATTGGCCAATCCGGGATGGGCAAATCGACCCTGATCAATGCCCTGATCCCCGAGGCCTGTGCACCCACCCGAGAATTTTCGCAGGCGCTCAACGCCGGCAAGCACACCACCACGCATGCCTGCCTCTATCACCCCAGTACGGGCGCCGCGCTGATTGACTCGCCAGGACTGATGGCATTCGGCCTGCGCCATCTCTCGTCCGAGGACATTGCCCAGGCCTTTCTCGAAATGCGACCGCTGCTCGGCCAATGCCGATTTCGCAATTGCCAGCACCACCGCGAACCCGACTGCAGCATCCTTGCCGCCGTCGAGCACGGTACCATCGACCCGCGCCGCTATGCGGTTTTCCGTTCACTCTGTGCCGAAATCGGCTGACATCAAAGGAACTCTCACATGAGCGATATCATCATTCGCCGCCAGCATGGCAAGAGCCTCGCCGAAGCGCGGGCCGCAGCCGAACACATGGCCGGCGAATTAGGGGAAGAGTTCGACCTCGACTACGCCTGGGACGGGGACCGGATGCGCTTCAAGCGGCCGGGCGTTGCCGGCGAACTGTCTCTCAACGAAAGGGAAGTAGCCCTCAACATCCGTCTCGGGCTCCTGCTCTTCGCGGTCAAACCAGCAATCGAACGTGCGATCCACCGATACTTCGACGAAAACTTCCCCGGTTGAACCAGCCTGCCGGACGAGCCGACAGGCCCTGATCAGGATGCTTTCAGTTTCTCGACAAGGGCAATGTACTGCTGCATCGCAGCGTCCGCCGCAGTGCCCTTGATCGCAGCCCAGGCATCGTACTTGGCGCGACCAACCAGATCGGTAAACCCAGGGCGCCGGCCTTCGACGTCGCCGTCGGTCACCTGCTTGTACAGGGCATAAAGCTTCAGCAAGGTGGCGTTGTCCGGGCGCTCGGGCAGGGTCTTGGAACTGGCCACGGCGGCCTCGAACTGGGCTTGCAAGTCACTCACGTTGTTTCCTCTCCGGTTGATGATCTCTTGAAATGGCTTGCTATTATATGGGCTGGCCATTTCCCACGGGAGCACCGGCGATGAACTCGCGCGAAAGAATTTCCCACGTCGACAACGCCTGGCTGCGCATGGACCGCCCGGAAAACCTCATGCAGATCCTCGGTGTGATGATCTTCAAGGGTCGCATCGACGCCGAACGTTTCAAGCACACCGTCGCGCAGCGCATCGTGCGTTACCGTCGTTTCCGGCAAATCGCCACGCAGGACGCCGACGGTAGCTGGTGGGCCGACGACCCCGACTTCGACATCGACGCGCATGTCCGCCACTCTTTTCTCCCGGCGCCTGCCGGCAAGAACGAACTGCAAAAATTCGTTGCGACGATGGCTGGCACCCCACTCAACCCCTCACGACCACGCTGGGAATTCAACCTCGTCGACACCGCCGACGGCAACTCCGCACTGGTGGTCAGGATCCATCACGCGATTGCCGACGGCATCGCCCTGATTGGCGTCATCAATTCGTTGACCGACAAGGACATCGACACCCCCGAGGACGGCGGGACGGTGGCAGTCACCCCGCTGGACGCGGTGGACGAGCAGGAAAGCGATGCCGGTGACGCTTTCTGGCGGATGATCTTCGATCCTCTCAGCGATGTCGCATTGACATCGATCCGCATTGGTGGCCAGTTATGGGGACAGTACCTGGGCCTGCGCAATGATCCTGCGACGATCCGCGACTACCTGCGCGTCGCCGGGGCGATCGCCGAGGAAATCGGCAGACTTGCCCTGATGCCCAACGACAGCCCGACGCGCTACAAGGGTAAAGCGGGGACGGTCAAACGAGTCGCCTGGTCCGAGCCGATCCCCTTGCCCGAAATCAAGGCCGTCGGCAAGGTTCTCGGCTGCTCGGTGAACGACATCCTGCTGGCTTCGGTAGCCGGCGCCCTGCGTGGCTATCTGCTGGCCAGAGGTGATCCGGTGGCTGCCACCGAGATTCGTGCGATGGTCCCGGTCAATCTACGCGCACCGGATGACATCGAGGACCTCGGCAACCGCTTTGGTCTGGTAGCTCTCGAACTGCCGATCGGCATCGACAACCCGCTGGCCCGGCTGTATGCCACCCGCGCCAGGATGGCGGCGCTGAAGGGTTCGTATCAGGCGATGCTGACCTTCACCCTGCTGGGAGCCGCAGGCATGGCACCCAAGTTCATCCAGGACCAGATCCTCAATCTGCTGGCCAGCAAGACCACGGCAGTGATGACCAACGTCCCCGGTCCGCAGCAGCCCCGCTTTTTTGCCGGCAGCAGGATCGAGCAGGAAATGGTCTGGGTTCCGCAAGCCGGCGACATCGGCATGGGCGTCAGCATTCTCTCTTACAACAGCCGGGTCCAGTTCGGACTCATCACTGACAAGAAACTGGTCGACGATCCCGCGCAAATAGTCGACCGCTTTGCCCGCGAGTTCGACAAGCTCCTGTGGCTGTTGCTACTCGAGCCCTGGGACCGGCTTGACGACCCGGTAGCGGTGGCAGAAGACCTGCTCGTCCTGGCCAACAGTTGATCCTAACAAAAGCAGTCCATCTGCAGATGTCGCAGACATTACAAAGACTTTCGTCGGTCCAGGCAAGCGGCAAGGCAGGTGCTCAGTCGGCAAGTTCGGCTTTCGCCGCTTCGACGTCTAGCCGCTCCATGGCGTCCATCGGCACGCAGGCCGCAGCTTCCTGGTAGAGGCGCTCGGCGTCCTTCATCTTCGCCTTGCCGAACATCATTACCAGCGCGTTGGCATACTCGATGCGGGTGATCGCCGAGTCGGGGTTGAGTTTCAGAGCGGCTTCAAGCAAGTCCTTGCCGGTGTCCTTCTTTACCCCATAAGTGATTCCTCCAACCAGCGACCCGACCTTGTCGATCACCTCGGCGTGATAGGCACCGAGCGCAATATGCGCATCGGCGTGCCTGGGTTGCAGCTCCAGGGCCTTGGTCAGGCTATGTTTGATCTTGCCACCGAGACCCTGTGCGAGCGCCTTGACCACCGAGATGCTCTGACTGTAACGACCGAGCGCGAAGGCATGCAGGTACCATGCGTTGACATCAGCAGGCGTCTTTTCCTGCTGCTCCTCGCAGCGCTGCGCAACCTCCATCAGCAGACCGCACTTTTTCTCGTCATCCGTCTCGAGATAAGAGGCATAGACCGTCGCCGCCTTGTTGGCCGCGTTATAACCCGCGAGGCCACAAGTCAAGCCGACCTCGACAGCCTGGCCAAAGTCGCCGGCGTGATAACTCCGCCAGGCCTCCTGTACTCGCGGATCCTCGGGAAAAGGCTCGCAGTCGCCGCAATGCAGCCGCGACCAGTTCACTTGCAGTGCCGCTCCGGCATAGAAATATGCCTTGTCAGGATAGGGAAACTTGTTCCAGGCCATTGATCATCCTCCAGGTGAAAGGTGAATTGTGAGCATTGCATCAGGCACGGCGCGGTGCGCCGAGATACTCTTGTGACAGCCTTTCAAGCAGGCCTCTGGATTCCCCCAGCAGAAATGGCGAAACCATCGCCATCACCTGATAGACACCGCGCCCGATACGACCACTGTCGAGCTTGCCGCGCGGATCACAGACGTACTCGAAAGAGAGCCAGTAGGTGGCAATGACCGTCATGTTCGTTGCCAGCGCACGCAACTCCTCCGAGTTGGCGCGCATGGCGCCTGCCGACACCAGACCCTCGCACAGGGTCTTCGCGGTGCGCACCTTGTGCGCCAGAATTCGCTTGAAATGTATTTCCAGTATGCGGTTGCGAGTCAGCAGATCGTTCAGATCGCGGTAGAAAAAACGATACTGCCAGATCTTTTCGAAGAGGAGATGCAGAAAAAGCCAGATATCCTCCACATCGGCTGGCCGTCGCGTCGGCACCGCCAGGGTGTCCTCGATCTCCCGCTCGAAGACCACGAAAATCGACTCGATGATCTCATCCTTGTTATTGAAGTGATAATAAAGATTGCCGGGGCTGATGTTCATTTCGTCCGCGATCACGGTCGTCGTCACATTCGGCTCGCCAAAGTCATTGAACAGGCGCAGGCTGGTCTCGATGATGCGCTCACGCGTTCGCCGCTTCGGTTTCTTTTCCATCACCTGTCCGCCATGATCTATCCTGGACGGCGAGCATAGCACTGCCGCATGCGTCAGGGAATCCTGTGCAGCCGGTCGCCGCCGACAGGATCAAATTTGCTGCGCCTGCAGCCAGACCTCGAGATCGCTCAACGAAGAGTCCAGCGCACTCGCGCTGGTCGCCAGATCCGGGCGGCGCTTGTGCGACAGCAGCGAACGACTGTGATCCTTGAGCACGCCGAGGTTGAGTTCGATACCGTGCCGCTCGAAAATTGGCCGCAGTTCATGGCGCCGCCGATACAGTTCGCTACGGGTGCGCTGGTAGGCATGCTCGCACAAGCGGCTGCGGCCGCGATAGCTGAAGACATTGGTGAAGAACATGTCCGTATCATCACGTGTCGGTTCGAACAGAATCACATCCCTGCCCTCGAACTCGTGTCGATAGCGATCCATTCCGGTACGCATGCGCGAGTGGATGATGGCGCGAAAGGTCTGTGACAGGACTACCGGCAGGCCCCCGTCGACCAGATGGTCAGGTGCCGGCGACCGGTTCTCGTGCCGCGGCCGCCGTGCAGCCAGGCGCGAATCAAATGGCACCAGCGGGTTGATGCAAATCAGCAGGTCAGCGCCCGCTTGCAGCGCAACCGAAGCATGCAGGGTCTTGATCAAGGCCCCGTCGACGAAATAACGCTCGCCGATCCTGACCGGCGGAAACAGGCCCGGCAAAGCAGCGCTCGCCTGCACCGCAAGCGAAATGGGAATATCGTCATGCCCCTCGGAGCCGAAGGCAAGCGACTCACCGGTATCGAGGTCGGTCGCCACGATGAAGAGCTGGTGCTTGAGCTGACGAAAATCGTTGCTTCGCCCCCCCCGTCGAAAACAGCTTCTTCAACAGCCTGTCGATTCCGGCACTGTCAAAAATCCCGGTGGGGATGGCATGACTGAGGCCCTGAAACGCCTCCACCAGGCGAAGATGCCAGGGATCGGAGAGATACTGTCGCAAGGACGACCAGAACAATACCGGAACCTGCAGCACTCGCCGCAGGTATTCACCGACGGCTGGGCGCAGCAGCATTTCGGGGTCGAACACCTCATCGTTGTCATCTTCCACCAACATGCGTGCCAACTGGGCAGGCCCCAGGCCATTGGCCACCGCAGCCGACATGAAAGCGCCGGAACTTACCCCGACATAGACATCGAAGTCGGTGAAGTCGACGCCTTCAAGGGCTTCCGCCAAGGCAGCCATCGCGCCGGCTTCATAGATCCCACCCACCGGACCCCCGCCAGCGAGAGCCAGCCCGAGCTTCGAACGTTGTTTTGTAGCATCCATCGAGCGCAATCCCCTGGCTTACCGCAACTAGATGAGGCAGCAGGCTTAGTCGCCGGTCTGCGGCAGCGTGTTCAGCACGTCAGCCGGCGTCACCGGAGGTACCGGCTTCGCGGCCGCAGGCTTGCGGGCAGCCGGTTTGGCCACTGCCGGTTTGGCCTCGGCAGGCTCAACCGGAGCGGAATCTTCCTTGACTGCCGGCTTGATGGCGACCTTGGGAGCAGCTTTCCCTTCGGTCAAGGCCTGCACCACTGCGCTCAAGTCGATGACGCGCTTGGACAGATTGTCGATATCCTGCTTGCTCGGCACGCCGAGGCTGCCCAAGGCACGCGCGACACGATCCTCGAATACCTGCTCCAGGCGATCCCAGGTTCCAGCCGCTTTGCCGGCAACCTGCGAGATCCGCTCGTCGGTCATCTTGCGGGTTCTGGACTGAATGCTTTCGCCTTCCTTGACCAGCGCGTCGAACACCTTGCCACCCTCTTCCTGCGCCTTGGCAAAGGCACCAAGCCCGGCCAGCCAGATCTGCTGAGCAGATTCCTTGACCGTCGATGCCAGTTGGCTTTCCGTCACATCACCAGCCAATTCCTTGAGTTTCTTGCCCATTTCTTTCTCCTTGAAGGTAATCATCAAAAGGCCAACAAGTATTTTGCTTGCCCTGTGAAGCCAGTCTAGTGACAATATCTAGAGGACGCACACTAAAGACCAGGGGACAGCCTCGATGGCATGACAGTCGGACAGGCAAGGCATTCAGGAGATGACCATGAATTTTAGGAGACAGCAATGAATTACTTCGTTACCGGCGCCACTGGCTTCATCGGCAAGAGGCTCGTAAAAAAAACTGCTCGGCCGCCCCGAGGCCATCATCTATTTTCTGACTCGCGCCGTGGAACTGCCGCGACTCGCGGAATTGTACGAGTATTGGGGCAGTGACGAAACACGTGTCATCCCGATCGTTGGTGATCTCACGCAGCCTGAGCTGGGAGTCTCCAAAGCCGACATTCACAAGCTGAAGGGCAAGATCGAGCACTTCTTCCACTTGGCCGCGATCTATGACCTCAAGGCCAGCGCCGAGGACCAGCAGCGTGCCAATGTGGACGGCACCCGCAACACGGTGCGCCTGGCCGAGGAAATCGACGCCTGGCACTTCCATCTGGTCAGTTCGATTGCGGCAGCCGGCCTTTTCGAGGGACTGTTTCGCGAGGACATGTTCGACGAAGCGGAGAACCTCGACAACCCCTACTTCCGCACCAAGCATGATTCCGAGGGCATCGTCCGCAGGGAGTGCAAAATCCCGTGGCGCATTTTCCGTCCCGCAATCGTGGTCGGCGACTCGCGCACCGGCGAAATGGACAAGATCGATGGCCCCTACTACTTCTTCAAGCTGATCCAGAAGATGCGCAGGATGTTCCCGTCCTGGATGCCGGCGATCGGCATCGAAGGCGGGCGAATCAACGTCGTACCGGTCGACTTCGTCGTTGCTGCGATGGACTACATTGCGCACCTCGAGAACCAGGATGGTCAGTGCTTCCACCTGACCGATCCGACGCCGATGCGCGTCGGTGATCTGCTCAACACCTTCGCCCGTGCGGCGCACGCCCCAGAATGGTGATGCGCATCAATGCCGCCCTGCTCGGTTTCATTCCACGCTCGGTACGCAAGGCGATGTTCGCCCTGACACCGGTGCGCCGCATCCGCAAGGCGGTCATGAAGGATCTCGGGCTGCCCGACGACATCCTAGAGTTCGTCAATTACCCGACCCGCTTCGACTGCCGCGAGACGCAGCGGGCGCTCAAGGGCAGCGGCATCGCCGTACCGCCGCTCGAAAGCTACGCCTGGCGCCTGTGGGACTACTGGGAACGTCACCTAGACCCGGATCTGTTCATCGATCACACCCTGCGTGGCCAGGTTGAAGGAAAGGTCGTCCTCGTCACCGGCGGCTCGTCGGGTATCGGCAAGGCCACCATTCGCAAGATGGCTGAAGCCGGGGCGATTGCTGTGACCATCGCCCGCGACGCGCAGGCGCTTGAAGAAGTCCGCCGTGAGTTCGAAGCCGCAGGCCTGCGCCTGGTCACGCATGCGGTCGACATTGCCGACCCGCAACAGTGCGCTTCCTTCGTCAAATTCATGACCGAGGAACACGGCGGCGTCGACTTCCTGGTCAACAATGCCGGCCGCTCGATTCGCCGCGGCATCGAGAACTCCTTCGATCGCTTCCACGATTTCGAACGTACCATGGAAGTCAACTACTTCGGTGCGCTGCGCCTGACGATGGGCTTCCTGCCGTCAATGATTGCCAAACGCAAGGGACAGATCATCAACATTTCGTCGATCGGCGTCCTGACGAACGCACCGCGCTTTTCCGCCTACGTCGCCTCAAAGGCAGCAATGGACGCCTGGACACGCTGCGCGGCATCCGAGTTTGCCGATCGCGGCATCGAATTCACGACCATCAACATGCCGCTGGTCAGGACTCCCATGATCGCACCGACCAAGCTGTACGATCAGGTCCCGACGCTGTCCCCCGAAGATGCCGCCGATCTGGTCGTCGAGGCAATCATCCACAAACCGGTGCGCATCGCCACCCGGCTGGGTATTTTCGGCGCCCTGCTGCACTCGCTGCTGCCCAAGGTTGCGCAGATCACCATGAATACTTCCTTCCGGATGTTCCCCGACTCCAGTGCGGCGGCCATGCGCAGGCCCGAAGAGTCCGAGCCGCAGACCGCTGACCAAATCGCTTTCTCGCAGATCATGCGGGGAATCCATTTCTGAATCCTTTCCCATGAATACGCCCAACCCAGTCCCAATCCCCGTCCCGGGTCATCACGCTCGCCAGCTCCTGAAAGAATTGCAGGAGACCTTCCCGGTCTTCCGCGACGCTCTGCCACTGGCCATCGGCATCGACAAGCAACTCCTGGCGCGGCTGCCAGGCCTGGATCGCAAGGCTCTGCGCAGCGCGCTGGGAATGCACACGCATTCGCTTCGCTACCTGAAATCCATGGAAAAGGCCAGCATACGCTTCGACCTCGACGGCCAGCCTGCCGATCAAATCCCGGCAACGCATCGCAGCCATGCCTCGGAACTGATCAAGGAACGACTGCGCAAGCAGGCCGAACTGCGCAAGGCGCAGCGCGAGGCCGAGACGCTGGCGCGTGAGCGTATCGAAAAGCTCGACCAACTGGTCGAGAAATTTGGCCGCAACCGCTAAGCCCTGGCCATGCAGTGGTTCCGTACAGATCATGGACCATCTACTCAAGGACAGCAGCCCACTCGAGTTGTACGCCTGGCTGGACGAAGATGCCGCGTTGCCGGGCTGGGACATCCTGGTCGGCAACCCCTTCGCTCAAACACTGCCCGAAGATCACTTCACGACGGTTCAGAACTACTTTGCCGAGTACCATCTGGAGTATTTTCGTCAGCGAATCTACCAGAACTTCCCGAGCCGCCTGCACGCGCTGTTGCTTTTCGCGACGCGCGTCGATGCAGAAACCTTCCGCGCCAAACATCCGGCGCGCGTCTTCGGCAAGACACTGACCAGAGCGCGCAGCAAGGGCGCTTACATCTGCTCGTTTCATGATTCGAGCTGGCTGGATTACCTGCGACTGCCACACAGTCTGAGCCTGTCGACGCTCGACGAAATCGCCAATTATTACTGGCAGGGCGCGCTCGTCGAAGAAGTCGGGCTGACCTTCCTGAATGAAAACTGGCAGGAAGCACCGGTGATCGAAGCCCTCTTTCAGGGCACGCTTGAAGCCGTCTCGAGCAGCCCGCAAAGCGGCTGGCTCCCTGGCTTTGCCTGAAGAAGCACCGGCTGATAGCCGCCGCGATCGAGGACGAAGTGGTTATGGGTGGCGACTTCGCCGAAACGGAGGGTCATACCGGCCTCCCGCCAGCACCCCGCCGCGGCGGCGCCGCAACCAGACCGGCAATCATCGTGTCCACCATCGCCGGTGCCGCGGTGTCCAGGTCGAAGGCCTCGGGATGCATCAGCCAGTGCTGGATCACTCCGTGGAAAAACGCCTGCAGCAAATGTGCCGCGAGATGACTGTCGGTTTCGGCGGGCAAGTGGCCCTGCGCGATGGCACGGACAATGATGCGCTCGAGGGCGTTGGCACACTGGCGATCCATTTCGTCGATTTGCGGTGCCCCGTCGGCCGCTTGAGTCAGCCGCTCGGACTTGCAGAGCAGGATCTCCAGCACCGCGCGTGTGCGCGGGTTCGAGGCAATCTCGCGCATGGCCTGTACCGACACCGCATGCAAGGTGGCGATGGCGTCGTCACCATCGCCATCCGCCGCCTGCTCGAGGCGACTTTGCAAGGGCAAGGTGGCGCGGTTGCACATCGCGCCAAAGAGTTCGCCCTTGTCGCGGAAGTGCCAGTAGACGGCGCCACGGGTGACACCGGCGGCGCTCGCCACGTCGCCCAGCGTCGCGCTTGTCACGCCGCTGGCACAGAACACCCGCTCGGCGGCGTCGAGCAGCGCTTCGCGGGTCGCCAGCGCTTCGTCTTTCGTCCTTCTCACCATTTCTACTGTCCCCTTGCGGCAACCTATTTACAAACATTCTTGAATGTACGTAAAATTCGCACCTTCCGCAAGTCACGTTCTCCAAAAAACGCGATGCGAGCCAAACGGTCATGACTTTGCAAGACACCCCCGATAATGAAAGTCATGACCGTTTCCCTCTCCCCCCAACCCCCTCCCCCCGCGAGAGGGGGGAGGGGAGATTCATGAATCGCTCGCGATTTCCATAGTAAGGAATCCCATGTCAGCCTCCCCTGCCCGCCTTTCTCCCCCTTCACTGCTCCTCCTGATCCTCATCGCAGCGGCGGCAGCCGGCTGTGGGCAGCAGCATCCCACTGGCGGCATGGGCGGTTTTCCACCCCCCGAGGTGACGACGATCAACGTCCAGCCCGCATCATTCCCGGTGACCTTCGAATACGTCGGACAGACTGCCGGATCGAAGGATGCCGAGGTGCGGGCGCGGGTCACCGGCATCGTCGAGAAACGACTCTACCAGGAAGGTACAGCGGTACGCGCCGGGCAGCCGCTGTTCCTGCTCGACGCCAAACCTTTCGAAGCACAACTGGCGTCCGCCGAGGCCGAGTTGCTGCGTGCCCAGGCCCAGAAGACCCAGGCCGACCGCGAAGCGGCGCGGCTCAAGCCACTCGCCGAGCGCAAGGCAATCGGCCAGAAGGAAGCCGACGACGCCGCTTCCGCCGCCGAGTTCGCAGCGGCGTCGATCAAGGCGGCACAGGCGAAGCTGAGCGAGGCCAGGCTGAACCTCGCCTACACACGCGTTGTGGCGCCGATCAACGGTCTGTCGAGCCGCGCCCAGCAATCGGAAGGCAGCCTGGCCAACGCCAATACCACCTTGCTGACGACGGTCTCGCAGGTCGACCCGATCTGGGTGCTGTTCAACGTTTCCGACAACGAGCAGTTACGGCTGAACAAGGCGATGGTCGACGGTCGCCTGACGCTGCCGCGCAACAATGCCTTCGAGGTTTCGGTGAAACTCTCCGACGGCTCGACCTTTCCGAGCAGCGGCCGCATCAACTTCGCCGACACGCGGGTCAACCCGCAGACCGGCACTTACGAAATGCGCGCCGAGATCACCAATTCCGACCTCGCGCTGAAGCCGGGCCAGTTCGTTCGCGTTGCGCTCAAAGGCGCACAGCGTCAGGGTGCACTGGCGGTGCCGCAGGTGGCAGTACTCGAAGGACCGCAGGGTAAGTTTGTCTATGTCGCCGGCAAGGACAAGGACGGCAAGGACATTGCCGTCCCGAGACCGGTGATCGTCGGTGACTGGTCCCGGAGCGACGGCACGAACGTCTGGCTGATCGAATCGGGGCTCGCTGCCGGTGACCGCGTGATCGTCGACGGGCTGGCGCGGATCATGATGCCGAACTCGCCGGTGCGCATCACCGAGCCCGCCGCCGCAGCCCTCCCCGGCCAGCCGCCTGCCGCCGCAGCGCCGGCCGCCGACACAGCAAGCAGATAAGCGGAGTACGCGCCGATGTTCTCTCGCTTCTTCATCGACCGCCCGATCTTCGCCGTGGTCATCTCGGTGTTGCTCATCGTTGCTGGCCTGGCGGCGATGCGCTCACTCCCGATCGCCCAGTATCCGGAAATCGCACCGCCGGTGGTCACGGTGCAGGCCACCTATCCCGGCGCCTCGGCCGAAGTGCTCGAATCGACCGTCGCCGCGCCGCTCGAAAACGCGATCAACGGTCTACCCGGCATGATCTACATGTCGTCGAATTCGTCGTCGAACGGCCTCACGCAGATCCAGGTGACCTTCGAAATCGGCACCCAGATCGACATCGCCGCGGTCAATGTCAGCAACCGCGTCAAGCAGGTCGAATCGCGGCTGCCGCTGGAGGTACGCCGGCAGGGCGTGACCGTCGAGCCAGGCTCTTCGGCGTTCCTGCAGGTGCTCGCCTTTTATTCGCCCGACGGCCGCTACGATGACCTGTTCACCTCGAATTACGTGACGCTGAATGTTCTCGACCGCCTGAAGCGGCTGCCGGGAACGACCAATGTGCAGATTTTCGGCGCCAAGGACTACGCCATGCGCATCTGGCTGAAGCCTGATCGCCTGGCGCAGTTGAAGCTCACCCCCGGCGACGTCGCCAGTGCGATCAACGAACAGAACGCGCAGTTCGCCGCCGGCAAGGTCGGCCAGTCGCCGATCGGCAAGGGCCAGGATCTGGTGTACACGGTCACATCCAGGGGTCGCCTCGCCGACCCGGCGCAGTTCAGGGAGATCATCGTCCGCGCCAACCCCGACGGTTCGACGGTGCGTCTCGCCGATGTCGCGCGCGTCGAACTCGGTTCGCGCGACTACGAGTTCAACGGTCGCTACAACGGCCGGCCCGCCACCCTCGTCGGCGTCTTCCTGTCGCCCGGCGCGAACGCGCTCGACGTCGCGAAAAGCGTGCTGAGCACCGTAGACGAACTCCAGCAGCGCTTTCCCGAAGGCCTGAGCTACGCAGTACCCTACGACACGACACGCTTCGTCAAAGTCTCGATCGAGGAGGTGCTGAAGACGCTGGGCGAAGCGATGTTGCTCGTCTTCCTGGTGGTGTACCTGTTCCTGCAGAGCTGGCGAGCGGCGATCATCCCTTTCGCCGCCGTCCCGGTGTCCTTGATCGGTACCTTCGCCGGCATCTACCTGCTCGGCTATTCGATCAACACGCTGACCCTGTTCGGCATGGTGCTGGCGATCGGCATCGTCGTCGACGACGCCATCGTCGTCCTGGAAAACGTCGAGCGGATCATGCGCGAGCAAGGCCTGCCTCCGCGTGACGCCGCGGTGCAGGCGATGCACGAAGTGACCGGCCCGATCATCGCCATCGTCCTGACGCTGACCGCAGTGTTCGTGCCGATCGCCTTCCTCGGCGGGCTGACCGGCGAGCTGTATCGGCAGTTCGCGGTGACCATCTCGATCTCGGTGGTGCTCTCGGGAATCGTCGCGCTGACGCTGTCGCCATCGCTCTGCGTGATCATGCTCAAGCACGGCCACCGCCAGCCGAACCGCTTTTTCCGCTGGTTCAATGCCTGGTTTGCCCGTGTCACCGGGCACTACCTCGACGGCGTCGTCTGGATGATCCGGCGCGCCGCGCGGGTGCTGGTGCTGTTTGCCGGCATGGTGGCGATCACCGCCTTCCTGTGGCGCACGACGCCGGGCAGCCTGGTCCCCGAAGAGGACCAGGGTTTCTTCATCAGTGCGGTGATCCTGCCCGACGGTGCGACGCTCGAACGCACCACCCGGGTTGTCGAGCAGGTCGAGGCGGCGGTACGCAGCAATCCCGACAACCAGGATGTCGTTGCCTTCGCCGGCTTCGACTTCATTGGCGGCGGTTTCCGCAACAATGCGGCGACCCTGTTCGTGACCCAGAAGCCCTGGCACGAGCGCCAGACGACTTCGCAGCAGTTGGTCGGCGAACTGTTCATGAAAACCGCGGGCATCCGGGAAGCGTTGGTACTGGCCTTCAATCCGCCGGCGATCTTCGGTCTCGGCACCGCCGGCGGCTACGAGTTCTTCATCCAGAATCGCGGCGATGGCGGTTCCAGACGCCTGCAGGAAGTGCTGCAGCAATTCCTCGCGCGCGCCAACAGCGACCCGCAGCTCGGCGGCGCGCAGACCTTGTGGCGCGCGAGCGTTCCGCAACTCTTCGTGGACGTCGACCGCGAGAAGGCCAAGAAGGCTGGCGTCGCGATCGACGAGGTGTTTGCCGCGCTGTCGTCTACGCTCGGCACCTACTACGTCAACGATTTCAACAAGTACGGACGCACCTGGCAGGTGTTGATGTCGGCCGAACCCGAGTACCGCAAGCGCCCCGACGACATCGAGGGACTCTATGTGCGCTCGCAGAAGGGCGAGATGGTGCCGCTGTCTGCGCTGGTCAACGTGAAGCACGCATCCGGACCGGATTCGCTCGACCGTTTCAACAATCTGCCGGCGGTCAAGGTCATCGGCCAGACGGCGCCCGGCATCAGTTCCGGTCAGGGCATCGCGCGCGTCGAGCAGATCGCGAAAGAGGTACTGCCGCCGGACTTCAGCTTCGACTGGGGCGGTTCGTCGTACCAGGAGAAGAAATCGAGCGGCGCATCGACCTTCGCACTCGGCCTCGCAGTGGTGATGGTCTTCCTGATCCTCGCCGCGCAGTACGAGAAGTGGTCGCTACCGCTGTCGGTGCTGCTGGCGCTGCCCTTCGGCACTTTCGGCGCACTCGTCGCGATCTGGGCGAAAAATCTCATCGGGCCCTTTTTTCACGCGACGCCACTGACCAACGACGTGTATTTCCAGATCGGTCTGGTGACGCTGCTCGGTCTGGCCGCCAAGAACGCCATCCTGATCGTCGAGTTCGCGGTGTTGAAGCACGCCGAGGGCCTGTCGGCTTCGGCGTCGGCGATCGAGGCGGCCCGCCTGCGCTTCCGGCCGATCCTGATGACCTCGCTGGCATTCATCCTTGGCGTCCTGCCATTGGCCATTTCCACCGGCGCCGGTGCCGGCGCCCGGCATTCCGTAGGCACCGGCGTGATGGGCGGCATGATCGCCGCAACCCTGCTCGCCGTTTTTCACGTGCCGCTGTTCTTCAAGGTGCTCTACGACCGGCGCATTCGCGAAACGCGCTCGCACGACGAGCTGCTCGACGAGGTGCGGCACCTGCATCACGTCATCCCGGTCGTCCCACCGGCGCCGGAACCGCTCGCGAAAGGAGGCAAACATGACTGACCCCCGCCGGACGCTGCGCACCCTTGTACTCGTCACCGCGACGACATTCGCGCTCGCGGCCTGCCAGTCGACCCCGACCACACCGCCGCTGCTCGACCTGCCACCGGCAAGCGCGAGCGTCGCGCCAGATCTCGAGCGCTGGTGGACGACCTTCAACGATCCCACCCTGACGGCGCTGATGGACGAGGCGCTCGCCCACAACCTCGATCTGCGGGCGGCGATGGTGCGCGTCGATCTGGCGCGCTCGAACGTGCTGCTCGCCCAGTCCTACCTCTACCCGAGCATGAACCTCGGCGTCGATAGTCGCCGCAACCGCATGACGCTGGTCGGTTCGCAGCCGCTGCCGGAGAATTTCAATCCGACCAACAATGATTATCTCGTCGGTTTGCGCGCCTCCTACGAAGTCGACCTCTGGGGACGTTATCGCAACGGAGCGAGTGCTGCGCGCAGCGAACTGCTGGCGACCGAGTACGCACGCCAGACGGTACGCACCGCAGTCGCGGCCGAGACCGCGCGTGCGTACTTCGGCCTGCTCGCGGCCGACGCCGAACTGGCCATGCTGCGTGACACGCTGCAGTCGCGCGACGAGACGGTCGCCCTGCAGGTCGATCTCTACCAGGCCGGCCTCATCGGTGACTACGACCTGCAACGTGCGCAGGCCGAACGTGCGGCAGTCGCCGCCAACGTCGCCGTCGCCGAGCGCGCGGTCGGCACCTATGAGACAGCGCTGGCAGCGATCGTCGGCCGTTCGCCGCGCGAGGTCTTCGCCGCGAGGATCGCCCGCGACCTGACGCAGGTCCGCCTGCTTGGCGTCCCGGAGGTACCGTCGGGGCTACCCTCGGACCTGCTCGAACGCCGGCCGGACATCAGACAGGTCGAAGCCCAGCTCGCTGCCGCGAGCCTGCGCATCGATGCCGCGCGCGCGCAGTATTTTCCGTTGCTGTCACTGACCGCATCCTACGGTTCCGAGTCGGCAGCGCTTGCCAACCTGTTTTCCACGCCGGCGCTCGCCTGGGGAATCGGCGCCTCGCTGTTGCAGCCCCTGATCGGATTGAAAGCGATCGAGGCCAACGTCGAAGCCGAGACCGCCCGCCGCGAAGCCGCAGTGGTCAGCTACACGCAGACCGTGCAGAGCGCTTTTCGTGAAACGCGCGACGCACTGATCGCCAACCGCAGCACCCGCGACGCCCTCGCCGCACAGACCGAGCGTGCGCAGAAGCTCAAGGCCTCGCTCGAACTCGCCGAACTGCGCTACCGTTCCGGTTACTCGGGTTACATCGACGTGCTCGACGCGCAGCGCCAACTCCTGCAAGCGCAGACCCTGCAGATCCTCGCCGCGCGCGACGTGCGCTTTGCGCTGATCGATCTGGCGAAAGCGATGGGGGGTGGATGGGACTATTTAATGCCACATTAACCGGTGTTTAACATACCGAAAAAATATTATTTTGAATCAAAAACTTGCGAATGAAACAATCTCTAATGGCACAACAATCTCGTATTGTCGAGGTCAGGAAACCAGTTTTCGGGTCCCTCCTGATGCGGGGTTGATGCCCAGCGCTCGGTAGATCGCCATCAACTTTTCATGAGATGGAAACTTTCCTTTCAGAGCTGGTAGTAGTGGCGATACCAATCGACAAAGCACCCGATGCAAAGAAATCGTCGAATCGTCGATCACTTGACTCGCTGCAACTTGGCACGGCTGACTGGCGGCGGTGGCGGATCAGGCGGCTCGTCCTGGTCGGGCGCGCTGCTGGCTGTTGCTGTGGAAGCGGTTTCGTCTTCGGGTTCGAAAGCCATGCCGGCGCCGTTTTCGCGAGCATAGATCGCGGACACGTTGCCAATCGGGATCGAGATGTCGCGGGCCACACCACTAAAACGGGCCTGGAAGCTGATGCTGTCGTTGTCCATGCAGAGATGGGCGGTGGCGTCGTAACCGACATTGAGGACGATCCGGCCATCGCGGACATGTTCGCGCGGTACGCGCGTTCGGGCATCGACCGCAACGGCCAGATAGGGGGTGAAACCGTTGTCGCAGCACCATTGATGAATGGCGCGAATCAGGTAGGGCTTGGTCGACGGCAGGTCCACGTTCACTTCCTCAAGGCGTGTTGGCGCAGGGGGTTGGCAGGCGCGAGTGCAGGTCGTCGCCGGCAGCTATTTGCGCATCGCCTTTTCGGATGGCGTCAGCGCATCGATGAAGCCCTGACGACTGAAAATCCGTTCGCCGTACTTCATCAATGGTGCTGCCGTTCTCGACAGCTCGATGCCGTAATGGTCGAGCCGCCAGAGCAGTGGCGCGATGGCGACGTCGAGCATCGAGAACTCTTCGCCAAGCATGTGCTTCTGCTTGACGAATACCGGCGCCATCTCGGTGAGTCGATCACGAATCTGCTGGCGCGAGCGTTCGGCGGCCTTGCTGTTCTTTTCGAGCGGCTCGATGTAGGCAAAGACCTCGCGCTCCATGGTGATCAGGAGCTGGCGCGCGCGCGCGCGCATGATCGGATCGGCCGGCATCAGCTGCGGATGCGGGAAGCGCTCGTCAATGTACTCGTTGATGATGTTCGGCTCATAGAGGATGAGATCGCGTTCAACAAGTACCGGAACTCGCCCGTAGGGGTTGATGATGGCAATTTCTTCGGCCTTGGCGAAGAGGTCGACATCGATCACCTGGAAATCCATACCTTTTTCATAAAGGACGATACGGCAGCGGTGACTGAACGGGCAGGTGGTTCCCGAATAGAGATTCATCATGATCAATACCCTCAAAAACGAATCGGCATCGCGGCGGCTACGGGCGCTTGTCGCGTCCTCGCCGGCGATGCCGCGGTGAAACCCGGCGCTGCTACTACTTGACGTCTTTCCAGTACGCTTTCTTCAGCGGATAGGCGAAGGCGAAAAGAACGACCAGAAAGGCCAGCACGCCGAAACCGATTTTCTTGCGAAAGCCGGCATCGGGCTCGGCGAGCCAGACCAGGAAACCGACCAGGTCGCCGACCTGCTTGTCGTATTCGGCTGGTGTCAGCGTGCCGGGTACGGCCAGTTCCAGGTGATGTTCCTTATTCAGCACCTGCTGACCCTGCAACTGCCACAGGACGTTTGGCATGCCAACATTGGCGAACAGGGTGTTGTTCCAGCCGGTCGGGCGGTTTTCGTCGACATAGAAAGAACGCAGATAGGTGTACAGCCAGTCGGCTCCGCTACCATCTTCCGAGGCGCGTGCGCGGGCCACCAGCGAGAGGTCCGGGGGCGCTGCGCCGAACCATATCTTCTGCTCCTCGGGGCGAGCGGAAATACGCATCGTTTCGCCGGTCTTGACTGCGGTAAACATCAGGTTTTCCTTGATCTGCTGCTCGGTGAGGCCGAGATCGGTCAGGCGGTTGTAGCGGACAAAACTCGCGCCGTGGCAGTTCAGGCAATAGTTGACGAAAGTCCGCGCGCCGCTTTGCAGGGCGGCCTTGTCGCCCTGCACATCCGGGGCCTTGTCAAGATGCACGCTAGCGCCGCTGGCGAGAGCAGTGAGCGGGGCAAAGAGCAATGCCATAAGCAGTTTTTTTCATTTTGTGCAGTCCTTTACATCGTCACGCGATCGGGTTCCGGCTTGTACTTGTCGATTTTCGACCACCAGGGCATGGTCAGAAAATAGAGGAAGTAGAAAGCACTGAGAACCTGCGCCACTGGTGCGCCGGGAATGACGCCGAAGAAGGCGTAGGACGGCGGCTTCGTGCCGAGGAAACCCAGGATGGCGAAGGCAATCACGAACAATGCCAGCAGGGTCTTGAAGATCGGGCCACGATAGCGGATCGACTTGACCGGACTGCGATCGAGCCAGGGCAGGAAGGCGAGAATGACGACGCCGGCACCCATCGCCACGACCCCCCAGAACTTGGCATCGATCCCGAACAGCGGCCAGACCATGGCGCGCAGCAGCGAATAGTAGGGCGTGAAATACCAGACCGGTGCAATGTGCGGCGGCGTCTTGAGCGGATCGGCAGGCAGGAAGTTGTTGTACTCGAGGAAGTAGCCGCCGCCTTCGGGTGCGAAAAAGACGATGATCGAGAAAACCATCAGGAACACCACCACGCCGACGATGTCCTTCACTGTGTAGTACGGGTGGAAGGGGATGCCGTCGAGCGGATTGCCGTGAACGTCCTTGCGCTTCTTGATCTCGACGCCATCCGGGTTGTTCGAACCGACTTCGTGCAGAGCCAGGATGTGCGCGGCGACGAGTCCGAGCAACACCAGCGGCACGGCGATGACGTGGAACGAGAAGAAGCGGTTGAGCGTGGCATCGCCGACGACAAAGTCGCCACGAATCCAGATCGACAGCGGCTCACCGATCAGCGGAATGGCGGAGAACAGGTTGACGATCACCTGCGCACCCCAGAAGGACATTTGTCCCCAGGGCAGCAGATAACCCATGAAAGCCTCGGCCATCAGACACAGGAAGAGCAGCGTACCGAAGATCCAGATCAGTTCGCGCGGCTGCCGGTACGAGCCGTAAAGCATGCCACGAAACATGTGCAGGTACACCACGATGAAGAACGCCGAAGCACCGGTCGAGTGCATGTAGCGGATCAGCCAGCCCCAGGGCACGTCGCGCATGATGTATTCGACGCTGGCAAAGGCCACTGGAATGCCATTGGCGTTGACCGAGGCGTCGGGTTTGTAGTGCATCACCAGGAAGATGCCGGTCAGGATCTGGATGACCAGCACCATCATCGCCAGCGACCCGAAGAAATACCAGAAGTTGAAATTCTTGGGCGCGTAGTACTCGGAGAGGTGCCCGCGCCACATCGAGGTGGCCGGGAAACGGGCATCAAACCACTCGAGCAGATTGCCCTGCAGGGAACCGTCAGACTTGTACTTTTCGAAATTGGTATTCGATGCCATTGCTTAAGCCCCCTTCTTGTCTTCGCCGATGAGAATCCGCTTATCGGACAGGTACATGTGCGGCGGCACCTCGAGGTTGTCCGGTGCCGGTTTGCTCTTGAAGACCCGCCCGGCAAAGTCGAAGGTGGAGCCGTGGCACGGGCACAGAAAACCGCCCAGCCAGTTGCTGTCCATGCCTTCGTCGGCACCTTTCTTGAACTTGGCCGAGGGCGAGCAGCCCAGATGCGTGCAGATGCCGACCGCGACCAGGATTTCCGGCTTGATCGAGCGCGTCTCGTTCTTGCAATAGGCCGGCTGCATGTTCTTCTCGGACTTCGGGTCGGCCACCGAGTCATCGAGCTTGGGCAGCGTTTCGAGCATGGACGGGTTGCGGTTGATGATCCACACCGGTTTGCCTCGCCATTCAACGGTGATCATCTGGCCAGGCTCGATGCTGCCGATGTCGACTTCCACCGGCGCGCCGGCCGCCTTGGCACGCTCGGACGGCAGCATGCTGGACAGGAAAGGTACGAGCGCGGCTAACGCCCCTACCCCGCCGACCGCAGCAGTGGCGACGACCAGTCGCCGCCTTCCGCAGTCCACTTTGCTCTCATTGCTCATAGCGCTGATCCCTAGAACGTAATGAAAAGTTGGTACGAACTAAACCGCCGCATTATACGTCAATCTTGATTCGGATTGAATCGCGAAACGCCCAAAACGCTAGCCTACAAGCGGTCGACGCTCGCGCAGGGCCTGCGCCAGGGTTCCCGCATCGACGTATTCGAGTTCGCCGCCAACCGGCACGCCGCGTGCGATGCGCGACACGCTGACGCCGCGACTCCTGAGCAGTTCGGAAAGGTAGTGCGCAGTTGCTTCCCCCTCGTTGGTGTAATTGGTGGCGATGATCACTTCCCGTACCACGCCATCGCAGGCACGTGCCAGCAGACGCTCGAGGTGCAACTCGCCGGCGCCGATGCCGTCCAGCGGCGAGACGCGCCCCATCAGCACGTAGTACAAGCCCGCATAGGCATGCGTCTGCTCGAGCATGTTCATATCCACCGGCGTTTCGACGACGCACAGCAGGCTCCCGTCGCGCTTGTGCGAGAGACAGCGGGAGCAGATTTCGGACTCGGTAAAAGTGTTGCAGCGCTGACAGTGACGGAGTGCGCCGAGCGCCAGCTGCAGCGATTCAGCCAGACGCTGGGCGCCGGAGCGATTGTGCTGCAGCAGGTAGTAAGCCATGCGCTGCGCCGATTTTGGACCGACACCCGGCAGGCAGCGCAAAGCCTCGATCAATGACTCGAGGCTAGACGGCGTATTCATCAGAACGGCATTTTGAACCCGGGTGGCAGATTGAGTCCGGCGGAAAAACCGGCCATCCGCTGCTGGGAAACTTCCTCGGCGCGCCGCAGGGCGTCGTTCAGAGCGGCCGCAATGAGATCCTCGAGCATCTCCTTGTCGTCCATCACCGAAGGGTCGATGGTGACCCGGCGCACATTGTGGTTACCGGTCATCAGCACCTTGACCATGCCGGCGCCGGATTGTCCCTCGACTTCGAGCTGTGCGAGCTCTTCCTGAGCTTTCTTCATATTTTCCTGCATCTGCTGAGCCTGTTTCATCAGGCCGGCGATTCCGCCTTTCATCATCTTGCTTGCCTCGCTTTGAACGATTGAACGATTAAATGGGTTTTATGGAAGATTCGATCAGGGTGGCGTCGAAGGTCTCGATGAGCTCTCGAACGAAGCCATCCTGCTCGACCGAAGCGATGGCGAGATCCATGCGCTCGCGGCGGTCGCGCTCTGCGGCGGCAGCGGGCGTATCCCCCCGAGCCTTCTTCGAGTTCGATCAGCAGTTGCAGCGGCCGGCCGAAATGCTCGACGAGCGACTGCTGCAGTTTGTCCTGTGCCGGTTTCATCAGCAGATGGCGGTGCGTCGGGGAAAGGCGCAGGAGCATCCGTGCCTTTCCGAGATCGCGCAGTTCACAGTGCTGTGCCAGTTCCCGTGCCATGCCACTGACCTTGAGTGCGGCGAGAATGTCGTGCCAGCCAGTTTCCGAACCGGCTTCTGCAGGCACCGGTGCTATCGCCGCAACAGACGCCGCGGTTTGCCCAGGCGCCGCCGCCAGCTTCGAGGGTGCCGGCTGCGGTGCGGCTGCGGTGCCTGGCAGTGGCGCCGCCAGCGGGCGGCCAGCGGGCGCAGTACTCCGTTGTCCGCCGGAAGCGTCGTCGAGCGCTGGGCGAAAGGCATACAGACGCAGCAGCGTCATGATGAAACCCGCCTGCTCATCGGGCGCCAGCGGTAATTCCTGACGGCCATGCACGGCAATCTGATAGGCGAGCTGAACGAACTCCGGATCGAGCCTGGCAGCGATTTCGAGAAGACGCGAACGCTCCGGCAAATCGTCGGCGATCGCCTGGGGTGCGAGCTGGGCAATCTGCAGACGGGTGAACAGGCTGGCCATCTCCTGCAACGCCGCGTCAAAGGACAGGCTGCGTGCGGCCATCTCGTCGGCAACCTGGAGCATGCCTGCCGCATCTCCGGCGAGCAGGGCATCGGTAATCGAGAACAGGTGGTCAAGATCGACTGCGCCGAGCATCTCGCGCACCTGCACTTCCTCGATCTTGCCCGAACCATGCGCGATCGCCTGGTCGAGCAGCGACAGCGCATCGCGCATGCTGCCTGCTGCCGAGCGCGCCAGCAGGTGCAGGGCAGCGCTCTCGGCGCTGATCGCCTCGACTTCGAGAATGTGTTTGAGATGACCGACGATCAGCGGCTGCGTCATCTGCTTGAGATTGAACTGTAGACAGCGTGACAGCACGGTCACCGGAATTTTCTGCGGGTCGGTGGTCGCGAGAATGAACTTGACGTGCTCCGGCGGCTCTTCGAGGGTCTTCAGCATGGCGTTGAAGGCCGAGTTCGAAAGCATGTGCACTTCGTCGATCACATAGACCTTGAAGCGGCCGCGCGTTGGCGCATAGACCGCGTTCTCGAGAAGCTGGCGCATTTCATCGACCTTGGTATTGGTCGCCGCGTCCACTTCAAGCAGATCGACGAAACGCCCGGAATCGATTTCCCGGCAGGCGGAACAGACGCCGCAGGGGCTTGCCGTGACGCCGCTCTCGCAATTCAGTGCTTTGGCAAGAATGCGCGCCAGCGTGGTTTTCCCGACCCCGCGCGTACCGGTAAACAGATAGGCATGATGCAGGCGTTGTTCGGTCAGCGCGTGCGTCAGTGCCCGGACAACGTGCTCCTGCCCGACCAGGCTGGCAAATGTTCGCGGGCGCCATTTGCGCGCCAGGACTTGGTAACTCATGGGCGGATTCTAGCAGATGGCGTTACCGACCCCGCTGCTGTTGGCCACGGAGGGGTTTCGGGGCAACTCTGGGCAAAGGTCGGTGGCAGAAGGAAGTGGAAGGTGGCGAGCCTTACCCCCGGCACTCACATCAGACGGCTGTGGCTGCTTCCTTCCGGACCTGACCAGGTTCACCATCCTGCGATGCGGGGAGACCCGCCACTCGGAATGCTATCACATCAGCCGCCGCCGCGTTGGAAATAGCGCAGGAAGTCGTCGATGAAATCGGCTTCCTGGTCGGCGTTGCCGCCAGTGAAGGCAATTGACACGACGAGACGCGGCAACTGCAGTGCGCCAAGCCGTAGCGCCGGCAGCAGCCGGCAGGAAATGTCCACGCTGCGCTCTGGACGCTCGAGGCGCCATTCCTGCGCTTGCTGCTCCACGCACCAGCCGGTCAACAGCGGCTGCAATTGGCGCTCGAATTCATGAATAGTCAAGCTCATCGTGAAATGGGCCACGGCTCAGCCGCCGGCGATCGGTGGCCAGATCGCCAGGGCGTCACCCGGTGCCAGGCAGCGCTCGGCGCGTAAATGCGGCGGAATGAATTCGCCATTGACCAGAACCAGATGCACCAGGCGCGGCGGCAGCGCCCAGGAATCAATCACCGAGGCAACGCTGCACCCGTCGGCAACGTCGAGTGACAAGGCATTGGTCCGCCGGGCCGTCGCGGGCAGGTAATCGGAGAGCGAAGCGAACAGCTTCAAGGTGATTTCCATCAGTGCGCCATGGCCAGCCCCCTGGCGAGATAGGCTTCACTGAGTTGCAGGGGGTTGGCGAGCAGACGATCTTTCCATTCACCGAGACGCACCTGTCCCTGAATCAGGCCACGCAACACCCCGATGTGCTCGGTATGGCCGATGCAATTGGCACCGACCAGCCGATCCCCGTCAAACGCCAGACGCAGGTAACGAAACCCGGCTTCGTCGAGCAGTTGCACGCTTTCGCCGCCGGCAACGCCCTGCCATTGACCAAAGGACGCGGAAATCAGCCCCAGGGTATCGAGAATGTTGAAAACGAAGGTGCCGGGCAAGACTGCCGGCTGACCGGCCATGTGGAGTGCCGCGACGCGCGCCTGCTCGACGGCATCGGGCTGAATGGCATTGACGACGCGCAGACCGGTTCCGAATTCGACCGCTTCAGCGACGTCACCGGCTGCGTAAATACCAGCGACGCTGGTCTGCATCGACGCGTCGACGAGCACCCCGGCATCGACTGCGACACCACTGCCATAGAGGAAAGCGATGTTCGGCCTGACTCCCGTCGCACTGATCAGCGCGTCGACCTCCAGGGTTTCGCCATCGTCGAGCTGGACCCGCAGCGCTTCGCCTGCCGCAGCGATCGCCACCACCCGCCGGCCGGTCAGGACGCGCACCCCTCGCGCCTCGCACCAGCGGCGAAGCATCGCTCCGGCCACGGCATCGAGCATCCGCGGCACCATCCGGTCACCCATCTCGACGACCGTCAGTTGCGGGCCGCGCGCCGCCAGCGACTCCATGATGATGCAGCCGATGAAACCGGCGCCCATCTGCAGCACACGCACGCCCCGGCCTATGCCGGCGGCGATCATCCGCGCATCGGCCAGCGTCCAGCACGACCAGACCTTTGGCAAATCGATGCCGGGAACCGGCGGGCGAACCGGCTGCGCACCGCTGGCGATCAGCAGGCGATCGTAGGGAAGCAGCTGGCCATCGGCCAGCCTGAGCGAGCGAGCTCCGCTATCGATGGCCTCGACCCGGCCACGCAGCATACGGATGCGCAAACGTTCGAAATGCTCCGCATTCTTGCGCAGATAGGTGCCCGCCTCGTCGATCTGTCCCATCAGCAGGTAGGGAATCGCCATCCGGGAATACGGCGGCTCGGCTTCGTCACCAATCAGCGTGATCTCGGCCGCTGCATCGGCACGTCGCAGCGTCTCGGCGGCAACGACCCCGGCCGGGCCGTTGCCGATAATGACGTGGCGGGTCACCTCAGAGACCCAGGCGAGCGCGTGTGGCCGTTGTCGGGACGCCGTCCGGGGTCCAGCCACGCAGGCTGTAGTACTCCGGCAGCATCTTCCCGAGTTCGGCCACCATGCCCTTCGAAGCACCGGTCTTGCACGGTTCCGTGAGCAGGCGCGGCGGCAGGGTGTCATCCTTGCTGGTGATCCCGGCCGCCAGATTGAAGTCGCGTTCGAGGTTCCAGATCCGCTCGCCCATCGCCAGCAGCGATTCCAGCGACCAGTCGCCCGGGCAAGCCGCCTGAATCTGCGGTTGAATGTCGTGCAGGGTCCACGCGAAGGTGGTGAATACGCACAGGCCGCTCGAATCGACGACGGCGGTGGCATCCTGAAACGCTTTCAGGAGTTCGGGCTTGCCGTCGGTATCCCTGGGGTCGGTCTTCACCGGGATGCCGAAAACCTCGCTGGAAACCACGTAACCGCGCAAATGACAGGCACCGCGGTTCGACGTTGCATAGGCCAGACCCATGCCCTGCAGCGCGCGTCCGTCGTAAGCCGGAAACTCTTGCCCCTTGACGGTCATCGACAACTCCGGCCGGCCATATCGGGTACACAGACGCTTCGATCCCTGCCCGACGATCTTGCCGAAGCCTTCGCCGCGCGCCGTCATTTCCGCCAAGCTGCACAGGGCTGCGGCAGAACCGAAAGGCGCTTCGAGGCCGATCTCTTCGCTGGTCAGGACACCCAGCTCGTACAGTTCCATGACTGCACCGACCGTCGCCCCGAACGAGATCGGATCCATGCCGTCTTCGTTGCACAGCAGGTTGGCGTATTGCAGCGCCTCGAGGTCGTCGACGCCGTTGGCATTGCCCAGCGCCCAGGCACTTTCGTATTCGAGGCCGCCGTTGGCCCCCCAATATTCCGGTTTGGTCTGCACCGAGAAGTGTGTCTCGTCGATCCGCGAAATCCGGCCGCAGGCGATGGTGCAGCCAAAGCAGGCCTGATTGGTGACCAGATGCGTCCTGCCGTCGGTGGCGCGCTTTTCGTGCATCGCTTCCGCCGAAATCTTGCGCGCCCCTTCGAACTGCACATCGCGGTGGTTGCGCGTCGGCGAAGCGCCCATTTCGTTGATCACGTTCATCAGCACCTGCGTGCCGTAGGTCGGCAGACCCTGGCCGGTGACCGCATTCTCCGCCAGCACCTTCTTGCCGGCGGTCACGGCCGCCATGAATGCCTTGGGATCGGCGATGTTGCCCACACCGAGCGTACCGCGAACGGCAATCGCCTTGAGATTCTTCGACCCCATCACGGCGCCGACACCCGAGCGGCCGGCGGCGCGGTGCAGATCGTTCACGATCGCCGCAAACAGGACCTGGTTTTCCCCGGCGCGGCCAATGCTCGATACCCGCAGCAGCGAATCCTGATGACGCTTCTTGAGGGTGCCTTCGGTGTCCCATACGGTCTTTCCCCACAGATCGTCCGCAGGCAGCAGGGTCGCTTTCTCGTTTTCAATGTGCAGATAGACCGGCTGCGGCGACCTGCCCTCGAAGATGAGCATGTCCCAGCCCGCCGATTTCAGTTCGGCACCGAAGTAGCCCCCCGAATTCGAGCAGGCAATCACGCCGGTCAGGGGCCCCTTGGTGATCACCGAATAGCGGCCGCCGGTCGACGCCATCGTGCCGGTCAACGGGCCGGTCGCGTAGATGAGCTTGTTTTCCGGAGACAGCGGGTCGACTTTCGGGTCGATCTCGCTGACCAGGTATTTGCTGGCCAGCCCACGCTGGCCGAGATACTGTGCTGCCCAGGCCATGTTCAGCGGTTCGCTGCTGCAGGTCCCCTGGGTCAGGTTGACGCGAAGAATTTTGCGTGTCCAGGCCATGATCGTTCCTCCTCAAAGGCGTGCCGCACTATCGGTTTTCTGTGCCCACTGACGCATCCGTTGCAGACCCGTCCAGTCCGCATCAATGTAGGTAATGGCGCCGGTCGGGCAAGCCGTCGCGCAGGCCGGGTCACCACCACAGAGGTCGCACTTCTGGACCTTTCCCGAGTCATGGTTGTAATTGATCGTCCCGAACGGACAGGCAATCGTGCACACCTTGCAGCCCACGCATACCGCTTCGAGGACCACCTTGGCACCGCTGCCACTGTCGATCTTGATCGCCTCGACCGGGCAGGCGTTGAGACACCACGCTTCCGCGCACTGCGTGCAGGTATAGGGCACCTTGCGGCCTTCGTGGTGAAAGTCGAAAACCTTGATTCGCGATTTGGACGGGTTGAAAATCCCGGTATTCTCGTAAGAGCAGGCCATTTCGCACTGCAAGCAACCGGTGCATTTGCCCGGATCGATGTGCAAGGACTTCTGCATGACGTCGTCTCCTCCGTTGAGTGATCGATGATCCTGTTGAATGACGTCGCACCTCCGACCGCGACTGGAATGAGCACTATAGGCAACCCTGGAGCGTTATGAAAGTTGCGCTGCAACAAAGCGCTGCATGCGCCAGGTATGCGCAGTTCAGGCAGGCATTGCCGGCACTTCGCCTCGCCTCCAGCAAGCGTCGAAATGGCATCCGAAGAACCAGGTAAAATGTCGACAAAATGTACGGTTGCCCCGTCGTACCGCTTGGCCTGTCGGCACAAGCTTTTGCATACAGGAAACGAAATCATACGCTCCCCCTTCCGAGAAGCCTTCGCGCAGACCATTCCTTGCCCGCACGTAAACACACTCTTCCCGAGCGATTCCGCCAGACCCTGCAGGCACTCGACTTCCGCCGGCAACTGCAGCGCCTGATGGCCCGCAGCACCATCGAAATCAGCGAGAAGGCCGGCGTACGCTACCTGCACTTCTCGTCCGCCTGGATCCAGGGGGCGATGCGCATTCAGCGTCCGAACGCCCTCGAACTGCCCTACACGCGCGAAATGATGGCTGGCCTCTTGCTGCGCGCGCCGCCCTGGCCGCGCCAGGCCTTGCTGATCGGCCTCGGCGCCGGATCGCTGGCCAAGTTCATCTACCACCGCCTGCCGGCAACCCGGATCACCGTCGTCGAGATCGATCCGCAGGTCGAAATGATCGCGCGCCTGCACTTCAAACTGCCGGACGACCCCCTGCGGCTGCGCGTCGTCATCGCCGATGGCGCCGAGTACATGCTCCAGGGCGACAGCCACCATGACTACATCCTGGTCGACGGCTTCGACCGCGATGCCCGCGCCGGCGTGCTCGACACCCTGCCCTTTTACCAGGCCTGCCGTGCGCGCCTCAGCGAGAATGGTTTGCTGGCAGTCAATCTGCTCGGTCGCGAGCATGCTTTCGAGGCCAGTGCCGAACGCATCCAGCGGGCTTTCGACGGCCGTGCGATGATCTTTCCCTCCTGCGACAGCGGCAACACCATCGCCTTCGCCGCCGCCGGCGAGCACGTCGATGCCAGCCACGACGAACTGATCCACCGCGCCAACCAGTGCCTGCAAGAAACCGGGCTCAATCTCCTGCCGACCGTCGCCCGACTGCAACAGGAACACTATCTGGCCAACGATCGCTTGCGCTTCTGAGCCTCCCAACCCCGCGCGCGGGCCAGGCGCTCTCAAAGAAACACGGAGTAGGCCCGCCGGCCCTTGCGCCTGCAGGTTACTTGCTCCACATTGTTCAAGTAAGCCGCTGCACGGCAGGCTGTTGCGCGCACTGACGTAATCGTACTTCGTAAAGTGCGCGCTGCTGCGGCAACCGCCACTGCCCAGTCTGCCAGGGCCGAAGCGTGGCTCGCGCGTCAACTCGATCGGCCAGCAATTCCCATTTTGGCCAACGAGGCCTTCTGCTTCCCCACTGATCGCATGGAAATCGGCAATATTTAGTGGCCAAACCCCTCTCATGGACGGCAGAAAGGCGCTTTCCGACCAGTTCGCCCCATTGCTTCGGTCATAATGAGAATTGCTGCAAAGAGGTGCGGCATCCCCGGCCGATTGATGGGATACTTGTCGTACTCGGGGATGCCGCTCGGTCGAGTACCACGCCTGGCGACTTCTCGATCGCTCACCCGTTCTTGTCCGACAGGGGATTGGCTATCCCGCTCGCCCGGCCTGTAAGCGTCGTCCTGCACCCTTCTGGTCTGCTGCGGCATCAACCTTCCCTGGGGCTGAACAGTCAACACACCAGGCTCGATTCATGTGAATGAACTCAACGCCCCAGACTCGGCATTCCAGGATCTGCAGCCGGCATGGCAGCGGCTGGACAGACTCTTGCAGGCGGCCATTGCGGCAGCCCAGTCTGTCTATGGACCCGAGGCGGCTGCTGATCCTTACCGGGGGCTATACATCGGACTCGGCGAGGTGGAGGCCTTGCTGGCCCGTCAACCCGGTATCCCGGTGCTGCAGAATGCTGCACGTGAGCTGCCGTTGTCGGAAGCTCTGGGCGAGCGGTGTCGTCTGCGGCGCCTGGCAAGCGCGTTCCAGCTATCGTCGTTCGACCTGGACGTGCTTCTGGTCGCCCTGGCGCCGGAAGTGGATCTGCGTTACGAACGGCTCTATGCCTACCTGCAGGATGATGTGACGCGTCGTCGACCGAGCATCGATCTGGCTTTCAATCTGCTGTGCACTTCGCCCGAGGACAAGCTGGCCAGGCGCGCCCATGTTGCCGCCGCAGCCCCTCTGTGCCGCCATGCCCTGCTTTCCCTGCTCGCTGATCCTCAGCAACTCCGGCCGCCGCTGCTGGCGCAGTATCTCAAGCTGGATGGACAGATCATCGCCTACCTGTTGGCTGACGACACCCTCGACGCCCGTCTGACATCGTGCTGCGAATGGGCTGAACCGACGGCCACTTTCGCCGACCTGCCGGTCGGCAGCGAGCTGAAGAAGGCCATCACGGGAATGGCGATCCAGGCCAGGGAAAGGCAGCAATCGCTCAGACTCTACCTGCAGGGACCACCAGGCGTCGGCAAACGCGGGCTTGCCGAGGCGCTGGCCGGTCTGCTCGGGGCGCCTCTGCTGGTTGCCGACCTGGCGCGCACACCGATTGCCGTCGAGGAATTCGCAGCGGTGCTGACCGTGCTGTTCCGCACTGCCCTCCTCCAGGAGGCCATGCTGTATTGCACCGGCTTCGACACGCTGCTGGCCGGTGAGCACGCCCGGCGGTATCAGGATCTGCTGAACAGGATCGGCAGGCATGCAGGCGTCGTCATTCTGGCCGGTTCGCAGGCCTGGCGGCCCGCCGCCGACCCGACCAGGACAATCCAGGCGATCCGCTTCCCGGCGATCGATTTCTGGCAACGACGGGCGTACCTGCAGACCTGCCTGGCAGCGAGCGGCATCGCGCTGGCAGCGAGCGAGCTGGAGGCCCTGGCCGGGCGCCTGCAGTTGACGCCCGAACAGATCTCCGGAACCGTTGCCGGCGCGGTCAATCTGGCGCGTTGGCGTGGCGCCCTGACAGCGACGCGACCCGACGAAACGCCGAACAGCCAGCCGACGCTCGCCGAACTGTTTGCCGCCGCCCGCGCCCAATCCGATCACCATCTGCACGATCTGGCACGCAAGATCACGCCCAGATACACCTGGGACGATCTGGTCTTACCGGCCGATGAACTGGCTCAGCTCCACGAAATCTGTCAGCAGGCCAAGCACCGCCATACCGTCTACGATCAATGGGGTTTCGGCCGCAAGCCTGCTCTCGGCAAAGGGCTGAACGTCCTGTTCTCGGGTCCGCCGGGCACCGGCAAAACAATGGCTGGCGATGTCATCGCCAATGAACTATCTTTAACGCTATACAAGATCGATCTCTCCCAGGTCGTCAGCAAGTACATCGGCGAGACCGAGAAGAACCTCGAACGTATCTTTACTGCCGCCCAGAACACCCATGCAATCCTCTTCTTCGATGAAGCCGATGCCTTGTTCGGCAAACGTTCCGAAGTCAGGGACGCGCACGACCGCTACGCCAACATCGAAGTGGGCTATTTGCTGCAGAAGATGGAAGAATACGAAGGAGTGGCCATCCTGGCGACCAATCTGCGCAGTCACATGGACGATGCCTTCGTCCGCCGAATGCATGCCATCGTCGAGTTCCCGTTCCCGGACGAGCTGCAACGGCGCCGCATTTGGGAAGTCATGTTTCCGCCCGAGGCGCCGCTGGCGGAGGATTTGGATTTGGCGGTGCTGGCTCGCGAGGTCAAGCTGGCCGGGGGGAACATCAGGAACATCGCGCTGACGGCGGCGTTTTACGCTGCCGACGCCGGAGAGACGATCGGGATGTCGCATCTGCTGCGGGCGGCACGGCGGGAGCATCAGAAAATTGGGCGAACGTGGAATGAAGTGAAGTGAAACGCGTCAATGATGTCAGCATCGGGGGGCTCGGCAGTGAGGACAAGGACTGTTCACGAGGGCAATGGCGAAATCTCGACGACGGCACAGGTCAGGCAGCGCCCGCTGCAACCTGACCCGGTAGCACGGCCGCTGCAAGAGGCCGGTGCGTTGCAGAATCTCCAGCGCACGCACGGCAATCGCTTTGTGCAGCGGCTCCTGGCCCAGCGTACACAGGCCAATGCTGAGTCTGTGCCTGCTCCAGGCGTGGAACAAGCCATCCAGCGTTCCCTTGGCCGCGGACAGCCGCTGGAAAGCGGCGTGCGCACGCGCATGGAATCCGCTTTCGGCGCCGACTTCAGCGGCGTGCAGGTGCACACCAACGCAGAAGCTGACACGCTCAATCGAGCGCTGAGCGCACGTGCCTTTACCACCGGCAAGGACATCTTCTTTGGTCAGGGAGAGTACAACCCGCAGAGTTCGGCTGGACGGGAGACATTGGCTCATGAACTGACGCATGTGCTGCAGCAAGGCGGCAGCACGATTCAGGCTGAACTCTCCGTCAGTCAACCGGACGACCCCTGCGAACAGGAGGCGGACCGGGTCGCGCGCGCGGTCATGCAACAGGAGGAACAGTCCAGGCCAGACACGGCGAGCCACGCGCCGATACCGGGTGAGCTGGTGCCGCCGCCCGTTGCTGGCAAGATACCACGCCTACAGCGTTTGACCGTGCCGCTGGCAGGCTGGGGTGAGGTGCCGCGATCCATGGACGACTCCAACATGGAGATCAACCTCAGCGTCTCGCTGTCGGTCGGTGGACAAAGAACGATGGAACGTACTTTTTCCAGCAGTCAACGAGAAAGTATTTCGATCCCTTTGAACACCAATGCCTCTCTGCAAATTGCAGGCTCGGTCACTGTTGAGCGCGACGACCCCATACTCAACAACACCAACTCCTGGGACGTCGATTACACATGGCGGGTTGCGGTGGATGAACGTGGCGCGATAAGACTTTATGCCCCGACGCACGGATTGACGGGTGGCGCCGGGGATGCGCCCTGGTCTCTCAGCGTCACGCCGGTTCAGGGGGAGACCAGCGTTGGACTGGCTCTGACGCTTGGCTCGACCGAGTCGACGAGCGTGGGCAATGAGATCCCGGTGGAATTTGGCGGCAGCTTTGAGCCGTTCGGTATTGGTGTAGACGTCAGCGCCGGATACTCCCGCTCATGGGGAACGTCTACCGGCTCGACCCTGACCGCCGGGCGCGGATTCGTCGTTGACATCGAAACGCCCGCACCACCGCCGGAGATTACCTTCGGACCGATCACCGTGATACGACACCACGCTTACTATTTCAACACCGGTCAGGCGACACCAGGGACGAATCCCTCGACACGAGAAGAAGAAAGCATACGTTTGACCACTTTTCTCATGAATCTTGATCCATATGGCGAAGGGGGAAGCGATCTCTCCGGTTTCGTTGACGGCTATGCAAGTCCTCTTGGCAACTTCGAGCGCAACCGGGAGTTGGCGCGCGCGCGCGCTCATTACATCCTGAGTAGAATCAGGGATCTATTGCCACGCGCCAACTTCTTGCCGCGTGTCTATGGCGAAGAAATTTGGCGCGAGGAAGGTGTTCCGGACGTTGATAATAGCGAAAGACACCGGGTGGTCATCCTGGAGATACGGCAGAGTTCACCAGCGGAATAGACGGGATATTCCTGAAGCATGATTCGCGACCTGAGTCTGACACTGCGCTCTCTGCTGGACGATCCAGCCCTGGCAAGCGCTTACCCGGAACTTGCGGCGGCGCAGGTCGTCTTTGACCGGCCGGCGGAGTCCTTCAACCCGGCGCAGACGACGGTCAACCTGTTCTTGTACGACATCCGCGAAAATCTCGAACTGCGCAGCAGCGAGCCTTTGCTCGAACGCCACAGCGGTCAGGCGATCATCCATCCGCCGCCATTGCGGGTCGCCTGTGCGTATCTGGTCACCGCCTGGCCGGTCGGCGGCAGCGAGCTACCGTTGCAGGAGCATCGCCTGCTGAGCCAGACGCTGCAGGTGCTCGCCCGCTATCCGACGATTCCCGCCGCGTTCCTGCAAGGCCAGCTGCTGGGACAGCAACCGCCGTTACCGATGCTGGCGGCGCAAACCGACGGCTTGAAGGATCCCGCCGATTTCTGGACGGCCATCGGCAACAAGCTGCGTCCGTCGATCACCGTCACGGCAACACTGGCAATGGAGAGGTTTGCACCGATCACGGAACCGCTCGCGATCACCGGGCAGGTCGATCTCGGGGAACGCACGAACGCTGCAGGCGAAGACCTGAAGCCGGCTACCCGGCAAGTCCTCCTGCGCGTCGCCGGGAGGGTTACCGACGCCAGCAGTCTTCCTGTAGCGCACGCCCAGGTGACGCTGCTCCGGACGGGTGTCGAGACGGTGACCGACGCGGCAGGCCGGTATACACTGAGCGTACCGGAGCCGGGCACCTTTGACTTGCGAGTACAGGCCGGCGCAACCCAGATGACGACCAGCATCACCGTTCCGGTCAGCGCTGGAAACAACTACGACGTGCAAATTTAGGCTATCCAAACCGCTAACGGTCATGACTTTTCCAGGCACCCCCGATCATGAATGTCGTGACCGCTTCCCTCTCCCCCCGACCCCTCCCCCGCGCGGGGGGAGGGGAGATTCGTGAGTCGCATACGCGACTTTCACATTAAGGAGTAAGGCGTATGTCACAATACCTGTCACCCGGTGTCTATGTTGAAGAAGTCCCGTCGGCGATCAAGGCCATCGCTGGCGTCAGTACCAGCACGGCCGGTTTCGTCGGCGTCGTACCGGACAAGATTCACCTCCTTGCCAAAGACCAGGCGGCGCCCGCAGGAATCAAGTTCGTGGACTTCAGCCTGCCGACACCTGCCGGTACTCCCAGGCTGATCACCAGTTGGACACAATTCACCAAGGCCTTCGGCGACCTGATCGGCAGCGAGGCGGTGGCAGCGACTACGGACCCCGGTCCGGCGATCGACAGCGGTCATCGTAACCTCGCACATGCGGTCTATGGCTTCTTCAACAACGGTGGTAGCCGCTGTTACGTGGTACGGGTCCTCTCGGCGACCGACTTCGACGATGCCCTCAAGGCCTTCGCGGCGATCGACGAAATCGCTCTGGTCGCCGCACCCGGCATGACCGATGACGCCAGCCGTGACAAGCTGGTGACGCACTGCCTGCGCACATCCGATCGCTTTGCGATTCTCGACGGACCGGAGAGCGTCAGCGATTTGACGACGCTGACCCGGATTCCCGCTGACTCCAATCCCGGCGTGATGCCGAAGAAAACCGATTACGCGGCCTGGTATTTCCCGTGGATCAAGGTTTTCGATCCCGCTGCCAGACTGCAGGGCAGTGATGGCGTGATCGGTGTGCCCCCCAGCGGTCACCTGGCGGGCATCTACGCACGCGTCGACAACCTGCGGGGCGTGCACAAAGCCCCGGCCAACGAGGTCATCCTCGGCGCGCTCGATGTCACGCAACCCCTGAGCAAGGCGGAGCAGGACGGTTTGAACCCGAAAGGGGTCAATTGCATCCGCGTGCTCAATGACAACATCTTTGCCTGGGGGGCGCGCACCGTCGGCGGCGATGCCAACGCCGATCTGAAGTACATCAATGTGCGCCGCACCCTGTTGTTCCTGCGCGAGTCGATCGATGAGGGTCTGCAATGGGCGGTGTTCGAACCCAACAATCCCGCGCTGTGGCAGAAAATCAATCGCAACGTAACGGCCTTTCTCACCAACGTCTGGCGTTCGGGAGCACTGTTCGGCACCACCGCGCAGGAGGCTTTCTATGTCAAGTGCGATGCGGAAACCAACCCGCCAGAGTTGCGCGAATTGGGTCAGGTAGTCACCGAGATCGGAGTATCGATCGTGCGGCCGGCGGAGTTCGTCATCTTCCGCATCAGTCAGTTCGTTGCACCCGGCAAGTAGGCGACACGGATGGCCGCCACCTGCCAGACTCCTGGTGTCTACCGCGAGGACGTCTTTCTCCAGCCAGCGACCGGCCTGCCGACCGGCATCGCTGGTTTCGTCGGCCTGGCGGCGGTCACCGGAGCGGCTGTGCCGGCTCCGATTCTGTTGCATCGCATGGAAGAACTCGTCGGTGCCCTGCCGTGCCCTCCAGACGGCTATCTCGGAGCTGCAATCACGGGTTTCTTTGCCAATGGTGGTCGCCGGTGTTATGTGGCACTTGCCGATCCCGCCGCTGCCGATCGGCTGGCCGCCCTGAAAAAGGCTCTTGCCAAGCTGGGAGCGCTCATCGACGTCGACCTGGTGGCGATGCCGGACGCCGTACTCCTGCCCGACCCTTCCGCCATCAACGAGGTGCAACACGCCATGCTGAGCCACTGCGCCGAGCACGGCGATCGCCTGGCAATTCTCGATACGGCGCCGAACAGTTCGGTAGACAGTGTGCTCGATCAGCGCCGAGGCATCACGCAAGGATTGACGGAACCCCTGAACGGAGCCCTCTATTTTCCCTGGCTGCAAACTGCGCTGAACCAATGGGTCCCGCCTTGCGGGCATGTGGCCGGGATCTTTGCGCGTACCGATGCCCGGGTCGGCGTATTCAAGGCGCCGGCCAACGAGGAAGTACGCGATGCCCTGAATCTGGAAGTGGCGATCGACAACTCGTTGCAGGATCGACTCAACCCGGAAGGCGTGAACTGCCTGCGCGCGTTTCCGGGGCGTGGCATCCGCGTCTGGGGCGCGCGCACGCTGAATCGCGATGCCGCCTGGCGCCATATCAATGTCCGACGGCTGTTCCTGACTGTTGGCCGCTGGGTCGACCGGAACATGACCTGGGCGGCTTTCGAGCCCAACGATCCGCGTTTATGGGTACGGATTCAGCGCGAGCTGCATCCGTACCTGACCGGATTGTGGCGAGCCGGGGCTTTGCAGGGGCAAACGCCGGCCGAAGGGTTTTACGTCAAGTGCGATGCCGATACCAATCCGCCGGAGACCCGCGAGGTTGGGCAGGTGGTAACCGAAATCGGTCTGGCCGCCACCGCACCGGCCGAGTTCATCGTGGTGCGCATCATCCACCGGGCGGGTGCGACGGACTCCGTCGAACGGTCATGACTTTTCCAGGCACCCCCGATCATGAAAATCATGACCGTTTCCCTCTCCCCCGACCCCTCCCCCCGCGAGGGGGGAGGGGAGATTCGTGAGTCGCATACGCGACTTGCACATTAACTTGCCCGGTCCAATGAGAACCTGTATTCCCTTTCACCCAACCCAAGCGAAGGAGCTTCCATGCCTACCGGAACACGTACCGATCCCTATCGGGGCTTCAATTTCATGGTCGAAATCGATGGCATCACCCAGGCCGGTTTTCAGGAGTGTGGCGGCCTGGATGTCAGCACCGATCCGGTCGACTATCGCGAAGGGACCGACCCCAATCATGTCCGCAAGCTGACCGGCTTGAACAAATACGTCCCCGTCACGCTCAAGCGTGGCATCACCGATTCGGACGAATTGTGGAAATGGCGTCAGACGGTAATCGATGGCAAGGCCGAGCGGCGGAACGGTTCGATCATTCTGCTGGACGAGACCGGCGCGGAAAAGCTGCGCTGGAATTTCGTCGGTGCCTGGCCTTCCAAATGGACCGGTCCGACATTCAATTCGACCAACAATGCCGTCGCCATCGAGGCTCTGGAAATCACGCACGAGGAGTTGAAGAAAGCCTAGCAGCCAGACCTGAGGTCTGATGTGATCATTCATGATTTTCTACGAGACAGGAAAGATGATGCTGCAGACCGAGTTCCCATTCACCCTGCCGATGGGCTATATCGACAGCGAAGGCAACCTGCACAAGGAAGGTGTGATGCGTCTGGCCACGGCTTTTGATGAAATCGCACCGCTCAAGGATCCACGGGTGCATAACAACCCGGCGTACCTGCTGATCATCCTGTTGGCGCGCGTCATCATTCGCCTGGGAACCCTCGAGCAGATCAATCCCAAGATCGTCGAGGGTTTTTTCGCCGCCGATCTGGGATACTTGCAGAATCTCTATCGTCGCCTGAACGACAGCGGCAGCAACCGGGTGCATACCCAGTGCCCGTACTGTGAGAAGGAATTTGAAGTGGAGTTGAGCGAGCAGGGGGAGTCTGGCGCTACCCCGTAGAGCGGCTCTATGAAGAGGTAGCGTACATCGGATTTCATTTTCACTGGCCGCAACACGAGATCATGGATCTCGACCACCTGGAACGGCGCCGTTGGGTGTCGGAGATCGCCAGGATCAATCGACGCCTGAACGAGCAGTCCGAGAGCGGGTAACGAGGAGCAAGCGATATGCCTGAACTGGGTTTGAACACCGCCTTCAGTCTGGCGACCAACTTGTCGGGGGTGCGTGTCGACCCCTACCAGGCCTTCAATTTCCTGGTGGAGATCGAAGGGATCCTGGCCGGCGGCTTTTCGGAATGCAGTGGCCTGCAAGTGGAAAGTGAAACCTTCGAGTATCGCGAAGGCGGCGTCAATGAGTACATGCATCGTTTTGCCGGACCGACGAAGTATCCGCCACTGCTGCTCAAACACGGACTGACGCAAATCGATGGACTCTGGGGCTGGCATCAGGATGTCGTACAGGGCAGGATCAGACGCCGGAACGGCACCATCTACCTGCTGAACAAACAGCGCATCCCGGTCATCTGGTGGGACTTCAAGGAGGCCTTCCCCTTCCGCTGGAGCGGACCCTCGCTGGTGGCCAGTTCGGGCGGGGTCGCCATTGAAAGCGTGGAACTTGCCCACCGTGGGCTCAGCCGGCCGAGACTGGCAAACGTCGTGGCCGGCGTCGTTGCTGAGCGCATCAGTGGCGGTTCGTTGACGTTTTCCGAAGGGCTATTCTGATGGATGCGCGCCCGCGGCCGATGCGAACATTCCTCTGCCGTCAGGATGGCTGGCTGAACGCCACGACCGCCCGCAGCAGCGAGGAACTCGGAATGATTGACGTGCGCTGGCCGCAGCAGCATTACGCCCGCACGGCCGTGTGGGCTGGACAGCGCTTTCCGTTGCTGCAGCGACTGCTGGCCCGTGCCGGTGCTGGCGAGATACCACCGGGAGGTGGCCACACCGGTTTCGTTTACCGGACGGCCCGTGCTTTCCCGGTGACCCTGGCGAGTAGCGGAGCCGAATTGCCGGGAACCGCGGCAGCCCGGTTTGACATCCGCCGGCAGGCAAACCCGGATTCCAGCGGCAAGATTGACCTCGCCCCTTATTCCCCGGCAGCGAGCACGGTAAACGCCGGCCCGCTGACTGACCGCCTGGCACAGCGCACGACTCGACCGGCTGGGGTAATCCATGTGCAGCAGTCACGGCAGCAGGCGAGTCGTACCGCCGGCGAGTTCGGACAAACGGTCATGACTTTGCAAGACACCCCCGATGATGAAAGTCATGACCGTTTCCCTCTCCCCCCAACCCCTCCCCCCGCGAGTGGGGAGGGGAGATTCGTGAGTCGCTCGCGACTTTCATAGTAACGCTGTTGAAACCCCTGCTCGCCCGCTATGACTCTGGCCGGGGGGCCGAGACTCGATCTGACCTTTTCCGCGTGTTCGCCGCTTCCTCCGCCACCAGGCCGGCCACTGTGCACAACGATCTGACTGCGGGCGCCGCGTCTGGCGACTCGCTTGCCAGCAGGCCGGCGGGGGAAGCAGCACACCATGGACAGATCGGCAGCCTGCGCTCTGCCGTCACCCAAGCAGCGGGCGTAACACCCGAAATGGCGGAGCGATCGAGCATCGCAGGGCAGGTCGACCGCTCTCCGTCACAGGTCGACCGCTCTCCGTTGCAGGTCGACCGCCCTCCGTCGACAGGTTTCACGGCAGAACCATCTCCTCTAACTGCCGGAAGCGTTCGGGTCAGGCGAAAAGTGCTGCCCGCTACGGCGGCGTTTTCGACTCGACAAGGAGCAGCGCCCAGCGGGAAGTCAATGGCGCACGGCGGGCAACCCGACGACCAACCGTCTGATCGAGTGGCAACGCTCGCTGCCATCGGTGGTCCGGCAGTTCCCGGCACGCGCACCCCAACTGACCCACAGTCGTCGGACAGAATTGCCACAAACCTCTCAGCGAGCACCGCCGACTTCTCTGCCATGACCAACGCCGGCCTGCGCCAGCGTTTGCTGCCCGATTACCCAACTCCAGCGTTTCCCGCGGAGGCAGCAGCAGCGAATCGACGGGCCATTCCCGACGCCCGGGTGGCGGCGAAACTCCCGCTGGCCGCCGCACGGCAAACGATCGCGCACGCGGCGGTATCGGCGACACCGCACGACCGGGCCGACGATGCCCAGGCCACCCTCTTCAGGCGGGCCGCAGGCACCTCGATCCGGCAACCGGGCGACAGCCGGCTCCCGGTTGCGATCCCACCCGCGACGCCCGGCGCAGTCCGTAACCCGGCGCCGACCGACGGCCATCGGTTTGACCAGGCGGCCGCACTACCCGCGAAGCTCGCTGCCCCGATTGGCCCGCCAGCGGCGGCCAGCGCGCGCCCGGCAATCGACCGCTCCGCTACGGGCAGAAGCGAACCAGTCCACACTTCATTCCGGCGGGCAGCGGGCGCCTCGATCCGGCAAACGGGAAACACCCGGACCCCGGTTGCAACCCCATCCGCGACGCCCGGCGCAGTCCGTAACCCGGCGCCGATCGACGACCATCGATCGGTCGATCCACCGCTTGCAGGCCATGCCTTGGCGGCAAGCAGCGCCGCCAAGGGTCGCGGCAGTCTGCCCTTTGCCTACCCGACCGCGGCTCGGCACGCGGCTGAAGTCAATGAAGCGACACCTGACACGGCAGTCACGTCGGCACTGCCGGTGATCCATGAAAAAGCCACTGCGGCAGCCACTGACCCGGTTTCGGGAATGGTCTGGCGCCAACGCATCGCCGCATCGCCCTCTCCGGGAGCCGGCAGCGCGGGAATCCTCGAAACGACGAAAACGCCGACTGTCGCCGCCCGTCCGTCGAACGGCGGCGCATCTTCGGCACCTGCGGACAGCCAGCCCAGCCTTTCCACGCCCACGAGCGATGTCCCTTTGCCGGGGGAAACACGGGACTGGGAGCCACTGATCGCCCAGCTCAGCCGTCGTATCCACCGCCAACTGACCATTGAACGCGAACGTCGAGGAGTCAAGGGATGGAACTGAGCAAGCTGACGATCACTCCCCTCGACAAAAGCGGCCAATCCATAACGAACAAGAGGTTCGCGGTGCTTTTCAACCCGAACACCTACTCGATCAGCAAGTCAGTCACCTGGAATTCCCTCAGTGCAACCGGCCCGACGAGCGCCCGGACCAATCGCATGGTGAATGCGCCGACCCTGTTCTTTGCTGGCGGTGGCAGCCGGTTGTTGAATCTGGAGCTGTTCTACGACGTGACCGAACCGGTCAACGACGTCGTCAGCGGCGACGTGCGCAAGGAGACCAACAAGGTGGTCGAACTGACACGCATCCAGAAGGAGCTGCAGCGCCCACCGGCGGTCGAAATCACCTGGGGTGCCGCGCCGCCGGCCCACTCCGATTTTCCTTTCACCGGCGTGCTCAGCAACCTCGCCCAGCGCTTCACGTTTTTCAGCAGCGACGGCAAACCCTTGCGGGCCACCCTGACGATCACGGTCACCGAGTTCCTCGACCCGGCACTCGACCAGCGCCAGACCGACCCGGAGTTCACCACTCGACAGCTCAAGCGCGGCGACACCCTGAGTGCCATCGCTGCCGAAATCTATCGTGACCCGGCGCAGTGGCGACTGATCGCCGAGGCGAACAACCTGAACGATCCGCGCCATCTGGACGTCGGTCGAACACTGACGATTCCCAGGCGCGGCTGAGGAAGAGCAACGATGCCCGTCGCCAATCCGCGCAGCCCGCTGATCGCCGATTTCGCGATCGCCGTCAACGGATCTCCCCTGTCCAAGGCTGTCGCAACGCACGTCATCGCTGTCGAGGTCGACGACAGCGTCGAGCTGCCGAGCATGTTCGCCATTGAACTGGCCGGATCGGAACACGACGATCAGCTCCTGGCCTGGATCGACGACCGGAATCTGTTTGCCGTCGGCCAGGTGGCCGACGTCAGGCTGGGCTATGTGGACGATCTGGCCAGTCTGATCAAGGGCGAGATTACCGCCCTGGAACTCGAATTCGCGGCCGACCGCCTGCCTCATCTGACGGTGCGCGGTTATGACCGCCGCCACCGCCTGCAACGGGGTCGCAAGGTGCGTACCTTCTTGCAGCAGAAAGACAGCGATATCGCCGCGCAAATCGCCGGCGAAGCGGGGCTGACTGCGCAGACCGAGGACAGCCGTGTCGTCCATGACTACGTGCTCCAGGCCGGCCAGAGCGATCTGGCGTTTCTTCAGGAGCGCGCTCGCCGGATCGAATACGAAGTCAGCGTCGATGACAAGACGCTGTCTTTCCGGCCGGTAGCCAACGCGGCGAGCGAAATCATGACCCTGACGCTGAACGACGACCTGCTGGAGTTCTACCCACGGCTTTCTGCGGTGGGCCAGGTCAGCGAAGTCGAGGTACGCGGCTGGAACGTCAAGGACAAGCAGGAGATCATCGGTCAGGCCAGGGCCGGGGCAGAAGTCTCGAAGATGGGCGGCCGGCAGACTGGCGCGGCTCTCGCGAACAGCGCCTTCGGCGCGGCCGTCGGATTGATCAGCCGGCAGCCGCTGGCCACCCAGGCCGAAGCCGATCAACTGGCCAAGGCCCGCTTCAATCGCGGCGTACTGGAACTGATCGAGGGTGAAGGAGCGTGCCGGGGACGCACCGACTTGCGGGCCGGCGCAGTCATCAGGATCGACGGGCTCGGTCAACGTTTCAGCGGCCCGTACTATGTCGTCTCGGCGAACCATGGCTATACGCCCCACCAGGGTTATCTGACCCGTTTCACCGTCAGGAGGAACGCGACGTGAGCTTCTTCAACCTGCTTGTCGAGCATGGCGACGCCACCCGCATCGCCGGCGTGGTGTTTGGCGTGGTAACCAACAATCAGGACCCCGACGGGCTCGGACGGGTCAAGCTCAGGTTCCCCTGGCTGAGCGACGCCGACGAGAGCGCCTGGGCGAGGATCGCCACGCCGATGGCCGGCAGCGGTCGCGGCTGGTACTTCCTGCCGGAAGTGGACGATGAGGTGCTGGTCGCCTTCGAACAGGGCGACCTGCGTTTTCCCTATGTCCTCGGCGGCCTGTGGAACGGCAAGGACAAACCGCCGGCCGACAACGCCGACGGCAAGAATGCCTTGCGCCTGATCCGATCGCGCAGCGGCCATCTGGTTCGTCTCAACGACGAGGACGGCAAGGAAAAGATCGAAATCATCGACAAGAGCGAAAAGAACAGCATCGTCTTCGACACCGCGACCAACACGATCACCATCACCAGCGAGCAGGACATCAGCTTGTTGGCGCCACAGGGAACGATCAAGCTCGAGGCCCGGAAGGTGGAAATCAAGTCCTCCGCCGACGCCAGCCTCGAAGCTGGGGCGGGAATCGACGTAACAGCCAGCGCAACGCTGAACATCCAGGGTGCAACCGTCAATATCAACTGAATCATGGGCCAACCTGCCGCCAAACAGGGCGACCGGATCGTCGCCACCGACACGCATATCGTCATCGTCCCGGGTACGCCACCGCTGCCGACGCCTTTGCCGCACCCTTTTACCGGCATCATCAACGGCAATCTGAGCAGCGACGTCAACATCCAGGGGAAGCCGGCGGCGACCGTCGACAGCACGGCCGACAACACGCCTCCCCATCTGCCGACACCACCCGGAACCGCTTTTCAGAAACCTCCGGGCAACCAGGCAAGCATCCGGATCGGCAGCCCGACAGTGAAAATCAACGGCAAGATGGCCGCGCGCAACGGTGACCCCGCGACCACCTGCAACGATCCCGCGGACTTGCCGGCTGGCCAGGTAATCGCCGTGGGTACGGTGTTCATCGGTTAGGAAGGCTTATGTCGAAACCATTTCTCGGCGTTGGTTGGGGATTCCCCCTCACACTCGATGAACTTGGCTTCTTCAACCACGCCGAGTACGAGGAGAGCGTGCGTCAGTCGATCTGGATCATCCTGGGCACGGCCAAGGGTGAACGCGTGATGCGTCCGGATTTCGGCTGCGGCATTTACGACCTGGTTTTCGAGATCAATAGCGCCTCCACCGCCGGCAGGGTAACGCAGGCCATCCGCCAGGCCCTGCTGCTGTTCGAGCCGCGTATCGATGTGCTCGACATCCAGGTGCAGGCGGCCGCAGGCGGCGAGCTGCTGCTGATCAGCATCGACTACGAGGTACGCGCCACCAACAACGCCTTCAACCTGGTCTATCCCTTCTATCTGGACAGGAGCACGAGCTGATGAGCAAGACCGCTCCGCCGATCGATCCGCGTACAGCTGCCGCCGTTTCCGGACAACTGCGCGAGTTGCTGGCCATTTATGCACCTGACTGGCACGAGCAATATACCGATCCTGCGACCGGTCAGATCCGCAGCGACCCGCTGGGGACGGCGCTGATCGGCATCTTCAGCCGCTTTGCCGAAATCATCCTGCACCGACTCAACCAAGTTCCGGACAAGAACCTCCTCGCCTTTCTCGACCTGCTCGGCGAGGCACGCTTGCCACCGCAACCCGCCCGGGTTCCGCTCACCTTCTCGCTGGCGCCGGGCAGCATCGCCGATGCGATTGTGCCGAGCGGGACCCAGGTCGCCTCGCCGCCGGCCGAAGGCGAGAACGAACCGGTCTTGTTCGAGACCGCAGGTGAACTGGTGGTTGGCGCAGCGCAGCTTTCCTGCCTGTTCGTCCGCGAACCGGAAGCCGATCGCTATGCCGACTACAGCCCATGGCTGAGCACACCAGCGGCAATCGCCATTCCGGTCTTCGCGGGCAACCGGGCGCTCGAGCATGTCCTCTATCTCGGTGACGACGCGCTGTTCGGACGATCCGATCTGCAGGAATTGCGCCTGACCTTCGAACTGACGAGCGAGAACCCGGCTCCCGATCCCCGTACCGTGCAATGGGAAATCTGGGACGGCAAGGAGGGCTGCCCGCTCGCACCCGTCGATCAGACCGAAGCGCTGACGCGCAACGGCGATGTCGTGCTGACTGCCGGCCTGCGCGCCTTTCCGATCGCCGAGCAGCGTCTCGCCGACCAGACCAGCCGCTGGCTGCGATGCCGTCTGCTGACGCCGATCACACCTGCTGACGCCCTTCAGGCCGGGAGGGTGCGCGCCAGCCACTTGCCTGAGATCGCGTCTCTCAGCGCACAAGTCACCATCGGAGCGACCGGCCTGGCCGCCGACGTAGCCTTCGCCAACCAGCTTCCGGTCGACCTGGGCAAGGATTTCCTTCCTTTCGGCGACAAGCCGCGCTTCGGCGATACGCTGTACCTGGCGCGTGGCCGGGCGTTTGCCGAAGCGGGCAGTACGATCACCCTGCGCATCGAGCTGACCAATCCCAGCGACGCCAAGAAGCCACCCATTCCAGCGACGCGCGCATCAGAAAATCTCGAGCTTGCCTGGGACTACTGGAACGGCCAGGCGTGGGTAACGCCCGACGATATGGTCGATGACACCGCGAACCTGACCCAGTCCGGGACGATCACCTGCAAACTGGGCAAGCCGCCGCAACCGAAAACCGTCAATGGCCTCGAGGAATACTGGCTGCGCGTACGCCTCAATGCCGGCGACTATGGCCAGGAAGCGCGTTACGAGCCGGTCGATCCGGAACATCCCGAACATGGATATCGCTTCATCCCGGCCACCTTTGCCGCGCCTTCGATCCGGCGACTCAGCATCGACTACCTGCTGACCCGAACGACGCCGCTCGCAGCGCTGCTGACGTACAACGATTTTGTCTACACGGCCGTCCCCGGCACCCCGTTCCAGCCGTTTCAGGCGACGTCCGAACCGCGGCCAACGGTCTATCTGGGTTTCACCCTGCCCGCGGCGCGGCGCGTCTTTCCCAATCGCAAGCTCAGCCTGTACCTCGCCAGTGCCGGGCTGAAGTACGGCGAGGCCAGCGCCTCTCCCCCGGCAGCGCACTCGGCCGATCCCTTGCGGCTGGCCTGGGCGTACTGGAACGGGATGCAGTGGAGCGATCTGAAGGTCCAGGATGGCTCGGAAAACTTCACCCGCTCGGGTCTGCTCGAATGGCTGGCGCCGAGCGATTTTTCCAGTCGTGCCGAGTTTGCCCGGCAGGCGTACTGGTTACGCGCCCGCTGGGAAAGCGGCGACTACCCGCTCGCACCGCATCTGAGCCGCGTGCTCTTCAACACGACGATGGCCTTGCAGGCCGTCACCGTGCGCAACGAAATCCTCGGTTCGAGCGATGGCAGCGAAAACCAGCGTTTTCGTACGATCCGCACGCCCCTGCTGGCTGGCGAACGCCTCGAAGTGCGTGAACGCGAACTGCCGGCCACCGCCGAACAGACGCTGATCCAGCAAGCCAGCGGCGACGCTGCGATCACGTTCACCGAAGGAGCGGGCGGCCGGCCGCCCGAGATCTGGGTACGCTGGCTGCCGGTGGCCGACTTTTACGGGTCGGGTCCGCGCGACCGGCACTACGTCCTTGACGCACTGAGCGGCGAGATTCGCTTCGGCAATGGCCGTAACGGCCTGATCCCGCCGGCCGGTACCGGCAATGTCCGCCTGGCCCACTACCGGACCGGCGGCGGTGTCGTCGGCAACCGGCCGGCGAATGCCGTTGTGCAGTTGAAGACCACCGTCCCGTATGTGGACCAGGTGAGCAACCTGGAACCGGCGCTGGGCGGTGCCGAAGCGGAAACGCTGGAATCGCTGCGGCAGCGCGCACCGCGCGCCCTGCGTCATCGGCAGCGCGCGGTCAGCATCGAGGATTACCAGGATCTGGCGGTGCTGGCCTCGCCGGCAGTGGCGCGCGCCCGCTGCGTCCCGCTCCACGATCTGGCCCGCGACCCCGCTGCCCTGCGCTCCTGGCCGGGTACCGTCAGCCTGATCGTCGTGCCGCGCACGCGCGATGCCAAGCCCCTGCCGAGCCTGACACTCCTTGACGAGGTCAGGCGCTATCTCGATCAACGTCGCATTCCAACAGCCGATCTGGTCGTCGTCGGACCCGAGTACCTGCGCGTCGACGTCTCCGTCGAGGTGGCGCTGCTTTCCATGGAGGGCGCCAGCGCGGTGGAAAGCGAGGTGGCGCAGACGCTGGCCCGCTTCCTGCACCCCTTGACCGGCGGGCTCGATCGCAACGGCTGGGATTTCGGCCGCAAGCCGCATCCTTCAGACCTCTACGCGTTGCTCGAAGCAGTACCGGGGGTCGACCATCTGCGCAGCCTGCAAGTCAGCGAAAGCGAGGAACGTCCGGGTGCGCTGGCGAGCGGCCGTTTCCTGGTTTACTCCGGCATCCATGACATTCGTTTGACCTTCGCGGAAACCTGATCGCCATGCCGCTGACCCTCCCCGATCTCGACGATCGCCGCTATGCCGACCTGGTCGAGGAAGCGCGCACGCTGATCCCCGGCTACGCGCCGGAATGGACCAACCACAATCCGTCCGACCCCGGCATCACCCTGATCGAGCTGTTCGCCTGGTTGTCCGAGATGCTGATTTACCGGCTGAACCGGGTGAGCGACGACAACCTCCGTACTTTTCTGAAGCTGCTCAACGGCAAGGACTGGAAGCCTTCGGGAATGACCCCGGCAGCCCTGGCGACCGATATCCGCACCAGCGTCCAGGCGCTCAGGCGCCAGGAACGCGCGGTCTCCTGCGATGACTTCGAAGCGCTGGCGCTCGAGGCCGATGCACGCGTCGCCCGCGTTCGCTGCCTGCCGCGGCGCAACGCGCTGATCGACTTCGAAGCCGAGCAGCCGGGCCATGTCAGCGTGATCGTCGTGCCCCGTCACGACGGCGACCTGACCCCGGTGCTCGAGGCCGTCGAAGCCTACCTGGAGCCGCGCCGGCTGCTGACGACTTTTGTGCATGTCGTCGGCCCGCAGCGGGTGGAGGTGGATATCGAGGCCACAGTGGTGGCGCTACCCGATGTCGACCCGAGCGAACTGCTGCCGCGAGTGATCACCACCCTGCGTGCTTTTCTCGATCCGTTGTGCGGCGGGGAGCAACAGACCGGCTGGCCTTTCGGGCGCAATGTCTTCATCTCCGAAATCTACCAGCTGCTCGATCAATTGCCGGGAGTCGATTATGTGACCGAGGTCACGCTGGCCAGCAACGATTCCGCGCGCCTGATCCACAACGCGCAAGGCAAGCAGATCGGACTGACGGTCAAGCCGCACGAACTGGTCAGCGCACGGACGCTGGCAGTGAAAGTTGAAGCGATCTAGGAGAAGATGCGATGGCGATTGGCGAAGAACAAAGTAGCAGCTACCTAGAGCATCTGCCGGCCATCTTCTCCGAAGACCCGTTGCTGGGTCGTTTTCTGCTCGCCTTCGAGCAGGTCCTGACGGGTCTGCATGGCGCCGATAGCGAGCCCAGGCGCGGGCTGGAAGAGATCATCGCCGCCATACCCCAGCTTTTCGATCCACTGGCGACGCCACGCGAATTCCTCGACTGGCTGGCCGGCTGGGTGGCGCTCGGGCTGCGCGCCGACTGGCGGGAAAACCAGCAGAGGGAATTCCTCGCCAACATCGTCCCGCTCTATCGCCGCCGTGGCACGAAGCAGAATCTGATCGAGCTGTTGAAGATCTATACGGGCCTGGATCCGGAAATCTCGGAAGGCGAGAACACCATCTTCCAGATCGGCGAGCATTCGACCGTCGGCGTCGATACCCAGATCAACGGCAGCGCGCCGCATTACTTCCGGGTGAACGTGACGATCCCCAATCCCGATCCGGCCACCCTGCAGCGCCAGAACCAGATCATCCGGGCCCTGATCGACCTCGAGAAGCCGGCCCACACCGCCTATGACTACCATCCCGCGCACACCACGATGCAGATCGGCGTGCACTCCCAGATCGGCGTCGACACGCTGCTCGGCGATCTCGCCCATTAACCCGAGAGGCAAGGACCACCATGGCTGATATCAAGCGTTTGCACTATTTCAATCACCAGTTCCTGGTCGAGTCGGATTTCACCGACGAACAGCAATACCATCTGGTGATGCGCCGCCGGCACAACGCGGCGCTGCACGACTACGGCGTCGCCGACGGACTGGCGGTCAGCCGGAGCGGCGACCGGGAGATCACCATCCAGCCCGGAATGGCCATCGATCGCGGCGGACGCGAGCTGGTATTGCTCGACAGCCGCATCGTCAGCCTGAGCGACACGGCGGCTTTCCCTGCCGGGGCGACGGTCCATGTCACGATCGCCTACCACGAAGAGGGAAGCGATCCCAGTACCGCCACCGGCGTCACGGGCGACACCCGCACCATGGAAAGGCCGCAGGTACTGGCGTCCACCACGACGCCGGCGGGTGACGGCAGCGTGATCCGCTTGGCGCAATTCACGCTGACCGCTGGCGGCAACCTTCCCGGCAATCCGGGTGATGTGTTCGCTGACGGGCGACAACTCGCAGGCGCGGCACTGGCGCCGGCTGCGGTGGCGACCGACCAGCTCGCCGATGGCGCCGTCGACGAAAGCAAGCTCAGTGCCGGCGTTCGCGGCAAGCTGGTCACCCACGGCGATGCTCACGACCACTCCGGCGGCGATGGCGCGCAGATCCGGCACAGTTCGCTGAGTCTCGATGGTGGCAGCAATCCGCACGGGACGACGGCGGCGGATGTGGGTGCACTGCCGAGCACGGGTGGAACGATAGTCGGCAACTTGCAGCTGCATGCTGGCAATGTCGGTCTGGGCGCAACGCCCGAGCCGCTCAGCCGGCTGGTGGTGAGCTCGGACGACGGCGCCGCTGGCGTCGCCGTCGGACGCGTCGCGACCACGTCGAGCGACGGCAGCGGCACAGTCTTCGGCATTGACATCGATGCCACTGGCAGCGGCAGCGGAGAGAAGCGTGGCCTCACCGCCAGAGTCAGCGGCGGGGGAGAAAAGCACGCCGGCTACTTCAGCGCGACGAGCGGAGCTGGCTCGGACTTCACCCAGGCGCTGCACGCCGATGCCAGCAGTGAAGGTTCTGGCCCGGTGATGGGTCTATGGACGGGCCTGACCGGCTCGGGAACCGGGTTGAAGATCGGGGTCGTCAGCGAGGTGCGCGGTGGCGGACAGAAGCAGGCCGCCTCATTCCTTGCCGAGAGCGCTGCCGGTTCGACCGAGCCTACCGAGGGAGTTAGCATCAGCGCCGTAAACCAAGGAAGCGGCCTTGCCCGGGGCCTGTCGGTGGAGGCCGGGGGCCCAGGAGGAACCGGACCGAAACAAGGCATCGTCAGCATTGCCAGAGGCACCGGCCACAAGCAGGCCGGCGAGTTCTACGCCGAGAGCGACGGCGGCACCGCGGACCTTACCGTTGGCGTCAAGGTGCTCGCCACGACCGAAGGAACGGGCGATACGAAAGGTCTCCTGGTTGATGCGTCGGGTTCAGGAGCGGGGCGCAAGGACGGAATTTCCTGCCAGGTCAGCGGCGCCGGCCAGAAGGACGCGGGGAGATTTCACGCCTACAGCGATGCCGGTTCAGCGGACTTCACGAGGGCTCTGCTCGGTTACGCCCAGAACGCCGGAACGGGTGAGACAGTCGCTTGCCAGGCCTACGCAGTTGGCGAGGGAAGCGGGCGCAAGCAGGGCGTTCTCAGCGAGGTGAGTGGAGCTGGCGACAAGTTCGCCGGGCAGTTCTATGCATCGAGTGCGGCCAGCTCGCCGGGCTTCACCAATGCGCTGCGGGCTGGTGCAGGCAGCGATGGGACTGGTCAGGTGATGGCTCTGTGGGTGAATGCAGAAGGCGCCGGAACCGGCCTCAAAGAGGGTATTCAATGTTGGGCAAGCGGGGCTGGTGAGAAACGTGCGGCCCTGTTTGCGGCTGATAGTCGAGTGGGCTCGACGGATTACACCAGTGCCGTTGAGGTTCGTGCCAACAACGAAGGAAACGGTGCTACCAAGGGCCTCCAGGTGAACGCAAGGGGTTCAGGAAGCGGACCGAAACAAGGCATTACCAGTATCGTGGAGGGAGGTGGGCAAAAAAACGCTGGGCAGTTTGGCGCGTACAGCGGGGCCGGTACAGCGGAGTGGACAAATGCGCTGTACGTCCGAGCCAATAGCGCAGGAACTGGAGACGTTTCGGGCTTGCGGATGGAAGCGTCTGGGGATGGAAAAGGTCTCAAAGAGGGGATCAGTTGCGTGGCACTCGGGTCTGGCCCCAAGCGGGCTGCGTACTTCAATGCCGAAAGCCCGGCCGAGTCGAGCGACTTCGCGGATGGAGTCGTGGTCACTGCCAGTAGCCAAGGGACCGGCAACGTGCTGGGGTTCTCGGTCAATGCCTTCGGTTCAGGGCCGGGGCAAAAGCAGGGCATCGTATGTACTGCCGATGGCTCAGGGAACAAGTATGGCGGGCAGTTCTATTCCTATAACCGCAATGCCGGTACGGCCGACGTCACGGAAGGACTTCGGGCGGTTGCCGTTAGCGAGGGGACCGGCGACACGTTCGCGTTCACAACAACCGCCGGCGGGTCCGGAACAGGACCCAAATATGGCCTCTTTGCCCACGCCGAGGGTGCCGGTCGAAAGACCGCTGGCGTGTTCCGCGCAATAGGCGGCGGTTCCGCCGACGGTACCTATGGCGTCTGGGCCGAGGTGGTGAACGACGGGAGCGGGGAGCCGATCGCGATCGTCGCCAGTTCCGGCGGCGCCGGAGCGGGAAGGAAATGCGCCGTATCGGCCCACGCCTACGGCGGCGGTCACAAGCTGGCCGGCGCGTTTCGTGCGGATGGCAGAAAGGATTCACCCGACATGACACTCGCACTCGAAGCCTTGGCCCAGAGCCAAGGTTCCGGGTCCGTTTCCGGCATTCGAGCGTTCGCAACCGGCGAAGGAAGCGGATTCAAAGAGGCGCTCAGTTGTTCTGCAACGGGTGCCGGCCCGAAGCGGGCGGCATACTTCGCTGCTGAAACTCCAGCGGGCTCAACGGACACCACCGAAGGGGTCTATGTCATTGCCGATAGCGGCGGAAGTGGCGAGGTTTATGGCCTGAGGGTCTATGCGGTTGGATCAGGCAGTGGAACCAAGCACGGCATTTACAGTTACGTTAGCCCCGCCCCCGGCGGCGGCACAAAGTGGGCTGGTTACTTCGTCGGCAATGTCCATGTCAATGGTGTCCTCTCGAAAGGCAGCGGTACCTTCCTGATCGACCACCCGCTCGATCCCGAAAACAAGACGCTGCGCCACAGCTTCGTCGAATCGCCCGAAGACCTCTGCCTGTACCGCGGCAAGGTGCAACTCGACGCCGCGGGCAAGGGAACCGTCAAGATGCCCTCCTACTTCGCCGCGCTGACCAGGGAGGAAGACGCCACGGTCAGCCTGACCGCGATCGGCAGCAAGCCGTTCCTGACCGGTTACGAGTGGAATCGCAACTTCACCGCGTTCACCGTTTACGGCGAACCGGGCCGGGAGGTCAGCTACCTCGTTCTGGCGGATCGCGACGATCCGGTCATCCATCAGCTCAGACGCCCGGTCGAAGAGAAAAAAGGGGCAGGCTATTTTGAGAAAGGCCAGTTGCTCAACCCCGAGGCCTATGGCAAATCCCCGAAAGCGGCACCGGACGGCGTAAGCGCCCGCCAGACGACAGCGAAGATGGACATGGCACCCCCAAGCTTTGCGGATTCTCCCGCTCCCCCAACCCCCACGGCGCCGCCGGTTTTTTCATCGTCCCCGGCCCCCACGGCCCCCTCCCCTGCGCTGGAAGAAGAGCACCAGCGAATGGAAGAGGCCTGGGCCAGAACCCGAGAAGAGCAGCGACAGCGGATGGAATTCTTCCAGCAGGAAGAGGAACAACGCCGGAAACAGCTCGAAGAAGCCCTGGCAGCAGCACATCGGCAACCCGATCAGACCCCGCAAGAGCACGGCGGCCCCATCGAGACGGATGACGAGGCTCCGGAGACCCCGAGCGCCGCCCCCGAGAGCGCGTCACCCCGCCGGAAGAAGAGCATCGCTGATCGCAAGAAAAAGTAGCCTTGCCAAAGCGACTCGCGCCGCTTGGTGACACTGGATCGCGCGCTCCCGCTGCAGGCGGTGCCGGCTGGGAAAGCTCGTCATCCGGTCTTGTCGAGCAGCAGCACGCATTCGCTATTCGCCACGCTTGAGCTTGCGCGCCAGCCGTGTAGGTTGGGCTGAGCCTGCGAAGCCCAACAACCAGCGCATCTTCCTCGCATCTTTCTGCTTGCACACCTCTCCCGCCCGGTTCAGGAGCTTGGGCTTCGCACGCTCGGCCCAACGGCGCTTCCTGGCTTCTTGTTTAGGGTGTTGGGCTTCGCAGGCTCAGCCCAACCTACGGCGCGGATGCAGGAAGAGGCGAAGGAAGCGGCGGCATCGGTGCGTGGCGAAATCGATGCGGCTCTGGAGCGGATCGCTGCGGTGATCTGCGATACCGGAGATGGTCGGGATTATGAAAAATGGCGACAAACTTCCTTTCTTCGTGGCTGAATGCCGATGTGTTTGTCAAGGCATCGGCAAGTCCGGGAATTGGAGTAGCATTGATCAATGGAATTCTGTATTGTCGGCAAGGTGAAACTGAAGATAAAGGAATGGCTATGAGGTTTGTGGTTTGCCTGTCTCGCGAAGGATTTGGCGAGTTCTCGACGGATGATCTGACGCTCGGGCGGCTCTATGAAGTGCTTGCCCCGGCGGACAGCCACAGCATGCTGCGGATCATTGACGATTCCGGCGAGGACTTTCTTTACCCGGCTTCTCTTTTCGAGGCTGTGGAGGTGCAAGAGCAAACGGCCACCCGGCTGCACGAATTGCTGGCAGCGTAACGCAAGAATCAGGAAAACCGTCCGCTGAGGCACCGTAGTTGTTGCAACAGATCAGGAATATTGGGAGGCCGCACTGCATCGCTACGTCGGTCGCCTGGGCTGGGCAACGGTGGTGTTGATCGGCTTCCTGGCTTATCGCCAGCCTGATGCCAGCCTGATGCCAGCCTGAGCCAGGAGCGCAAGTGTCGAATCGGAGCCACTGAATCATGCACGGAGTCTTTGGTGAATTTGCTCTTCTGTTACGGATGTCCGCCGCCGCGGGCACCGTGTCGTTGTGGCTTCGCCAGCCGGTGCTGATCGCCCACATCGTCATTGGCTTCCTCATCATCCTGGCGATGGGCAAGGGTCGGGTGGAGGCCGTCGTCGAAGAATTGCTGCTCGGTAGCGTGACCAAGCATGTGCTGGCGGAATCGCAGTGCGATGTGTTGGTCATTTGCCACCCGCGCGAGGCGTCTGACCAATCGCCATGACCGATCTGGCATTCATCCTGGCTGCCGTGCTGTTGGCGGCGGCGGGCGGCGAGGCATTCCTCAAGTCCATCCTCGGCGCGGCACTCCATCTGCGCGTACCGAAGGTGGTGGTGGCCACCACACTGGCGGCGTTCGCCACCTCCAGCCCGGAACTTACCGTGTCTACCGTCGCCGCACTCGCTGGCCAGCCGGAGATCGGGTTGGGCGATGCGCTGGGCAGCAACATCGTCAATATCGCGCTGATCTTCGGTCTCGCCTTGCTGTATGGTGGCGTGCAGACCTCGCGGCAGGATTTCGGCCGCGATTTCTATCTTGCCCTCGCAGTCCCGGCGCTGAGCTTCTTCCTGATTTTCGACGGACGGATCGAAGGTGCCGAGGCATTGCTGCTGTTGGCGGTATTCTTCGCCTGGCTGGTGTGGAGCGTGCGCAGTGCCCTGCGCAAGCGAGAAGTGGCGGCAGACGTTGAGGCCACCGAAGTGTCTGCCGGCATGAGCCTGCTGCTCGGTGTACTCGGCCTCGGCGCGCTGATCGCTGCCGGTCGCCTGTTTGTCAGCGGCGCGACGGGCATCGCCACCGCGTTTGCGGTCGACACTTACGTGATCGGGGCGATCCTGGTGGCAATCGGCACATCTCTGCCAGAACTGGTGACGGTGATCCTGTCTCGCCTGCGCGGCCACGACGATGTCGGCGTCGGCACGTTGATCGGCAGCAACCTGTTCAACGGTCTGGCCATCGTTGGCGTAGCCGGCACGATACATCCGATCGTCGCGCCAATGAGCGAGGTGGCGCTGACGCTCGCCTGCGGCATCGTCGCGCTGCTTCTGCTGCTGCCCAACCGCAGCGGCCTGATCGTGCGCGGTCGCGGTTTCCTGTTGCTGATGCTCTACGTCGGCTTTGTCTGGGCAACGCTCACTTCCTGATCTCACTCAATATGTCTCTTGATCCTGATACTGCCTGGCATGCGCGCTCCACTGCCGAAGTCCTTCACCAGATCGGGTCAGACCCCTCTCGTGGTCTGACCGCAGAAGTTGCGCAACAACGCCTTGCCAGGCATGGTCCCAACCGGCTCGCTGAAAAACCGGCCCGGCCTGCCTGGCGCAAGTTCCTTGACCAGTTCAGGAGCCTGCTGATCCTGATCCTGCTCGGTGCCGCAGTCCTGGCCGGCGCCATCGGCGACCTCAAGGACGCGATCGTGATCGCCGTGGTGGTGGTGCTCAACGCGACGCTGGGCTTCTTTCAGGAGCATCGTGCCGAAGCGGCGCTGGCGGCGCTGAAGAACATGCTCGCGCCGACGGCGCGCGTGCGACGCGACGGCGAGGTTCGCCTGATCGAGGCGGCTGATCTGGTGCCGGGCGACATTCTGCTGCTTGAGGCCGGCGACCGCATTCCTGCCGACGCGCGCGTGCTGTCGGCGCACAGCGCTGAGGTGGCGGAGGCGGCCTTGACCGGCGAATCGCAGGCGGTCGCCAAGTTGCCCGACGCTGTTGATCAAAGGTCGGTGCTGGCGGAACGACACAACATGGTGTTCATGAACACCGTGGTGACGCGCGGCCGCCTCGAAGCCGTCGTCACCGCCACCGGCATGGGCACCGAAATGGGCCGTCTTGCCGGGCTGCTCGCCGCCACCGCCGAGGGCGAGACGCCGCTGCAGCAGCAGCTTGACAGCCTGGGCAAACGCCTCGCACTGATCGCCAGCGCCGTCGTGGCGCTGATGTTTGTCTTCGGCCTGCTGCGCGGCGACCCGCTGCTACAGACGGCGATGACCGCCATCGCACTGGCCGTCGCGGCGATTCCCGAAGGCCTGCCGGCAGTAGTGACCGTCACCCTCGCGCTCGGCATGCACCGCATGGCCAAGCGCAACGCCATCGTCAAGAAACTCGCTGCCGTCGAGACGCTGGGCTGCACCACGGTGATCTGTTCCGACAAGACCGGTACCTTGACGCTCAACCAGATGACGGCGCGGGCGGTCTATTTCAACGGTCAACGCCATGCCGTCACTGGCGAGGGCTATGGCAGCAACGGCTGTATCGCGGATGCGGGCGATGTTCGTCACATCCTGTTGCCGGCGGCGCTGTGCGTCGATGCCCGGATCAAGGATGAGCAACTGATCGGCGACCCGACCGAAGGCGCACTGCTGGCGCTCGCCGCCAAGACCGGGCTCGACGCCGAGGAGGCGGTCGAACACCTGCCGCGCATCGCCGAGATTCCCTTCGATTCAGCCAGCAAGTTCATGGCCACCTTCCACCATGAAGGCGACCAGGTACGGTTGTGCGTCAAAGGTGCCCCGGATGTCCTGCTGGCATTATCCATCGGCTATTTGCATCACGACGTGGTGATGCCACTGGATGACACAATTCGCGACCGCTTCATCGCCGAGAACGAGGCACTGGCCGAGCAGGCGCTGCGCGTGCTGGCGCTGGCTGGGCGGGTGATTCCGGCCGAGCAGTTCGATCCCGCTGGCGACCTGCTGCCCTGGGTGCGCGAGCTGACGCTGCACGCCCTGGTCGGCATCATCGACCCGCCGCGTGCCGAGGCACGTGTGGCGATCGCCACCTGCCGCGACGCCGGCATCGAGGTCAAGATGATTACCGGCGATCATCGCGTCACCGCTGCGGCCATCGCGCGCGAACTCGGCCTCTCCGGCGAGGCGCACGAGGGGCGCGAACTCGATGGCCTGAGTCAGGACGAAATCGCCGCGCTGGTCGAGAAGAGCGCCGTGTTCGCGCGCGTCGCGCCCGAGCACAAGATGCGCATCGTCGAGGCATTGCAGGCCAAGGGGCATGTCGTGGCGATGACCGGTGATGGCGTGAACGATGCGCCAGCGCTCAAGACCGCCGACATCGGTGTGGCAATGGGCATCACCGGCACCGAGGTCACCAAGGAAGCGGCGACGCTGGTGCTCACCGATGACAATTTCGCCTCCATCGTGCGCGCGGTGGAAGAAGGACGCACGATCTACGACAACATCGTCAAGTTCGTGCGTTTTCAGCTCTCCACCAACATCGGCGCCATCCTCACTGTCCTCGGCGCGCCCTTGTTCGGCTTCGCCACGCCGTTCACGGCGATCCAGATCCTCTGGGTGAACATCATCATGGACGGTCCGCCGGCGATGACGCTGGGCGTTGAACCCGCCCGTCCCGGAATCATGCGCGAGCGCCCGCGCAGCAAGGAGGCGGTAATCCTCTCGACGCCGCGCCTGTGGCGCATCGGGCTCTATGGCGCAACGATGGCGGTGGGCACCCTGGGTGCTTACGCCTGGGCGACGCAGTCCGGCGATGTTGCCAAGGCGATGACTTTGGCCTTCACCACTTTTGTGCTGTTCCAGTTTTTCAACATCTTCAACGCCCGCGCCGAACACGGGAGCGCTTTCAACGCGCAGTTTTTCAACAACGGCAAGCTGTGGCTGGCCCTCTTCGCCGTCGTCGTCCTGCAGATCGTCGCCGTGCATTGGCGCCCGGCGCAGGCCATCTTCGACACCGTCGATCTGACGCTGACCGAGTGGGCGGTGGCGGTGGCCGTCGCCTCGTCCACGCTATTCCTCGAAGAGGCGCGCAAGCTGCTCTTGCGGCTGTGCAAACGTATCCTCACCGGATAGGAACCTGTCTGACACTACAAGGAGTATCGATGGGGATTCTCGACTGGCTCTTCAGCGGCAACGACGAGGCGACCGGTTCCACGGTCGACCCCGCGGTCATCGAGCAGCGCATCGAGCAGCTCATTCGCATCATCGATCCGCGCCTGAAATTCGTCGCCGGCTACCGCGGCAAGCTCCGGCCGGCGGTGGAGCAGGCGGTGCTCTACTGCCGCGAGATCGAGGCAGGGATTCCACCCGCCATCGAAGCAAGCGCCAAGGTCTGGTCGGAGGACCCGAGCTTGCGCGCCCTTTTCGCCAGCGCGCGTGACATCCCGAGGGTCTTCAGCCGCAGCCAGGCGATTCAGGATTTCTTCGAGAACACGCCCGATGCGGAGCACGTGTGGGCCACATTGCGCTTCGTCTGCCGTGAGGCGACAGGCTTCGGCGTGGCGGCTGACGGTGGTGTGGTACAGAACGACGTGCTGCGGACCTGCGTTTCTTTTACCGAGAAGAAGCCGGTCTTGCCAAGCGGCTGCGAGCACGATGCGCGCATCGAAATCCGGCGCCGTGCCTTCAAATTTCTGCTCACGGAAGCGCTGCAACAGATCACATCGCTGGATATGCAGCGCAAGGATCTCAGGGAGCAGCGCTCGATGTTGCAGACGCGGCTGATGATCTTGAAGGGCCAGCGTGTCGGGCTCGAAGCGATGCTGGAAAAGGGCATTGGTGCGCGACAGAAAATCGAAGACGTGGAGCGAAAACTCTCCGAGAACGAGCGCTCCCTCGCGGCATTGGCAGCGAGCGCTGGTGAGACGCTCGAACACGTCATCGGACGTGTGCAGCACGTGCTCACGCACGGACCCGACTACATTCGGATCGGCATGACGAAGTTGCGGCTCGACCAGATGAACGTCCTGGTACCCGAAGGAACTGGCGAGGCCGCGGTCGAGATCGTACTGCCGAAAGTGGTGGTGAGGAGTGCTCCGGTGGTCAACCTGCTCGCCTGCAGCTTTCCCCGTGCAGAACTCATTCGCTGCAGGAGCTTGCTCCACGAAGCGGGGCGGCTGCTCGACTGACGCAATCACCCTGCCCCGTCAGGTTCGCCGGCCAGCTCAGCCAACTGCTGCGCGAACACCGCATCCCGATCGATTTTCTATCCTTTATCGAGCTGCCCGGCTCGTCACCAAGCCCTGACCTGCTGCCCAGCTAGCGACATCGTCACGTCGAATCGCAGCGGCCATCAGGCCAGGAAAGGCATCCGGGGTACAGGCAAACGAGGGCACACCCAGGGCGGCGAGTTTGCCGGCGAGGTCTCGATCATAGGCAGGTGCACCCTCGTCGCTCAAGGCCAGCAAGGTGATGAACTGCACGCCGCTGTCCACGAGTTCTGCGGCACGGCGCAGCAGCATCGCCTCGACGCCGCCTTCGTACAGGTCGGAGATGAGGACCAGAATCGTGTTGCGTGGCTCACGGATGATGGATTGGCAATAAGCCACCGCAGCGTTGATGTCGGTGCCGCCACCCAGTTGTACACCAAATAACAGTTCCACTGGGTCGTCGAGCTGCTCGCTCATGTCAACCACCGCCGTGTCGAATACCACCAGTTTGGTCGCGACTGCCGGTAGCGAGGCCATCACTGCACCGAAGATGCTGGAATACACCACCGAGGCTGCCATCGAGCCGCTCTGGTCAATGCACAGCACGACCTCGCGTTGTGGCCGATGTGCCTTGCGGCCATAGCCGAGCAGCGTTTCCGGCACGATGGTATGGAACTCGGCCTGCCAGTGTTTCAGGTTGCTCCGTATGGTTCGATTCCAGTCGATCTCGCTGTGGCGCGGTCGGCGATTGCGCTGGCTGCGGTCGAGCGCGCCGCTGATCGCTGCGCGCAAGGGCTCATCCAGGCGCTTCATCAGTTCATCCACCACCTTGCGCACCACCATTCGCGCCGTTTCTTTCGTGCCGGCGGGAATCACCCGTGACAAGGCCATGAGGCTGGCAACCAGATGCACATCGGCCTGAACATTGCGCAACATCTCTGGCTGCAACAACATCTCGCGCAGGTTCAAGCGCTCAAACGCATCGTGCTGCATGACTTGCACCACCGAGGCCGGGAAATATTTGCGGATGTCCCCCAGCCAGCGCGCCACGCTCGGCGCCGAGCCGCCACGTCCGCCACGCCGCTCTTTGGAGTGCATGCCGTCAGGACCCTCGGGGTCATAAAGCGCCGACAGCGCCTTGTCCATTTCGGCCGCTGCGCCAAGCGGGGTTCCGCAAGTCGATTCCGCCTCACGGCCGAGCACCAGCCGCCAGCGTTGCACGCCGCTTGGTGCGCCCGGCGGGATGGAAATCCTTGGATTCATTGCTGCACTCCCAGCAACTGGCGCAGTAGCGGCAGCGGCAGGGCAGCACGCTCTTCGTTCCAGCCGGCAAGCGGTTTCGGCATGGCTGCGACCACCCTGCCCTGTCCGGCACGTTGTGCCAGAGCACTGCGCTCGCTGGCGCTGAAGGTCGAGAAGGTGCGTCGTACCAGAGGCAGCACGCGGACGAAGTGTTCTTCGCGCAAGCCCACAAGCCACTCGTCCATCAGCTGCCATACGCGCATATCATGGAGAAGCACCAGCGCATTGCGGTTCAGGAACCCCTCCAGCCAGGCTGCGGCCTTGCTCGGCTCGGCCCCCATGGATAGTTCGAAGGACATCGCCTGCGCGACCTGTTCAACCGACCAGACCGCATCGTCGAGCAGCAATCGAACCGCCACGCCTTGCAGCAGTTGCCTGGTGTTGGTGCTGCTTGCGATCTGCTGCAGTGCCTGCCGCCATGCCTGGGTCTCCTCCTGGCCCTGGCGCAACGCTACCGCAGTGTGAGCGGCCAGCAATTTCTCGCGCAGGCTCTGAGCGGCCGCATCGTCCACGTTACGGCAAGCCAATGGCATGGCGATTGCGGCGCGTACGATCAGGCCGTCCAGGACCTGCGCAACCATCGCCGCATCGGTCTGACGCACGTTGCCGTAGCGGAACACATTTGCCAAAGGCGGCAGCGTGGCCAATAACTGCAGCACATCGCCGGTGAGCGCTGCTCGGCTTTGCAGCGCCTGCGTGACGGCTTGCACTGCAGCGTCCAGGTCGGCCAGCAGGACTCGATCCACCAGGGCGGCAAGTTCGGCCAGATCACTGACGCGCCCGACCTTGTCGATCACCAGAGCGGTGGCAGCCTGAACCAGTGTCTGCCCCCACTGGCTGGCCTCAATCAGTTGCAACAGAAACTCGGGCTGCCACTGCAGTATCCACACTTCGTGGAAAGTGCCATGCGAGCGGCCCACTTTGGCCAACTCACCCCAGGGCACATCGAGCAGCCGCAAGCGGTGCAGCAAATGGCTGCGGGCCAGGTCGTTGCTGTTGCGCAAATCCAGATCGAGCGTGCGCTGGACGGCCTCCGGCTTGAGCCGCAAGGTTTTCTGCGCCTGTTCCAGATCACGCTGCAGGGGTACGGTGGGTACGTCGGCAGGCACGCTGCCCAGTCGGTCACCCACCACCAGTTCGTCGGCGATGAAATGCAGCAGCGAATCGTCCCCCATGGCAAAGACCGAGCGTGTGGCCTCCTGCAATTCTTCCAGTCCGGCAGCGGGACGCTCGCGCATGGCTGCAAGCGCATCGGCCAGGCGCGTGGCTTCGATCAGGTGGGCCGACGAGCAGTCCAGATCCCGTTCGCGCATCAGCCGCGCCACGCGTGCCAGCCAGCCGACCGTGCGCAGCTGCGGGAGATGCTGGCTGCGCCACAAATGCTCATACCAGCCAGGCGAAACAATGCCGGCGCCATAGCCGCTGCTGCGCGTGAGGTGCCGGTAGGTCCACGGCACCCAGGTGGACTGCACCTTGACCCTGGGCAGACCCTTGAGCAAGGCCTGATCGGCTTTGATGGTGACGGACGTCTGCAGGGCACGCAAGTGCCAGGCGCCACAGACCACCGCAATGCGCTCCGCGCCTGTTTTTTGTGCCTCGCGCAGGCACTGGCGCATGTGCGCTTCGCGCAGTACCTCGCGCTGCGACTCCTGTGGGTCATCGCGCTGCTCACCCCAGTCTGCCCGCAAGGCGGTCATGGCTTCGGCGACCGCGGCAAACAGCTGTTCGCCGTCGCCGCGTTCCTCCACCATGTGGTTCCACCAACTTTCGCCATCGGCATAACCGGCGGCGTGCGCCAGCCAGTTCAGCGGGTCGCCCGCACGGTCGTCCTCGCTGGCTGCCGGGTTCGCCGGAGCGCCTGCTTCTGCGCTGGCATCATCCCGGTGGTCCTGTGCAGCGGGAGCTTCTGCGTGCGCGGGTTCCGGACACGCTTCGTCCGCTTGCCGATGTGCCTTTTGCAATGCCAGGTCATTTGCCATCGGCAGGTCCATGAAGCGTACCGGCACGGCATGCAATACTGCCCAGCGTATCGCCTGCCACTCCGGCGAAAACTCGGCGAAGGGGTGATACACCGCCAGTTGTGGCTCGTCGGGGCAATAACTCAGCAAGGCCACCGGTGGCTGCATGCCCTCGGCCAGCACGGCCTGCAGCAAGCCCTCGCTTTCCGGCGGACCCTCAATCAGAATGCAATCGGGTAGCAGGGCGTCAAACGCGCGCACCAGGCTGCGAGCACAACCGGGGCCGTGGTGACGTATGCCAAAGAGATGCGGTGCAGCCATTGCGGTGGCGATCAGGTTTGCTGCTCGCGGCAGGCACGGTACAGATCCTTCCAGTCGGCGCGTTCTTTCACCACCGTTTCCAGATACTCGTTCCATACGATATTGTCCTGGATCGGATCCTTCACCACTGCACCGATCAGGCCGGAGGCGAGGTCATGCGGGCGCATTACGCCATCGCCGAAATGGCCAGCCAGCGCCATACCGCTGTTGATGACAGAGATTGCCTCGGCGGTCGATAGCGTAGAGGTGGGCGACTTGACTTGCGTTCTTTCATCGGCGGTCCGGCCACTGCGCAGTTCTCGAAATATCTGCACCAGGCGCCGGACCTCCTTGAGCGCCGGCGGCTCTGCCGGCAATTGCAGGGCACGGCCCATTTCGGCTACCCGTTTGACGACGATCGAGACTTCTTCGTCTTCACTGGCGGGCACCGGCAGCACCACCGTATTGAAACGACGCTTGAGCGCCGAAGACAGCTCGTTGACCCCCTTGTCGCGGTTGTTGGCGGTGGCGATGACGTTGAAGCCACGCCTTGCCTGGACCTCACTGTTGAGTTCGGGGATGGGCAGGGATTTCTCCGACAGGATGGTGATCAGCGTATCCTGCACATCCGCGGGGATGCGGGTGAGTTCTTCGACACGGGCGATCTTGCCGGTCCGCATGGCATGCATCAGAGGACTCGAAACCAGGGCTTGTTCAGAAGGCCCATGCGCCAGCAACTGCGCGTAATTCCAGCCGTAACGCAATTGTTCTTCACTGGTGCCTGCCGTGCCCTGGATGAGCAGCGTCGAATCGCCGCTGATGGCCGCAGCCAGGTGTTCCGATACCCACGATTTGGCGGTGCCGGGCACACCGTACAGCAACAATGCCCGGTCGGTTGCCAGCGTTGCCACGGCAATTTCCATCAGGCGCTGATTGCCAATGTATTTGGCGCTGATCGCGAAACCGCTGTCGAGCTTGCCACCCATCAGGTAGGTGATGACGGCCCATGGCGACAGATCCCAGTTTTGCGGGCGGGCACGCGTGTCGTGCCTTTTCAGTTCCGACAGTTCTTCGGCAAATTGTGTCTCGGCATGTTCGCGGATGGCAGTGGATGCGGTCATGGTGTCCTCGGGTTCGAGCAATACGTTAACAATTCAGGGCTTGCCGCGTTGCGATGATCTGCCTGACGGTATGCCATAGTTCTGGCAACGCCGGCTTGCCGGCAGCTTCGCCGGATAGCTCTAGCACCTGCTCCAGCGCCGCACCCTGCAATACACAGCAAAGCTCCGGCAGGGCGGAACGTAGCGCGTAATCGTTGCTGAAGTCGGCATGCTGTCCGACCGCTTCGGCGACAGCACTGGCGATGGCCAGCGACAGACTGGCTGACAGGCATTCACCGGGTGGGCAGGCCTGCAGCAGTTGATGGAGCAATGTTCGCAACCGGGATTTGCCATCCTTCAACTGCTTTTCCCAATAGCGCTCGCGTCTCGCCAGGGGCAACAAGGCGAGAATGCTCATGTAATTGTCGGCAGACGGTGTCTCCGGCGAGTGGTCCAACAGGGCTTCGCACCAGGCTACCTCCGGTTCGACAGCCAGCGCGTGGCGCCATGCCCGCAGCAGAGCCTCCGCCCAGTCACTGGAAATCGCCCACTCGACCAGATCGCCAGGGTTCATGCCGGTATATCGGACCCACCAGGCCAGTGGTACCTGCCGGGCCAGTTGAAACAGCCACCAGGCCCGTTCGCCAAGCGCGTCGTGGGTGGGCCGTGTCGCTTCAATGCCATCGGCTTTCCATTCGTCCGCCACGGCGGATGGCGCGTCGAGCCGCCAGTGTTTGCGCAACAACACTCTTTCCTGCCGTAACAGCGCCTGCATGCGCTGCTGTGCCCGCTGTACATGGGCACAGTCGGGCAGTCGCTGCAACAGACCAAGCGTCACCTGTTTCACCTCGCGGCTACGGTCTCTGCGCAAGCTGTCGAGAAGCGCTTCATCGTCCATCGACAAGCCGGTTGCCAGCTCGCCTAGCAGCTCGGCACGTTCGCGCCCAGGCAATTCGCCGAGGATTCCGGTCAGCCGTTCACGCGCCGCAGAAGGATTGCGCCGGCGCTCCTCGCGCAACAGCGCGCGCCGTTGCGCCAGACTGCCTTCCGTCCAGCGCACTTCCTCAGCCGCCGCAGCCTCTACGCCAAAAGCATAGTTCCAGGCGGTATTCTGCCCTGCCAGCCAGACACCGCGCTCACCCAGAACTGGCTGCAATGATTCGCGCAAAGCCAGCGAGCGGCGGCCTTGCTCCAGTGCCAATGGCAGCAGATCGATCGGCAAGCGACAGCCCTTTTTGGCAAGCGACTGAAAAACAAGCTGCTGCAGGCGTTGCGGCCCTTCGCGCAGAGCCCAGGCCAACAAGACCACGGCAGAAGCGTCATCCACGGTGGGCAGCACTTCTCTGGCCGCTGCAGCCGGCACGGGCCCCGGCCAGGCCGTGCCCTGCACGCCGGCCTGAGCGCAGGTAGCCAAGACGGCGGCCATTTGCAGTACACGTTGAGCGGTGTGGTCGCCAAGCACAGCAAGCTCGGCCAGCAGATCACCGATCGCTCCAGCAAGCTCGGGCACCACGGCAGCCTGCCGTTCGGTACCGACCATGGCTACCGGCAGCAATGCGGCCCAGGTACTCACTCCGGACTCCTTTGCCACAGCCCATCGACCCCCCATGCGCTGAGCGGCCGCAGTGCCAGGCCATCCCATTCGCCCATCATCGCGAGCGGGTGACCACCGCTGTAGGCGAGCAATCTCCAGGTGTCGTCATCGCCCAGATGCAGCGCTACGGTTTGGCCTTCGACAAGCAAAAAAGTATGGTCACCGGCCCGCAGGGGTACAGCCGCGGACAAAACCATCGGGTGCAAACGTACCCAGGGGCTGCTTGCGACACGTTCGGCAACCGTCCGCCACTCGGCGCTCAAGGTCGAATCCGGCCATCGGGTCTGTGCGCTTGCCGTCACCTCGGCGACCAGTGCCCGTAGCATGCTGGTGCCCGGAAAAAAGGCCAGGGTTGCTTCGACAGTGGAGCCGTTCAGCCAGGACTGCTCGAATCCCTTGCCGGCGAAGGCATGCTCCAGCAGCAAGGCACGTCGGCCACTGTTTTGCCCATGTAACCACACCCGCCGTTCCGTCAGGTGGTCTTCGTTCTCTTCCCTGATTTGTCCCAAGACGGTCCACTGGTCGGCCAGACGTTTTCCTGTGCTCAGCACCTCGGATTTTTCATACGGCCAACCCGCAATGGTGCGAAGTTCGGCCTGCATCTCCGGAGACAACTCTGCACGGCGGCGAATTGCGGTGCACAGCAAATACAACAGGCCGAGGCGATGCAACAGCCGCTCAGGCCAGTCTGTGCCCCGGCGGATGCCTTGCGCTGCCTCCCGCACTCTCAATGCCAGTCCGGCAGCCTGTGCATCCACCATGCGCGCGGCCATGGTATGCCATCCAGCGAGCTGCTCATCGCCGATGGCGCCCAGCCCGCGGCCGATCTGATCGTACAGCCATGCCTGCAACTCGGTCGCCGCACCTTCGATGCGGCTCCAGCGCTGTGCCTGGCGTTTCAGATCGCGCTGCTCGGCGACTTCGGGATCGACAGGAGTGGCTGTCTCCTGGCGCTGCTTTTCCTCCTTCTTCCGTTCTTTCTCGGCGCGTGTGCTCAACCATTCGCTGACCCAGGCCGGGGCGTCGGTCTGGGTGAATAGTTCCTCCTGTTTGGCACGCAGCAGCAGCAGCGCCAAGGCATGCTTGCAGGGAAACTTGCGGCTGGGACAGCTGCAACGAAATACCGGGGTGGCGCCGGTGATCCCGACTTGTGTCTGGTACGGTTTTGATCCGCTGCCTTGACATGCACCCCATACGGCGACATCGTTCGCACCCAGGACCGGCCACCGGGCAGGCATCACCAGCGCGCGCGCCGCATTCGCCGACGACGCATCCGGCGCCAGCGCCAGCACTGCTTCTGCACCGATGACGGTCAAAGCGCAGGCTCCCAGATCACCTCTTCGCGAATACCCACGCAGGAGGGAAATCGCGGTAGGCCATCGAGTATTTCGCGCAGCCACCAGCCAGTGATCATGAACTTCCTATGCGAATGGGTCTTTGCCGCCATAGGGATGAATGGTATCAGTTCTCCCGAGTTGTCGCTGGCCGCAGATGTACTGGACGACATGCTCGTCATCCGGCCCGGATCGCTTCGAATCACCGCTGGAACGGTCGCCCCTCGCTCTCCACCCCTTACTCGTCAATCCACAGGCCGCCAGGCCCCGACGGGCAGTCCGCGAGGCCGACGCTGACTTCGCTGCCGGCGCGCAACAGCGCTTGTTGCGAACGCAGGAAGAGGCTGTCTTCGCCTTGTCGTTCGAGAAGGTAGCTCTGACTCCCCGTCAGGCCACGGCATGGGGCCTGGACGATAAGGGTGGCGGGGAGCGTCGTGTCCATGATGCCTGCGTTGCGCAGCACGATGCGCTGCTGACCCGGCTGATTGCCCGGCCGCAGTTCGGCGGACAGCCGGATCGCCGTTTCAGTATCGCGAATGACGGCACGCCAGGTGGCGGGCGTCCAGGCCCGCTGGTCGCCGGCAAGCGGCAGGCGGAACCAGACGACACCGGACAGCCGCGGCGGCGGCGACTTTTCGAGCCAGCGCAGAAAGGCCGATACCGTGGCCGGAGGCGCGAACAGTTCGCGTCCCTGGTCCGGCACGCCAGCGACCCGATAGGGATCGACCGGCACTTCGCTCTCGATGGCCCTGATCCGCCCGCGCTCATCGACCACAACGCGCGAGCCGTAGGTCGGCAGCGCCACCCGGAAAGGCTTGTCGATCCGGCGAGCGAGCTGGCTCGTCCAGGCACGTGCGCCGGCGGGATCGAACAGGCTGCGCGCCGATCCGTGCACCGCATGGAGCTGCAGGACGATCTCGTCGGCCGTCGCCAACAGTCCGTCCAGCTCTGAGGCAGCCAACCAGTCGGGCAGCACGGTCAGCGACAGCCGTCGTCCGGAGGGAAGCTCCTGGCGCAGGGCGGCGAGAAAACGCGCGTAGTCGGCGAGTTGGCGTGTACCGCAATCGTGATCGATTTCGATCGTCGTCGATGCCGGCCAGTCGCGCTGCAAGGCGACGATGCCGGCAATCAGCTGCGCGCGGTCGAGCGTCGCCAGCGGCGCTTCGATGCGTACGACAGGAATCGCCGGGCGACCACTGACAGCCAGTGCCGCCGGGTCGACGGCAAGCCGCCGAAAGTTGCCGCCGGCATCGACCTCGCCGGCCAGCACCCGCCAGGCGCGCACGAGGTCGGCCGAATCCCGCAGTGCCGCAGCCAGTGCTGGCGACCAGCGTCGCTGCCAGACATAGGCCTCGTGTTCGAGAGCCTGGGGGCCTGCTTTCTCTGCACAGGCGGCGAGCAGCATGACCGCCAGCAGCGCGACTGGCAGCCGGCGAGCGATCACGGGTAGACGAAGGACTTGACCAGAGTCAGCTCGCCGGGGCGACGCAGGGGAACGCGGAAGACCTGCAGCTTTTCGTCGGGCGTGCCTTCGCGGGTGATGATCGCGACCTGCGCGATGGTGATTTCCTGTCTCTCCGCTTCACCGTATGCGCCCATCCCGGCACCGAAGTAATTGACGTAGATCTGCCAGTTGCCGTGCGGGGGCGACGGGATGGCGTAGATTTCCGGGCCGTAACCACCGGTGACATCGACGTCGAGTGCGCCGCCGTTCTTGGCAATCCGCTCGCCGAAAAAGACATGCTGACCATCCGGAGAAACGACATGCAGATCGATGTCGGTCATGTCGCTGTCCCAACTGAGAACGACGCGCAGACCGACCCGCTGGCGAGTCGGGTTGGCGTCGTAGAAATTGACCCTGCGCACCTGCCGGCGGTCAGCGCTCCGTACTTCGACACTGTTGGCACCGGGCGGAAAAGCGTAGGGACGGGCAAAGAAACCATCCGGGGTGACGCTGAGCGGCATGGCAACGCCATTGACCACCAGCAGCTGCGGCGGTCTGGCCTTGGCCGTCGCGGCGCCGGCGATTCTGCCGCGGATCGCTGCGCCGAGTTCGCCACCATCATCACTGCTGCGCGCCCCCCCGGCATTGACCCGACTGGCCGGGTAGTGGACGTCCTGCAGGTGCTGCGCCGACTCGCCACCGGAGTGCTTCCAGCCACCGCGCGGCGCGTCCAGCGAAATCTGGGCGTCGGCCGCCGCCACCACCGCAAGTAGCGCGCACAAGGCCAGCGATTGGCGGCTCGACAGGTGACTCATTTCTTTTCTCCGTAACGCAGCGAGCGGACAAAGGTCAGGTCGCCGACGCGGCGCAAGGGGACAACCACGGTCTCCTGGCGCTCGTCGGGAGTGTTTTCGTTGCTGACGATGGTGATGCGGGTGGTGATCAGCGGTTTGTCGTGGGCATCGGGATCGAAGTTGTAGCCGGCGGCGTTGAAATTGCCCCAGTAATTGACATAGACGAGATAGTTGCCCGACAAGGGCGTTGCCGTGGAAAATATCTCGGGGCCGCCACCATCGACGCTGTCAACGTCCAGGCCGCCGCCACGCTTGAGCAGTGGCTGCGCCCAGAAGGCATGCTCGCCGTCGGGCGTCAGGATGTGCAGATCGACTTCGGCACGCGGATCGTCCCAGCCGAGGACCACGCGCAACTTGCTGTGCGTCTTCTCGGCATGGTTTTCGTAAAACTGCAGACGGCGACGAGTGCCGCCTGGGGCGACGATCTCGACGCTGTTGCTGCCTGGCCCGAAGGCCCAGGGTTTGACGAAGCGCCCCTGCGCATCGGTGTACAGCGGCATGTCGATGCCGTTGACGATCAGTCGGCCGGGCGGACGATTCTTGCCCGCCTGCCGCAATTGTCCTTCGATCAGGGTGCGATTTTTCTGTCCACCACGATCGACCGGCGGTTTCGGGTAAGCCGCGACGATCGCCGATTCCTTGTCTTCGGCGAGACTGCCGTTACGCCAGCCGCCGCGCGGAGAGTCGAGGACGATGCCGGTGTCGGCAGCGGTGGCCGCGGTGGCAACGAGCAGCAGCGCTACGGGGATTCGACGCTTGCAGGTCCGGGGAATCATGGCATGTCCAGCAGGGTACGCGCCGTCCGTTCGATGAAGTCCTCGTCGCGGCCACGCGGATGGTTGGCAAGAGCGAAATGCAGATACTCGTGAGCGATCGTCAGCCGCTCATTGGCACTGCCGATCCCCGTCGCGTAAATGCGGCCGCGCTCGAGGTCAGCATAGGGGTTGCCATGATCGAGGCGGCACACGCGCGGCAGTGGCGCCGGCGTCTCGAAACCCGGGACGCCGGCGAGCCGCCGCTTCCAGGTGCCCTGCCGGCCAGCCAGCCAGTTCTCGGCACGGCTCAGCGGCTGACATTCGCCGGCATCGGCTTCACCGGCGATACCGAAGCCGGCGCCACCGTAGGCGCTCTCGAGGATTTCGTCCCAGCGCGCGCCGGCGTTGGCGCCGGCCACGGCGGCCTGCCACGAGAGCTGTTGCGCTGCGCTGCGGGTCTGGTGGTAGCGACCGGAGACGCCACTCAGGACCAGGCCATCGCTCCACTCGGCGGCGCGCAGGGCGGCCCGCTCCGGTGGCGCCGGCGAGACGCGCTGGGTGCGGCTGTCATCGTCGAACTCGTAGCAGCCGCGGCCATGTCCGGCGTGGCGCACGAGATAGGTACGTGCAGCGACCGCCAGCGCACGCGCTGCCGCCGCCGGCTGCGCGCCAGCCTCGCGCTGCAGCACGCGGGCGACATACTCGTTGAGAGCGAAGCGGCCGCTGATTTCCGGGCGGCTGGCGGAACGGCCGAGGCTGAGCTCGCCGCTGCTCGCGAAGAACAGGCGGCGGGCGTTGCTGAAACGCGCTTCGACACGACCGCGTAGCGGGCCCTCGGCTGCCGGACGGCCGTCGACCAGCACTTCCGAGAGCGGGTAGCGGCTGAAAAAACGGACGCGTACGCAAGCCTCGTCAGGCGGTGTCGGCTGCGGCAACTGGCCGGCCAGCCACGGCGCCGCCTGCTCGATGACCTGGGCGCTGCTGCCGCTGCCGCGCAGCCACAGCGGCGTTCCATCGGCGAGCCAGCCGGCGAAGCCGCCAATCCGTCTGCCCTTGCCGTCATTCCAGCTCCAGGTCTTGACGCGCAGCGAGTTGCCCAGATGCGAGAGCAGCGGGCGGGCGCGCGCTTCGAGGCTGACGCGCTGCAGCGCGGCCATCGTCTGCCGGCGCGTGTCGGCGTCGATGGCTGCCAGCGCGGCCAGCAGCGAGCGAACCGTGACTTCGCTGGCCGGCTGCATCTTGTCGAGTTCGAACAACCACGCCGGTGCCTGCGGAGCCTGACGCAGCCAGAAAGCCCGCCAGTCGGCCGCCGACAAGGCGAGCCGACGTGGAGAAAAATAGAGGCCGCAGGATTTGGCCAGTGCCGCATCGCGGCCGATGCTCTCGCCGGGGGCACAGCAATACGATTCCTCGCCGGGGTCGCGGCCGCTGCAGTGGTAATCGGCCGGCTGGCGCGTGCCGGCGCTCAGGTAGGCATGCACAAAGACCTTCCACAGGCTGCCGAGCGGCGTCGTTCCGGGTACCGGCATGGCCTCGCTGCCGGCGGCGGAAACACGCAGCGCGGTGGGCGCTTCCGGGTCGCCGAAGACCAGTTCGACAGCCGGTGCCGCCGAGATCCGCGCAGCCGCCAGCAGCAGCCCGGTGGCCAGGCAGTACAGCCGGCAGCGCACTGGCAGGCCAGGGCGTGGTGGCGGCGGGAGTCCTGTCATCACTTGACCTGCACGCGCCTCTCCGTCACCGCCTCGAAAGCCTTCTCATCCGGCTGGTACATGCGCTGAAAGCGCGCCGGCGGCAGAACGAAGCTGCCGCGACTGCCAAAGCGCAGCAGATGACGGAAGACACGGCCTTCGGAAAGCTGGTCGACGGGTACCGCATAGGACAGCTCGCCGGGTTGATGACGCGCCTTCTCCATCGGCACGACGGTATCGCCGTCCAGACCGCGCAGGCGAATTCCCCAGGTTCCGCGCTCGACATCGGCACCCGGCGGCAGCGGCACCTCGAGCAGACCGTAGCGCAGCGACTGCCCGGCGCTGGCGCTGAGCCTGATTTCCTCGAGGTACAGTTCGTTCGAGCGCAGGTCGCCGTCCGCCGCCGCTTCGGCCCTGAATTCGACGGCCTCGCCGGCCAGTGCGGCGCCTTCGGCAGGTGGCTTGTCGGGCGGCTTTCCGGCCGGTTTGGCGGTCTCGGCGACCACCAGACGGTAGAGGCGTCGTTCGAGCTTGACCGGCAGCTTGCCCTGCTCGGGTTCGGCCGAACGGTAACGAACGAAAGCGCTGAGCGGCGCAAGTGGCGGAGTGGCAAGGCTGATGGCGACCGGCATTTCCCTGTCGGTCCAGCGCCAGGTGGCTGCGCCAAACGGGCCGCCGTGCCGCTGCCAGCTCCCCTTGAGGCCTGGCGGCGCGCTTTCCGGCAGGGCACTGCCGCCAAGGGCCTTGTTCCACCAGGTGAGCGCCAGGGCACGGTCGAAGGTGGGTGCGCCAGGGCCGAGCGTCGCCAGCCAGCGCGCAGCGTCCTCCGTCACCGCCCCCTTGCCCTCCATCGCCAGCAGCGCCTGGCCGAGGGCTTCCGGCTGGGCGCGCAGCGACTCGCGCGCGGCATCGATCGCCTGGGCGAGTTCCGGGGCGATGGGGAGCTGCTGCTGGCGGGCCATCTGGCTGATCAGCAGCAGGCTCAGCGAATTGGCCGATGCGTTCGTGCCACCCAGCCAGAGACTGTTGCGACCCGGGCTGCCGGGCTTTGCCGCGGGCAGCGTTGCGGCTTCCTGGATGAGACCTTCCAGGAGGTTGCGCACCGGCAGTTCCATTTCCTGCAGGAACCACACGGCCAGTACACGCAACTGCAGCGGCTCCTTGGCGGCATGCTTGCTGTAGGCTTCCAGGCTCTGCCGCCAGTGCGTCGCCGGCAGTTTGAGGCCGAGCGCGCGCGCGGCGTGCCAGTCGGCGTAATAGGCGTAGGCGGTGAGCCAGGCGCTGTCGGTGGTGCCCGGCCCCCACCAGCCGAAGACCGCTTCCGGCCCGGCCATCTGGACCAGGCGCAGTCGCTGCGTGGCGATCGATTGCGAGATTTCGCGCACGCGCGGCGCATCGGCGGGCAGGCCGCGATAGACGAAGCTGAGCGGCAGCAGGCGGCTGGCGGTCTGCTCGACACAGCCCCACGGAAAATCCAGGAGGTCTTCGGCGATGCGCGCAAACTGCCCGGCGCTGCCCTGCGCCAGACTGATCCGGAGGTCGCGCGCGTCCGCCGGCAGCGTCAGGCGCGTCTCGGCATCGCGCAGTTCCAGCGACTGGCTGCGTTCGGAGAGCCAGGCGGCGGGCAGGACGCCGATCGCCTGGCGCAGGCTGTCGACTTCCTTGCCGCCCTGCGCGAGCACGATCGCCACGTCGCCGCCGACGGGTTTGTCGAGGGCCAGCGGGAGGTTGTTGGCTCCCGGTTGCAGCTCGACTTCGCGGCGTACGGCCAGGCCGCCGCCACTGGCGCTCAGTTGCACCTTGGCCGTGGCGCCGGTCTGGTTGAAGGCGACGAGAGTGGCAGCGGGGCGGTCGCCCAGGCGGAACGTCGTCGGACCCGTCCATTTGGCGTAGAAGTCCTTGTGCGACTCGACGTGCCGCGTCTGCTGGCCGACCACGCCGCCGGCAGTGATCGCGCGCGCGGTGACCCGCCAGCGGGTCAGCGCATCGGGCATGCGGAAGCTGACGCTGACCTTGCCGTTCTCGCCGGTCATCAGCGTCGGCCACCAGCCGGCGGTGTCGGTATCGTCGCGCCGCGGACGCTCGAGAACCTTGACGCCACGTTCCGACAGCGAACGGCGGACCGGCGCGCTGCCCTTGGCCGGCAGACGGGCCAGGTCGTAACCGATGAACGACAGGCTGACCGTCGTGCGCACGTTGTTGCGGCGCGGGTGATAGAAGAAGCTGCCGATGCTGGGCGCGATTTCCGGTTGCAGTACGTAGATCATCTCGTCGACGACGCCGAGGTTGACGAGAGCCGGCGTCGGCCGTCCGGCGACCCGCGTTTCCAGTTCGAGGGTGACGGTCTCGCCCGGAGCATAGCGCTCACGCGGCGTGCGAATGGCGACTTCGACACCCGGAACGGCAACGCGCAGGCCCTTGTTCTGGAAGACATAGTCGCCATTGGCGAGGTAGAGGACGGAGAAAGTGACATTGGGGCCATATTCTTCCCGGACCGGGATGTCGGCCCGCCACTGTGCCGGCGCCACCTGGCTGACGCTCAGCCAGCCAGCCTTGCCGCTGAGCAGTGCGTAAGCCTCGACCTGATCGCGTTCGAGCGTCAGCAGTGCATCGCCGACCGCCTGCGGGAAAGTGATCAGCGCGTGCGCCGTCTCGCCAGCCTGGTAGTGTTCCTTGTCGAAAACGATCTCGACGCTGCCCGGAATCGCTTTCATTCCCTCGCCGGAAACCCAGTGGCTGGTCGCCGCGAGCAGGTTGCCCCTGGCGTCACGCAGGCTGACGGTGTAGGAACCCGGCTCGGGAAAGGCGAGTCGCGCGGAACCGCCATCGGCAAGCGAAGCCTCGGCGAGAGCGCCATCGCGCCGCTGCCGGTCCTCGAGACGGAGAATCTCCCAGCGCGTCGGCTGACTGCCGGGGCCGGCCTTGCCCTGCGGCGTGTAGCGGAAATCGACTGCCTCGCCGGGGCGGGAGAAATAGGCGGGCGCGCTGATCTGCCAGAGGGTGGCGCCACGTTCGATGAGGATTTCCTTGGTCGCCCGTACGCGATACGCGGCGCCGTCCTGCGCCAGCACGCTGAGGATGTAGCGAGCAGGCTCCTCGGCCGGCGGCAGGCTGAAGACAGCGACGCCGTCGCTGCCGGTTTTCAGTTCAGCAGCCTGGATGGCAATGGGAAACTGTCCGCCATAACGCAGTTCGCCTTCGACCATCGTCAGTGGCTGCGCCCGCGCCGTGATACGGACCAGCGCGCCGGTCACCGGCTTGCCATCGGGATAGCTGAGGCGAATGCGTCCGCCGACTGCCTCCCTGGTCTTGAACTCGCTCTTGTCGACGACGATGTCGGCCTCGAAATGCGGCTTGACATAGTCGGCAACGCGGAAAGCGGCCCCGTAACTGTCTTCGCCCCGGACGAAGACGAGTTCCCAGCCGCCAGCCTGCGCCGCCGTCGGCAGGCGAAAATCGGTCTCGCCGCCCTTGGCCGAATCGTAGCGCAGCCGGCGGGTGAGAACCTCGGTCCCCGCCGGGTCGATGACCGTGACGCCAATTTCGCCCGAGGCGACCGGTTCGGAGCGGCGGGCGCTCCTGAATTCCCGGCCAAGGAACTTGACCTGGACGAGGTCGCCGGGACGGTAGAGCGGGCGATCGGTGACCGCGTAGATCTTGGCGTTGTAGATCTCGCTGTCATGGTAGAAGTTTTCCGAAATGAAAACGCCGCCGGCCGGATCCTGACCGTAGATGTAGCTGGTTTCCGGACTCGTGGCGGCCAGACGAGCGACGCCATCGGCGCCGGTGCTGCCGGTCTTGAGGACGCCGATGCCGTCACTCCAGACGACGTCGGCACCACCGACGGCAACGCCGTCCTTGCGGCGAGCGGTCCACACCAGCATTTCCGTGGCGGCATTCTTGGTCACCGCCACGCTGTCCGAGACGAATACCAGGGTCACGGCCCGGTGCTTGCCGACCGAGGCTTCGACCAGGTACAGACCGGGCGTGCGCTGCCCGAGGGGGACGCGAACGTTGCCTTCATTGTTCGGCAGGAACTCGCTGCTGCTGCCGGCGAGCTTGACGTCGGCCGGCGGCACGATGGGTTTGGCGCGATGCACCGGGTAGCGGAAGCGGTCGCTGAGCGTCAGACCAGGCAGTGGCGCATAGGCGGGCGGGTGGCGCAGGCGCGTCGGCGTCAGGATTTCCTTTTCAGTCTTCAACTCGGGCGCGGCGGCGGTCGTCGCCCGGCGTGCCGCCGGCGAGAACAGACGTTTCCAGGCAAAGCGGGTGTTGGCCCAGATCTTGTCCCAGGAGAGCTTGAGCATGTTGGCCATGCCTTCGGGCTGCGGCTTGGCCGGTACCTTGACGCGGTGCAGATTGCTCTGGGCACGCAGGAAGCCGAGCGGATCGGGCACCCGGTAGACGGCGATGTCTACCCCGCCGTATTCGTCCAGCTCTGCCGAGTCGCGCTGGATTTCCAGACGCACCGAGGCTTGTTCGTCAGACGCGTAGCTGGTCTCGGCCAGCAGGAAGAACTCCTCACCGGCAAGCGGGCGATAGTTGGAGTTCGCTGCGGCCATCTCGGCGGCCGTTGCCCGACCGAGAATGCCCAGCAGCGCAAGGATCAGCGTGACAAGAAGGCCAGGCGGTAATAGCCGGCGAAGTTGGGGTTGTCGTCGCGTGGTCGCCACCGTGTATCCTTCCATTGCAGCAGTTGGGCCGGCGTGACCGCACGCAGACCGTGGTCGTAGACCGTCTCGGCAGCCGGCCGCCGCCTGCCGCTGCCCTGCTCCGGCGTTGCCGCCGGCGGCTGGCCGGTGTGATAGGCGATCCAGCTACCCATCCAGATCATCAGATGCTGATCGTCGCCCTGATCGAAAAAGAGCAGGTCGCCGGGTCTGGCCATGGCGCTCTCGCGGCCGAGCCAGCGGCTGTTCTTCTGGATCAGCGCCAGCGCCGTGACGAAAGCCTGCTGCTCTCCAGTCAAGGTCGTCCAGCCATTGAGCAGCGACGCCTGTTCCGGTCGCAGTTCGACTTCCGGCGGCAGGCGGCCGCTGAAACCATTCGCCCGGCGCCAACGCAGATCATGCGGGCGCAGCGCTTCCGCCACCGCAAAGCGCGCCAGGCCGGCACAGTCGCGATGGAACCAGCGCGGCGACGGGCCGCGGCGAATCTGGTCGGCGGCGATGAACGACATCCAGGCGCGGCAACGGTCGGATTGCACGCCGTCGAGCAAGGCCCCGGCGAACGGCGTCGGATGGCCGGCGTCGAGGGCCGTCGCCGGTCGCCAGACGGCACTCAGGGACAGGCATCCGAGAGCGCCGAGGAAGCCCCGGCGCTTCATCACCGGGCATTCTCCTGCAGCGGCCTGATCTCCAGGGCGACGAAACCGTCCTGGCCGGCGGCGGCGGGAACTGCGACGCTCGCCTGCTGTTGTTTCCCCCAGGCCTCCAGGCGCGGCCAGAGGCGATTCCGGGCCACTTCACGAAAAAACGATTCCTCATCGGCCGGCAGCACTTCCTGCACTTCCGCACGCACGAGTCGGGCCACCTGCGGCGGGTCGAAAACCAGCCAGCCGGAAGCGCGCAAACCCGGCTCGTCGCCCAGTGCCGCAGCTTGCTTGGCAGCGACAGCGAGTGCCGCTTCCACCTGGCGACGGTCGGGAGAAAAGAAGATCGTCCCGGCGTGCCAGGCGAGCGCGGGCTCGAAAGCGCGGGCGCCGCCGTCGGGCTGGCGGATGCCGTGTCGCGAAGGGACGGTCGCGGCGTGGATCTGGCTTGCAGCTTCCTTGGCCGAAGTGTTGACCCCGGCGACGGACCAGGATTTTTCTGCCAGGCGGGCAATCAATGGGCCCGTATCGGGCGGCAGTACGCCAGCAGCGCGCGCGATGAAGAGCGGCGCCGAGAGCCGGGAACCGGCATACCAGCACACTGCGGCGATCGGATCCAGGGCAGCGAGTGTGGGCGGTATGGCTGCGTCCTTGCCGAGCAGCGCTGCCAAAGGCTCCGCGGTAGCCGGCCAGTCGACCGGCAGCGCGGTACACAAGGCGGCGCCGAGCGGTGCGGCGCGCCAGATGCTGGTCGTGTCGTGCGTGGAAGCATGGTTGGTCTGCTTGAGGCGGAGGCTGGCCTGCCAGTTGCCATCCTGATGATCGAGACGCAAGCCGGCCAGCGCCGGCAGGAAATGCGCGTAGCCCAGCGTCAGCGCCTGCTGAGCGATCACGAAGGAGTGCTGTGCGGCGGTCGACCAGGGAAGCTTCGCCTGCCACGGGTGGCCGCCGCGCAGCAGGTCGCCGAGAACCGCCTCGGCATCGCCGGTCAGCATGCCTTCAGCGTCGAGCGCGAGTGCCGGGTCGGACAGGAATACCCAGTGCTCACCGCGCCCGGCAAAAGCGAGTGTGCGACCAGCGCCGTAATCGAGCGCGTACAGGGTGATCTGGTCACCGCCCACGGAAAACCTGCCGGCCTGTTTCAACTGCCGATCGTCGAGAGCGATGCGCGCAAATGCTTCACTCAACTTCGCCAGCACGCCACGTTCCAGCCGGGCAACGAAATGCTCGGGGCGTCCCTTGCCCGAGCGCCATAGCCCGATTTCCGCAGGTCCAGCCAGCAGCGTCGATAGAAAACGGTCCTCGATACCGATCTTGTGCTCATAGGCGAGGCGGCGCAGGCTTCCCTCGATCGACAGCCGCGCCTCGTCCTCTTCGTAGTGAAAGACCAGTTGCTCATCCACCAGGCCGGCGAGAATCGGGGCAGCCGCGATATCCTTCGGCAATTCGGCCAGATTGCGGGTGGCGAGCAGCATTTCCGGCTGTCGCAGGTCCACCTGCAGGCGCGATACCCCCTTGTATCGAGGCACCTTGTGCCAGTAGCGGTAAGCCCCGAAGGCGAGAACGATGGCCAACAGCCCAAGGAAGACATAGAGCCCGCGACGGCGCCCCCGCAGGGCAGACGGCTGTGACTCAGTCAGCATGGGCGACCACCACCAGGATAGTCCGGGCACGCGGGCTGGCGTCGGGAGCGGTGGATGGGTTGACGGGCAGGACGACGTAACGTCCGCTGTCGTAATCCTTCCCGCACTGGGCACGGCAAAGTACTCGTCATGTCAAGTCCTCCCCTACTCCCTGCAAACCGTTCTGCCTGCGATCCGCAACCTTCTGCATCGTCGGGATCGCCAGCGCCAGAATATCCGTCGGCCCGGCCGAAGCGCGTATTGTATGCTGTTCAGGCCGGTCGATATGCTGCTTATTGGCGGCGTGTAGTATGATCTGTCCGGTATATGTTGCTCCCAAGTTCGAGCTTTTCTCCGACCGAGGCAGCCAATACTGGCATACGCCGGAAGCTGGGGGCAAGGTGGACAAGCATTACTTGACGCAAATCCGGCAGGCCATGAAGCGCCTCGGAATCGGCAAGTTGGCTGACTATGATCAGGCCGGCAATGTCATGCCGCTGAATTTGAAGGCGGCTGCGTAGGTCCACCCCGGCAACTTTCACGGCAACCCCTTTCACCGACCTCGGCGAACTGCTCGACGACGTTGCACCGCGCTTCGTCGAACTGCGCCGCGGCACGGTGGTGCTGTGGCAACAGGGCCGCGAGGGCCGGCAGCAGCGTGGTGACCCTGCACCTGCCCGCCGGCGGACTGGGTGACGCCGTAATCTCAGGGACAGTGACCGTCGTTGCCGATCAACGCAGCGGAGACGCCGTCCTTCGCGCGGTACGACCAAGGCATCGCGGCGACATGACCCATTGTCCGCGCGGTGGCGATGAAGGTGCACAGTGCCGCCGGTGGCGCTGCGAACTCGCCGATGAAGCCGACGCGGCCGGCCGCCGGTGCCGGCAGTGTGGATCCCTCGTCGATCTGCCCCGGCCCAGCCCACCAGTGAAACTGGTCGATGTCGACGAGATCCCGCCACAGCCCCACCCACCGCGGGCTCGCCGAGCCCACCGTCAGCAGCTGCCGGCCACCGGCGGCGTGCAGAACCTCGGCGACTTTGCCGATGAACGAGCGCATAGTCGCGCGGCTGACTACCCCGCCGGTGCGGATCTCCGCCGGGCGCTTGCCGGCAGGTATCGTGATATCCGTGAGCAGCCATTCGGGCTCGTTGATCACGTCGTAGGCCAGGATCACGGGTTCGTCGGCATAACGCTGGAATAGAGGACGCAATGCGTTGTCGAGCAGCGACCGCCGCAGCGTCGTGTCGGTGATCAGCGCGGCGCGGCCGAAGGTGCGCACGCCATCGACGACGACCGGCTCGGCACCAAGCAGGAAGTCGAACAGCGTCAGGATCAGGTACACGCCGCTGGTACGCGCGACGCGCACGAGTTCGTCGAGGTCGCGTAGGAAGCGATCGTCCAGACCCGAGACCGAACCGTCGGTGGCAAAGCGCACGCCGGCGCGCAGGTCGGCGAACAGCCAGTACCGGGCGACCATGGCCTTGCTCGCGATGTCGCGGAACTCGGTCTCGGTGCGCGTCAGCCCGCTCTCGAAGTCGAAGCCGATCGGCGGCACACCCGAGACGCCCACGTTGTCCAGGCACAGGCTGCCGCGGTACGCAAAATCTGTGGCGCCGGTGTTGACGCCGAGCTTGAAGCCGAAGGCGCGCACGTGTGCGGTATCGAACTGTGGCGTTGCGGCGGCCAACTCGTCGGTCGTGACGGACAGCGTGACCCAGCCGTCGGGTCCGCTGAGGTTGCGCCACGGCGTTTGGCTCCAGCGGAAGTGGCGATCCTGCGCGAACAGCATCAGGCCCGTCGGCGCGAACGACGGCCCGCGCGCTCCAGCGGGGACGAACACTTGCGCTTTTAGCGTCTGCCCGCGTAGGTCCAGTGTCGCTCCGGGCGGCTGCGTGGCCGCGTCCTCGACCGGAAACAAGACGATGGCGCTGTTGGCCGGGTTGCCTACCAGCGCGACGTCGACGCCCAGGCAGGCGGTACCGGTCGTCTGTCTCGCCGCGCGCAGCCGCAGCGCGGCGCCGTCGCTGCCGCGGGTTTCGTGGTGCCAGCCGGCAACGCCTTCGCTGGCCAACCCGACATAACCCCAGAGGTTGGCGCCGAAGTCGCGGCCATAGTTCTGCCACGGCACGTTCAGGCCGGTGAACGGGTGACCTGAGCGCAGCGCGTCCCAGGCCGGCGGAGGCGCCACGGGCGTGGCCGAGCGTAGCTCGAAGACGGAGTTGCCGACATGCTGTAGCGTTGCCGCGTAGGGCCGGTCGCCGGCCACGCGCACCAACGGCAAGCTTAGCCGCCCGCTGGCCGTGTCGTAGTCCGCCACCGCCGGGTCGCCGCCGAAGCCAGGGGTTGCCGCCACGAGGTCAAACTGCAGCGTCGCGGCCTGGAACCGCCGCCGCAGTTGCACGTCGACGAAGACCTCATTGCCGGCCCGCACCGACGGGATCGTCACCAGCCCGGTAACTGGGTTGTAACCGACCGCTTGTGCGCAGGCCGGTGTCGGAGAGAGCCCCGTCAGAACCAGTGCAAGGTGGTACAACGCGCGCAATGATTTCATCATCTTCTCTCCCCTCGGGCCGCTCGGTGGGTGCCTGTCGGTGCACTGGTGGGTGTAAAAAGGATGGAAATTCAAAGGTACCATGTACATGAAGCTCCATCAAGGAGTGTCAAGACAGAGCAGCAATTCTATACCAACAGCCGCCGATCGCTGCGGAGATGGACTTGCCGGGCGATCTCCAGCGAGGGGATCAGCGCGCGGTCCTTGATGTCGCCGGCCTTCCTGCCAGAGGCGATGAGCGCGTCATGCACACAGCGGCGCATGTCGGGACGCACCCTCACCTCGACGGCATCGAGTTGCGCGAGCAGACGCGCTTCGCGATAGCGAAAAGCCTGCGACAAGCCCTCTTCCAGTCGCCGCGCGAGTTCGGGATTCGGGTCGTCGGTGAGCAGACAATAGCGTGGCCGTCCCACCTCTGGCAGCCGCGGCAGGACGGTGCAAAAGGCGTCGGCGCGGGCGTTCTCGGCGAGTATGCGAGCAACGAACGCCTCGCCGATCTTTTCGCCGACGAGGTCGGAGACGGCATCGGCACGGCCAATGAATTCGAGGAGCGGGGTGTCGCGATGGCGCCCGCACACGCGCAGGCGATCGCCCAGCCGGTAGCGCAGCAGGCCACCCGCCTGCGTGACGAGCAGGGCGTACTCGGCGCCATCTTCGGCTTCTGCGAGCAGGTGCAGGCCACCTTGGCCATCTTCCAGTTCGAGAAACACCTCGTCGATCAGCGGCAGCGCGCCGCCCGCCTCGATGAGCGGTACGGTGATCGGCGCCTCGGTGGCGAGCAGGCCTTTCCCCTGCAGCAGGGCCTGCGGCAGGCAGCGCGCCAGTTGGCGTGCCGGCGCGGCGGCAGCCTCGGCGGTCCAGCAAGAAACGAGTTGTAAGGACGGCCACACCTCTTGCCACGACAGCCGGTCTGCCGACAGCAGTGCACGCCGCTCGGCCGGCAGCGTGGGCAACAGCCGTTCGCGATGGACCTCGAAGTGTTCCAGCAGAATCAGCAGGTAGCTCGGATTCCAGACCGACACGATCTCCAGATCATGCGCGGCGACCAGTGCGCACGCCAGGGCATCACGGAATGCTGCGGGATCGCGCAAGCGCGGTGGCGTCACGAGGAAACGCCCGAGCAGCGATTGCAATACACCTCCGAGATATTCGCGGTCATCCTGCAAGCCCGTTTCGCCGACCAGCGGCGGCGAAACGCTCAGGAACGTTCGTCCGGATCTGAGCCGCAGCACGTGCCTCAGCAAATCGTGCGTCCAAATCGCGAAAGTGCTGCGAAAGGCGCCGAGCAGCGCATCGTTGTAGGGAATGCGCTTGATCTCGCCGGAACTGCCCGAAGTCGGCTCGTAACAACGGATCCGCCCCGCTGCCAGGGCAGCGATCTGGCCGCTGCGCTGCGCAGCGATCCACGGCTCGATGGCGGCGTAGTCGATGATCGGCGCTTTTGTCCGGAAAGTGTCGGGGGTCTCGTCGGCGCGCAGGCTCAGCGAACTTGCGTAACCGGTGCTCACGACGGCACGCAGAATCCGCGCCAGCGTGCGCCGCTGCGTCGTCGCCACATCGTCGAGCGCCCGCGCAAAACGCCAGGCGCGCGGCGCACAATACGCCCGCAGTAGCGGCGTCACGAGCGTGCCGAACCGGCTCACGCGGTTTTCCGGATACGACGGCCGACGCCCACGTCGGTCCGGATCGGCAGCACCACGCCGCTTTCGATGAACACTCCCGGCCCGAGCCGCGCACCGGCGCCCAGGAACACGCCGTCGCCGATACGGATTCGCCGCACATAAAGCACGAGCCCCGCCTCTCGGCGCTTGATCAGGTGCGCGTAGCAGGCGACATGGTGCCCGAAGACGACGCCATTCCCGACCTCCAGCAGGCCGCGGTCGCTGATCTCGACGAGCGGAGTCCAGTAGACACCGCAGCCGACGCGGCTGCCCCACAGCCGCAACCACGCGCTGTAGAGACCCGGAACCAGACGCAGTGCGGCTTCAAGCGCCGGCAAGGCGCTGTACATCACCTGACACTGATGCCCACCCCACCACGGTGCGTAGTCCGGCGTGTCGATGCGCGAGGGTCCCTCGACCAGTGGCCACAGGGCCTCGTGCAGTCGATAAGCGGCAACCGGCAGCAGGTACAGTACGCCGAGCAGCAGGAGCACGCTGCACAGACCCGGCGTGCTCGCCAGGTAGAGCACACACGCGCCCGACCCGGCGAGCCAGAGCAAGGGAAAGCAGGCAAAGAGGCGGGCCCGCAGCGTCATATGCAGAATTCAATCTCGTGTTCCACGGCAGGCAGAGCGCGCGGGTCGTCGCCGCGAGCGATGGCGTCGCGCAGCGAATCCACGAGCCGATGGATCAGGTCTGCCGGAGTATCGCGAAACTGGGCGCCGTAGCGACCGATGTTCTCCCCCTGCCGGGCGAGAATCTCGATGTCCTGGTCAATGATACGCTGGCCGTGGCGACGCACGAACGGCGCTACCAGCCTGTTCCAGGCGCCAAAACGATAGGTCAGGTCGGTGTACACCAGCGTCTCGCGATCATCGACCGGCACCGCCTGCGAGGTGATGATGAAGACGCGGGCGCCGATTTCATAGACCACGCTGGTCACGTTCGGCGCATGGAAACTGTCGGTGTGGCGAATCGCGTGCCCGCGCGGATTCAGGAACCAGCGATAACTGCCCAGGTTGTCGCTTTCGTTGCGATAGTCGACATGCACCGCAGCGTTCGATCGTCTGACCGTCGCTGCCAGCCGTTGGCCGCGCGTCGAGCGGAAGATGCCCTGATGCACGAAAGCCGTGTGCGGCACATCGATGAAGTTCTCGACGCAGTTGGCGACACTATTGGCAAACCGGTTCTGCAAGCGCAGGGTCAGCCAGCCGGCCTCACCGTAGTGCGGTATCGGGAACGGGACGATCCCGGCGGCGGCGTCGCGCTTGACTCGCACGTAAACGAAACCGTCCTGCTCGATCACCGGATAAGGCGGCGAACAGTGCGCCGGCCGATCGCTGCCGGCCAGCGAAGGAATGTCCACCACCCTCCCCGCGCCATCGTAGCGCCAGCCGTGGTACGGGCAAGACAGCAAACCATTGTGCAGCACCCCCGCCGACAGCGGCGCATGGCGATGCAGACAGCGGTCGCGCAGCACCGTCGGTGCGCCGTCCATCCCACGGAAACACACCAGCCACTCGTCGAGCACGCGCCGTGCAAGCGCTCGAACCGGAGTCAATTCACGCGACTCCGCTACGATGTACCAGTAGTCGTCAAAGGGCATCGCAACAGTCTACCAGAGAGATCGCAATACGATGCGCGGCAAGACCGATACCGGTAAGCTTGCGGGAATAGCCATTTCGCCAGTACGCTTGGTGGACTGAAAATCGACGGCAAGACAGCCATTCCATGAACCAACGTACGCCACCGGGAGCCACCGCTTTCGCTCTGATGATCCTGCTCTGCGCCACCTGGGGTTTTCAGCAGGTGACCATCAAGATTGCCGGCCAGGGCGTCAGCCCGCTTCTGCAGTCCGGCCTGCGCTCGGCGATCGCCTTGCTGCTGCTGATCCTCTGGGCACGCTGGCGCGGCCTGGCGCTCTCCCAGGCCGACGGCACCCTGCGCGCCGGCTTGCTCGCCGGTTCCCTGTTTGCCCTCGAATTCGCCTTCATCTACCTCGGGCTCTCGTATACCACTGCGTCGCGGATGATCGTCGCTCTCTACACCGCACCCTGCTTCACGGTGCTCGGCCTGCATTGCTTCGTTCCGGGAGAAGAGATGCGTCGGCGACACCTCCTGGGTGTCGTCCTTGCTTTCGCCGGCATCGTTCTTGGCTTCGCCGATGCGAGCGGCTCCAGGCCGGACGCCTGGATCGGCGATCTCCTGGGTCTGCTGGCGGCGCTTGGCTGGGCGACGACGACGGTACTGATTCGCGCCAGCGGACTGGCGAGGATCAGCGCCACCAAGGTGCTTTTCTATCAGCTCGCGGTGTCGGCCGCCTGTTTGCTGCCGCTCTCCCTGTTGATCGGCGAGACCGGTATCACCCACCTGAGCGCGCCGGTTCTCCTGGCTCTGGCCTACCAGGGCGTGATCGTCGCTTTCGCCAGTTATCTCGTCTGGTTCTGGCTGCTGACCCGCTACCTCACCACAAGACTGTCGGTGTTCTCCTTCCTGACCCCGCTGTTTGGCGTCTCTTTCGGCGTTCTCCTGCTCGGCGACCGCCTGACGACGAGCTTCGCCGCCGCAGCGGCTTGTGTCAGCGCCGGCATCGTGCTGGTCAATCTGCCGGCCCGGCGGCAGGCAGCACGCAAGAAAGATTCGGCATGAGCACGATCTGGCCGCAACGCGGGCAGTACTGCCGCATTGTTGCCATTCAGCGCTATCGGAAGTCATTTATCCACCAGGGATTTCGTCGGCAGAGTGACAGGAGTTCACTACCTCAATCTGCTGGCCCGACAGCAAGCAGCATGCCGCAAATTTCGCTGCGCGGTCCCTCCGATCCGATCCGCCCGCAGCCCGGCGTGAACACGGTCAGGCCGGCGGCTCAGTCGACGGAAGCCGTTCTTCCGGCCACAATCAGCTCAACATCCTTCCAGGCGCAGGTAGGTCTGGGGGGAAAGCCCGTAGCGCACCGGGTAGGTGCCAGTGCAGCGCAGCCCCACGGCGTCCAGGTCCTGTTCCAACACCCGGAACCAGATCGGCACACGATCGGTAGGGGTGCGGGACTTGAACCGGTTCTTCAGGTGGAAACGCAGGGCCGAGAGCGCAAGGTTGGAGAAGTAGGAGATCACGACGATGCCGCGTGAGACCCGCTTGCACTCACGCAGCGCCTGCTGGCGCAGGCCGGGGGTCGGGTAATGGTGGAGCAGGCGGTTGCAGATCACCGCATCGAACTCGCCGTCGGCGAAGTTCATCTGCATCACGTCTTGCTGCATGAAACGCATGTGCTCCAGCAGATCCGGCTGATTGCTGGCCTCCAGGTAGGCGGCCCTGGCAGTGTCCACCATGTGACTGGAGTAGTCCGCAGCGGTCACCCGGTAGCCGCGCTTTTCCAGCAGGGGTTCCAGCCGCCCGCTGCCGCAGGGAAGGTCCAGCACCGCGGCGCCGGAGGGGATGGTGGCCAGGGCCTTTTCGATGCACTGCCACTCGCGCCGGTTGCGGGCAGTGGAGACGTTCTTGCGCGCCCGGTACTCGCTGGCCACCTCGGCGCGGTCGAAGCGCGCGCAGGTATCCAGGTAATACGCCTGTTCCTGGACGTGTTCGCCGGGTTCGCATTCCTTGATGGCGGGTTTCGCCGCCGGGCTGCTGGATCCGGAAAGGGGTCCGTGTTCAACGGGCGTCACGGCGTCTCCTCCTTGACCGATTTCTTGCGGCAAACCAGCTCCGCTTTCGGCTGGAACGGCCAGAACGCAAAATAGACTTTATCCAGCATCAGGCCGGCGGCATCCAGCAGGGGCAAGAGATGATCACGCGGCAGCGTTTGCCGGCGCGAACTGCGGCGGCGGTTGAACGGCGTGTCCAGCCAGGCATACACAAGCACACCGATTCTGGCGACTCGCGCCAAGCTCTTCAGCAGACGAACGCGATCCTCGTCCACAGAAAAATGGTGCAATAGTCGATGGCACACGACCCAATCAAACTCGCCATCGGCAAACGGTAGATCAAAGGCATCTCCTTGATGGCCGATACGCTCCGGATGTCCTTGGCGATAGACCGCCAGCATCGCTTCTGAACTGTCCAGTCCGACCACCTGGCTGAACTTGGCGCGCAACAGTCCGTCGATACGACCAGTTCCGCACGGACAGTCGAGCACACGATTGCCGCTGGCATGGTTCAATGCATGCTCGACGGCACAGGCCTCCAGCCAATGGGAAAAGCGGCGGACGCCTTTGGGCTTAATGATTTTGGCGTTGTATTTCTCGGCATTATCGAGTAGCCGATAACGTTCCGGCTGTTGCTCTGGATCCACTTGGCTCATCTGGCTGCCTCCGGCGTGTAATGCCTTGTCACCGCCCCGGCAGAGAACCGAGTAAACATATCATGATAGCAATGGTGCCTTAAGGAAGCCTTAAAGCGCGTTAAAAAAACCTAACATCTTGTTTATATTAATGATCCACCGGCAGAGCCGGAGGATTTCCGCCGCTCTCCCCTCAAATGGGCCTATTCGCGACGGGCAAACTATGGCTGCAATCTCTTCCTTTTTCCCATCATCGACCGACTGCTTGGCATACCGGGGCGACCATCTATGTCGTGGCTCAGCAGGTTCTCGATGCTCAAAATTTGCCGTGATCTTTACCCCACCAACTGGCTGCGCTTGCGCATCAGATCTCGCACACCACGCGCTTCCTTCGAACAAATGTACCCTACCGGCAGGATGCCCAAACGCAACAAGTGCGCCAGCCAACGGACATCGTCCACATCCTCCTTATGCTTCAGGCCAAAATTCACGTTTGATCACGCCTGATGGGAAACCTATACTCCCGCCGGTAGCGTCGAATTGCCTCTCCTGTTCCTTTCCTTGCTCCGGACCCTTGCTGCCCGGAGTGGGCGGTCGACTTCCGGCCAGCCATGAAAATTCATCAACTCCCGATCAATGAAGCCCTCGCCAGTGTGCGCAGTACGCCGCAGGGACTGGCGTCGGCCGACGCGGCGGCGCGGCTGCTGGAATACGGCACCAACCGGGTCGAGCCGCTGGCACGGGAACACTGGGCGCTACGCCTGCTGAAGGAGTTCACCCACCTCTTTTCGGTGATCCTGTGGGTAGCCGCGGCGCTTGCCTTTCTGGCCGACTGGTACGACCCGGGCCAGGGAATGGCCCGGGTCGGGGTGGCGGTGATCGTCGTGATCCTGCTCTCCGGCCTGTTCTCGTTCTGGCAGGAAGCGCGCGTCGAGCGTACCCTCGCCGCCTTGCAGGGCCTGTTGCCCAGCCAGATCGAACTGCTCCGCGACGGAGCCGTGCTGACGGTAGCCGCCGAAGCACTGGTGCCAGGCGACGTGATCCTCCTCGCCCAGGGTGACAATGTGCCGGCGGATTGCCGGTTGATCGAAGCCTTCGGGCTGCGCATCAACCGCGCCACGGTGACCGGTGAATCCCTTCCGCGTAGCTGCGACGCGGCTCCCTGCAGCGAAGAGCAGGCTTTCGACGCACGCAATATCCTCCTCGCCGGGACCTCGGTGGTGGCGGGACAGGGACGAGCGGTGGTCTTTGCCACCGGCGCGCATACCGAATTCGGGCGCATTGCCCACCTCACCCAGTCTGGCGGCAGCGAGGACTCGCCGCTGCGCCGGGAAATCGCCCACCTGAGCCGGCGCATCGCCTATCTGGCTCTGGGCATCGGCACCTTCTTCTTCGTTCTCGGCAGCGTGGTCGGGGTGCCTTTCTGGCGCGACCTGATCCTGACCCTCGGCATCATTGTCGCCCTGGTGCCCGAAGGCCTGTTGCCGACCCTCACTCTTTCGCTGGTCCTCGCCGCCCAGCGCATGGCCCACCGCAACGTACTGATCCGCCACCTGCCGTCGGTGGAAACCCTTGGCTCGGTAACGGTGATTTGTACCGACAAGACCGGCACCCTCACCGAGAACCGCATAAGCGTTCTGCCGTTGTGCGAATCCATCGTACTGGCGGGCGGCGTGCAGCCGCTCGACGCCGAGACGCGCAGCACCATCCTGCGTGCCCAGGAAGAAATGGCCGCCGGAGGACTGCGGGTCATCGCCCTGGCCAGCCGCCACCTGCCGCCCGACTGCCCGCGCGACGCAGAGGAACAGGCACTGTCCTTCTGTGGCCTGGCCGGCATTGAAGACCCACCCCGCGCCGACGTGGAAGCCGCGATCGCCACCTGCCACGGCGCAGGCATCCAGGTCATCATGGTCACCGGCGACCACCCCGGTACGGCGATCGCCATCGCCCGGCAGATCGGACTCGTGCGCGGCAAGGAAGTGCAGGTAATCACCGGCGACCAGTTGCGCAAGCTCGCCCCCGCTCAGCTCCAGCTCGCGCTCGATGCATCGGAAATCCTCTTTGCCCGGGTCGCCGCCGACCAGAAAATGCGCATCGTCGACGCCCTCAAGGCCAAGGGCCATATCGTTGCGGTAACCGGCGACGGGGTGAACGATGCCCCTGCCCTGCGCACCGCGCACATCGGCATCGCCATGGGAATCACCGGCACCGATGTGGCCAAGGAAGCTGCCGACATGGTGCTGCTCGACGACCATTTCGCCAGCATCGTCAGCGCCATCGAGGAGGGCCGCGCGGTGTTCCAGAACATCCGCAAATTCCTCACCTATGTGCTGGTGCACAACGTCGCCGAGCTGATGGTCTTGATCTGGCCGCCAACGATCTCCTGTACCGGCAGGCGACCACCGCCTGCCTGTCGGCGATCGTCCTGCTGCAGATCGTCAATGTATTCCTGTGCCGCAGCGCGCTGCGCTCGGTCTGCGCTACCGGCATTACCGGCAACCGCCTGATCCTGTGGGGCGTGGCACTCGAGGTGGCGCTCATCCTGTTGATCGACTACACGCCGCTCGGCAACGAACTGCTCGGCACCGCTCCGATTCCGCTGGAAGTGTGGCTCTTCCTGCTGCCCTGGGCGGCGGGCATGATCCTGCTCGAGGAAATGCGGAAATACTGCGCCCGCCGCCGGCTGGCTCGGGCCGGACCGGAAAAGACGAGATGACCCGCCTCCGCCACATTCTGAAGCGCTGACCAGGCAAAGTGTGTGTCTCCCGCTCAAGATTGCACTCAGAACAAGTAGAATTGCAGATTGTGAATCTGCCGCGTCCAGGGCATGTTCGCCGAAGCATTCCGAATCAATGAGGAAGCAAATGAAACTGGCAACGACTTCGCACTACCGATTACTGATCACTGCCGTCATCGTCACCCTGACCGCCGCCTGCAACAAGACCGCGCCTGAACAAGCGACTTCGGCGCAGCCGCCACAGGCAGCCGCGCCCGATGGCAGGAAGGCCGCTGTCGCCGGGCTTTCGCTCGTCGAGGCAAAAATTACCCGGAACAGCGAGGGAAAACTGGTAATCCAGGGCCAGGTCAATAATACGTCGAGCAAGACCATTGGCCACGCCGAAGCCGAATTCAAGCTCTTCGACAAGAACGGCGTCGCAATCGGCTCGGTCACTCCGGCAGTCGATACGCTGCAGGCAGGTTTTTCCTGGAACTTTGAAACCGCGATCGAGCAGAAGGACGCGGTCAGCGCGACGCTGGTCGGATTTACCGGCAGTTAGCCTCTGAACAAGGCGCACAATCCTCTAATACCCTCTGCCGGAAACGCCTGCGCCCCGGTTGAAGGGAACGAACTGCACCTCCACCACCATCTGGCTCTTGACCGCGCGGCCATGGTGCATGCCCGGCGAAAAGCGGGCCGGCGCGAATGCCGTCAGAGCCGCTTCTTCAAAAAATCCGCTCGGCAGCGCACGCACGACGAAAAGTTCATCCACTTCGCCGCTGGCGCTGATGAACAGCCGCAATACGACCGTTCCCTGTTGATTCCCGGCGGACTCCGGATAGTCGGGCTGAATGTCCGACAAGGGCATCGGTGGTACATCGAGCAGGCCGGCCAGCGCATAGCTTGCATGCCGGGCGAGACGAGCGCTTTCCTCGGCGGAGGACGTAGGCCCGGCAGTTGCAGCCGGAAGCGCCGCAGGCGAAACCGCTTCCCCCGGTGCGGGAGATTCCGGTGAACCGGATGATCTCGCTGCAACCTGGCGATCAGGAGCATGCGTCTCCTTTTGCGCATCCTGCGGTCGACTCGTCGCCACACCGGCAGGCGATTCCTGAATCTGCGGTGCAGATTCAAAACGATCGGCTTCACCCCGACCCGCTGGCGCGGAAACGCTTGCTCGACGGTTCTCCGCCAAACTCACCATCAGAAAAGCCGGTGCCGAACGAGCGGCAGAGGAGAGGAGCGGGCCAGCCCCGTTCGAGTGCTCGGCGCCGCCGCCGGTAAACAGCATCAGCATGGCGTGCAGAACGAACGAACAAGCCACCGCCACCCTCAGATGACGGTTCTCTGGCGCCCGGTTTCCCGAACGCCAGCACCCGCTCCATAATGAATCCATAGAACGCCTGCCAATCAACCGAGTGCCCAAGTGCCCTAATTCATCACCTCACGCCAACTCACCCGTTTGCCTGCCGGAGGCGGCACCAGCACCGGAAGCTCCACGACCTGCGGCGGTTTGTCACCGGATCCGATCACATTCACCACGATCCGCCCATCCGTCAGACGCACGAAGTTGAGACCCACGGCCAGGGTTTCGTTCAAACGTCTGGAGACCGCCGCATCCGGTGAGGTGGCCACCGCCAGACCGGTACGGAAATCCACGAAGTTCAGCCAACTGTAGCCGCCGATGCTGCACGCGGAATTGCTCGGTACGTTGCTGGCGAAGGTGAGGGTACCCAGTTGCAGCTTCGGATCGATATTGACCCGCTCGCCGGAGTCGGGCAAATCGAACACCCAGCCATTGGTGCCCGTGCAACTTGCGACACTGCAGGCCATGGTCCGGTACAGGCCGGATTGCGTCATTTGCAGCGGATTCAAGGCAGCGCGCAAGTCGGCATAGGCCGGGGTTCCTGCCAGCGGGTCCTTGAAGCCATACGCCGACTGGGTATGAAGGTCAGGCAGGTCGCCGAGTCCCAGCAAACGCCCGGTACCGATGAAGACCCACGGCTTTCCTTCGAGTTCAGCCAGTTCGGGACGCGTCGTGATCGGCTGCGGATTCCCCCCCGAGTCCTTCGCGGTCCCCAGCAGCGTAGCCTCCAGACCATCGGGATCGAGATTGTCATTGACGTCGAAACGCCAGACATTGCCCAGCATATCCACCCCGTACACCCGCAGCGAAGTGTTGTTGAGCAGCGTGTTATCCACAAAATTATTGATCTGGTTGAGTCCGCTTGGCGTCGTGGCATCGCCGACACCGGTGGCGATCTTGGAGATCAACTTGCCGGTGGCGGCATTGAGCACGTACAGATAACCGTCGCCATCGCCGGCCTTGGCGGGGCTGTTGACATTGTTCAGGCCGGAGGTCACGAAGACCACCCAGGTGCCATTCTGGAGCTTCGAGATGATCGGGCGGCCGAAGGTGTAGCCGAGATGGCAGTCGGACCCTACCCCGGCAGTCACGCCATCCCAGCAGGCATCGCTCCAGCCGAACTCCCACAAGGCTTTCGGAACTGCCGGATCGGTCACGTCCAGGGCGTAATAACCCTTGCCGCCCTTGTTGAGTCCGCCGACCAGAATCGTTTTCCAGGCGGAACTTGCATAGATGTCCCCCACCGTTGGCGAACCATCGACGTAGAACTGGTGAGTATTGGCGTAGTTGTTGTCCGCCAGCTTGAAGAGATTGGGCAGAACCAGTCTCGGAATGAATGCCCAGGCCTCCTCTCCGGTCGCCGCGATGAAGGCATGCAGCATGCCATCGTTGGCGCCGACATAGAGCATCGGCGTACGCCCGGCATGGTCGCTCTTGAATGTTGCATAGCCGCTATCCGCGTAGGAGGCGAATGGCCCCTTGACGAAAGCCGGCTGGGAGTTCACGAAGTCACCCAGAACATGGGTGCGGGCGCGGTAGAGTTTCGTCAGATCATTGGTCGTGAATAGTGCAGTCCCCTCGAGGGTGTGCTGACCACGCAGATAATTCACCAGATTCGCGCCGGCAGCGGCTGTCCGCTGGTCGACCGTGGCGCCGCTGCCGTCCGACATGCTCGGATACTGGCTCAATTGCGCCACGTTTGCCGATCCGAAGTAGGCCTGCTCTTCGGCAAGCAGTCCGGTCATGGGATCGCCGGTCGGCTGGCTGGAGGCATCACAGGTCTGCGTATTCCAGGTGAAGTTGGCAAGATTGTTGCTCGCTCCGGAGCGGAACAGATAGATGGCCCGCCTGTCGCAAGCCGAGCCGACCTTGGCATCCAGCAAGGGCTGCGATCGCCACTCAGTGCTCGTGCTCATGACCCCGGTAGCCGGGTTGATCTGATAGGCTGCCAGATCGCCCACCCACTCCTGCGAGATGTAGCTGGCGCGGTAAGCGGCGTTGTCGCCGGCCACCGGCGACATGGTCGAGGTGGCTGCCGCCGAGCCGGCGCCAAGCATCGACTGGATGCCTGCCAACGCCTGTTGGAGGCCGCTGACCACCGAGTTCGGGTCGTCGGCGCTGAAATACAGCCCGCGGCCGTTGACCGCGGTATGCCAGAAATCGTCGATCGACCTCGGGTCGCTGTAACGGGTGGCATCGGAGTAATCAAGGGTCGGATCGGGCCACACCGGCCAGGACTTCGGTGTGCAGTTCGGGAAGCTCGGATCGGTCGCCGTACAGGTGTTGTTGCAACCTCCGCTCAAGGGATTGCAGCGGATGCGTGCGAAGTCCCCCACCGGATCACTCTTGTAGGTCGGGCTGTAATTCAGGGTGCCGGAGACGCCGAGTGCCAGAGTGAAGGTCGTCATGTGCTGGTGAGTGGCACGATCCCCCTCGGCTCCGGTACTTTCCTTGACGCGTACATCGTTGGTCAGCTCCGGTCGCAGGTCGGTGACGTAGTAGTACTGCGCGACGTCAGCCAGCGAATTGCTGCTGCCTCCGGTAATGCTCGAATCGACGACGCATGGCCATTCGCTGCAGGGACTCGGCGGTGGGGCGTCGCTGATGCTCGAACGTCCGGAGTCCGGCACGGGACCGAGGGGGGCCGTCAGTGTCGAGGCATCGGGGTGGCAGACGCCGTCGACATCGACGTAAGCCGGATCATCGCTGGTCGTCGATCGGCCGATTTCGAAGCCGGTGACTCCTCCGTTAAAGAGGGTCGTGGTCACCTCCGTCTGAATGCGCTTTTGCAGCTTGTGGCCAGGTAGATATGCGCAATTGATGGTTTCGTAAGCCGGTGCAATGGGCAAGGCCGGGGTACAGGACGCCACTTCGGTCGGACCGGTTTCGATCAGCGAACAGGTTTGCTCCACCCAGTTGTTGTCCAGACTTGCCGTCGCAGGCGTACACGAGGCCACCGGGGTTGGTCCGGTGGTCGCGGTCGAGCAGGTCGTCGTCATATAACTGTTGCCGGCACTGGCGGTCACCGGCGTACAGGTGGACACGGCGCTTGGCCCGGTGGTCGAGGTAGTACAGGTGGTGGTGGTATACCCATTACCTGCGGAGGGCGAGATCGGTGTACAGGTGGCTACCCCGCTTGGCCCGGTGGTCACGGTATTGCAGGTCGTTGCCGTATAGTTGTTGCCGGCAGCCGCCGCAGCCGGCGTACAAGTGGCCACAGGGCTTGGTCCGGTAGCCACGGTGTTGCAGGTCGTTGCCGTATAGCTGTTGCCGGCGGCAGCCGCCGCAGGCGTACACGAAGCGACAGGGCTTGGCCCGG
>NZ_SPMX01000001.1 GCF_012940005.1 Candidatus Accumulibacter contiguus | reverse complement strand
CGTTTCCACCACACCTCCGTGGCACTCTACGACCTAAACCTTGGGGCTCTGCCCCAAACCCCGCACTCGCCGTGAGGCAGCGGCCGGGGATGATCAACCCCTCCCCAGCCCCTGCCTCAAGTGTACTTGGCTTACAGGATGTCAAGAGGCTTTCGCGGCATAAACGCAAGAGAAAAATACCTCTCTCGCATTTATTCCACGGTCCTCTTGACACCCTTCCAGCCATGACTTCATCTCCTCTCTTGAACGAACGAAAAACCACAAAACGAAGCATACAAGGGAAACGGTCATGACTTTCATGATCGGGGGTGCCTGGAAAAGTCATGACCGTTAGCAGCGCTTTATTTGACCGAAACTGCGCCCGGCGTGCCGTGAAAAGCGAATACCTCATCGACCTGCAGGCCGGCCGGAACCTGGTGGGTAATGAAGATCATCGTCACCCTCCCCTTCAGCTGGTTGATCGTTGACGCAAGGTGTCCGGCCGTTTGCGGGTCGAGGTTGGACACGGCTTCGTCGAAAATCAGGATGCGCGGGCGCTTGAGCAGTGCCCGGGCAATGGCGATGCGCTGCCGCTGTCCGCCGGAAAGCCCGGTGCCGCGTTCGCCGATCTCGGTCTGATAGCCTTTCGGTAACCGTTCGATGACTTCGTGAATCTCGGCGGCCTTGCAGGCGGCGACGATCTCCTCGAAACCGGCATGCGGGTGCGCCATGAGCAGATTGTCGTAGAGCGTGCCGGAAAACAGCACGGTCTCCTGCGGTACCACTCCGAAAGTCGCTCTCAGTTCGTTGGCGGCGAGATGACGGATGTCCTTGCCGTCAAGCGCAATGTGACCTTCCACCGGCTGATAGAAGCCGAGCAGCAGTTTCGCCAGCGTGCTCTTGCCGCAGCCTGAAGGACCAGTGACGACGGTCAGCTGACCCGGTGGGAAAGCCAGGTCGAGATTTCTGAATAGCCAGGGATGCTGTTCGGAGTAGCGGAAAGCAAGCTTGTCGATGGTCAGCAGAGCTTCATCGAGCTTCTGGCGATGCGGAACCAGCGTGTGCGGCTCGCGCGGCATGTCGAGGATGTCGCCGAGCCGCTTGACGGCGATGCTGGCTTGCTGGAACTCCTGCCACAGACCGACGATTCGCAGCAGAGGCTGGCTCATGCGGCTGGCGAACATCTGGAAGGCGACCAGCATGCCGACAGTGAAGCCCTCGTTCTGCATCACCAGCAGCGCGCCGACGATCAGGATGGCGAGGGTCATCAACTGTTCGAGTCCGTTGGCCACCACGTTGTAGGTATTGCCAACCTGTCGGGTCGCGAAGCCGGCAGCAAGGTACTGGGCCAGGTAATCGCCATATTTACGATCGATGTCGGGTTCCATCTGCAGCGACTTGACGGTCGCCATGCCCGCAAGGTACTCGGTCAGGAATGCCTGGTTGCGGGCGCCGAGCAGGAATTGCCGGTTGAGTCTGGTGCGAAACAGCGGTGCGACCAGGAGACTGATGACGGCGATCGCCCCGAGCAGGACGATGGCGATCAGTGAGAGCTGCCAGCTATAGGCGAACATCACCGCCAGAAACAGCAGCAGAAAGGGAAGATCGAGAATCAGGGTGACGGACGCGCCCGAGACGAACTCGCGAATGGTTTCGATCCCCTGCAGACGCGCGACCAGCGTGCCGGTCGGGCGATGTTCGAAGTAGGGAAGCGGCAGTTGCAGCAGGTGCCGGAAGACCTGGGCGCCGAGGACGGCATCGATGCGGTTGCCGGTGTGCAGGATGAGATACTGGCGCAACCAGGTCATGCTGCCGAAAAAGAGCATGAACATCAGCAGTGCGACACCCAGTACGATCAGCGTGCCGTGCGTCTGATGGACGACCACCTTGTCGATGATCACCTGGGTGAACAGAGGCGTTGCCAGGCCGACGAACTGGATCGCCAGACTGGCAAGCAACACGTCGCGCCAGATCGACCGGTGCTTGACGAGTTCAGGAACAAACCAGTCAAAACCGAAGGGCTTGCGCGCGCAGACGAGATCGTGAGGGTCGGCCGTTTCCTGGTGGCCGGCGGTGGCGTTTCTGGCAAGCAGAATGACTTCCGCTTCGAAACGCCGGTGCGCTTCGGCAATCGGCAGTGTTTCGGGAGTTTGCTTGCCGGCTGCGAAGCAGAGCAGCGACTGACCATCGGTGTTTACGATCAGAACCGGGTGGCAGACCGGCGGTGGCCCTTCCGGGACAGCCGCAGTCTGCAGAAACGCAATGGCCGGCAGCGGCAGCTTCTGCCAATCGACGTCTGCCTGCGCGACGACGCCGGTCCGGAAGCCGAGCGCGCGTGCTGCTTCGTGCAGGGTGGCGAGGGTGTACGGCGGCGGAAACTCCTGCTCGATCAGACTCGCTTCGAACGGCAAGCGGTACAGTGCGCTGAGGCTGCCCAGAAGCCAGATGACGTCCTCGTGCCTCACCCCCTCCACTCGAGACATGATTGTTATGCTTCCGTTCCGCCCTTCATGTGAAAGTCGCGTCAGCGACTCACGAATCTCTCTTCTCCCTCGCAGTGGAGGGGTCAGGGGAGAGGGAAACGATGATGACTTTCATGATCAGTGGCCGGGAAAGTCATGACCGTCAGGATGCGGGCCACTCTACTGTTCATTTGATCACCAGTCAACAGACCACTTCCGAGCTCATCCCCAGGGCTTCGCCAAGAAGCGGGTTCACCGAGTTCTCCTCGACGTCGTTGTGCGCCTTGCCTGTTTCTCGACAAGGGCGGGTCTTCGGGAAGCTTGAGGGTGGGCTATCCCCCAGCGTCTGATCGCTCCAGGAAATACTCGTCGTATTTCTCCCTGGCCTGATCGCCGAACAGGATTTCACACGCCTCCATCAGCCCGTCGGCGTTTCTGATGTCTTCCCGGCGCACCACCAAGGCGATCTTGGAGCGGCGCCGCAGGAAATCTTCGAGCTTGACGATCATTTCCTGATGTCTGGCCAGCCGAATCTCGCAACGAATGTAGTCGGTACCCTTGATCAAGACTTCCGCCTGTCTCGGGTTCTCGCGGATCTCGGCGAGCAGGGCCAGTGCCTGCTGGTCGTAGCGCCGCCACAGCCGACTGCTCAGGCTCTCGATCGACTCCGGCGAGGTATAGCTGTCGAGATTCATCAGCCTGACTGGTTGACGGCCAGCCAGTCGTTGTTCTCCGGCGTGTCGAAGTCGATGACGCGCGCCTGCGCGCCCGCGATCGAGCCATCCTGGCGGCGGTACGCGACCGTGGCGCCGTCGAGGAGCATCCGGGGCACCGCGCGGTTGCGCTCGATTAGCGATAACACATCGCTGCGCGTCAGCTTTCTAAAGGCGTCTTCCAGCGCTGCGTGCGGTAGGTCGGGATTCAGGCTGACGAGTGCCTGGCGGAGCCGCCCGTCAAGCATCGCGTCGTGGTAGTTCGGGTCGCTGCGCTCGGCGCCAGGTTGACTGACGGCGATGGCCGGTCCGTGCAGCACCGTGTAGCCCAGGGCTTCGAACCAGGCGAGGGCGGCGTCTTCGACGAGGGATTCGGTGAAGCTGGCCATGAATGGCTCAACTCGGTCGCAGGGGGTCGATGATTCATGCGATCGCCTCGGCAATCGCCGCGCGGAACGTCACGAAACTCCGCGAATGGCTGCGATCGGCATCGAGCTGAGTCCCGAAGGTTCGCGCGGCCTCGATCTTTCGCAAGCCAGTCCTGAAATAACCCTGCCGCTGTAGGACGCGCTCGAAGGCTTCCCATGTGCCACCGCGGATGCCATCGGGATCGCGAAAGGCTGCCTGCTTCGGAAGGTTGGGCGACACTCGCGGATAGGCGCGGCAGACTGCCTGCCAATCGCCAAAGTACCACGCTTCGAGTTCCTCGATCGCGATGCGGTTGACGAGTTGCCACCGTCGCCCAGCGGCGCGTGATCGCGTCATCAATCCGGCTGCCTCGGCCATCGCTTCAAGCTTTGTCTTCAGTTTCGCGCAGTCGTCGTCGTCGCGGTCGACCACCACGACGATGCGCCAGTCTTCCGGCAACCACTGCGCATAGCCGCGCAGACGATCCAGCAACTTGCTCAGGAGGTCGCTCTTGCCCTGGAATGGATGCACCTCGAAGCTGCGATCGCTGGGCAGCAGGCGCGGCAACAGGGCGCGCAGGAAGGCCTCCATCGACGGCTCCTCGACCAGGAATTCCAGATGCATTGCCGTCATGGCTTGCGCGCTCGCAGGGGGCGAGTTGGCGCTCCCTGATTGACCAGCGGATCGCCGACGCCAAGCTGGCCCTCCATCCAGAGATGGCCAAGCAAGGCGCCGTGTTCGACAAACTCGGGCACACCGGGCAAGTCCGACGCGCGCTGCGTCTGCGTGTAACCCTGCTCGTCGCGCCACAGCACGCGCACCTCTGTCGGCCGTAGTGCATTGAGAAAGAAGGGAGAATGTGTAGTCACCAGCAACTGCGTACGCCCGCTGGCGGTTCGGCATTCCTCGGCGAGTTCCGGCAGCAGGCGCGGGTGCAGGAAGTTCTCGGGCTCTTCGATGCCGATGAAGGGAGGTGGCACCGGGTCGTAAAGCAGCACCAGATAGGCGAGCATCTTCAGCGTACCGTCGGAGGCAAAGCGCGCGAGTACCGGATGGCTGAACGGCGCATCCTTGATCTGCAGCAGCAGGCGGCCGTCCGGCATGGTCTCGGCGAGTACACGTTCGATTCGTGGCACGCGGCTACGCAGCACGGCAAAGATTCGTTCGAGCTGTCCCTCGTGCTGCTCGGCCAGGTACTGGATCACGTTGGCGAGATTGTCGCCGGTCTTGCTCAAGCGCTCGCGCGGACCGGCCTCAGGCTGGCCACGTGCGCTGTCTGCCGACAGATAGGACACGTACCAGCCAGTGATGAACTCCCGCAAGGCGGCGACACGAGGATGCTCGGCGAATTGACCCAGCGCGTTCACCGCCAGCAAGTCGGAGGACTTCAGCGGCACCTCGATGCGCCGGTCCTGTGCATCGGGCTGTTCGCCGCTGACGGCGCGGCCTAGACCCTCGCGGTAGTCGAGAAAGCGAAACGGTTGCCCGTGGCTACCGCGCTTCCAGCGCAACCACTCCTCGATCACCACCGGCCTGCCAGCGCGCTCGTCCACGGCCAGGTGATAGGTAATCAGCGGATAACCCCGCTCGCGGTACTTGATCTCGATCGATACCGGCCCCTCGCCGCCGCGAGTCTTGAGTTCCTTGGCCCTGCCGCGCTTGTCCCAGGCTCGACGGAGCCCCACTTCGAAGCACTCGGCCAGGAAAGCGAACACGTCGAAGACGGTGGACTTGCCGCTGCCGTTGGGGCCGAGAAGCACCGTCAAGGGCGTCAGTTCCTTGAACTCGACCTCGCGCAAGGCGCGGAAGTTCTGTACCTTCAGGTACTCGATGCGCGCCGGGGCGCCGGGTCGTACATCGGACGGTTTCATGTGATCTCCTCGATTCGCTTCTCGGCATCCTTCACACGCAGCATTCACCGGAGATCGGCTTGGGCAGGAGGGTGTCACGCAGGTTGGTGAGGGTGCAGGTTTCGCGTCGACACTCAAACGTTCGAGCCAGCAAGCCGTCGACACGCTGATCGAAAGCCGCGATAACAGACGAGGGGGGATCTACAACTCCGACGTCTAGAATCGATGCGACTAGCGCACGCTGATGGCCAAGGATAGGAAATCCAACGGCACCATCGAGAGTATATGGAGTATATGAGCCTTCATCAACGGGCGTCAATCTCGGATTGGGTCCCAGGAACCCATGAAAAGTCATCCGAATCCCGCCTCGCCCAGTGCCTGTGTTCATCCGCCCGGCCGGGCCGATGAACACAGGCACGAGTCGTCCCACGACGGGCGATGGCAGCTCGTCTGGCTTCAGTCTGGACCTTTGCGCATGGATACTTCCAACCCGCACCTACCAGGCGATACGCTGGTCGAATTCGTACTCAGGTGCCGGTTGAGCCTGTGGGTCGTCCTCGCCCATGGTGGCGCCCTGCATCTCCCAGAGCGGCGGTGCACGGGCGGGCATCAGGCGTGGCGGCGATGTTGGCTCGCCCAGATGGGTCAGGATGTCGCGCACCGCGCCGGCGTCGGTGATGAAGGCGATGATTCGCATCTCACCGCCGCAGCGTGGGCAGACGAGCGGAAAGACCTCATCGATCCGCGTGAGCAGCAGCGCCCAGACGTAGCCGGTCGCACGACGCAGGGGCGCTTCCTCTGCCTGCTCCTCGCTGTCGGACGACGCGCCTGGGGCGGTGATTGGCGCCGCGATTGGCTCAGTCTCCGTCTCAGTCGCTGTAACCAGCGGCGCGGTCGGACGCTCTGGCACGCCGGCAAGCGCGGTGACCTGTGCGCGTAGCGGTGCGTTGGGCGCCAGTACGCCGTAGTACCGATGTCGAGGACGGCGCGGGGGTGGAATCAGCGCCGCCAGACGCTCGAACCGTTTGAGCGGCGTGAGCATCCAGCGGACGCTGTCGCAGGGACCCGGCTTGACGCGCTCATAGACCCGGTGTTCGGCGTCGAGTTCACGCAAACGTTCCAGCGCAAAGGCCGGTCGAGCGCAATACCGTAGCAGCCGTTCCAGGCCCAGGCGGTCGGCCCCTTCGACGCGCACGCTGGCGTCGACCGAGAAGCCACCCTCGTGCTCCCAGCTTGCCATCGTCTCGGCATCTTCCGGCTCAAGCACACCGCGCCGGGTCAGCGCGCGCAGCAGACGGCGGCGGACCTTGGCCTGCACTTCGTCGAGCAATTTCCGGTCGGGGGCACTGCTTTCCTGAAACGTCGCCGTTCCTGAAGCGTCCGCCTCGAAGACGCCTTCGATGACGATGCAGTGGAAGTGCTCATGCGGATTGAGCAGCGCGCCAAAGCGGTGAATGAAGGCAAGCGCCCCGATCCGGGCATCGGAACCCGCCGCCGGGCAGGGAAGCGCTGCCTGCCCGAGGGCGCCCTGATCCAGACCCGAGTCAAGCACCACACCACCGACATGAAGGCACCAAGGACAAAGTGCGCCGCGTCTACGAAGAACACGGCTCGCTGACCCTGTTCCGCCTGAGCCAAACGCGGTTCGAGGTCTTTTTTTTGGCTCTTTATGCGTTTCGGACGGCTAGGCCAAGAGGGCATTGAGGAGATGTTTCAGCAAGCCTTTGCCACGGATTCTGGCGTTGTGCACGAACTGGAAGAAGCCCAGGTGGAGCATCGGGCCATATCCTCACGGAATAACAACCCAAAATTCTATCGGAATGGGCGCCTCCCTGCACATAGAGATCTTCAACCGTTCGGGAACGAACCAGTCAAAACCGAAGGACTTGTGCGCGCAGATGAGATCGTGAGGGTCGGCTGTTTCCTGGTGGCCGGCGGTGGCAGCTTCTGCCAATCGACGTCTGCCGGTGCGACGACGCCGGTCCGGAAGCCGAGCGCGCGTGCTGCTTCGTGCATCCAGAACTTCGCCAAGAAGCGGGTCACCGAGTTCTCCTCGACGTCGTTGTGCGCCTTGCCTGTTTCTCGGCAAGGGCGGGTCTTCGGGAAGCTCGAGGGTGGGCTATCCCCCAGCGTCTGATCGCTCCAGGAAATACTCGTCGTATTTCTCCCTGGCCTGATCGCCGAACAGGATTTCACACGCCTCCATCAGCCCGTTGGCGTTTCTGATGTCTTCCCGGCGCACCACCAGGGCGATCTTGGAGCGGCGCCGCAGGAAATCTTCGAGCTTGACGATCATTTCCTGATGTCTGGCCAGCCGAATCTCGCAACGAATGTAGTCGGTACCCTTGATCAAGACTTCCGCCTGCCTCGGGTTCTCGCGGATTTCGGCAAGCAGGGCCAGTGCCTGCTGGTCGTAGCGCCGCCATAGCCGACTGCTCAGGCTCTCGATCGACTCCGGCGAGGTATAGCTGTCGAGATTCATCAGCCTGGCCTGATGCATGTATTCCTCGCGTACCGAAGGGTGCGGTTCGCCATACCACTTGTATTGCCGGTACGGCAGCGCGACACCAAGCCGGGTGACGATCTTTGATACCTCGTCACCCACGTTGACGCAGTCGGTCAGCTTGCCGCCAAAGATGCTCAGATGAGCCGTGGCCCAATTGACATCGATCTCGTGCTTGCGCGACAACTGCATCCAGTCCCGGAGCCCGCCGTCGCCTCTCGCCTTGACCACCAGCGGGCGCACCCCGCAACGCTCGGCGATGATGTCGGCGCGGCTCAGTGGCCGCGCGATCTTGAGGCGCTTGTTGATGTTGTCGAGAACGAACTGACGATCTTCGTCGGTCACCTCGGTGAACGGCGAGTCCACCCGTGTGTCGGTGGTGCCGATGCAGGTGCGAACGCCCATCGGGATGACGAAAAACAGGCGCCCGTCGTCGGCGAAAAAGGTCAGGATTCGCTGCTTCGGAGTGATCTGCGGCACGATCAGGTGGATGCCCTTGGAAAACAGATGATGATGATCCGTTTCTTCGCCAGTCAGTGCATTGTGCTCGTCCACAAACGGACCGGCAGCGTTAATCAGCACCTTCGAGCAGATTTCGAGGGTCCGCCCATTGATCACATCGCGCACCCTGGTCCGCCAGTACCCGCCTGCACGGCGGGCGCCGAGCGATTCCACGTAATTGGCCGCGATGCAGCCGCGGTCCATTGCCGAGCGAACGAACTGAAAAACAAAGCGGGAGTCGTTGTCGTGCAGGTAGGCGTCTGAATATTCGCAGCCGCCCGCGGCGTAGCGCGTGTCGACCAGCGGTTCTTCGTGCGCGATGGCCTGCCTCGAAAAGCGGCGCGGCATCCTGGTGAAACCGTTCCCGAACAGCCAGTACACCCAGGTACCCGCCCAGAGAATCAGGGGATGAAAGCGGAAACCCTTTTCTATCGTGGCAAAGAAGCGAATCTCCTTGACTCGCGATGGATAGTGGCGAATCAGATGATTGCGGCTCAGACACAGCTTTCTGACCAGCGTGTAATCGCCGCTTTCGAGATACTTGATGCCCCCCCCAGGCCAGGTTCGATGACTGCTGGCTGCTGAAACCGGCAAAATCACGCTTGTCGATCAAGGCCACGGCCGCGCCCTTGCCCGACAGGGCGGCAGCAGACACCGCGCCGTTGATGCCGCCGCCAATGATCAGCACGTCGTAGACGCGCTGATCCAGCTTGCCGATATTGCTGTCACGTAGATTCATGGGTGCCGCTCACTCGTCATCGAGTGCCCAGGCCTTGGAACGTGCCAACGCCTGATTCCACCCAGCCTGGTTCGGGGTAGTACCCGGTGAACGGTGACTCCGAGTAGGCACGCCCCTAACGGTCATGACTTTTCCAGGCACCCCCGATCATGAAAGAAAGTCATGACCGTTTCCCTCTCCCCCAACCCCTCCCCCGCAAGTGGGGAGGAGAGATTCGTGAGTCGCTGACGCGACTTTCATGGTAAGCCTTTACGAAAAGCCGAAATTATATCGCTTTGGGTTCGCTACCCCGCCACGACGGGAATGCAGTGCTGGGAAGCGGGAATCCGGCGGGACGAAAATTCGCTTGACGCTCCGACCGAATTCTATAGAATGAGAATGGTTCTCATTATTACTCATAAAGTACAGCCCACGCCATGACTACGGATCCCGACATGACCCCGACCCCGCATTCGTCGCACTTGCCGACGCAGGCAACTGCGACGGCACAGCCGGATCTACCGTCGAGCCTGAACAGCGGCCAGATATTCCGCGGCCAGAAGACGGTCGAGATCACCCATGGCGAGCAGCGCTACACACTACGCCTCACCAGGGACAACAAGCTGATCCTGACCAAGTAAGCACCCTGCATCTCTGCGTAGCGATCGACCACCGCATCTTTCGCTCGTTCCCGCCAGCCACATGTCTGCGCACTGGACGAATGGAACAGAAGGTGCCGCCAAAGAAGATGAATACCATCACTCACGCCGCCAATCCATACGCCACGTACGCGCCCAGGCTGTCCCTGTGCGCCGTGACATTGATCGCTGCGATGCACGCGGGCATTCTTGTCTTGCTCACCAAGATGGATGTCGTGCCGATGCCGACCAGCGTCAGCACACTGATGGTTGATATCCTCCGCCCGGAGTTGCCCGTCGACAGGACGCCGGAACTGCCGAAGCCGACACCCGTCGAAGCAAAGCCGCGACGCCAGACAGCCCCTGTACCGCAGCAGATGCTGGCCGCGCAGACCAATTCGCCTGCCGCCTTTTCAGAAACGACGATCGTCAGGGACCCACCTCCACCCACCCTGCCAGACCTACCCGCCCCGCCAGCACCGGCCACCATCAGCCAGCCCCGCTTCGCCGCCGATTACCTCTCCAATCCCGCACCCGCCTACCCCCCCCCTTTCTCGCCGCATGGGCGAAGAAGGACAGGTCGTGCTGCGGGTTCATGTCGAGACCAGCGGTCGACCGTCGCAAATTGAAGTCAGGAAATCGAGCGGCTCCCCACGTCTCGACCAGGCGGCACTGGACGCCGTCTGGCACTGGCGGTTCGTTCCGGCCAAACGGGGCGAGGAAGCCCTCGCCGCGTGGGTTCTGGTCCCCATCACATTCCACCTGAAAAACTGAAAGGTCGTCATGGAAAATCCGCTGGGCTTTGCCCACTTCCTCGCCCACACCGACATCGTCGCCCGCATCGTGCTCTGCCTGATGCTGATCGCGTCGATCGGCACCTGGTACCTGATCGCCAGCAAGGGCATCCGCGGGCTGCGCATGCGCCGCCGCAGTGCTGAATTTCTCGCCGCATTCTGGAAAGCACCCAACCTCGAAGCCGTTGCCGCCCGCATCCGCGAGAAGGGCACGACCGAACCCTTCTCGCATCTGGTACACCACGGTTTTACCGCCATCGAGCAGCACAACCGCTGCAAGAACGGTGGCGAGTGCAGCACCGCCAACCTGGTCAACGCCGGCAACCCGGAAGACCTGCTCACCCGTGCGTTGAAGCGTGCCATCGACGAAGACAAGGCGAGCCTCGAATTCGGCCAGACCTTCCTTGCCACGGTCGCATCGTCCGCGCCCTTCGTCGGCCTCTTCGGCACGGTCTGGGGCATCTACCATGCGCTGATCGCCATCGGCATGTCCGGACAGGGCACGCTCGACAAGGTCGCCGGCCCGGTCGGCGAAGCACTGATCATGACCGGCATCGGCCTTGCCGTCGCCATACCGGCCGCCGTCGCCTACAACCATTTCGCCCGCGAGAACCGCAGTACGCTGTCGCAGCTCAACTCCTTCGCCTACGACGTGTTTGCCTTCCTCGCCACAGGTGTCAAGACCTCGCCAATGCTCACCGATGCCCGCACGACGAGCGAGAAGGTGATCGCCATGGCGCGCGCACAGGGCGTCGCTGCCGGTGCAGAACGTCAGTCGGCCCACCCCGGCCTGGCCGTTCGCTGAGGAGGACGGAACATGGCCTTCGCCAGCATGGAATCCGGCGACGACGACGCGCTGCTGACCGGAATCAACATGGTGCCACTGATCGACGTGATGCTCGTCCTGCTGATCATCTTCATCGTCACTGCCCCCCTGCTCACGCATGCCGTCAAGGTCGACCTGCCGAAGGCTTCGTCCTCGGTCAACCAGACCAGGCCGGATAACGTGCAGCTCGCCATCGACGCCACCAGCCAGGTGTTCTGGAACGGCGAGCCGATCGATGCCGCCGGGCTTGCCGAACGACTGCAGGCCGTTAGCGCCATGCAGCCGCAGCCGGAAATGCACATCCGCGCCGAGCGCACGACGCCGTACGAGAAAGTTGCGCAGGTCATGTCGGAAGCCGCAAGAGTCGGCCTGTTGCGCATCGGGTTCATTACCGATCCGTCCGGAGCGCGCTGACGGAGCAGCTCATCCGAATGTTCATGACTTTCAAAAAGAAACAAGGCGACACCAATTGACTAGCCAGCCAGACGCGATGCCGTTCAGCCAGCCACAAAACCTCACCCCACGGAGATTTGTATGCCTGCTGACGCCTCTCGCCAGACCGCCCGCCCGCGCTCCTGCGCACCGACCCCTTCCCTGCCCCGCCGGCTGCCACTGGCCGCACTGATGGCCCTCTCCTTCGCTGCCGGCGCGCAAACCGCCGGTGAACAGACGATGGCACCGGTCGTCGTCACCGACACCGCCGAGCGCCAGCCCGATGGCTACCTTGCCACGCGCACGCGCGTCGGCAAGGTGGAACAGGATCCGCACAGGATTCCGCAGGCCATCACCACGGTGACCAGTGCACTGATGGAAGAACAGCAGGTCGGCTCGCTGCGCGAGGCGATGCGCAACGTCTCCGGGATCACTTTCAACGCCGCCGAGGGCGGCCGCTCGGGCGACAACATGAATCTGCGCGGCTTCTATACCTTCGGCGACATATATCTCGATGGCATCCGCGACACGGCCCAGTACAACCGCGAAACCTTCAACGACGAACAGATCGACGTACTGCGCGGCGCCGGTTCGATGCTCTTCGGCCGCGGCCAGGCCGGCGGCGTCATCAACCAGGTGAGCAAGACTCCCCTGCAGATAGACAAATACAGGCTGACCGGCAGCATCGGCACCTACGGCTACCGCGAGCTGACCGCCGACCTGAACAAGCGCTTCAGCGCCGATGTCGGCCTGCGCGTGAACCTGATGAATCGTGACGAGGGAAGCTGGCGCGAAAATCTCGCCAACGGCGACGAGCCGGAAGTGCACCGCCAGGGTGCTGCGATCAGCCTCGCGCTCAACCAGAATTCGCACAACCGCTTCTGGCTCAACCATTATTACCTGAAGACCCGCGACAACCCCGACTACGGCATCTCCTTCGACGGCGTCACGCGCCGCCCGAACGAACGCTTCCCGGCGCGGGCGTACTGGGGCACCGACAAGACCCTCGACGACAGCGACACGACGATCACGACGCTGGTCAACGAATATCTCTTCGACCCCGAATCGATGCTGCGCACGCAGGTCCGTGTTGCCGACTATCAGCGCAGCTACTGGGCGAAGACGCCGAACCTGACCCTGCCGCCGAGCGCCAACGGCGTCAACGGCGGCAACGTCACACGCTCGTCCCATTACGAGACGGTGACGCTGCAGTCCGACTACTCGACGCGCTTCAAGACCGGTGGCATGGGCCACGAATTCCTGGCCGGCATGGAATACCTGAAGGAGGACAGCTTCCGCCACGGCCTGCAGAACTTCGGTGGCACGACCAATGCCAACCCGCCGCTGTTCCATCCCTACCAGGAAGCGCTGGCCGGCACACCGACGAAATTCACCAGCGACTCCTACGCACTTTACCTGCAGGACAGCATCGAATTCATCCCGCACTGGAAGGCCACCATCGGCCTGCGCCGTGACGAGATGGATGCAAAATATTCCAGCACCACCTCGCCAAGCCTGAAGTACGGCGAATGGAGCACGCGGGCCGCGCTGTCCTGGCAGCCGCAGGAGGAAGCGAATTACTACCTCGCCTGGAGCGACTCCTTCAGTCCGACGGCCGACCTCTATCAGTTGACGGTCACGCCGATGCCGGCCGAGCGCAGTCAGGTCACCGAACTCGGCGCCAAGTGGCTGCTGCTCGGCGGCGACCTCGCGCTGCGCACGGCCCTCTACCGTGCCAACAAGGCCTGGGAACGGAATACCGATCTTGAATCCACGGCCGCCATCCTGACCAGGAAGCGCCGTACCGATGGCTTCGAAATCGAGCTCGCCGGCCGCCTGAGCGAGCGCTGGGAAGTCTTCTCCGGCCTTGCGTTGATGAACGCCACGATTCTCGAAACCGCGATCAACGTGAACGCCGCGACCGGCACCGTCACCCAGGGCGACCCACGTCTCGTCGGCGAGCGCGCGCGCAATGCACCGGTCTATACCTTCAACCTGTGGTCAACCTACATGCTGACCGGCCACTGGAAGATCGGCGGCGGCATCGAGGCCAAGGGCAGGCGCTTCGCTTATCAGCCGCAACAGGCGGTCAGCGGCGCTTTCGTCAACGGACAGTTCACCCCGAACACGGCAGAAGCCTATCAGCGCTGGGATGCCATGGTCGCCTATGAAGAGAAGCACTGGGCCGTGCGCCTGAACATCAAGAATGTATTCGACAGGCTCTACTACGACTCGATCTACGACAACGGCGGCTTCACGGTACCGGGTACGCGACGTGCCGCAATCCTCACTGGCGAGCTGAAGTTCTGAGGAAGGAAGGCATGACGACGAATCGCCGGCAGTTCATTGCCGCTGTTGCTGCCGGCGTCGCCGGCAGTGCTCTTCCGGGTATTGTCTTGGCCACGACTCCCCGGCAGGCCGTCGTGGCCGCCGCCTGGCGCGGTCCGAACCAGGGCGATCCCTACTTCGCCGGCGCCCTGGTCGCCGACTGGGAAACCCGCAAGCTCGACATCCGCCACGCCGTGCCACTGCCATCGCGACCACACGGCCTCCTGCCGGAGGCCGATGGCGGCATGCTGGTCGTGGCGGCGCGCCCCGGCGCCTGGCTGATGCGGTGCGACGCGCAGGGCAAGGTGCAGCAGCAGGTATCGCTGGAGGAATCGTCGGCGCTGCGTTTCTGCGGCCACGCCGTCGTCGCCGCCAACGGCGAGGTGCTGCTGACCACCGAAACGGAGTACGGCAAGGGACGTGGCCGCATCGGCGTGCGCGACCGGCGAACGCTGCAGAAGCTCGACGAATGGGATACGCACGGCATCGATCCGCACCAGCTCGCGCTCGACGCCGCTGGCCAGTTGATCGTCGCCAACGGCGGCGTGCCGAGAACGCTGGCCGACAAGAAGCATGATCTGCAGCGCATGGAGTCCTCGCTCGTCCGCCTGGACACCACCAGCGGCAAGCTATTGCGCCAGTGGCGATTGGACGACCCGCGCCTCAGCCTGCGGCATATCGCGTGGAGCCACTCGCCGGTCGACGATGAGGCCTATCTCGGCATCGCCATCCAGGCCGAGCATGAGCGCAGCGAGGAGCGCGCACAGGCCCCCATCCTCGCCGTCCTCGACGGCGACCGCCTGTTCGTGCCGACCCGGGCCAACGACGGCATCGGCTACGCCGGCGACATTGCTGCCGCCTGGGACGGCGGCTTCGTATTGTCGAGCAACCAGATCGGCCTCGCCCACCTCTGGCACCCTGCTGCTGGCGAACGCATGACGCCGCTGGTCAGGATGAAGGAGGCTTACGCCCTGACTTCATGGCGGGGCGCCGGATCGTCCGGCGGCGTCCTCGTCGCAACGGGCCTGGGACTGGTGCGCAGTCACCCGCAGCTCAAACCCGTTGCCCTGCCATGGCCGCAGCCGATGGCGCTGGACAATCACTGGAGTCTGATCAGCGAGACCTGATCGTCGCTTTGCTGAACGCGCAGGACCGATCAGATTCGGCTCGCCTTAACGCAAGCGGACCGACTCGCGCTACACTTACTTCCGTTCCCACCCCAAGGAGAAAACCACCATGCGCAAGCTGATCGTTGCCATCCTTGCCGCGAGCCTGGCCATTGCCTTGCCCGCGGCTGCCGCCGAACCCACCCTGGCGAAAATCAAGCAAAGCGGCGTCCTCAAGCTCGGCTACCGCGAGAACTCCATGCCGTTCTCGTTCATTGCCGGCGACAGCAAGCCGCGCGGCTACAGCATCGATTTGTGCGAGATCGTTACCAAAGACGTGGCCAAACAGCTGAACATGCCGAATCTCCAGGTGCGCTGGGTGCCGGTCACGGCGCAGAGCCGTTTCGAGTCGCTGAAAAGCGGCAAGATCGATCTGGAGTGCGGCAACACCACACAGACCCTGTCGCGCCGTGCCGACTTCGACTTCAGCGTGATGACCTACGTCGATGGCGCCAGCCTGCTCTTCCTGAAGGGCGAGAAACCGAAGTCCCTGGTAGAGATCAACGGCCAGCGCGTCGCCGTCGTTGCGGGCACGACGACCGAAAAGGTCTTCGACGCACTGGTAGCGATGGAGAAAATCGGTATCCGCCTGCTCAAGGTCGCCGACCACGATGCCGCCCTGAAGGCGCTGCAGGACAGAACCGCCACGGCCTATGCGGCGGATCGCACCGTGCTGGTGACGATCGCCGTCGTGAAGGGCGAAGAGCGTTCCTACGAGGTCTCGGAGACCCAGTTCACCTACGAGCCCTACGGCCTGATGATGCGCCGTGATGCTGAATTCCGGCTGCTTGTCGATCGTTCCTTGTCACGCCTCTATCGCAGCGGCGATATCGGGCAGATCCTGCAGCGCTGGTTCGAGCCGCTGGGCGAACCCGGCGAGGTGCTGCAGGCGATGTTCATGCTCAACAGCCTGCCGGACTGAAGGATTTTCAGGCGGGCGGCAGGGCGGCGTCCAGCTGGCGTTGCAGGGGAAACCGGGGGTCAGACCAGGAAACCGGGGGTCAGACCACGCAGCACGGAAAGGCCCTATGTTTGCCCGTCCGGCGGCGTCCTCGTCGCAACGGCCCTGGGACTGGCGCGCAGTCACCCGCGGCTCAAACCCGTTGCCCTGCCATGGCCGCAGCCGATGGCCCTGGACAATCACTGGAGTCTGATCAGCGAGACCTGATCGTCGCTTTGCTGAACGCGCAGGACCGATCAGATTCGGCTCGCCGACCATGTCGAACTTCGCCGCGAATGGCCTTTGCGGAAGAATCCCGAGCGCTTGCTACAGCAGCTCGAGCACCTTCTCCGGCGGTCGACCGAGCACCGCCCGGTCACCGCGCACGACGATCGGACGCTCGATCAGGATCGGGTGCGTTAGCAGCGCCTGCAGCCATTCGTCGTCGCTCAGGGAGCGTCCGGCGTAATGCTCCTTGAACACCGCTTCACCGCGACGCACAAGTTCCGATGGCCGCATGCCGAGTTTTCGCAGGAGTTCGCGCAGTTCTTCGTGGCTCGGCGGCGTCTTCAGGTAGTCGACGATCTCGGCATCGACACCCTTTTCGGCAATCAGCTGGCACGCTGCGCGACTCTTCGAACAGCGGTTGTTGTGGTAGATGCGGACGGACGCATGGCTCATCTGCTTTCCTCAGGCAAAGGACGATCGCGAATGGTAACGCCGCAGGCAGGCAGCCTCCTAGCGCCACAGGCTCAGCGGCGGATCGGTGATGATCGCACGCAGGATGTCGCTGCGCGACACGAAACCGACCAGCGCCTGCGTTTCATTGACGATCGGCACGCCATCGACCTGGTGTTCGAGCATCACCCAGGCGATCCGCCGGATGTCGGTGATCGGGTCGGCGCTGACCACGGGCGTCGTCATCACGTCGCTCACCTTCCTCGCCAGCACATCGCGCACGCGCCCGTCTTCGACGTTGACCACGGTCAGCAGGTCGCGCTCACTGACGATGCCCACCAGCCGATGAGTCGGGTCGAGCACCGGCGCCTGGTGGATGCGGCGTTCGAGCAGTATCCGCCAGGCCCGCTCGACGGGATCGCTGCTGGTCACCGAGACGATCTGCCGTTGCATGATCTGATAGGCATGGTACAGCGGACCCCGCTCAGGGTCGCTGCGCAGCATTTCCCGGTAAGCGCTCACGGCCTGCGCCGCGGGAGCGTTGAAGACGGGTGCCGGCTCGCCCTCGGCAATGGGTCGGACAGCGGAGCCCCGATGAATTCCGGCGACATCCTTGAGGCCTTCGAACGTACCCTGGAAAATTGGACCACTCAAGCCATAGACCGCAAACACGTTCTTCTCCTCGTCCGGCGCAACGGCGCTGCAACAGCGATCACCGTCCATTATAGCGGCTCGCGTACGCCAGACGTGCCGGCCGCCGCGAGCAGCAGCAATTCCAGAATTAAAACCATTATGATATAAATGTTTTTATGGATCTGCCCTGCTCGACTACTTGCGTCTTTTGGACGGAAGAAATGGCGGGGAAAGCGCAGCAGAGGGGAGTGCTCCAGACGTCGATTTGAACCCCATATAGTATTTTTTAATCAATATGTTAGTGCTTAGCATATCCACTTGAGGAACACCACCCTACAGCCGTCAAGCAACGGCCCGAGCGCTTGCTACGTCGCCACCCCCCTCGCCAATTCCTCTATACTCGACAGCCCCATAGCCCTCCATTTCGGCCACCCCGACCGGACCAAACATGATCGGCGCCATCACCCTGCTCCTCGTTTTCCAGCTTCTCGGCGAGGTCATCGCCCGCGGCCTGGCCTTGCCCATCCCGGGGCCGGTGATCGGCATGGCCCTGCTTTTCGCCGCGCTCGCCGTGCGAGGCGGTCCCGCGACCGACCTGCGCAAGACCGCGCAGGACATGTTGCAGCATCTCTCCCTGCTGTTCATTCCCGCCGGTACCGGCGTCATGCTGCACTTCCAGCGGATGTCCGACGAATGGCTGCCGCTGCTCATCTCCCTGGTCGCCAGCACGCTGATCACCATCGCCGTGACAGCCCTGGTGTTGCGCTTCCTGAGTCGCCGCCGCGACCTCCCGCAGGAGACACCATGACGCCACGCATCAGTGAAGTCTGGGTATATCTTGCGGCGTCGCCGCTGCTTGGCCTGACGCTGACCTTGCTCGCCTACCAGGGCGCCACCTGGGTGCACAAGCGTTGCCGCGGGCATCCACTGGCCAACCCGGTCCTGCTCGCGGTCGCGACGCTGGTCGCCTTGCTGTCGCTGACCGACACGTCCTACCGCACCTACTTCGACGGCGCGCAGTTCGTACACTTTCTGCTCGGGCCGGCCACCGTGGCGCTGGCCATTCCGCTCTACGCCCAGTTTGGGCGCCTGAAGCGTCTGGCGCTACCCTTGCTGGTCGCGCTGCTGGTCGGCTCCCTGAGCGCCGCCCTGTCTGCCGTCGCCATCGGCAGCCTGTTTGGCGCCAGCCGGGTGACACTGCTCTCGCTGGCTCCGAAGTCGGTGACCACACCGATTGCCATGGGCGTCGCCGAGCGCATCGGCGGCCTGCCGTCGCTTACCGCGGTACTGGTGATCATCACGGGAATCGTCGGCGCCATCGGCGCGCGCTACGTCTATCGCGCCCTGCATATCGAAGATGACGCCGTGCGCGGTTTCGCCATGGGAATCGCTGCACACGGCATCGGTACCGCGCGCGCTTTTCAGGAAAATGAGCAGACGGGGGCCTTTGCCGCGCTGGCGATGGGTCTCAATGGTCTGATGACGGCGCTGCTGCTGCCGCTGGTAACCCCGTGGTTGCTGAGTTGGTAACAGCGCCAGGCGACGGCAAGCCGACCTGAAGGTGACTATTTTTCCCGGCCTGCCGCCGCTGGTCGCCATCGAAGCAGGAACTTACCCCATCGGCAACGACGAAGGCAGCGACCCGGACAAGGCGCCGGCTTCAGTGTGCGGTCGGCCCGAAGACGTCGTCGATCCGACCCGCTTCGATGGCTTGGTCGAACCAGCCTTCGATTTCTGACAGCGACGCGGCCGCAATCCGGGCGCTGATCTCCGACGGGATGGCGCCGAACCGTTTGCGCAGCAGGCGCTGAAGTGCCAAGGCCTCACCTTGCTGCAGGCCTTGCTCGCGGCCCTGCTCGCGGCCTTTCTCGATACCGATTCGTTCAACCGACGACACGTAGCGCATTTGTTCTTGCTCCTCAAGCAGGTCGATATTCTGCCACAGCTCCTGCGCAAGATGTTCGGGCAGCCGCATCATCCAGTCAAGGACGACAAACAGGTCAATGATGCGCTGTTTTTCCCAGCGTCGCTGGTAGAGCAACTGGATCCGCTTCCACTTGGCGGCAAAGCGAGCTGCCATGTCCTGGCGCGTCATGGGCCAGAGTCACCAGCGCGAAGGGATTCGGTTCCGCTTGCAGTTCAGCTTCGCGGCCCGTCAAGTTCAATAGCTTGGTGGTTGGAAACTTCAGCATATGTTCGCAACCGAGCACCTCGAAGCCAAACGAACTCGGGTGCCAGCCTTCGGATTGGTCGGCGAGCAAGGCCATGCTGGCGACTGGGCGGTGGTAGCGGTCAAACAGGCGGTAGTTGTAAACGAACATCCGTTCGGCGAATTCCGCCTGCGGGCTGCCCTGCACTTTGATGTGGAGGTAGATCCAGTCTTCTGTTCCCGACAGACGGGTGACGCGGACCAGTTTGTCGACCAGGCGCTTACCGAGTTCAGCGTCCTGCACCACGGCGCGGAGTTCCTGATCAAGGAATTCGTGGCCCGCAAACCAGTCGATGCGGGATACGCGGCCGGGAAATAGAAGGCCATGAATTCAGGAAAGTAGTGCTCGACGGCTTCTTTCCATGGGCTGTCGCAATCGTCGCTGACTTGTAGGTTGGGCTGAGCCTGCGAAGCCCAACCGCCCAAGGGCGCAGCCAAAGACGTGCTGTTTGTTGGGCTTCGTTCCTCAGCCCAACCTATCGAAGCCGCGGCGAAGGGGCCAATGAGCAATAGAGCGTAGTCCTGCGGAGCATTACCAGCCAACAAACCACGGGGCACCACCAATGCTTAGGCCAGTCTTCATATCGACCAGATTACACCCGGTCATACTCTCTCGTAGTCTCCAGAAGTTTCGCCTTTCGGTCTGCGTAATCAGGCATCAGCCCTTCCAGCCGGCGCCAGTAATCGTCGTTGTGATGTGGCTCCACGAGGTGGACCAGCTCATGGGTGATCACGTAGTCGATCAGTCGGATTGGAAACTGGAGGAGGCGCCAATTGAAATTCAGTCGGCCGGCTGCGCTACAGGAGCCCCAGCGGTTGCCCAGGTCGAGAATCTCGACTGTGCTCGGCACAAGTCCATACCGGTCAGACAGCAACTTCACCCGTTCCTTGATCCAGTGCCCGCCCGTCGCCTGAAACCACTCCCTGATCCGTGCCTCGGCGTCGGTCTTATCCGACAGTCTCAGTTCCAGCCATCCTGTCCTGCAATGTACCGCCCCCTCCTGGTCTGTAACGAAACGAACACGGTAACTACGGCCAAGGTAGAAAACGGCGTCGCCGCTCATATACCCTGCTGGGCGAGGGATCGGCCGGGATGCCTCCTTAATGGCAAGCTTCTGATACACCCAGAGCTGGCGACTCTTCGCCCATTTTTCCAGTTGCTCACGAGGCGTGGCCTCCGGAGCGTAGAGTTTCAGCTCGCCGGATCGATCAACTGTCAGCCCTAGGGTTTTGCGCCGGCTGCTGCGCTGAACCTCGAATAGCAGATCACCAACCGAGAGCGTTTCCGCGCTCATCCCGCCAGTACCTCATGATTGTGTTTCGCCAGCGCCACCAACTGGAAGGCGAGATCCCGGGCAGCTTGGGCTTGCAGTCCGCCCGTGGTCATCAACTGGCGCACCAGATGTTTGGTCAGCATGTCGCGGGCGTGAGCATTCTTCCAGAATCCGACACGTTTGATCTCCTGCCGGATATGGTCGACGAGGTCGACGGTCATGCCAACCAGTTGTTGCTCCCGTGTCGTGTCGGACGCCGCATTCTTGGATGCCACTTCCAGAACCAGCCGTACAAACGGAACCTGGACATCCGGATCGAGCCCTGGGAAATCGTTGCGGTCGCCTTCCTTCAGCTCCTTGATGAACTGCTTCAGCGCCTGCTCCAGCGCCTCCCAGTTGTCCTTGAATGATTTGAGAATATCCTCCAGCTTCTCGCTCATCTTCTTGGCGTAGGCAGGGTTCTGGAGTTCAAAGCTGACGATATGGTAGCGCGCTGCGTGCTGCATTTCGGCCGCCCGGGTCTTCGACGATTTCTGACCTGCCACCACCTTCTCGAAGTCCGTATCGGTAATCGTGATCGGTGGAATCTTGGGATCTACGCCCCTGGCTGCGACGTGTTTGTCGATCAATGCGCGCACACGTTCCGGCACGCCGAGCAAATTCAGCGTCGAGTCTCGATAGAGATTGGCGGCGACCTTGTTGATGAAGCCCAGCAACTTGGCATCGCGGAACATTTCCGGCGTTACCTCCGGACGGTGTTCGAGGATGCTCAGCGTTTCGTAGAAGAGACGCAGCTTGTTGATGAAGTCGGCACGAATTTTCAGGTCGGCGAGCAAATCGACCGCAGCCTGGACACCTTCGAGCAAGTCCGTAATTCCCCGGTCCGAGAACACCGCCATCACCCGGGCGTGGCGGTCGCGTAGCTTCGGCAGTTCGTTGTTGATGTCGAGGCCGATGCCCTTGAGATCATCGGCGTCGTAATCGCCCAAGGCATCATTCAGATGACGGGCCACGCCGATGTAATCCACCACATAGCCGCGCGGCTTACGGCCACTGGTACGGTTCACGCGAGCAATGGCCTGCAGCAAGTCATGCGCAATGATTCTGCGGTCGAGATACATCACCTGCTCGACCGGAGCATCAAAGCCCGTCAGCAGCATATTGGTAACGATCAGGAGGCCCAAGGGGTCGGTCTTGTCCGACTTGGCCGGCGCCAGGCGTCGCTTGAAGCGCTCGACCAGTCCTTCCTGTTTTTCCTTGTCCGTCCACTTCTTCCACGATTCGGGGTCGTTGTGGTTGCCGGACATGACTACGGCGAATTCGAGTGCTCGAATCAGGTCAAGCTTCGGATGCGCGTCGATCAAGAATCGCGTTTCGGCATCCAGCTTGGCCTGGTCATCTTCGGACAGGGCAAGAATGGCCGTTGACAAGGCTTCCAGCTGTGCCACGAGAGCGCCCTTGGCTGCCGCGAGCTTCTCGTAATAGATCACCGCTGCATTGCGGCTGGTGGCGACTACCTGGCCCTTGTACCCCTCCGGCAACACCACGCTCACGTAGTGCCGAAGCATGTCCGCCGCCTTCTTCTCGATCAGCAGTGGTGCCTCAAGCACGTCCCCCTGAGTGGCGTACTTGGCCTTGATGATGGCGAGTTCGGTATCGGTGTATCCACGGAACAAGTCCTCGAACACCTGATCGAGACTGGTCGCGTCTTTCACCATGCCATCGGCGGTGCGGCCCTCGTAGAGAATGGGCACGGTGGCGCCGTCCATCTCTGCGTCCTGTAGCAGATATCGGTCGATGTAGTCGCCGAAGATTTTCCGCGTCTCCGTCTTTTCCTTGGACAGAATGGGCGTGCCGGTAAAGCCGATGATGGCGGCGTTCGGCAATGCCTTGTGCAAATTCCGATGCAGCGTCCGGGTATGGGAACGGTGCGCCTCATCGACCAGCACCAGGATGTTCTCGGAGTCGTTCAGCTCCGGGAACCGTTCGAACTGGATGGTTTCCTCGAAGGTGACCTGTTTGATTTCCTCGACACGTTTGGGAACCTTGTTCACTCCCTGCTCGGCGACGCGGATTTCCTTACGGGCGATGGTCAATTTGATCTTGTCTGCCTCGCGCCGCGCCACTTGATCCTGATATTTCTGGATCATGGCGAACACGATGTCCGGGGATTTCTCGGCCAGAATCCGCTGCGTTGCGGCGGTCGCCGATTCCCTGCGTTGCTTGTCACTTTCGGACGGGCGCACAGTCTCGCCGGTAAGCGAGGCTGTTTCGCGTAGCTGCTTCTCCAGGTCGCTGCGATCCGTGACCACAACGATCTTGAACTTTCTGAGATCGCCCAGCGTGCGCATCTTGCGCACCAGGAACACCATTGTCAGGCTCTTGCCCGAGCCTTGTGTATGCCAGACGATGCCGCCACGTTCGTCCCGCTCCGCGCCTGCTTTCCGACTGCGGCCGGTTTTCAGGCGCTCGATGGCCTTGTGAACGGCGCGGAACTGCTGGTAGCGTGCCACCACCTTGCGCGTCTTGCCTTCACCCGATTGGTACAAAGTGAAATTGCGCATCACGTCCAATAGATGATCAGGGCGCAACATGCCAGCAACCAGAATCTGCTGGCTCGCCAGTCCCTTGCCGGTGGCGGAAGGTACTGCCGATTGCGCGGTATCAGACGATACCTCGATGGCCTTCTGCCGATAGAACAACGGCGTCCCTGCCCGATCCGCCTGCTCCGGCCCCAGCGCACGCAGTTCAGCGGACGCCACCTCTTCGGCTTCGGCAATGTCCTGTGTGCGCGGAATCAGCCCGACTTCCTCGCCTACCTGCGACATCGGCAGCGGGCTGGTGTCCGCCCATTCCAGATAGACCTCGGGCGGTGCACCGATAGTGGCTGCACGGGCCTCGAAGAAATTGCTGGCGATCAGCAATTGGTTGGAATGGAACAGCCGCTCGGTCCCTTCATCTTCGGTGTACTGCTCAGGGTAGAGTTCCTTGCGCTGATTGGTGTAGCGGAGCAACTGGTTGATCGCCTGAGCAATGGGTGCCTCGATGCCGGGGCTCTTGAATTCCGCCACTACCAACGGAATGCCGTTCACGAACAGGACTGCATCGGGAATGATGTGTCCCCGCCCGCTGGTCAGTTGCACCTTGAACTGGTTGATCACCAGAAAATCGTTGTTCTTCCAGTCATCGAAGTCGATATAGCGCAGCGGTTGCTGGCGGCCGGCGTCCCATCCGGGCAAACCATCGGTCACCGTACCCTTGAGCAGCAGCTCGGTGAGCTGCCGGTTGGCCTCCATCAGGCGCAAGCCGGCGGTCAGCTCCAGTTGGTGAATCACACGCTCGATGCGCGCTTCATCCAGCCAGGGCTGCGCTCCGTTTACTCCGTCCGGGCCAAGGTTGATCTTGTGCAGCGCCTTGGTCAGCCGATCCTTCAGCAGCACCTCACGGAAATTTGCTCGCTCGGTGAGTTCGGGGACATCGGTGTCACCGGTCAGCCACTCCCAGCCCATCTTTTCGAGTTGCTGGCAGAAGGGCTGCTCGACCAGCAGTCCCTCCCATTCGATCTTGCACCCCACGTACGGAGCAACCGAATCGCTCATGTCGCCTCCCCAAAGTCCCTTATCCGCGTCCGCAGGCTTGTGTTATTTCTTGGTGGATACGTCAACAACCATTTGATTTAGCTTTGCACTCGGTCATTTTTTTGCTGGTTTTGCTTGTGTTAACGCTTGCGCTAAACGCAATAGCCTCACGTAACAGGCTGTGCCACTTGGAGCTCAGCACATACGCTCGAACGCGCTGAACTCCGGCCCTGGCCGGCTCCACGAATCCCTCACCGCGCCAGCGGTCCAGCCATTCCCGTCCGGTGTTGGCGGAAATACCGAACCACTCGACCATGTCGGAGGGGGTGAACGCGAGGCCTTCCGAACCGGTTTCCAAACCACGCATCAGCAGGCGCGTCAGGAGTTGTTGCTGCACCCGGCGTAGCGATTCCCAAGGCGGCGCCCGACGGCGATGGGGCGCATAAAGGTCGACGGCCTGACGGCGCAGATCGTCCGCCGCACGCGCCATCGTGGCCAGGAAAAACTCCAGCCACTGGCCGTGGTCCGGGTCATGGCGCCCGTCGTAGAAATTCACCGGCAGACCCATCTGAAGATGGTCGTAATAGGCGCCGAGGTCTGCCGTGTAGTGTTCCTCCAGCGACAGGAAGCCGCGCATCTCGTAGCCGCTGCGCCACAACTCGGCCGTCGCCAGGGCACGGGCCGTGCGACCGTTCCCGTCGCCGAAGGGATGGATGCTGACGAAACGGTGCGCCAGCAGGCCGGCGCGCACCGGGCCAGGCAGCGCAGCCGCCGCTTCGCCTTGCCACCAGGCCACCAGTTCCCGCATCAATACCGGCACGTCGGCGGGCGTCGGCGGAGCGTAGTCGATGCGGCGGGTAGCCAAATCCACCACCGGACATTCCTCCCTGCGATAGTCGCTGCGCAGGCCCCGCCGGCCCATGCCGCGCACCAGGATGATGCTATGCAACTCGCGGATGAATTCCTCGGACGGGTGCCGATTGGCCTCCAACTGCTCCTCGATCCACTCCAGCGCGCGCCAGTAGTTGCGCACCTCCTGCTGCATTTCGGTCTGACTCTTGCCCACCGCCATCACCGCCTGCCCCACTTGCTCCGAGTTCAGGGTGTTGCCTTCGATGCGCGTGGAATGGCGCGTCGCCCGCTGCCGGGCCGCCTGCTTCAGGCGCAGCTCCTGATCCGGCGGCAGGGGCAGCACATCCACCACGGCGCGAGCGGACTCGATGAGGCCGAGGTTGCGCACCATCGCATGGGAATAGGCGAAGCGAGGTGAGAAGCTCATCGCTCGGGCTTTTCCTTCAGCGGCTGCAATGCCGAGCGGGCGACGATCCAGGCGTCCGGCGCGTGAGGAAACCCGGCGATTTGCTCCAGCGCGGCGCGCAGGTGCGCGTTTTCCGCTTCGAGTTCGGCGATGCGCTCGGGCAGAGTCTGTTCGCGCCTGCCGTCGTCGGGGTGGTTGGACGGGAAATCAGCGAGGAGTTTGTGCAGAGGGGGCATCAGGCCACCTCCAGGCCGGCTGGTACGCGGACGCGGCCGCTGAGCAGATCGGCCATCAGGCCGGATTTTAAAAGATGCAACTTTGTCAGTTCGTTCTCAATCGCGTCCTGCTCGCGGTCACACAATTCGATGGCGCTTGCGATGCGCTGCTGTTCATCGAACGGTGGCCAGCTCGTAACGAACTCGGCCAACTCTTCTCTGTTGATCTTGGGAAATCCGCTACGCATTGAAACGGCGGAAGCGAATCTTGAGAATGGCTCGCCCAAGATAACTGCAAGTAGGAATCGCGGATGGACTCCGTCATTGGGGCGAAGGGGATACATATCGGCACTGCATAGACCCTCACCAGAGGCCAGAACAGCTTTCCGAAGATACGGGCGAATCTTGCTGTAGATGACGTCGCCAGGGCCAAACACATACTTTCCGGATATGGCACCTTGCTCAGCCGCAGTGACACTCGCAAGCAGCCGCCCCGTCACTGATTCGACGTGGTCTGGCGCAACGAGGATCCAATCGCAATACGGCGCGAGTCGAGGATCAACTTGGCCCTGCGGAAGCGCGATACGACTGACGAGCGTCTCGATTGTCCAGCCGCATGGAATCAACCCAAGAGGGGAGTTCTGGAACTGTTCGGGATGCGCGATGGGATCGCGAATTTCGCCGTTGTCATTGATTCCTCTTATCAGCAGGTCATGCAGCAATCCCGCCCGCACCTGCTTGAGCTTGGCGATCAGCGCTTCGGCTTGCTCGATGGCGGTATCAATCTCCCTCAAGGCTCGACCAATCTGTCGCTGCTCGTTCAGAGGGGGAAGCCAGACAGGGGCGCTGCTGATGGCGCCAACTGATAGCCCATATCGAGTGAGGCCGTTCGCCATCCGCGCAAAGTATCCGGCCAGCCGAGAATGCCCAATCTGCTTGCTCAGATAGTCGGAATCAACAGCATCCTGATCAGGGCGCAGCAATGCGAGGTGATAGCCGCAAACCAAGTCGTCGGTCGCGTAGTCCACCCGTGCTGGAGTCCCGATATCGTAGGGAGTCTCGGAATCCTTGGTGATGATCACATCGCCGACCTGAAGGTGGAACCTGTCGATCTCGGGCTGCGATGCGGTGGCTTCCATGAACTCGATGGCTTCGGTGATATAATCGTTGTTGTAGACGTCAACGTAATTGCACAGTCGTACCGCCTGTTCTCCGGACTTGGTGAGCTTGTCGACATTACTGAATTTCGTGTCTGCCACGGCACGCAGCGGCACCTCCCTCCAGCCGACGGGCAGTTCTACAGGTGAGGGTGAATCCATCGGCAAGGCTTCAGAGCACATAGCCCAATCCTTGAAGCAACTGACCGACGCTGCCCCGCAGCGCTTGCTGCGTTCGCTGCATCTGATGCAACGTGACGCTGTACTTGTCCCAAAGTCGTTCGATGCAAGAAATCAATACCTGCCGTCTTCTCGCAATGGCTCCATCCAGTGCTGCTTGTACCCGCTCTTCCAAGAGTCGCAGCACCATCGTGGCAGTTTGCTCACCACTCATGTCGTTGCACCGCTTGGTGAGCGTATCGAGGAATTGATTTAGCAGTTCCCGATAGCGAGCACGGGTAGCGGCCAGATCGGCTGTGATGGTTTCATAGGGTTCGAGTTCCGCTTGCAGCGCCGCGATCTGCTCGAGCGTCGGCGCGAGCTGAGCTTTGATGCCCGCGTGCTCGGCGGCGAACGCCGTATTGCCGGCGTACTTCTTCATGCCGAGCTTCTTTTCCAGTTCCTTGAAGCGCTTCAGGTCTTCACGGATGCTGTCCTTGAGTTCCTTGATGCGGCGTTCCAGGTTCCTGGCGTAGTTCCAGCCCTCGGCCTCCTCCTCGTCCTCGGGCGGGTTCTCGGCTTCCCATGCCTCCTTCTCGGCCCGCAGGCGGGTGATCTCCTGGCGCTCGGCCTCGATGCGCGCCAGGTAATCCTGCATGGTGCTCAGCACCAGCGGATGGGTGAACGGGTCGAAGATCGGACCACTGCTTTCGTCGTCCTCCAGCGCATCGGCGATGGCATCCAGCCAGCCCTCGATGACGCCGGCGAAGCCACGCTCCATCAGCGTCTTGAGGTCGGGCAGGCTGTCGCTCCACCAGCCGGCCACCACGCCGGCAAGCTGGAAGCGATCCAGCGCGCCAATCGGCGACAGTGCAACGCCAAAGGTTTCCAGGAACTCGCTGCGCACCCCATTGAGGTCACGGCGATTGGGCAGATCAGCCAGCTGGTGGCTGTGGGTAGCCCACCAATCGTCGCAGGCCGCGAATATCTGTTCGCGCCGGTCGCGGATGCCGGTGTCGGCCTCGATTAACCGGCGGATGTCGGCACGGCTATCCAGTATGTCGGCAAAATCCGCATAGCTTGTTTGGGCCGCGAGATAATGCGCCGATGGTTCGCGAACACCCGGCGCGCTGTGCGCACTGCTGGCAGATGGCCCGTTGCGAAACGTGAATAGATGCTCCGGGTTCAGCCCGACCGCCTCGAATAGCGAACGCTTGGCTTCGATTTCCGCAACCGGGATACCACCTTGCAGGTGCGCCCTGACGTCGTGGGGCTCCGGTGGCGGGGCGTTGTCCACGTAGCGGCGGATGTTGAGGTTGTAGTCGTTGTCGGCGAGTTCCTGCACGCTCACGGCACGGGCATAGGCGGGCACATTCTCGAAGCGCTCGAAGGTGGAGACGATCTTTTCCACGTGTTCGGGCTTGAGGTAGTTCTGGGCGCGCCCGGCGTGATATTCGGCGTCGGCATTGATGAACAACACCTGCCCGCGCCGGCCGGCCGGCTTTCGGTTGGACTCCGGGCGCAGCACCAGGATGCCGGCGGGGATGGTGGCGCCGTAGAAAAGGTTCTGCGGTAGCCCGATGACGGCCTCGACCAAGTCCTGCTCGATCCACTTCTGGCGAATCTTTCTTTCCTCGCCGCCCCGGAACAGCACCCCGTGGGGCATGACGGTGGCGACCATGCCGGTCGGCTTGCACACTGCCAGCATGTGCTGGGCGAACATCAGGTCGCCCTTCTTGCCGGTCGTCGGACACCACCCCCAGCGGAAGCGCTCGGGGAATTCCATGTTGGTGCGAGAATAGTTCTGGCTGAATGGCGGATTGGCGATCACCCGGTCGAAGCGCTCCAGTTCGCCGGCCTCACGGTGCAGGGGGTGCAGCAGGGTGTCTTCGCGCTCGATATGGGCGTCGGGGATGCCATGCAGAATCATGTTGAGCTTGCAGATGGTCCACGCGGACACGTCGAGCACCTGCCCGGCGAGGCGCATATCGGCACTGTTGCCACCGCACTGTTCCACGTACTCCTTGGACAGGATGAGCATGCCGCCCGACCCGCAGGTCGGGTCATATACGCTCATGCCTTGTCCCGGCTTGAGCAGTCGCACCATCAGACGTACCACGTCGCGCGGCGTGTAGAAATCCCCACCTTTCTTGCCCGCCGATTCGGCGAACATGTTGATCAGGAATTCGTAGGCGGCACCGAGCAGATCGGAGAACTGGAAGTCGCCATTGCGGAAGCGGTAACGGTTGAAGTGTCGCGCAAGTGCCCGGCAGTCTTCGTCGTTGATGACGCGCTTGTTGCCGACCTGCTTCATGAAATCGATATGGTCGAGCACACCTTCCAGCGGACCGTTGTGTTCACCAAGCTTGGTCAGCGCAGTGTTGAGCAGTGTCGCGTAACGGTCGGCATTGAGGTTGTCGATCAGATATTGCCAGCGTGATTCCGATGGGACGAAGAAGCTGTCGTAGAACATCGGGTCGTAGGCAAACGCCTCGCCGTGGTCGGCGACGACTTTCTCCCGCTCGGCCTCAAAGACGTCCGAGCAGCGCTTGAGGAACAGCATGCCGAAGATGAAGTCCTTGTATTCCGACGCATCCATCTTGCTGCGCAGAATGTCTGCAGCAGCGTAGAGATGCCGTTCAAGTTTGGCGAGTGATAACCGTGCCATTCAATCGTCCTGTCGGACCGCAGATTTCACGGTCGCATTTTTTTGTTTTCCTGACCGCGTCCTTTTGGGGTTTCATCGCCGGTCGCTTGTCGTTGTCGTCCTGCGCACCACCACCGCGCACCCAGTCATCCACCTCAGACAACTTGAACTTCCAAAGCCGGCCAATCTTGTGGGCTGGAAGCCCTTTGGCGTCAATCCATCGATAAATGGAATCCCGGACTACGCCGAGATGCTCGGCGACCTGCTCAACAGACACCCAATGCTCGTTCATCGGCAGTTCCCGCACCAATTGCCTTAAAGACAGTTGGTCACAGTCGAATCAAGTCGTAAAGCCGACACTTTACCAACTCTTGGGTCGACAAGACAGGGGGCAGCCCGATTGCATAGTTGATCGCCCCAACAATTCCTCGCGTTATCGCGTCATTCAGCCAGGCTTCCTGATCGAACAGCGCGTTCATGCTGGTGTCGCCAATCACATCACGGAGCCAACGATGGACACCAAGCAAACCACCCTGGACGCCTATCTCGCCCGCACTGCAGCTATCCACGCCAAGTTGGAACGATTCCAGCAACTCGCTGACGACCACCTCGGTCACGACCCCGATGCCATCCATTGGGGCCTCGTTGGCAACCTCGGGCGGGTAGAGGCCGGGCTGGACGAGTTGCTGGCGATCCTCGGCGGCGACGGCGAGTGACGACGAGTGACGACGCCCATTAACCACCGGCAATCATCATGACCACCCAAGCCAAACTCACCGACACCCAGACCACCGTCCTCAAGGCCGCTGCCCACGACGAGATCGAACTTCTGCACGGCATCGGTGACCAGTTCGTCGAGCCGGAAACGCTCGCAGTGCAGCACCTGGTCGGTGGACTGCAGCGCCGCCAGCTCGAACAACTGCTGCGACAGGCGGCGTACCTTGTCGCTCTGCGCCAGCGCCGCGGCCAGCAGGCGAGCGCACCGCCCCGGTTCGGCGGGTGTCTTGCCGGCCATCGCTTCGAGATGGCCGTGCAGCGCCGTCAGGGGCGTCCGCAGATCGTGCGCGACGCTGGCCATCATCTCGCGGTGCGCGCTTGCCTGCTGTTGTTCGCGCGCCGTCTGCGCCTCGATACGCTGCGTCATCTCGGCAAAGGCCGCGGCAATGGCGCTGACTTCGTCGCCGCTGGTCGGCGAGCGGTCGCGCCGGGCGTCGGCGGCGTACAGCGTCCGCAGCGAGTAGTCGCGCATGCGGCCAGCCAGGCGATGCAGGGGCAGCGTCAGGCGGGTGGTGAAGGAGCGGGCAGCGATCACGCGGGCGTCTCTTCAAAGCGGTAGCCGACGCCCCAGACGGTGACGATCCGGCGCGGGTCGCGCGGGTCATCTTCGATCTTGGTCCGCAGGCGGTTGATATGCAAATTCACGGTGTGTTCGTAACCGTCGAAAGCGGCGCCCCAGACGCGCTGCAGAAGTTCGCTGCGACTGAAGGCCCGGCCCGGATGACGGACCAGGAAGTACAGCAGGTCGAATTCACGAAGGGTCAGTGGAACGGCTTCGGCGCCACGCAGCAGCTCGCGGCGAAGGGTATCGAGCCGGAAGGGGCCAAAGCGCAATTCCGATGCCGGCGCCGGCGACGAACGCAATTGCTCGATACGTCGCAGGAGTGCCCGCACGCGCGCCACCAGTTCGAGCATCGAGAACGGCTTGGCGAGGTAATCGTCGGCCCCGAGTTCGAGGCCCAGAATACGGTGTGCCTCGGCCGAACGGGCGCTGAGCATGATCACCGGCACATCCGCGTGCTGCGCCCGCAGGTGACGGCAGACGTCCCAACCGTCGGCGCCGGGCAGCATCAGGTCGAGCAGAACCATGTCCCAGCGCTGGCGATCGATCGCCGCCATCGCCTGCAAGCCGTCGGACTCGCGATGCAGGCGATAGCCGGCCTCTTCGAGGTGCAGACGCAGCGCGGCGGCGATCGCGTCGTCGTCCTCGACCAGCAGCAGTTGACGGCGACCAGTCGGCGAGCGACCCGGTTCAATACCGCAGGAATTCCTGACGCGCCTGCGCCCAGGCCTCCTCGTCGCTGCGGCACAGGGCGTCGAGGTCGGCCGGCGTCGCGGTCGGGTCATCGACCCACTCGCGCAGCAAGGGCGAACCGTTGATCAGGTCGATGGCCCGGCGATCGAATTCGTATTCGTAGGCAAAATCGCGCCACAGCGGATAGTCCGGCTGCAGTTGCCGCAGCGCCTTGAAAGCCAGGCTCTGCAGGCGCCAGGGGCGGAAACTGGCGGGTCGGTAGCAGCCATCGTCGACATGGATCTGCACGCCGTGGCAGAGCTGCCCGGCGTGTTTGTGGAAAGTCGGTTCGAACCAGCATTCGCGCAGTCGGCAGCCCTGCAGCCAGTGCGCTGCGAGCGCGTCCATGCTCAGCAGCAGCTGGCGCGCGTCGATGTCCGGCGCGCCAAAAAGCTCCAGCGGGCGCGTCGTGCCACGGCCTTCGGAGAGCGTGCTGCCTTCGAGCATCACCGTGCCGGCATAACAACGCGCCATCGACAGGTTCGGGGCGTTCGGGCTGGGGTTGATCCAGCAGCGCTCGCCGAGCGGCCAGCCATAGCCGGGCGCCGCCTCGGGAAGCCAGCCCTGCATGGGGATCAGCGTCCAGTCCAGGTCGAGAGCAAGGCGGCTGATGAACCAGCCGGCGAGTTCGCCCATGGTCAGACCGTGCCGCATCGGCAGTGGCCCGGCGCCGACGAAGCTCTCCCAGCCGGGACGCAGCAGCAGTCCCTCCAGCGGACGTCCCGCCGGATTGGGGCGATCGAGGATCCATACCGCCTTGCCGTGCTCGGCAGCAGCTTCGAGCACGTAGCGCAAGGTGGTGATGAAAGTGTAGATGCGGCAGCCGAGGTCCTGCAGGTCGACCAGCAGCACGTCGAAAGTCGCCATCATCGCCGGCGTCGGCCGCCGCACGGCGCCGTACAGGCTGAACACCGGAATGTGGTGCAGCGGGTCGAGAAACTCGGGCGACTCGACCATGTTGTCCTGCTTGTCGCCGCGCAAGCCATGCTGCGGGCCGAAGGCTGCGGTGAGGTGCAGATCGGGCAAAGCGGCCAGGGCGTCGAGGGCATGCCTCAGATCGGCGCTGACCGACGCCGGATGCGCCAGCAGGGCCAGACGACGGCCGCGCAGGGGCCGGCGCAAGGCCGGGTCGGTGAGCAGGCGATCGAGTCCGAATTGCAGGGCGGGCATTCTGGATTCCTTCAATCTGCAAGTCGCGTCAGCGACTCACGAATCTCCCCTCCCCACTCGTGGGGGAGGGGTCGGGGGTGAGATGGGGAATTCGCAGAGCATGCTCTGCGCCCATCGAACGATTCCGGCGTGCAAGCCGGAATGCGCCCTGCAAGGGAGGGAAACGGTCATGACTTTCATGATCGGGGGGTGCCTGGAAAAGTCATGACCGTTAGCTTGACTCGTGCGCTGGCGCCAGTTCGAGGGCAAAGCCGTCGCGGTGGTGAAAATCGGGCAAGGCCGCCGGATGATGCAAGGCCCAGTAGCTATGGCTGCCGTCGATGATGTCGGCGGCTTCGACAACGGCGGACAGACCGATCTGCAATGTTGCCGTGGCGGCTCGCGGTGGCAGCACGGCGGCGGCAATGACGGCTTCGAGTTCCAGCCTGCCGGCGAACAGCTTGGCGGTGATCTGCGGCGGCACCAGCAGGACCCGACTGTCGTCGCGCTGGCGGTAGCCGGAAAACGCATACGCCGCCCATTGACCCGACGGCGAAAAGTTGAACTCGTGGTAGCCGGCCTCGCCAAGGACGCCGACAAAGGCTTCGAAACAACTGTGTTCCCAGAGTCCATCGGCAGGTTCGGGTGGCTGTGGCGCCGGAATCCGCAGGCGGGCCATGTCACCGCGCAGGCAGTAGGCCAGGGCAATGCCTCCACCGGCGGCACGCGCCGCATGCACTTCGATCGTGCGCACCACCGGGGCAGGTGTTGCCGGATGGCGACGCAGGGTCAGCGTGAATTCGCCTGGAAACATCGAAGGGATGCAACAGGGTTCATCGGCGTTCGCCGGTACACTCGGCACAGCGGCCACACAGATCGAGTTCGATGCGCGACAGGCAGAAGCCTTCCGGCAGACTGGGCGGCACCGGCGGCGCAGCGTCGAGGCAGAACACCCGCCCGCAGTCTTCGCAGCGGAAATGGGTATGTGCGGCATGCTCACCGCCAGCGGCAAGCGAATAGCGGAACGTCCGCTGTGCATCGGTCGTGCGGCGCGCGAGTCCGCTCTCGACCAGCCAGTCGAGCACCCGATAGAGCGTCACCCGATCGATGGCCAGATCACCGAGCGCCTGCTCGATCTGGTGGTGGGTCAGCGCCGCCGGCGCAGCGCGCAGCAGCCGCAGGACCCGCAGCCGTGCCGGGGTGGCGCGCGCACCCGTGCGGCGAATCAGCAAGACGGCGGTTTCCGCTTCTGCAGCGGTCTCGACAGGGGTGGCATGGGGAAGCATCATGGCTGCGAATTTAATCACAGCCCGCCCATAGATGCTACACAGTTGCGAATGTCGGGATTCACCCGCAGGACAAGGATTGGCGATGCGAAGAAAGACGTAAGTTTTCTTCTCCGGTCAACGACCATAGAGCAAACCTTCGCCAGGAAAGGCCTCGGTGCCCTGCCCTGCCCGGCCAGGCGTCTGCCGGCGGATCGCTGGCTTGGGGAACTGACACGGCGCTTTTCGGCCGAATGTTACTGATGCCCGACTGAGCCTGGCCAGCGGGAATTCGCAAACCGTTTTTACTGGAGAACATCATGGATCGTCGTCAATCACTGAAATGGCTGGGCGGCATATCCGCCTTCATCCTGCCTGTAGCCGCCCCCGGCCCGGGTTGGGCCAGCGAGGCCGCTGGCAATAAATTGCGGAAATCGCAAGCCGAATGGGCCACCCTGCTGCCACTGCCCGCTTATCGCGTGCTCTTCGAGGAAGATACCGAACGTGCCGGAACAAGCCCGCTGAACCAGGAGAAACGCGACGGCACCTTCATCTGTGCCGCTTGCTACCTGCCACTCTTCGACAGTTCGGCAAAATACGAGAGCGGTACTGGCTGGCCCAGCTTCTGGCAACCCCTGCCAGAAGCGGTAGCCACCAAAACCGACTTCAAGTTGATCTATCCGCGCACCGAGTACCACTGCACCCGCTGCAGCGGCCATCAGGGGCACGTTTTCAACGACGGTCCCAAGCCCACCGGCAAGCGCTACTGCAACAACGGCGTGGCCCTGCAATTCGTGCCGCGCGCCGAGCCACTACCGGCATTGCGGACATGAGCACGCGCCTGCTCATGGCAGCGTTGTGGCTGCTGGCGCTTGGCGGTGGCGCCGGCGCTGCCGAGCCAGCCGCCGACAAGAGAGCCGAAACCAGAACGGCGATTTTTGCTGGCGGCTGCTTCTGGTGTATCGAGGCGGATTTCGAGAAACTGCCGGGCGTGCTCGGCGCCGAGTCCGGCTATACCGGTGGTCAGACGGTCAACCCGAGCTACGAACAGGTCAGTGCAGGCAACACCGGACACACCGAAGCCATCCGCGTCAGCTACGACCCGCAGAAGGTCAGCTATCCACAACTCCTCGACTATTTCTGGCGGCACATCGATCCGACCGTCAAGAACCGGCAGTTCTGCGACATTGGCACGCAATACCGCAGCGGCATCTACTGGCAGAACGAGGCCGAGCGCAAGGCCGCCGAAAGCAGCCGTGACGCCCTGCTGGCAAGTGGCAAGCTGCCGCGCATCGAGACCGAAATCGCCGCCGCTGCCGCTTTCTATCCGGCCGAGGAGTATCACCAGGACTACTACAAGAAAAACCCGATCCGCTATACCTATTACCGTCAGAGTTGCGGCCGCGACGCGCGCGTCAAGCAGGTCTGGGGAGGTGGTTAGCGCACTGGCTCAATCGACCTGACAGAGCAGGCCCTTGAGATATTCCCCTTCGCTGAAATGCAGCGCTACCGGATGATCCGGCGGCGCGGCGAGACGGCGCAGGATGCGCGCGTCACGGCCGGCATCGACGGCGGCATCGGCGACAATGCGCTGAAAGTACTCGCTGCTGATGCCCCCCGAACACGAGTAGCTCATCAGCAGGCCACCGCGATTGAGCAGACGGAAGGCATAAGCATTGATGTCCCGGTAGGCGCGTGCAGCGCGCTCGGCATGCGCGGCCGACGGGGCGAACTTGGGCGGGTCGAGAATGATCAGGTCGAAATGCTGCCCGGCGCTCTTCAGCGCGCGCAATTCGGTGAACACATCGGCCTCGCGCCACTCGGCCCGGTTCGCGTCGAGCTGCGGGTTGAGCGCCAGGTTGTCGATGGCCGTAGCCAGCGCCGGCCCTGACGAGTCGATCGAAAGCACGCTGCTGGCGCCGCCGGCGAGCGCCTGCAGCGAAAATCCACCGGTGTAGCAGAAACAATTGAGCGTCGCGCGGTCGGCGGCCAGGGTGCGCGTCAGCAGGCGGTTGTCACGCTGGTCGAGATAGAAACCGGTCTTGTGGCCGGCAACGACGTCGACCTGCATGCGCACGCCGTTTTCGACGATGCAGAGTCTTTCTGCGGGTGCCGCACCGAACACCCAGCCGGTCACCGGCGGCAACCCTTCGAGGCGACGAACATGTGAATCCGAACGCTCGTAGATGCGCGCACAGACAGTCGCACGCTGCAGTGCATGGATGATCGCCTGCCGCCATTTCTCGGGGCCGGTCGCCGTCAGTTGCAGCACGACGGTGTCGCCGTAGCGATCGGCAATCAGGCCCGGCAGGCCATCGGACTCGCCATGAACCAGCCGCAGACCGTCCTGCCCGCGCAATTCCGGTGTCAGCTGACGGCGTTCGACGGCGGCCTGGATATGGCGTTTGAAGAAGGCATCGTCGACGATCTCGTCGGGGTTGAAGGTCCACACGCGGGCGCGGATTTTCGATTCCGGGCTCCACGCCGCTTTCGCCAGAGGACGCCCATTGGCAGCGACGACATCGACGGTATCGCCCGGTCGCGCGCGACCGCTGAGCTTCTCTACCGCGGCCGCAAAAATCCAGGGGTGGCGACGAGCAAGCGAGCGATCCTTGCCGGGCAAAAGAACGAGTTGGGCCATGCTGAATATCCCTCGCCCGTGGCCGGACGACAATGAGCTGAAACGTAACGCGGCGCGATACCAGAGGTACGCGCCGCGCGTGTTGCATACACCGACAAGTCAGGTCTTGGGTTTGGCCGGAGTGCTCATTTCGGTTTGCCCATCCTTGGCTTTTTCAGCCGAGCAGGCGACAGCATGTGCACTTGATAGCGCCAGCGCCACGGCCAACAGGCCGGCGGTTAGTTTCCCCATACGCTTCTCCTTGTGGCTGCCGACATTGGCGAAGCCACTGTAGGCCTTCCCGTCGCGAAATACAACCCCTATTTTGACAGTGCCTTTCAGCGATGTAATCTTGCCCACGTTCTGTTAACATCGGCAGCATTGCAAGTGTGTCTCAGGGACAAACCATGCGCCTGGATGATCAGAGCGAGAGTCAGAACGTCGAAGACCGGCGAGGTGGCGGCGTCGTGGCCGGCAGCGTCGGCATCGGGACACTGCTGGTCGCCCTCGCCGCCGGCTATTTTTTCGGCATCGACCCGGCGGTGATCCTTGGACTGGTTTCGAACAGCAGCCACAACACTTCGTCCGCAGCACGCCCGGCAGCGAAGCCCCCGGCCAATGATGAAATGGCGAGCTTTGTCGCCAAGGTACTCGGCAGCACCGAAGCGACCTGGCAGACGGTTTTTCGTGAGGCCGGACGCCGTTACCAGGAACCAAAACTGGTGCTGTTCGCCGGCGCCACACCGACCGCATGCGGCACGGGCAAGTCTGCCATGGGTCCTTTTTATTGTCCGGCCGATCAGAAGGTCTACATCGACCTGGCGTTCTACCGCGATCTCAGAGAACGCTTTCACGCACCCGGCGAGTTCGCCCAGGCGTACGTGATCGCACACGAAGTCGGTCATCACGTACAGCACCTGCTGGGCATTTCCGACAAGGTGCATGCGGCACAGCAGAAAAGCGGCAACCGGGCCGCCGCCAATGCGCTGTCCGTGCGGCTCGAACTGCAGGCCGACTGCTTTGCCGGCGTCTGGGGCCATCGCGCCGACAGCATGCAGAAAATCCTCGAACCGGGAGAGACCGAACAGGCGCTGACCGCAGCGTCAGCGATTGGCGACGACCGCCTGCAACGCCAGACGCAGGGCCAGATCGTCCCCGAATCCTTCACCCACGGCACTTCCGAACAACGCGTACGCTGGTTCAAGCGGGGTATGGACAGCGGCGACGTCCGCCAGTGCGACACTTTCAGCGCTGCGTCGCTGTAGCGGGGTGGATGCCATGACGCTCCGCCAGCGTGTCGCCCTGTGCCTGCGATTCTTGCTTCCCCTGCTGTTACCCTCGCTCACGCACGCCGCCTTGCCCAGGGCAGCCAGCGTCCCCGGCGGCGTGGCGGTGGTTTCGCTCGGCCCGGTCGCGACTGGCGCCAGACCGCCACGCGCCTGGCTCGGTGAACAGCCGGTGCTGGTCGCTGCCGACGCCGGTCAATGGGTCGGCGTGGTCGGTCTGGCGCTGGACACTCCCCCCGGAACGTACGCACTGCGGGTGGAGGAAAAGGACCAGGCGACTGAACAGGGAAAATCGCGCCGCGTGCATTTTCATGTCAGCGCCAAGGACTATCCGGAACAACGAATCACGCTCAAGGACAGCAGCAAGGTGCAGCTCTCGGCCAGTGATCTAGCGCGCGTCGAGGGCGAAATCGCCGCCATCCAGGGCATCAAGCGCCATTGGCGCGATGCCGACGATACCGACACCGACTTCATCCTGCCGGCGGCGGGTCGACTCACCGGCCGCTTCGGTGTGCGGCGCTTTTTCAACGGTGAGGCACGTTCGCCACATGCGGGCTTCGACATCGCCTCGCCACGCGGCGGCGCCGTCAAGGCTAATGCCCACGGCATCGTGCTCGCCACCGGTGATTATTTTTTTCAACGGCCAGACCGTGTTTGTCGACCACGGCAACGGCCTGATCAGCATGTACTGCCACCTCGAGCGCATCGATGTGCAGACCGGCGAGACGGTTGGCAAGGGCCAGCGGCTCGGCCTGTCCGGAATGAGCGGCCGCGCCACCGGTCCACACCTGCACTGGAGCGTGATTCTCAACGGGGCGATGGTCGACCCGCAGTTGTTCGTGGCCAGTCCAGGCAGAATGCGCTGACGCTGGCCCTTGCAGCGTCGGGAAATCGATTGGCGCTTGCATGCAAGCGCACTTATGGAGAAAAGCATGAAACACGTGATCTGGGTACTGTGGCCTGCGTTCATCGCCGCGGGAATCGCCGAGGTGATCTTCTTCACGATGATCGATCCGGCACAGTTATACCTGTTTGGCGAACTGGTGCAATGGTCGGCAATAGCGACCTACTCGACGGGCTTCCTGCTCTTCTGGCTGGTCTGCATCGGCTCCAGCCTGATGACCTACGCGATGATGCCGGAAGCGGTCAAGGAGGCGCTCAGAAAAGCCGCCAGCGAGCGCGAAGACCTGGCTCGGCCAAAACGCAGGGAACCTGTTGTCGGCAACGACCGCTAAATCAACGACAACCCGGTTTCGAGGTCGTCCTGCAGATCGACGACGGCTTCGAGACCCACGGCGATGCGCAACAAGCCCTCGGTGATGCCAGCCGCCGCCCGCTGCTCCGGCGTGATACGGCCGTGCGTGGTCGAGGATGGGTGCGTCAGGGTGGTTTTGGTGTCGCCGAGATTGGCCGTGATCGACAGCAAGCGGCAGCGATCCACGATCTTCCAGGCTTCTGCACGGGCTCCCTTGACTTCGAAGGAAACAATGGCACCACCGCCTTTCTGCTGGCGTTGCGCGAGTTCGAACTGCGGATGAGAAGGCAGGCCGGGATAGTAGACGCGCGCCACCCGCGGATGATCTTCCAGCCATCGCGCCAACTGCAGCGCCTTTGACGACTGCGCCTCGAGGCGAATCTGCAGCGTCTCCATCCCTTTCAGCAACACCCAGGCGTTGAACGCGGAGAGCGTCGGACCGGCGGTGCGCAGGAACTTGAACACTTCATCGGTCAGTTTCCTCGGCCCGGCGACCGCGCCACCGAGAACCCGGCCCTGCCCATCGAGAAATTTGGTCGCCGAATGAACGACCAGATCCGCTCCGAGGTCAAGCGGGCTCTGGAGAATCGGCGTACAGAAACAGTTATCGACCGCCACCAGCACGCCCTGCGCGTGCGCAATGCCTACCAGAGCAGCAATGTCGGCAATCTCGGTCAGCGGATTCGACGGGGTTTCGAGGAAGAACAGCTTCGTTTCCGGCCGCATCGCGGCATGCCAGGCCGCGACATCGGTCTGGGCGACAAAGCTGGTCTGGATCCCGAAGCGCGGCATGATGGTACCGAGCAACTGCTGCGTGGCCCCGAACAAACCCGTTGAGGCGACGATGTGATCGCCGCTGCTGCAGAGCGCCATCACCAGCGAGAGGATCGCCGACATCCCGGAGGCGGTGGCAATACACGCCTCTGCACCTTCCAGGGCGGCGAGGCGATCCTGGAAAACAGCGACTGTCGGATTGGTGAAGCGCGAGTACACATTGCCTTCTTGCTCACCGGAAAAACGGGCGGCTGCCTCTGCAGCAGAAGTGAAGACAAAACTCGAGGTCAGGTAGAGCGCTTCACTGTGCTCGTTGAACTGGCTACGCTCCTGACCCGCTCGCACCGCCAGCGTCTCCAGGGAAGGTCTGCGCTTGCTCTCCATGCTGTTCTCCATCATGCTCAGCCTGCCGACAGCAGGTTGAGATGCAACTGTTTTGACGCCCAGCGCTCTTCCTTCGTCGTTGGGTGGTGACCCTCACGGGCCATCTCGATGGCCGTCAGGTACTCTGCACTGACATCGCCGGTCACGTAACAACCATCAAAGCACGAAGTATCGAAATGGCAAAGCGACGGTTTCAATTCACGGATCGAAGCCTTGAGTGCATCCAGATCCTGATAGACCAAGGCGTCGGCACCGATTTCACGGGCAATCTCCTCGCCGGTGCGGCCGGTCGCGATCAGCTCGCTACGCGTCGGCATGTCGATTCCGTAAACATTCGGGTAACGCACCGGCGGCGAAGCGGATGCGAAATAGACCTTCAATGCTCCGGCTGCTCGCGCCATCTCGACGATCTCGCGGCTGGTCGTGCCGCGCACAATCGAGTCATCGACCAGCAGGACGCGCTTGCCCTTGAATTCCTGCGCCACGGTGTTCAGTTTCTGGCGAACCGAGCGCGCCCGCGTCGCCTGGCCGGGCATGATGAAAGTGCGGCCGATGTAGCGGTTCTTGACAAAACCTTCGCGGTACGGGACGCCGATGCGCTGTGCCAGTTGCATCGCCGAAGGGCGACTCGAATCGGGAATCGGGATGACCACGTCGATCTGATCGACGGGAATGTGTTTGAGCAGTTTGTCAGCGAGATGCTCACCCATACTCAAGCGTGCTTCATAAACCGAGACCCCGTCGATCACCGAGTCCGGCCGCGCCAGATAGACGAATTCGAAAATGCAGGGGGACAGTGCCGCATGCTGCGCACACTGGCGCTGATGCATACGGTGATCGAGATCGATGAAGATTGCCTCGCCGGGGTCGACGTCGCGAAGGACCTGGAAACCCAGAGTATCGAGCGCAACCGACTCGGAAGCAAACAGGTATTCGGTACCCTCTGGGGTCTCGTTGGTTCCGAAAATCAGCGGCCGAATGCCGAAGGGATCACGGAACGCGAGCAGGCCGTGACCGGCGATCATCGCTATCACCGCGTAGGCACCCCGGCAACGACGATGCACGGCCGCCACCGCAGCAAAGATGGTATCGAGATCCAGGCGACATCCCTTGGCTGTCGCCTGCAGTTCGTGCGCCAGCGTGTTCAGCAGCACCTCCGAATCCGAACTGGTATTGATGTGCCGCAGATCCTGACAGAACATCTCTTCCTTGAGGTGCTCGGCGTTGGTCAGGTTGCCGTTGTGCCCGAGAACGATCCCGAACGGCGAGTTCACATAAAAGGGTTGCGAGAGGGCTGCGTCGAAAGCCGAACCGGCGGTCGGGTAGCGACAATGGGCGATCCCCATGTTGCCCGGCAGAGCCCGCATGTTGCGGGTGCGAAAAACGTCGCGCACCAGCCCAGACCCCTTGTGCATGTGAAAAGCGTCGTTCTCGGCGGTGACGATGCCGGCGGCGTCCTGTCCGCGATGCTGCAGGACCATGAGTCCATCATAAAGCAACTGGTTCACCGGCGTAGTTGCGACAACCCCGAGAATTCCGCACATAGTCTTTTTCCCTACCCAAACCTGATTCGTTTCGCCACATCGGATGGCAACCAGGGCTTGCTGGCCAGAACGGCCGTTTCGAGCGGGGCAGCGAAATACGCCTCACTCCACCACTTCTCTTTCGGCAACGCGTCATGCCGCCAACGGCAACCAGGAGCAGAACGATCGCCAGGCCACGGGCAACACCGAAGAGGAGTCCCAGGAGGCGATCGCTCAGAGTCATTCCCAGCGCCTTGATCAGGCTACGCACGGTCAGGCGAAGAAGCGCCATGATGACCAGCGTGGCCATGAACACCGCCACCCAGCCGGCAACGATGCGTAGCGTCGGATCGGAAATGGCCGTGAACCAATGGGCAAGCGGTGTCCCCCACCACTTCGCCGCGAAGAAAGCCAGCACCCAGGCGACCAGGGCAATGATCTCGCCCACCACGCCACGCCACATGCCCAGCAACAGGGAAGTTGCGACGATCAGCAGCACAAGGTAGTCGAAGACTGTCATTGCCGACCGGCGACGACTCCAGTGACGCCAATTTTCTTCAGTTGTTCGAGAGCCCTCTCGGCGGCTTCTCGATTTGGGAAAGGGCCGGCGCGCACGCGCGTTTTCTTGCCGTCCGGTGAATCAAGAACTTCGGTATAGCTATTGACACCGGCTGCGCTGATCTTGCTCTGCAACTGCTTGACGTTTTCGGCATTGACAAAAGCCCCGATCAGAATCACCCGCTGCCCGCCAGATTTTGCTGCTGCGGCTTCAGGCGGTTTGCCGGCTGGCGCCGTATGCGAGGCATCGTCGGCAGAAGGTTTGACGGCGTCTTCGGAAGCGGTCTCGGACGTTTTCTCGGCGGGTTTGTCGACCTTCTTGACCGGCGCTTTTTCAGGCGGCTTCTCGGCCGTTTTCTCGATCGCCTTTTCAGGCAGCTTGTCGGCAGTTTTTTTCGACCTTCTTTTCGACTTTCTTTTCGATCGGCTTTTCAGGCGCCTTTTCGATCGCCTTTTCAACAGGCTTAGCGGTTTTGGCCGCCTTGTCCGGCGAGGTCTCCGCCAGTTTGTCGGATTTCTTGTCGACCGTCTTCTCCGGCACCTTCTCTGCCGGCTTGATGACTTTCTTGTCGGCCGCTTTCTCTGGTACTTTCTCCGTCGGTTTGGCGACATGGACAGCCTTGTCGCCGCTTTTCTCGACGGGCTTGACGACCGGGGCAGCGGCGGGAGCAGCAGCCGGCCTGGCAAGCGGCACGGCCACTGGCGATTGCGGAGACGCGCCACCCGCCGCCATCTGCGGCTCGCCAGCGGCAACCGCTGCGGGGGCTGCTGCCCTGGCAGCCAGTTCCTTGGGTTGGTAAGGCAACTGCTCCTGACCGGGGATGCGTATCGGCACGTCCTGCACCGACTGCTTCGGTTCCTCGTCCAGGACCATCGGCAGAATCACGGCAGCCAGTCCTGCAAACGCGACCGCACCCACGAGGCGGCGGCGAGCCCGTTTCTTGAGTTGCAGTTGCGGGTCAGGTGATTCAGTCATCGGTGGAGTCCACTCGCGTCGCTTCGATCATCGACCAAATGCATGCTGTGCAGGATGGCCGCGACCGTGTAGAACGATCCAAAGACGATAATTCTACCATTTTCCCCGGCCAGCTCGGGAGAACGCGCGAAGGCTTGCGCCGGTGAGGCAAAGCATTCGACGTGGCCAGCGAGGCCAGCGCCGTTGATGGCAGTCGCCAGGACTGCCGCCGACGCGCCACGCGGCACATCGAGGTCGGCCAGCAGCCAGGTGTCAACCATGCCGGCCAAGGGTGCCAGCGAGCCGGCAATGTCCTTGTCGGCAAGCATGCCGACGACGGCAATCGTCCTGGTGAAGAAAGCCATGTCGCGCAGATTGTCTGCCAGGGCACTCACCGCCTGTGGATTGTGCGCCACATCGAGGATGATTGCCGGGCGGCCCGGCAACACCTGAAAACGCCCTGGCAAATCCAGTTCGATCAGCCCGCGCCGTATCGCCTGCATCGAAACCGGCAAACGCTGTCCAAGCAGGTCGACGACTGTGAGCGCCGCCGAGGCATTGCGTAGCTGGCAGGCGCCACGCAAACCTGGATTCGCCAGGCCACCACGCCGCCGGCCGCCATGCCGCCAGAAGGTCCATTGCAGCCGGTCTCCGAAATGGCCGAAATCACGACCCAGCAGGTGCAGTTCGGCGCCCAGCTCCTGCGCATGCGCCAGCAGCGATGACGGTGGATCGGGGTCCGCACACACTGCCGGTCTGCCCGCACGAAAAATGCCGGCCTTCTCGAAGCCGATGCTCTCGCGTGTCGGACCGAGCCAGTCGGTATGATCGAGGGCGACACTGGTCACCACGGCACAATCGGGATCGTAGGCATTGACCGCATCGAGGCGCCCGCCCAGCCCGACTTCGAGAATCATGACTTCGACCTCACGGACGCGGAAGACCTCGATGGCGGCCAAAGTACCAAACTCGAAATAAGTCAGTGCGACAGCGCCAGCCGCCTGTCGCGCCGCCTCAACCCGGGCAAAGGCCTCGCACAGATCGGCGTCTTCTACCGGGATTCGATCAATGCGCACCCGCTCCTTGTACTCCAGGAGATGCGGCGAGGTATAGCAGGCCACGCGGTAACCGGCAAAGCGGTAGATCGCTTCGAGATAGGCGCAGGTCGAACCCTTGCCGTTGGTGCCGCCGACAGTGATCAGCGGGCATTGCGGATGCTGACCCAACTCCTCCTTGACGCGCCGGACCCGTTCCAGCCCCAGCTCGATTCCCGCCTGCCCGCGCGGGTGGAGACTTTCGAGGTGGGCCAGCCAGAGTTCCAGCGAGAGGTCAGGAATCGCGGCGGCTGCCGGCGGCCTGCCCTCCTGGCTGCTCACGCCGCGCTGCTCACGGCAATGCCGGCCGCTTCTGCAGCAGGGTCAGCAAACCGGCAACGCGCGCTTTCATTTCCCGGCGGTCGACGATCATGTCGATCGCGCCCTTTTCGAGCAGGAACTCGGATCGCTGGAAACCCTCCGGCAGGGTTTCACGGACGGTCTGCTCGATGACGCGCGGACCGGCGAAACCGATCAGGGCGCCGGGTTCGGCAATCACCACATCGCCGAGAAAGGCGAAAGACGCCGACACACCACCCATCGTCGGATCCGTCAGAATCGAAATGAAGGGCAGCCTGGCTTGCGAAAGGCGGGTCAATATGGCCGTCGTCTTGGCCATCTGCATCAGTGAAAACAGTCCCTCCTGCATGCGCGCACCCCCCGAAGCGGTGACGCAGATGAACGGCCGCGCCTGCTCGATCGCTGCCCGAACACCGCGCACGAAGCGTTCGCCAAGCACCGAGCCCATCGAACCGCCCATGAAATCGAACTCGAAAACGGCCAGGACCACCGGCAGGGTATTGATCGAACCGCTCAGGACGACCAGTGCGTCGGTCTCGCCGGTGGCCTCGGTGGCATCCTGCAAGCGCTCGGGATAGCGGCGACTGTCCTTGAACGACAGCGAATCGACCGGCAGTACCTCCGAAGCGATCTCGGAACGTCCATCGGCGTCAAGCAGGAGATCGACGCGGGCACGCGACTCGAGACGCTTGTGATGGGCACACTTGGGACAGACATTGCAGTTGTTCGCCAGATCGGTCGCGTAGAGCACGGCTTCACAGGCCGGACACTTGCTCCACAGGCCTTCCGGCAAGGATGATCGGCGTGCGACACCGCTGTCGTTACGCTTGATTTTTGGCGGCAGCAGTTTGTTCAGCGAGCCCATGTCGTTCCTCCCGAGGCATTCGTTGCCGCATCCATCCCGCGCCGGATATCGGCGACCAGCGCCAGCACCTTCGCGCAGGCCTGATCGGGTGCCGATTGCTCGATTTCTTCGATGATCCGGCTACCAACCACCACGGCATCGGCAATCCCGGCCACGGCGGCGGCAGTCGCCGCGTCACGAATCCCGAAACCGACCCCCACCGGAACACCGGTGCGCGCCCGGATTTCCGGAATGCGCGCGGCGACGGCAGCGACGTCGAGTGCAGCCGAGCCGGTGACCCCCTTCAAGGAGACATAATAGATGTAACCACTGGCCAGGGCACCCACCTGCGAGATACGCGCATCGCTCGAAGTCGGCGCCAGCAGGAAGATCGGATCGAGGGCATGGCGATGCAGAATGCGGGCAAAATCAATACCTTCCTCGGGAGGATAATCGACCACCAGCACGCCATTCACCCCGGCAGCGCAGGCGGCACCGGCAAAGACCTCGACACCCATCGATTCGATCGGGTTGGCGTAACCCATCAGAACGATCGGTGTCTGCTGGTCATCGGCGCGGAAGCTCTCGACCAGTTCGAGCACCTGGCGCAGGCTGACACCTTTCGCCAGTGCCCGCTCGGAGGCCCGCTGGATGGTCGGTCCGTCGGCCATCGGGTCAGAGAAAGGCACGCCCAGTTCGATGATGTCGGCGCCGGCACGGACCAGCGCATGCAGCAAGGGCACGGTCCATGCCGGATCGGGGTCGCCGGCGGTGATGAACGGGATCAGCGCCTTGCGCCCCTGTGCCTGCAAACGCTCGAATACAGACTGTATAGTAGTCATGATCAGAAGGTGATGCCCGATTGGTCGGCAACGGTGTGCATATCCTTGTCACCACGACCGGAGAGGTTGACCAGCAGGATCTGCTCCTTCGCCAGCGTCGGCGCCAGCCGGGTCGCATACGCCAGGGCATGACTCGACTCCAGCGCCGGAATGATACCTTCGAGACGGCACAAGTCATGAAAAGCCTGCAGCGCCTCGGCATCGCTGATGCTCACGTACTCGGCCCGGCCACTATCCTTGAGCCACGCGTGCTCCGGGCCGACCCCCGGATAATCGAGCCCGGCCGAGATCGAGTGCGTCTCGGTGATCTGGCCGTTCTCATCCTGCAGCAGATAGGTTCGGTTGCCGTGCAACACGCCGGGACGACCCGCCGTCAATGAGGCAGCGTGCTGTCCCGTGGCAATCCCTTCACCCGCCGCCTCGACGCCAATCAGACGCACCCCGGCGACCGGAATGTAGGGATAGAAGATCCCCATCGCATTCGAACCGCCGCCCACGCAGGCAATCACGGCATCGGGCTGGCGGCCACACTGTTCCTGCATCTGCACGATCGACTCGCGGCCGATGATCGACTGGAAGTCGCGCACCATCATCGGATAAGGATGCGGGCCGGCCACCGTGCCGATGATGTAGAAGGTATCGGAGACGTTGGTCACCCAGTCGCGCATCGCTTCATTCAAGGCATCCTTGAGCGTCCTGGAACCGCTTTCCACCGGTACCACCACGGCCCCCAGCAGTTTCATCCGATACACATTGGCCGCCTGCCGCCGGATGTCTTCCGAACCCATGTAAACCACGCACTCCATGCCATAGCGCGCGGCCACGGTGGCCGTCGCCACGCCATGCTGACCGGCTCCCGTTTCGGCGATGACGCGCGGCTTCTGCATGCGCCGCGCCAGCAGGGCCTGACCGATGCAGTTGTTGATCTTGTGCGCACCGGTATGGTTCAGATCTTCGCGCTTCAGGTAAATCTGCGCACCGCCAAGGGCTTCCGACCAGCGCCTGGCGTGATAGACCGGACTTGGCCGGCCCACATAATGCTTGAGTTCATCATTGAATTCGGCGACGAACTGCGGATCTCGCTGCGCGGCGGCGTACGCCTCCTTGAGTTCATCGAGTGCCGCGATCAGGGTCTCGGCGACAAAGACGCCACCGTAGGGGCCGAAATGGCCTCTGGCGTCTGGCAAATCGTAGTCATTCAAAAATCATCTCCTTGCGACGGGTTGGGACAGCTTGCACTGCATCTGCATGGAAGCAAGAGCCGCCCCCTCAGGTATGTTTGGCCAGGTAGTGCCGCCAGCAAGTCCGCGTCCGACCAGCAGTTGTCCTGCGCATCGATAATCCCGTCAAAACCTGTCGCATCCATCGCCACCCATCGATCCAGCCGCCCGCACTGCAACTACAAAGGCACGCATCTTTTCGGCATCCTTGATTCCCTTGCTCGCCTCGACTCCCGACGAGACATCGACCGCCGCCGGCCGAAGACGGCGCACCGCTTCTCCGACATTGTCCGCATCCAGACCACCGGAGAGAATCAGCGGCTTGCCCAGCGAGGGCGGCACCAGAGACCAGTCAAAAATCCTGCCGCCGCCGCCATAACCGTCCACAAAAGCGTCGAGAAGGATGGCCTGCGCCGAAGGGAAGGCAGCCGCGTATTGTACCAAATCCATTCCCGGCCTGACGCGCGCTGCCTTGATGTAAGGTCGATCGAACTGCCGACAATAGGCTTCATCCTCATCGCCGTGGAATTGCAGCAGGTGGATCGGCACGGCAGCCAGGGTTGCCCGCAACTCGGCCGGATGCGCATTGACGAACAGACCGACAATGCTGACGAAAGGCGGCACGGCACGCGCCAGCCGCGCCGCCGTCGGCAGATCGACGCAGCGCGGACTCGGCGGGTAAAAGACCAGACCAAGCGCATCAGCACCCGCCTGCACGGCAGAGTGCAGGTCATCGCTACGGGTCAGTCCGCAGATCTTGATACGCGGTGGCATGGGCAAGATACGTTTACTCCTCAGCGGTAGGGCAGGAACAGCGACTCATCGCTGCTCGGCAAACCCCAATGCGGTAGATACCGGACAGTAACGAGATACAGACCGGCAGCAGCAAAGGTCGGCGCAGCCAGACGACGATCCCCCTTCGCCAGCAACTCGGCGATCCATTCCGGTGGATGCTTGCCCTGACCCACATCCACCAGACTGCCGACCAGATTGCGCACCATGTGGTGCAGGAAGGCCGAAGCCTCGAAGTCAAAAACCAGCAAATCGCCACAACGTTGTATGTCGGCTCGGCGCATGATCTTCACCGGCGATTTGGCCTGACACTCGGCCGCACGGAAAGCAGAAAAGTCATGCTCGCCTAGCAACTGTTCCGCCGCCGCCTGCATCAGCTCCAGATTGAGCGGATGATGATACCAACCCACCCTGCCGTGCCAGACGCCCGTCCGATGTGGCCGGTTGATCAGCAGATAGCGATAATGCCGGGAATACGCCGAAGACCGCGCATGAAAATCGCTGGTGACGGCCTGCGCCCAGCGAACTGCCACTGCCGCTGGCAGAAAAGTGTTGGCTCCGCGCACCCAGGCATACATGGATCGATCAAGAGCGGTATCGAAATGCACCACCTGCCCGGTCGCATGCACACCGGCATCGGTACGCCCGGCGCAAACCACCTGTACCGGCACCGTGGCAAACTGCTGCAAGGCATCCTGCAGCGCGTCCTGAACGGTACCCCCGCCTGGCTGCGTCTGCCAGCCTCGAAAACCGCTACCGTCATACTCGACAGCCAGGGCAATTCTCATCCCTCACGTCTGCCGAAAGTAGAACACCGGCAGGATACTGGCCAGCGCAATCATGATGATCAGGTAGTCCCGCCTGGAGAGCCGGCGATCCGTGAGTTCGAAGACCTCGCTATTGGCACTTGCCGGAACATCAAGCAACTGGCGCCAGTCGCCTGGCCGTGGCATCGTCTCAAGATAGCGCAACACCAGCAGCAGCCGCACCAGACCGCGCTCGGTATCGAGTCCGCAGTGTCGTAGCGGCTCCAGCAGGCGATGTATGGCGGTCAACAAATCAGCCAGAGGCATTCGCTCACGCAGCACTGCGACCGCCATCAACATCAGCAGCAAACGTCCGACATGCGTCGAGGCATCAACCAGCCCCTCACGACTGGGAGCCATCACTCCGCTCCAGGCGGGATCACCGGCACCGCCCCAGGCAAGGATGACAAACACCGACAGCAACAGCCAGCGCGCCCCCCGGATGAGTTGCCCGCAGCGTCGCAGAGCCGGCCTGCCGAAGAGTGGCAAGACCAGCAGGGCAGCCAGCAGCAGGCGGCCTTCCAGACCTTGAATCGCCACCAGTACCAGAAACCAGACGAGCAGACGGGCGCTTGGATGCACAGCAGCTTCCGACCTTTCGTGTCAAGAGAGCGATGACCATCGCCCTGGGTGGCTAGGGCCGTATCGTCGACGACTACTCGCGCATTCCGCCAAGGAGGTTGAGCGCCTCTTGCCGCTGCGCCACATCGCCCTCATTGACAACCTCCTGCAAGAGTTCACGCGCTCCTTCCAGGTCGCCCATTTCCTGATAGGCTTTGGCAAGGTCGATCTTGGTGGCTACCTCTTCGCTGGAGGTGATCTCGGGGCTCAATGTCGAATCGGTCAGCGAGCCAAGCGGCGATTCTATCCCGGTGTCGGTCTCTTCCATCGCAAAATCCGGATTCACCAGGGTATCCTCCTGATCCTCCTCGAAGGCAGAACCCGTTGAACGGCTGACCAATACCGTGGGGGCTTCGTTGAAGGCATCGTCGCTGGCCAAATCAAGACTGATCGACGACATGTCAAACGCCGCATGCTGCATCGCGTCACCAAGGACGGTCGACTCCGTCAGCGCGACATCGAACTCCAGCGCTTCCGTATCCGACGATCCGATGTCGAAGGTCTGTTCCGGCTCAGCGTGCGTAACCGTTCGTTCATCCCAGCCGGCCTCGTCAGGCAAGTCGGATCCCAGCTCAAACTCGAAATCCAGGCCGGCGCTCGGCTTCGAGTCTGCAGCCACCAGCATGGTAACCTCCAGAGAACTGGCGTCATCCACCAGTTGCACATCATGCCTGTCCTCCTCTGGAGGCGGCTCGGCATTCGGCAGGGAGGCGGCCAGATCAAAATCGAGGGTGTCCCGTTTGGCAGGATTCGGGTAGGCGAGAGTGGCTTCAAGGTAGGCATCATCAGTGACCTCCGGCGCCGCTGAACGAGGCTTGTTGCTGCCGAAATCGAAATCCAGATCCGCCAAAGAGACCGGCTCCGGCCTCGCTTCCTGCACCTCGCCGGCAAGTCCCACTGCCGACCGCTCTGCGGCCACGCCAGCAGCCACACCAGCAGCAGCCGTCATCGCCAATATTTGCTCCGGCTTGGTAAGCGTGTCCCGCAAGGATTCAGGAGAGGTGGCGGGTGCTTCAGCTTCCTCAGACACTGCTTCAGCCTGCTGCCCGGCAGAGCCAAAGAGCGGATTCCGGGGATCAAGCTGGAGACCCATCGCCACCGCTTTCTCCCATTCCGCGCCAACCCCACCGGTGGCGTTGAACAGTTCGGTGGCGAGCACGCCAAATGGTTTGACATCCTTGCGGCTGGCGTAAATCTCGAGCAGCTTCAAATGAATGGCGTGGCGCCTGGGATCTTTCTGTTTTGCCTCGAGGAGAATCTCTTCCGCTTGTGCGTCACGGCCGTACGCCATGTAGACATCAGCTTCAGCAACCGGATCCACTTCATCGGTGTCGATGCTGCCTGGACCGGCCTGGCTGAAATCGGTTTGCGGCATTGAATTGGTGGTATCGACCGTTTGCCCGCCGGTAGTGCGGAAAACCGACTTGGCCGCGAGGTTTTCATCCACGGCTGGCGCCAATGTACTGTTGTCCTCGAGCGGCGCCTCGCCATCGCCGGCGCGACGACGTTTGGCAAACCAGTACGCGGCGAGAAGCGCGATGATGATGCCCCCTGCCGCCAGGAAGGCCGTACTGTTGAGCAACTCTTCGATAAAACCGGGCTCCTCTGCAGGCGGTGGGGGAACCACCGCCTTGGGTTTCGGCAGATCGACCGGCTTTGGCGGCTCCGCAACCGGGGGCACTTCTGCTTTGACCTCAGCCTTGACGGCTTCCGGCTTGGGTCCGACGGTCTCGGGCTTGGCCACAGGTTCCACCGGCTTGACATCCACCGGTGGTTCCAGAGGCTTTGCGGGAACTGCCGGGACGGCTGCCGGTGCAGCTTCCACTCTGGCTGGCGGCGGCGCCGCAGCGGGCGTAGGCGAGGCAGCGACCTCCGGCACCTTCTTTGCTTCGGTCGCGGGCACGGCCTTGGCAGCAGACTGCCGCTCCAGATCTGCCAGGTTCTGGCTCTTCAGTTCCACCAGGCGCTGCAGTTCCGCAACATTCCGCTCGAGGCTTGCCAGGCGTTCGTTGGCGTCCCGGAGAGCTTTTTCCTTGGCAATCAGATCCTCGTCGGTACGCTTGGACGCTGGCAGGGATTTGCTACCGGGGAGATCGGTTTTGGATACCTTCAGTTGATCCTTGGGTTCGGCAGCAGGCCCCCCCCGGTCTTCGACCCTGGTGGTGACCTTGCCGGCCGCCGCCTGCCTGGCACCTTCTTCTCTGCCGGGAGCATCGGCCGCGACGGTTGCGAGTTTCCGACGATAAGTGCCCCAGTTCGACGACTGTGCGACGATGACGGTCCTGGCTTCTCCTTTCGGAATCGTCTCAAGGGTCGCCTTGTCCGGTACGGAAAGAATCTTGCCAGCCTTCAGGCGGTTGATGTCACCACCGTCGAAGGCATTCTGATTGGCTTGAAAGAGCCCAAGCAGCATCTGGTCCAGAGACACACCCTCAGGCCGGAGTTCACTCGCGATCTTGCTCAGTGTTTCACCGCGTTTGACTTCGTAGGTGGCACCGCCATCCGCAGGCTTCTGCACCTGCTCGCTGGCCCGCGACCTGGAGGATGCCCTCGCTGGCCGGTCCTCCAGCGGCGGACTTGCTTCTGCGAGCGGCCTGACAATGGCTGGTGCCGCGGCGGCGTTCTTGGCAGCGAACTCGGGCGGATCGAGCAGAAAGGTATACTCGCGGATCAAGCGGCCGCTTGGCCAGTTGAGTTCAAGCAGCAAATCGACAAATGGATCGTTGATCGGCCGGGTCGAGGTCAGCCGGATGATCGGCTGGCCGTTGGCGCGCTTGTCCAGTCTGAGCGTAATGCCGGACAAGGCCGGCGCGTAATCCACACCAGCCTGTTTGAAGGCATCCTGAGAGGCGAGTTGTGCCCTCATTCCCGCGAGTTCTTCGCGGGTCGCAAAGACCTCCATTTCGGCGCGCAAAGGCTGACCAAGCGCAGAGAAGATGGTGATTTTGCCGAGCCCGGCAGCCTCAGCGGCCAAAGGCAAAGCCGCCAGCGCCAGAGACGACGCGACTGCCCATGCCGAGACCCGTAGTCGGAAATTAGCGGTTGTGTCATTCATATTCTTGGCCACGGCGCATCCCTGAGCGTCCACATCGGAATAATTAAAATAACATCATGAACTTAGCCATGCAAGCTAAACATTCTTCTGGTCCAAAGGCCTCGACAAGGTCAGAAACGACTTCCCGGACCCGATGATTCAATCAGTCCTCTATCAGAATACGGAGCATTCGGCGAAGCGGTTCGGCCGCTCCCCAGAGCAACTGATCCCCGACCGTGAAAGCGCCGAGATACTCCGGCCCCATCGCCAGCTTGTGCAAACGACCCACCGGAATGGCCAGGGTCCCGGTAACCGCGGCCGGCGTCAGTTCCCGCTCGGTGATCTCGCGTTCATTGGGAACCACTTTCACCCACGGATTGGCCTGGGCAATGATCTCGTTCAGATCAGTCAACGGCACATCACTCTTGAGCTTGATGGTCAAACCCTGCGCATGACAACGCATCGCACCGATACGTACGCACAAACCATCGACCGGGATGCTGCCCGGCGTGCGAAAGGCCGGACGACCGAGGATCTTGTTGCACTCGGCACCGCCTTTCCACTCTTCCTTCGACTGGCCGCCCTCGACCGGCACATCGATCCACGGTATCAGACTACCGGCCAGAGCCGTGTTGCGAAAGTTCCGGGTCGGGAAATCCGGCGATCGCATGCTCCTTGCAACCTTGCGATCAATATCGAGAATCGCCGAGGCCGGCTCGGCCAGATCGGAGCGCACCGCGTCATGCAGCGCGCCCATCTGCTGCAGCAGTTCGCGCATGTTCTGTGCTCCGGCCCCGGACGCTGCCTGATAGGTCATGGCGCTGACCCATTCGACGAGATCCTGCCGGAACAGACCGCCAATGCCCATCAACATCAGCGAAACCGTGCAGTTGCCACCGATCCAGTTGCGACCGCCCCTGGTCAGCGCATCCTTGATCACATCGAGGTTCACCGGATCGAGAATGATCACCGCGTCGTCGTGCATGCGCAGGGTGGAAGCCGCATCAATCCAGTGCCCCTGCCAGCCGGCAGCACGCAGCCGAGGGAAGATTTCCTTGGTGTAGTCGCCCCCCTGACAGGTGATGATCATGTCCATCCGGCTCAGCGCCTCGATCGACATCGCGTCCTGCAATGTGCCGGCGTCCTTGCCGGCCAGCACGGGCGCCTTGCTTCCGACCGATGAAGTCGAAAAATAGAGCGGATCGACCTGTTCGAAATCCCCCTCTTCGAGCATCCGCTGCATCAGGACCGATCCCACCATGCCGCGCCAACCCACCAGACCCAGCTTCCTCATTCTTGCACTCCTGTCATTCAACTCAAAGCGCCGCCAGAACGGCATCGCCCATGGCGCGTGTACCCACCTTCTGCATCCCTGGCTCGTAAATGTCAGCCGTTCGGTAACCCTGCTGCAGCACTTTCCTGACCGCATTTTCAATACGCAAGGCAGCCGACTCCTGTGCGAAGGTGTAGCGCAACATCATTGCTGCCGAAAGAATCGTCGCCAAAGGATTGGCCAGCCCGCGACCGGCGATATCCGGAGCCGAACCGTGACAGGGCTCGTACAGGCCCTTGTTGTTCGCATCCAGCGACGCCGAAGGCAGCATGCCGATCGAGCCGGTGAGCATTGCCGCTTCATCCGACAGAATGTCGCCGAACAGGTTACCAGTAACCAGCACGTCGAACTGTGAAGGATTGCGTACCAGCTGCATCGCGGCATTGTCGACCAGCATGTGGCTGAGATCGACGTCAGGATACTCGACCGCCGTTTCGTTGGCCACATCACGCCAGAGCTGGGTGGTCTCGAGGACATTCATCTTGTCGACCGAGCACAGCTTCCGGTTGCGTTTGCGTGCCGCCTCGAAAGCTACCCGCACGATGCGGCGAATCTCGCTTTCGCTGTAATGCATGGTGTTGAAAGCGAAACGTTCCTGCCGACCATCCACGACCCGCATCTCGATGCCGCGCGGCTGGCCAAAATAAATGTCGCCGGTCAGTTCACGGACGATCAGAATGTCCAGACCAGCCACCACCTCCGCCTTGAGTGAGGAAGCGTTGGCCAGTTCCGGATACAGGATCGCCGGGCGCAGATTGGCAAACAGGCCAAGCTGCTGGCGAATCCCGAGCAAGCCACGCTCCGGGCGCTGCGCGCGCGGCAGATTGTCCCATTGCGGGCCGCCGACGGCACCCAGCAACACCGCGTCGGCCTGCTGAGCCAGCGCTTGCGTCGCTGGCGGATAAGGATCACCGGTGGCATCGACGGCGCAGCCGCCGAGCAGTCCCTCCTCCATCTCGCAGCCGATTGCGAGTGCCTGCAGAACACGCACTGCTTCGGCAATGATTTCCGGGCCGATGCCGTCTCCGGGGAGAACACAAATCTTCATTTCCGCTCCCTCAGGCGAACAGCCAAGGCTGCTCGATACGCCGTTTGTCTTCAAAAGCCCGGATCAGATCGGCATGGCGCAGGGTGAGACCGATATCATCCCAGCCATTGAGCAGACATTCGCGCCGGAAGGAATCCACGACAAACGATAGCACCCTGCCATCCGGACAGCGCAGTTGCTGCTGCTCGAGGTCAACCACCAGCCGGCAGCCCGGGGTGGCCTCGACCAGCACAAACAGCGCGTCGATTTCGGCAGCCGGCAGCACGATCGGCAGAATACCGTTCTTGAAACAGTTGTTGAAAAAAATGTCGGCGAAGCTCTCGCCAATCAGCGCGCGAAAACCGAAGTCGAGCAAAGCCCAGGGCGCGTGTTCACGCGAACTACCGCAACCGAAGTTCTGGCGCGTCAGCAGGATTTGCGCCCCCTGATAGCGTGGCTGATTGAGAACGAAAGCCGGGTTGAGCCGCCGCAACGAGTCTTCCTTGCCGGGTTCTCCGGCATCGAGATAACGCCATTCGTCGAACAGATTCGGACCGAAACCCGAACGTTGGATCGACTTCAGGAACTGCTTGGGAATAATCGCATCGGTGTCGACATTGGCCCGATCGAGTGGCGCCACCAGTCCTTCCAGGCAAACGAACTTGTCCATACTCCTCCTTGTCAGGGCGCCTTAATGTGAAAGTCGCGTATGCGACTCACGAGTCTCCCCTCCCCCTCGCGGGGGAGGGGTCGGGGGAGAGGGAAACGGTCATGACTTCCATGATCGGGTGTGCCTGAAAAAGTCATGACCGTTACTTGGCAGCCCTCTCGATGGCCTGTCCGCCTTTTTCGATATCCCTGCCCACCCCTTGTATGGTGTTGCAGGACGCCAGCGAAGTCAGCGAAACGATCACCAGCAGCATCCAGGTCAGCCTGTTCATCCCTTCTCCTTGCGGCCAAGCAGCTCGCCAACATCACAGAAATGTCCGGCAATCGCCGCCGCCGCGGCCATTTCCGGACTCACCAGGTGGGTCCGCCCACCTGCACCCTGTCGCCCCTCGAAGTTGCGGTTCGAGGTCGAGGCACAACGCTCGCCCGCCTCGAGGCGATCGGCATTCATCGCCAGGCACATCGAACAGCCGGGCTCGCGCCACTCGAAACCGGCAGCAAGAAAAATCTCGTCCAGCCCTTCGCGCTCCGCCTGCCGTTTGACCAGTCCCGAACCCGGAACCACCAGCGCCAGCCGGATGTTGCTGGCCACTTTCCGGCCCTGGACCACCGCGGCAGCAGCCCGCAAGTCCTCGATACGCGAGTTGGTGCAAGAGCCGATGAAAATCTTGTCGAGACGGATCTCCCGGATCGGCTGCCTGGGGCTCAGACCCATGTAGCGCAACGCCCGCTCCATGCCTTCGCGCCTGACCGGATCGGCTTCATTGGCCGGATCGGGAACGCAGGCATCGACGGGCACCACCATTTCCGGCGAGGTACCCCAGGTCACCTGCGGCCGGATGTCCTCGGCCGTGATCTCGACGACGCGATCAAAGCGGGCATCGGCATCGCTGTGCAGGCCACGCCAGGCGGCAACGGCCTGCTCCCACTGCGCGCCCTTGGGCGCAAAAGGTCGCCCACGCAGGTAGTCGATGGTTACCTCATCGACCGCCACCAGACCCAGGCGTGCGCCGGCTTCGATGGCCATGTTGCAGAGCGTCATCCGACCTTCCATCGACAAGCCGCGGATCGTGCTCCCGGCGAACTCGATGGCATGACCGGTGCCGCCAGCGGTGCCGATCCGGGCAATGATCGCCAGCGCCAGGTCCTTCGCCGTCACTCCCCTGGCGAGCCTCCCATCCACCTGCAGGAGCATGGTTTTCGACTGCTTCTGCAGCAGGCACTGCGTGGCCAGAACATGTTCGACCTCGGAGGTGCCGATGCCGTGTGCCATGCACGCGAAAGCGCCGTGCGTGCTGGTATGCGAATCCCCACAGACGACCGTCATGCCCGGCAAGGTCGCACCGCTTTCCGGGCCGACGACGTGCACGATTCCCTGGCGAGGATCCCTGAACGGGAAATAGGCGAGCGCGCCGACCGCACGGATGTTGGCGTCGAGTGTTTCGACCTGCAGGCGCGAAATCGGATCCTCGATGCCCCGATCCCAGTGATCGGTGGGGGTGTTGTGGTCGGCGGTAGCGACGATCGAAGAAACACGCCAGGGCTTGCGGCCAGCCAGCTTGAGACCCTCGAAGGCCTGCGGGCTGGTCACTTCGTGCACCAGATGGCGGTCGATATAGATCAGCGCGGTCCCATCGGCCTGCTGATGGACGAGGTGGTCCTGCCAAAGTTTTTCGTACAGGGTCTGCGGCATCGATGGATCATCCGAAGAAGTTCGGCCCGCATCGGCGGGCAAGAAAAAGGATTATGTCACACCGCTGTCGCCGCTGTCAGCCACAAGCATCGACCCGTCCGCTTCCACGGCAAGAGGTTGTCTGAAGTGCTCGCCGGCGACCAGGCGTGGCCCACCTTGCGCTGCGGTTGTCCGGGCATGGCGGGGGGAGAGCATGCGAAGCCATCTTGGCACCTTCAAGCGATCTTGTTCGTCCCTGGAGCTGGTGCAATGACCAGGAAGGATCTCGTGAAGCGGCTGAAGATCCGTTCCAGGCCGGCAACAGGTTTGAACCCATGGCCCTGCTCGCTTACAATCCTCTGAACAGCCGTACCGCCATTGAGGAGCATCCATCCAGCGAGCTGCAAGCCCTTGTTCCTTGCCCGATGGGAGTGGAGAACGTGGCCTTGCTCGCCCCTCACTCGCCCACCTTTCATCAAAGGATGCGTGCTCGAAATGCTCAAGAAAATTGCTGCATATGTTCAGCAAGCCCGCCGGGTCAGTACTGACCACGGCATATCCATCATTCGCCAGCTTGCTGAAATTGTTCACCTCGCACGCCATCCTGGGCGGATTGGGCCTGGCGACTACTACTCCTATCGTCTTTTTGAAGCGTCGCTCCCCAGCGCCGAAAAGGAAAATTTTGTTGGCTGGAAGGCAGAATCCCGGCTCGACGCACTGAATGAGCGATCCTGGCATTGTCTCGGGTTGGACAAGGTGCTGATGTATTCACTGTTTCAAAGCATAAACCTCCGTATTCCCGAAACCCGCGCCATCTATTTGCCGGGTCGTTTCCGACCCCTTGCGGGAGCCGACGCACTTGAAGATCCCGTCGTACTCCATGCGTGGTTGAGAACTCCCGAAAACTATCCATTTTTTTTCCAAGCCATCCGCTAGTGGATTTGGCCGCGGAGCGTTTCTTGCCGATGCCTATGATGTGGAGCATGATTGTGTATTGTTCCGGGGCGGTAGCCGCGTCAAGGTTCCTGATTTTATCCAGGAGTCCCACGACACCGAGCGTTTGGGATATCTCTTTCAGACCCCGATACAGCCCGACGCCAGGCTTGTTAACAGCCTTGGAAAAATCGTTTCAAGTTTGCGCATGATCGTCTTATGCGATGAAGATCAGGGGCCGATCCTGCATCGCTGTTTCTGGAAGTTGCCGACCGGCAGCAATGCTCATGACAACTACAACGGTGGTAAGACCGGAAATCTGGCAGCGGCAATTGACCAGGAAACAGGTAAAATTACTCGAGTCATCAACGGAACAGGCCTGGACGTGGTTGAGGTCGAACAGCATCCGGATACCGGCGTATTGCTCAAGACGCTATTCGTGCCGGATTGGCTACAGGTTCTTGATTTTACCCTCGGTGCTGCGCTTGCCTTGCCAAAGTTGCGATTTCAGCAGTGGGATATCGCACTGTCCAATGACGGGCCGTTGGCTCTCGAAGTAAACCTTTTCGGGACCGGGGGCTGTGATTTGACACAACTGCTGTACCGCAAAGGGCTTCTTGACGAGACGATGAGATCGTTTCTGTCGCGTCACTCATTACGGAATCACTGAAGAAGTAAATCACACCCATCGATCTCGCGGCATTGCCAGGCCGCAACCAAGACTCCGTCAGCTGTGCAGGAACAGATCAGATGTGCGGCACGATCAGCGGCAGCAGATCCTGGAAGGTGACCCCACTGCCGTTCTCGCCGATGGCATGCATCTTCCACTCGCCTGCGTGCCGATACACCTTGGCCATGATCTGCGCCGTGTGGCTTCCCTGAACGCTCAGGTCATAGCGCGCAATCTCCTTGCCGTTGGCCCCATCGACGATCCGGCAGAAAGCGTTATTGACCTGCGAAAAATCCTGTCCGGTGAAGGAATTGACCGTAAACACCAGTGACTTCACGTTGGCCGGCACGGCATTGAGATTGACGATAATCTGCTCATCGTCGCCCTCTCCGGCGCCTGTAAGATTATCGCCGGAATGCTGGATGCTGCCGTCCTTGCTGCGCAACTGCCTGAACCAGACCACGTCGAGCAAGCTCCGGTTCTCGTCGAAAAGAAGGCACGAGGCATCGAGGTCGATCTCCTTCTGCCCCCCGCCCAAGCCGAAAAATCCCTTTTTCTTTACGGCATCCCAGCCGAGACCCATGACGACCCGGTTGAGCGCACCTCCAGCCTCTTTTTCGAGCGAAATTTTCTGACCCTTTTGCAGGCTCACCGCCATTTTGATTCTCCTGTCGTTGAAAAGTGTAGTCCGATCCAAAGCTCAGCGGTTGCTCCGCTGTCCAGCCATTTCCTTGCGCATCCATTCGAGAAACGCGTCCCGGTTGCGCGAGCAGATGAAAACTTTCCCCTGGCCGGAAAAGCGCAGAACGACCCCCTCGCCACTGGTGGCGCTGTTGACCAGATTGCCGAGCATGCCACCCCCGCCACCACCGGTGGTTACCGAAATTTCGTAGTGCAATGAACTGTCCCAGCAGACGACATGCGAGTTGTCGATGATCACCTCCTTGCCGGGCATCACGTCAAGCTCAAACATCGACCCGAAGCCCGAAACAGCCAGCTTGCCGGTCCCGGCGGTCTTCATGAGAAAAAAAACCGCCGGACTGGGCAAACAGGGCGCTGGCGATGTTCTGCATCTGGACCTGCATATCGACGCCGGATTCGGCCGCGACGAATGCGCCGTCATTGAGCAGGTATTGTCGCGGCCCGACATCGACCAATTGCATCGCGCCGGGCAGAACCGGAGAAAGCAGGCAGTCGCCGTCGCCGCGAGACGCCTCGATGTGCTGCTGAAAAAACGACTCGCCGTTGGCCAGGCGTCGCATCAGCGACCCGAGAATTCCCCCGGTCATCTTCCCCTTGAGATCGAGCGCCGCCTCCATCATCACCATCGCGTCCGATTCACAATAGATTCGTTCACCCCTGTTCAGCGAGACATGTAGAAAGGGATCCACTTCTCCGGTTACCGTGAAAACAGCCATGACCGTTAGGTGCTGACACCGAAGGAGCGGGCAAGCGGGGCGAGTCCACCCTTGAACCCCTGGCCTACGGCCTTGAACTTCCAGTCCGCGCCGAGCCGGTAGATCTCGCCGAAGACCATCGCCGTTTCGATCGAGCTGTCTTCGGAGAGGTCGTAGCGGGCAATCTCCTTGCTGGTGTCTGCGTCGATGCAACGGATGTAGGCTTTGCTCACCATGCCGAAATTCTGACCGCGCGCTTCGGCTTCGTGGATCGTGACGGCGATGGTGACTTTGTCCACCTCGGCAGGAACCTTGCCGAGTTCGATCGTCAGCGTTTCGTCATCCCCCTCGCCAATGCCGGTCAGGTTGTCGCCGTTGTGAACGACCGAACCGCAGGATGACTTGAGGTTGTTGTAGAAAATGAAATCGGCGTCGTTGCGAACCTTGCCGTCGCTCTTGAGGATGAATGCGCTGCTGTCCAGGTCGAAGGCCGCGCCATCGGTCGCCCGGGCATTCCACCCGAGGCCGATGATCATCCTCTTGAGGGACGGGGCTTCCTTGCTAAGATTGACGTTACCGCCTTTCTGCAGACTGATTGCCATGTAACACTCCTTTGTGGTCGAAAAAATTTGGTCGAGCAAATGCTGATTTACACGTCATTGGCCGTAGAGGACAAACGGATGACACCGGCGCCTGCGGACTCGACTGGTGGCAAGGGCCAGGCTTCACTTTCCGGGACCATGATTAAACCTGAAAACAACGATTAGCAGTGAAATATCGATCCTGCTTCCACAGGAATCATCTAGGCCCGAAACCGATTCATCCCCCGCGCCTATGGGGAACACGTTGATGGTGATGGTGGCTGGGAGTGCTGATGCGGTTCATCCCCGCGCCTGCGGGGAACACGAGATGTTGAAGAACGATACCGAGAGCACTCCCGGTTCATCCCCGCGCCTGCGGGGAACACAATCACCGTGTCGATCACGGCATTTATGTTTCCGGTTCATCCCCGCGCCTGCGGGGAACACCCTGCC